>CAVVTE010000017.1:0-90031 GCA_963751075.1 uncultured Chloroflexia bacterium | reverse complement strand
GTCGCGCTACGAACCACCCAGCTGCTGTTGGCAACAACGAAGACAGGTCGAGGGGCGGGGCCACCTCAACTTCAACCCTCCTGCAGCCATTCAGTTCCGTCGCGCCGCCGGAGCGCTGCCGTCCCACTACACCTCCAAGCCGAACGCAATCTGTACATCCGGTCTCCAGCAGCTGCTCCGGAACGTAAGCACTAATCTATGTCACCCCTTCGGCGAAGGGGTAGAATGCGCTGAGTCAACATTCCTTTTAATTTGATGCCGTGTGGGGAACGTCCCATGCCTCCTGCCGGCAACGCCGAGACCATAGATTGTCGGGCTAGAGCTTCGTCCGCGACGCCAGGCGCCAGAATGCGTGGCTCGGGAAGGCGAGTGATTCGCGTCGTCTCAAGCCTGCCTAGGATCGAGCAGCAGGGAATCTCGAATCCTGAAACGGTACAGGCCGACGACGGCGCGCTTAAGGGCATCTGGAGGCACATCTCGGGGTGGGTGACGGCACTCGGCATCGCCGGGGGCGTGTTCACCGCCTTCCTCACGTTCGTTGGCACACGTTCGTCCTGTTCCCAGTCCTGAAGCCCGAAGTACCGCTACCGAGCTCGCGGTCGCGGTCGACGACGTTGAACTGGAGGAGCGGGTGACGACCGAATCGGGTGCCCACCGCCTCATCGTGTCCTATGGCATCACGTTCACGGGGTACAAGGAGGACAGGATCCACATCGAATGGGCGGCCTTCGATCCGCAGACGCTCGCGCGTGTCCGGCTCGCGCCGTCGGTGCCACCTTCGAGTAGGACCCCGGAAAATGGTACTGCCGATGACGTCCTGGCGGGCGCCGAAACCGACCAAGGTCTTGGTCGGATCGACTTTGCGGCGCCGGTGGGGGGGCGTATCTTCGTTCGCGTCTACGCGTACGACACCGAGTTTAACCGCCTCGACTACGGGGATACACCACCGTTCCACAGAACGGACCCAATGCAGCCGTGCGACGGTCCAACCGCTGGAGCGGTGGCGGAGGTGTCGCCGGATGGCGGCGGGCCAACAGAGGAGAGCATGCCATGATCCGGCGAATGGATGTGAGGCGGACGTTGTCGTCCCCGTTGTCGTTGTGCTACTACTCGGCTCAGGTTATTTGCGCACAGCTGTGTCAGCACGGATCGTGGCGACGCATCCCGCGATCCAGCAGGACGGATCGTTGGCCCTCCCCAACTGTTCTCCTGCCGAGAGCGGCGAGCAGGTTCAGCCGATGCCTGCGGTGACACCCTCGCTTGCCCCACCCCATGCGTTCGGCGCGGTCGGCGACCTCCTGGCGACAGCATTCGTTGCCCAGGTCCCGCCCGGGCCGATGCGGCTCGTGCTGAGGCGAATTGAGCTAGAGACGGACCAGGGGGCAGACCCACGGAGGAGCCGGGGGCCTCTCCTGTACTACGTCCAATCGGGTACGGTCACCTTCCATGTAGAGGGAACGGAGCAGGTTCGGTCCGAGCACGACTGTTTGTTCGTGCCGACCGAGGCGGAGATCAGCTACCAAAACGACGCTAACCCTCCTACCCGTGCCGTCATGCTGCGGCTGAGCCTGGCCCCGCCAACAATGGAGGACCAAGAGATCGCCATTTTCATTGAGCCAACAACGACTTCTGGCATGACTCCTGCCGCTTCGTCGCTATTACTAAGTGCGGACGTCGCTTCGCCCCCTCAGGAAGGGGCGTGGCTGTTTCTGATGGCGATTGCCTGGAACTCCCCGGTGGCCGACACGGGTTGGCACCGCCACTCAGGGCCGGTTGGGCTACACGTCGAGACGGGGGGGTGACCGTTGACCTTCCGTCCGGCCAGCGCAGGCTGCCCCAAGAAGGGTGTGCCTACATCCCCGCTGACACGATCCACAGGGAGTTGGCAACTGAGGTACCCATGGCCATCCTCCTTGCTGGGTGTTGCCGGCGGCCGGGACGCTGTGGATTTCGGAGGAGTCACCCGTTCTCGAGGACCGGGCGTTGACTCCGGTCCCCTCTGAGCTCCGTTGCAGCGAGTAGGCAAGCATCAGGTGTTGCAATCCGGGTGGCCAAGTGGGCGTACGATGGCCCGAACGGGGAAAGACAAAGGGTGCCGGTGATGCGCAGGTTAGTGAGCGTGACGCGGCTGGTCATGCTCCTCTCGGTGGTTGCCTGCAGCGGACTGCAGGTGCCGGTCGGAGCGCACCAGGCGGGATCCAACCAAACCACCATCCGCGGGGCCGTCGTGCAGATCGCGCAGGTCGTCGAAGTCGTGCACGAGGACGGCACTCGCCAGGCGCCGACCAGGCTGCCGAACGGGGCGATCGTATCCCCCGACGCGATGCTGACGCTGATCCCAAGCGAGGCCAAAGCCCAGGTCTCGCCACGCGGGCTCATCCTGATCCCGATTGGGAGCGGCACGGTCGTCTCTCAGGACGGGCTCATCCTGACGAACGCCCACGTCGTCAGGCGTGGCCTTGTTCAGCCCAGCGTCAAGACCTGGCAGGCCAACGTAAGGAAGCAGGGAGGTGGCTATCGGCTGCGGATTGTTGAGACCTGTACGGAATCCTGAAGGCTGACGGAGCCGCAGAGTTCCGCACCCCCCGAACACACCTACTTCGCCGAGTTGGCTACGGACTCCTCCGGGGAGCAGATTATTGGGGAGGGGAATGGCGATATCGCGGTCCTGAAGATCAAGATTGACCGGTACGAAGAACCGTTCACCACCGGTGAATACCGGGCCACGTATTTCGTTGAACTCGGAGATTCCAGTCGTGTGCCTGATGACACGTCGATCAGTATCTTCGGCTACCCCCGGGAAGTTCAGGCCCTCATTCGCACGCGAGGAGATGTGACGGGTCGGGAGATGGATGCTGATTGGACGTGGATCATCACCGATGCCGACGTCGAACCGGGGAACAGTGGGGGTGCCGCCGTGAACGAGGACGGCTACCTCATTGGCATTCCGACCGAAGTGAACTGCCGCGTGACAGACGAAGAGGTCAATTGCCCGGTCACCGAGGGAGCCACCGTCAAGATCCTCCCCATCAACGCGGCTAAACCGCTATTGGCCCGGGCCGGGTTCGAAGCCGCACCACTACCGTCTCCTCTGATTCGACCTCGATCCCCATCCCTTCGACCACCACGCCGCTCCCGCCGACCGCCACGCCACTTCGCCCAACCAACACGCCGGTTCCCCCGACGAATCGCCTTTCCCCCCGACCGCGACCCCGATTACCCCAACCCACACGCCGGTGCCGCCGACCGCGACCCTGGTTCCCCTTGAGACGTCCGAGCAAGCAAACGAGGGATTCTTACCAGCGGACGTCCTCGCAAAGGTCATCTCTCAAGGTGTTGTGGAGCTGCCGGAGGGTGATGTCCAATGGCGTATTGTTCGGAGCCAGGCACCAATGCCAGCCAATGCCCCTTTCAAAGCGCGACCACTTGGCTTTGTTCTGGCATCGACTCGACCGATCCGGCTTGTCGATCAAGCGTCCGGAGAACAGCGGCAATTGTTGAGCGGTGACGCGGCCCTGGTGCCGGGTGGAATGGTGCAGCAGCGATCAAGCCTTGCCGACGAGCCGATCAGCTACTTCACGATCGAATTGGTGGCCGTCAGCGACCCCGCACCGCCCGAGGATGCAGAGATGGCAAGAGTGCTTCGGCTCGAAGAGCCCTTCCCCGCACCGACCGGATTACGCAACCTCTATCTGCTCAGCGAAACGCTCGCTCGGACGAGACGTTTCTGATCCCCGACCTCGGAACGACGAGCATGGTCTTCATCACCCATGGGGTCGCGAACATCGATCGTCCCGGCGAGGAGCCTGAAGTCCTACTTCCCGGAGAAGCAGCCAGTCTTAGCAGTGAGTTTCAGATTTCCGTCACGCCGGGTGGTGAGGATACGATGGCGTTCGTCGTCGCGATAATCGGTCCCGCGGCCGACTGAAGCCGTCTCACAGGGCCTGACATCACAGGACAATGGGCTGCATGAGTCGTTCGAGGCGTGACGAACGAAGGCTGAGAGATCCCTTGGTGCGCAAAATGTAGAAGATGAACGTCCGTCATCCGTTCAGACTGCCAACCGCTGCAGGTGTCAGACGAGCAACGGAGCCGGAGCAGTGAAACTGTTATTGTGTAGCGTTTTGGTCCAACTAGTGCCTGACCTAGATGTTCAGTTTTTGGGGAATATTTGTCAACAGGAACGCCCCGGTCGTGCGCCTGCGATGGACCGACCGAGACCTTGTCTCGATGGCGGCTGACTAGGGGAGGGAAGACTTCTGAGGCAGCCCGGCGATGTCCATCCGAAACAACCCGCGCAATCCCCCATGGTGCGCCAGCAGCCGCTGCGAGACATCGGTCACGGTCTCCCCACGAATTCCGGATGACAGGCACAGGTGTCGTTGACCCGCCCCTGCTCTTGCACTTGACGTTCGAGGATGTGTTGCGGGAGATCTACCCGCCATCGCGCACCAGAAAGCCGAACGCCGACAAGTTGGGCGCTTGCGCGCTTCCCCCGTCGGCGTTGGCTGCACCGCGCGTCCGAGGTTGCCCCCGTCCGCGTCTGGTGTATGAGTGAACGTACACCTTTCGTGCCGGATTGTCAATAGCCTCGTTTGTTGGTGATTGTTCACGGGCCGGTAGGACTGGGGTAGGATGCGGTCTTGCGTGCTCGTCTGTGCTCCGAGGAGTCCCGCCATGCGCCTGTCGCTGATCCTGCCGCCCGTCCAGCCCGAGGTCTATCCGGAGCCAGCGCGGCTGCCCCTCTGCCGGCGTGCGGCGGGCACCATGTCCAGCACTGGCAAGCGGTGCCCAAGCCGCTGCGCGACACGCAGCTGCACGAGGTCGTCGCCCAGCGCTACCGCTGCGTGCGCTGTGGGCGGACCTTCCGCGTCTACCCGCTCGGGGTCAGCCACGACCAGACCAGTGCCCGGCTCAAGGGCGTGGCGGTGATGTTCTATGTGCTGGGGATGAGCTACGGGGCGGTGGCCACCGCGCTGGAGGCGCTGGGCTGGCCCTTGAGCAAGGTGGCCGTCTACTACGCGGTGCAGGAAGCCGGAGCGGCGGTGGCGGGGCTGCGGCGAGAGGCCGTGCGGCGGGGGGGCGGCCGGGTGGTGGGGCTGGGGGTGGACCTGACCAGCGTGCGCTGCGGCGGGCAGTGGCTGACGGTGGGCATCAGCGTCGATGCGGTGCAGGGCACGGTGCTCAGTCTCGATCTGCTGCCCAACGGCGAGGCGGCCACGCTGACCGCCTGGGTGCAGGACCTGGCCGCGGCGCTCGGGGCCGAGGTGCTGGTCAGCGACGATGCCGATGGCTTCAAGACCGCGGCCGACGAGAGCGGGCTGCTCAGCAGGTCTGCAAGAGCCATGTGCAGCGCAACACCGAGGCGTGGGTGGAGGCCATCACCCCCGCGCTGGCGGCCGATGCCGATGGCTCGCTGGCCGGCATCGGGGTCACGCCGGAGCAGGCCCTCGCCGACTGCCAGGAGCTGCTGCGCCTGATGCGCGAGCGGCAGCCGAGCCCGGAGGCCAGCGCGATGCTGGCGGCCATCCATCACCGCTACCTGGGTGCCCCAAGCCGGCCGCGGGCGGCGACGATGTCGCTGGCCTACCGGCTGCGCCTGTTCAGCCTGGATCGCTGGAATCTGTGGGGGCGCCTGACCCGCTACCGGACCTGGGCAGGGCCCGACGGGGAGACGCTGGACGGGACCAACAACGCCTGCGAGCGGGCCATCGGCTGGTGGGTCAAGGAGCGGTACCGGTCGATGCGCGGCTATAAGCGCCCGCGCTCGGTGCTCCACGTCAGCCGCCTCATCGCGGCGATGGGCAACGCGCTGGATGGCCCCGGCTTCGCCCTCGCCGAGGTCATCGCCTAGAGGCGGCGGGGGACGGGGGAGACCGACCTCTAGCCTCCTCTGACCAAACTCTGAACAGTCACGTTTGTAATGCTGACTCTGTTTGATCCCGTGAGATGCTGACTCTTTAGGTTGCATCGAGGACAGGTACAGGTATCGCTGATCCCGGAATAATCCTGCGCTGCCGCTGCTCGGCTGCTGATGGCGTCCTGATGGCGGCAACTGGCTACCCTTCGATCCTGGATTACGCCCGCATGACCGGCGACCGCGTGTCCACAGGTGACGAGCAAACGGCCGCCGCTGGTCATGAGCACGGGCAGCGGGGTTAACCGACGGGCGGTGCCCCTGGCTGCTGATGGCTCCCGCGCCGGATGTTCTCGATCGTCAGGTCGATCATCTCCGAGAAGCCTCCCTGGTAGAGGGCGGTCATGAACTTCACCGTCAGCCCTGCTGCCCCCTCAAACGTCCACCGGCAGTTGTTGGCGGTGACCCCGTTCAGGGACACCGCGGCCGTGCCACGGAACACGATCACACAGTCGGTGAAGGTGCAGTTGCGATAGTCGTTGCCGTCGAGGACAACGGTCTCGTTGGTAAACGTCGCGCCCTGATACTGGGCCATCCGAGGCTCTCCTCCATCGCTTTGTCGAACCCGCATCGTACGGCACGCGGGGTGATGGCCGCCATGAGGAAATGTCAACCCCGATATTCAGAACATGTAGGTCAGGAACCAATCGTGCTGCGCTTCACGGCAGATGATGCGGCGCGCGCGATCGCGGCCTGAGCGAACCGCCCCTCACGACGCAAGAGGCGACAATGCTCCCGTCCCAGTGGTCCTCCAGGGCGATGCTGGTGGCAGCGGATCACGCGGCGAACGCAAAAGTCCACCGCAGCCCGGGGGCAACCATTCTTGATACCATGACTTCATTGGTGCAACCACAATGCTTGGGCGAGGAGGAGTTCGTGCCGTCCCACCTCACTGAGGTCCATATCGCCCCGGAACCGTTGGATCGCTTCCTGCCCATCCTCGGCGAGGACCAGGTTCGCAGAGCAGCACGGGTTGCCGGCATCGCCCGCGAACAGATGGCTGGGCGCGCATGGTGGAACGTGAACTCGACCGCCCGGGGTGGTGGCGTGGCCGAGATGCTGGCCTCGCTGCTGGCCTATACCCGCGGTGCTGGGATCGATGCCCGCTGGCTCGTCATCTCGGGCTCGCCCGCATTCTTCCAGGTCACCAAGCGGATCCACCATGCCTTGCACGGCGCACCCGGAGACGCATCGCCCCTCGATGACGCGGCGCACGCGACGTACGAGGAAACCCTGCACGCACACGCCCAGGAGTTGCTCGCACTGGTCCAGCCCGGTGATGTGGTGCTCCTGCATGACCCACAAACGGCTGGGTTGGCTCCCCCCCTCGTCGAGCACGGCGCGCGCGTGGTGTGGCGCTGCCACGTTGGTGCGGATGCGGCCAACGACGAGACGGACCTGGGCTGGGGCTTCCTCGCGCCGTACCTGGCTGACGTCGCCACGACCATATTTTCTCGCGCCGCCTACGTGCCGCAAGGAGTTGACCTCGGGCGCATCGCGGTCATTCCGCCGTCAATCGACCCCTTTTCCCCCAAGAACCAGGATCTGAGTGAGGCGGCAGCGCGCGCTATCCTCGCCCGCACGGGGATCATTGAAGGATCAGGGGAGACCGCGGCAGCCACCTTCGTGCGAGCCGACGGAACCCCGGGGCGGGTTGATCGCCAAGCGGACATCATCCGTCACGGTCCGGCTCCAGCGTGGCACACGCCGCTGGTCGTCCAGGTCTCGCGGTGGGATCCACTCAAAGACCCCATTGGAGTCTTGCGCGGATTCGCCGCGCTCGTCAACGGCGCGGCACCAGCCGGCGCCGAACTCGTCTTAGCCGGACCGGACGTCACGACCGTGTCCGACGACCCGGAGGGTGCAGCGACGTTTGCGTCCGTCGTCGCCGCGTGGCGGTCCCTTCCGGACGGCGCGCGAGCGCGCGTTCACCTCGTGTCGCTGCCAATGACCGATGTCGAGGAGAACGCGGCAATTGTCAATGCGCTCCAAGGCCATGCCGCGGTGGTGGTCCAGAAGAGCCTGTTCGAGGGATTTGGACTGACCGTGACCGAAGCGATGTGGAAGGGCCGCCCCGTGATCGCCAGCCGGATCGGCGGCATCCAGGACCAGATCGTCGATGGCGAACACGGACTCCTCCTCCCGGATCCGTCCAACCTGGAGACATTCGGGGCCCTCGTGCGCCGTCTCCTGAGCGAGCCCGAGCTTGCTCGTCGCCTGGGGGAGCGGGGGCGCGAACGGGTCCGGGAGCAGTACCTCGGAATACGGCATCTGATCCAATACGCCGAATTGCTGACGGCGCTCGATACGGACCGCACGGCCCGCGACGAACGGCCGCTCGGAGCGGAACACGGCGTCCCATAATCCTGACTCGCGATGCGCACGTGTGACAGAGGCATGCGGTCTTGTCCCCTCCATTGACGCCGCCGCATCTGCCGAAGAGCGCAGCCTCATCGAGGCCGATGGGACGGTGATGCGCCGCTCCTTGGTTGTGCCCCTGGGCCCGGAACCACTGCGACACATCGGTTATGACATCCCCCACGATCCCGGTGTTCAGTGAAGAGGAAGGTGACGGTGCCGCTGAGGAGATCGGGCATGATCCGCTCCAGACGCTCGGCTGGATGTGGTCCTGCTTGATTGTCGCATGCTGGCTAGGCCATCAGGCCACGGGCTCACTGAAACATCATCCGAATGATCCCGGATAACAGGTACCGTCGATCCGCCTGTGATCCTATGCTGCACTATCGAGGACGCCACGCGGCCAGATTTGTAAGTGTCGGTCGGGCCAGGGTGTGCTGGTTTGTCCTCTGGTATCACGCATCGGACAACATCAGTTGCTACTCGATGCCGAGTTTGCCGCAATGCGTGTTCTCTCGTGTCACGGTTCGTTTTCGCCCCTCAATCACGCCTGGTGCAGTCCTTGCAAGCATCTACGGCAGGGGTGCTCTCGATACTTTGCCGCTTTCGAGTGATCCCCTGGCCGCTTGTTTGTCTCACGCAAGGAGGACGAATCGCATGCGCAGCATGAGTCGGCGATCGATCTCACGCCGATCGCTTGTCAGTATTGCCACGGCCGGCGCGGCTGCTCCATTGATGACCAGACTGCGTCCGCTCGAGGCAGCTGCAGCGCAAGACGCGAAAGCGCAGATCACCTGGCTGACGAACTCAGATTGGCCGCTGGAGGAGTTCCTCGCGGGTTTCCATGGGGCGCACCCGGATGTCGAGGTCGTGCCGGAGCCGCTCGGCTTCGATGCCCTGCAACAGCAGATTCAGGTCCGACTTGGCGCCAAGAGTGAGACCCCCGACGTCATCAGCGTCGACGTTCCGAACACACCGAACTTCGGCTACAACGGCTGGCTGGCGCCGCTCGACGATGTCTTCAATGAAGACGAGAAGGCCGACATGTTGGAGTCATCGATCCATGCCGGCAGCTACGACGGCAAGCTGCTGGCGGCTCCAGTCAACACGTCGACCCAGCTCCTCTACTACAACCAGGACATCTGGGATGAGGCCGGTGTCACTCCACCGGGCATCGACGAGCGCTGGACATGGGAACAACTCGTCGATGCCGCTCAGAAGTTGACCATCACGGGTGACGATGGCTCGGTTGAGGTCTGGGGGTTTGTTCCCGAGCAGCTCAACCGCATCTACCAGCTCGGCGTGCTGCCCGCCTCTCTCGGCGGCAAGCAGATTGGCGACGATGGGATTACGGTCAAGGGCGTCATCGATGGACCGGAGTGGGTCGAAGCCTTCACCTTCTACTGGAAGCTCTTCAACGAGTGGAAAGTTGGTCCGCAAGGCGAGATCTTCTGGCCGCCTGATATCTTCGAGACCGGATCGCTGGCCAGCTTCGTCGGTGGACCCTGGAACATCAGTCGCTTCGCCGAGTCAGAGGCGGTCACCTTCAATTGGGGTGTCTCGCGCCATCCGTTTTTCGCGGAAGGCGAACCGGCCACCCCGACTGGTGGCTGGCATATCGGCATCAACGCTTTCACCAAACAAATGGATGCCGCGCAGAAGTTTGTCCACTACATGGCGACCAGCGCCGGCAACGAGCTCTGGTGGCGGACCGGCAGCGGCGACATGCCGGCCCTCAAGTCGGTCCTCGCCAAGTTCGAGACCGATCCGGAATTCGGTGAGCCGCCGCTGGCCTACCTGAAGACCGCGGCCGACGAAGCAACCGTCAATCCGGTGCCCCGGGCGAACACGGTCTGCTTCCTCTCATATGAGTCGGTCTTGGCCGCGACCTTCCAGGACATCCGCAACGGCAGCGACCCCGCTGCGGCACTTTCCCAGGCCGCGGACCGGATTCAGCGGGAGTGCGATCGGTTCGCCTGATTCAATGTTGACTCAGAGAACGCGCCCTGTACCGGCGCCATCGGTGGGGGGATGGCGATCTGGCATGCGCAGGCGCGAGGAATGGGTGCCCTTCGCGTTTCTCGCGCCGGCGCTCGTACTGCTGCTCGTGTTCCGTCTCCTGCCCGCGATCAGCGGGTTCAAAGAAGCGTTCTATACGAGCGGACCAATCCCCGGAACGTCAGAGTTCATTGGGCTCGAGAACTTCTCCTACCTCGGGGAAGATCCCAGCTTCTGGAACGCCCTGCGGGTCACACTGATCTTCAACCTCGTTACCAACCCGTTACAGGTCGTCCTGGCGATTGGCCTGGCCGTTCTCGCCAACCTGCGCCTGCGCGGAATCCAATTCTTCCGCAGCATCTATCTGCTGCCGGTGGCGATCTCCTTCAATGTCGCAACAGCGGTCTGGGCGCTGATGCTCGACACCAACGCGGGACTGGTCAATGGGGTGCTGGTACGCCTGGGAATTTCGCCCCAACCGTTCCTGACTTCATCCTCTCTGGCCCTGTGGTCAGTGGTGGCCGTCGTCAGTTGGAAGGCTATCCCCTTCTGGATGCTCTTTTTCCTGGCCGGGCTGCAGCGCGTTCCAGTGTCGGTGCTGGAGGCGGCAGCAGTAGATGGGGCGACAGTCATCCAGTCGTTCCGCGACGTGACGCTGCCGCTCCTGCGGCGAATGATCCTGTTCGTGCTGGTCGCCGATACCATCGGGAACTTCCTGCTATTTACGCCGATCTTCTTGCTCACCCAGGGTGGACCTGCGGAATCGACCTCCGTCTTGATGTGGGAGACGTATCGCCGCGGGCTCCTCTGGGGAGATCTGGGGACCGCGGCGGCGATGGCCTGCATTCTCCTGGTCATCGTAGCCCTGGTCGTGACGTTGCAGTCGATCCTGCTTCGAGAGAGGTAGCGAGCAATGGACGTGGTCGCAACGCAAGAGATCGGCGCCCGGCAGCCACTGGGGCCGGGTCGCCGATGGCAACGCATACTCGGCTATTCACTCCTCATTGGTACCGCGCTGATCGCGATCCTGCCGCTGCTCTGGGCTGTGGCCGCGTCATTTACGCCACTGGAGAAAGTCACCGAATATGCGTACCCGCTCAGTTGGAAGGCGTTCGTGCCCATCGACTTCACGCTCGATGCCTACCGGAGCCTGCTGCTCGGCAACCAGCGAGAAGGGTTGAGTGAAGCCTCCGGCATCGTCGGAGGTGGATTCGCGCGCGCTCTCTGGAACTCGCTCGCGCTCAGCCTCTCAACCGTCGTGATCAGTGGAGGTGCCAGCGCGTTAGCCGGCTTCGCCTTCGCCCGATTCCACTTTCCTGGGGAACGCCTCCTCTTCGCGGTCGTACTCGTCTCGATTCTCATCCCTACAGAGGTCATCGTCATTCCGCTGTACATCTCGATCCGCGACCTGGGTCTGATCAACACCTGGCCCGGCGTCCTGCTGCCGATGCTGGCAAACGGGGTGGTCATCTTCTTGTTCCGCCAGGCTTTCGCGGAACTTCCCCAAGACCTCATCGATGCGGCGCGGGTTGATGGTGCTTCCTGGTTGCGCGTTTTCGCCCAGATCGCGCTGCCCCTGACCGCGCCCGTCCTCGTCAGTGCCGCGCTCTTCCTCTTCCTGGAGACCTGGAACGCCTTCTTCTGGCCATTGCTGGCGGCACCGCAGGCTGACATGCGTGTTGTCCAAGTGGCTGTCTCGCTGGCGAAACAAGAGCGACGCGTTATCTGGAATCAACTCATGGCGGGCTCGCTCCTCGCCGCAATTGTGCCGATCGTGCTGATGATCCCGCTCCAGCGGTATTACGTCCGCGGGCTCGTTGATACAGGGCTGCGGGAATGAGGGGTCACACGAAGCAGGCGCGTTGCAGGCCCTGCAGCGGTGGCGGGCCGGTTACATTGATTGGCGCTGCCCGGTCTCCTGGGCCATCCCGGTATTCAAGATGATGGTGATCAACTCCTCGTCGCTTGAGGGATTGCGGAGTTTGAGTCACTCCCACAGACGCCGGTCAGACGCCATGTGGCGCGGAATCAGGTGGTAAACCAGTAGCCGTCCCCTCCCTGGTGACCGTCACTGACAGTCTCGGCTCGTCTGCCTGCCGCACTACGCCTGCTCGGCCAGGGCTTGGAGCTGCTCGGCGGCGTTCGTAACGATCGGCTCGCCGTGGCCGACGCCGACTACCGCGACGTCGAGTGCCGCGAGACGGCCGAGCGAGGCGCGCTGTTGGGTGGCGTTGAGGGTGAAGTTCGGCCACCCCGCGGCCAGCGCGGGCCACGTCACGATGGCGTCGCCGGCAAAGAGCGCCCGCCGTTCCGGCCAGTAGAACGCAAGGTGCCCCGGCGAGTGCCCCGGCGCATGGACCACCTGCAGCGGTCCAATGGCATCGCCGTCCACGACGGCGCGGTCGATCGGGGCGGGTGGGTGTTTGCCAAATCCAAGATTGACGCCAAGCTGGAATGGGTAGGTCGGCCACCAGGTGCGGACCGGCCGCACCACGCGCCAGGTCACGGGCTGCGCCTTGCGCTCCCCGGCGATGATGTCCGCCTCCCAACCGTGGGCGTAGACAGTCGCTCCGGTCATGCGCTTGATCGCGGCCAACCCGCCGAGATGGGAGCGATGTCCGTGCGTCAGCACGATGTTCGTGAGATCCGCCGGACTTCGCCCGAGGCGACGAATCGCGGCGAGAATTCGGGCGGCGTCGGTGTCGTACAGCGTATCGATGAGGGTCAGGGCATGCCCATCGTCGATGAGGAAGGCATGGACGCGGCCTCCCCGGCGCTGGCCGATACTGTGCACTCCTTGGGCAAGCTCCATGACATCCTCCTCAAAGGCATTCCCCAGCACCGACACGTCGGCCGTGACGAGCGCCAGTTCCCGGGCGGCCCAGCAGCATCTTGACAGTGGAAGGCGGCCTGGGACGGTTCATGGCAGCAGGAGCGCAGTTCGATGTGATGAGAGCATCACGGCGGTCGGCATCCATAGGCGGGCTCCTGAGCGCAAACGGGCGGACGATCTGGATGCATTGCCACTATACGGCTGCCGTCCGGCTCCGTCTATACGAAGTCCCACGGCGCGACTCGCAACGGTTCCAGCCATTTCGGGCAGAATTGGATCCAGGGTTGCCACGATGGAATGCTGCGTCAAAGGCGCGGCATTGGCCGTCGTTCAGAAAGGGAGTTCATGGAACGGGGTTCCCAGGGAGAACGAGAGACGTCGGAGGGAATGGCACCGCGCGAGTGCGTGATTTTCGATCTCGACGGGACGTTCGCGTTCCTCGGCGACCGTAGCCCGTACGACGCCAGCCGCGCCGAGCACGACGAGGTCAATCAGGCGGTCCACTTCGTCTATGAGGCGATCCGCCGAGGAAAGCCCGAGACGGCCGTGCTCCTGGTGTCCGGGCGCGAGGACCGCTGGCGCGCGGAGACGGAGCGCTGGCTGGAGCGGCACGGGATCATCGCCGACGGTCTGTTCATGCGGAAGGCCGGGGACCGCCGCAAGGACACGGTCGTGAAGCGTGAGATCTACCAGCGGCACATCGAGGGGCACTACACCGTGCGCGTCGTCTTCGATGACCGTGACCAGGTTGTTCGACTGTGGCGAGACGAACTGGAACTGCCCTGCTTCCAGGTTGCCTGGGGCAATTTCTAACCGTTTCCCATGGTGACAGTCTCATCGAGTCGTCCATTCGGGTATTCGCCTCGATCTGCCCACTTGGGTTGACAGGCGGCGTCTCCGGCAGCATCGTAGACGGCACCGTGATGAGTTTCCCCGGTGGGCGTTCAGGTGACCCTCGATGGCGACCTATTCACCACATGATGCCGCCAGCCGTGCAACGGCCGACCTGCTCGTCGGGCGGGCGCGCGAGCAAGCGGCGCTCAGCGCGCATCTCCGCTCCACCCTTGAGGGTCAGGGTAGGCTCGTGCTCGTCAGTGGAGAGGCTGGGATTGGCAAGACAGCGCTCGTCCGCTGGCTCATTGCCGAGGCGCGGCAGTACGGGCCCCAGGTGCTCACCGGTCATAGCTATGACCTGACCCAAACCCCGCCCTACGGGCCATGGAGCGAAGCGTTCGGCAAAGCCCACTTCGCGAGTGATTCGCCCGCTGCTCTGTCTCCCCTCCTAGCCGGCGACGACCTGGGAACGATCACCAGCCAGTCATTGCTCTTTGCCCAGGTCAGGGAGTTTCTCGCCAACGAGAGCTCGAAGCGGCCACTCATCGTCGTGCTGGAGGATATGCACTGGGCGGACCCCGCCAGTCTCGAACTTCTGCGCCACATTGCCCGCGACATCGACACGCTCTGCCTCCTGTTGATCGTCACGTATCGAGGCGAAGAGCTCGCCCCCCGGGATCCCCTCTTCAACCTGTTGCCCCAACTGGCCCGAGAAGAGAGCACAGAGCGGATCGATCTTGGATTGCTCACCGGCGAGGAAATTCAGGCGATGGTTGCAGGGCGCTACGTCCTCTCGACCGAGGATGAGGCGCGGTTGATCGCCTATCTCCAGTCCCGCGCGGGAGGCAACGCCTTCTATGTGAAGGAATTGCTACGCGCCCTGGAAGCCGATCGCCTGTTGCGGCCGGGCATCGACGCCTGGTTCCTGGGCGGGCTGGAGCGGGTGTCCGTGCCGCCATTGGTGCGGCAGATCGTCGAAAGCAGGCTCGCCAAAATCGACGCCGAGGTCCTCCGGCTGCTGGAAGTCGCGGCGGTGATCGGTCAGGACGTGCCTCTCGATATCTGGCAAGCGGCCAGTGGAGCTGGTCACGATCGGCTCGCGGCGGCGACGGAGCTGGCCGTCGAGGCACGCCTGTTCTACGAGCCATCGGACATGACGAGCCTCGGATTCGCCCACGCGCTAGTGCGCGAGACGCTCTACTACCGCCAGGCGGTACACAAGAGACAGACCCTGCACCGATACGTCGCCGAGATCCTGGCGAGCCGCCCCAATCCCCCGCAGAGCGTTGTAGCCTCACACTTTGCCTACGCGGATGATCCCCGAGCCATTGACTGGCTAGTCCGCGCTGGCGAGCAGGCGCTCGTGCTTTACGCCGCCCGCGACGCCATCACCGCATTGACCCGGGCTCACGAACTGGCGGTCCGGTTCTCACTGCCACTGGCCCCGACCGCCTACCGTGCCCGTGCGTTGGCAGCGGCCCTCCTCGGGGAGTTCGACCGTGCGCGCCGTGACCACGAACTGGCCCTCGATCGCGGGCGAACGACCGGCGACCGTCACGCCGAATGGCAGGCGCTGCTCGATCTCGGGATGCTGTGGGCCGAGCGTGATTACGAGCGCACGATCGGTTACTACCGCGCCGCCCTGGCTCTGGCGCGAGAGATCGGCGATAGGCTGATGATCGCCTACAGTCTGAACAGGGTCGGCAACTGGCACGTCAATCTCGACGAACCCAGTATTGCGGTGCCGCTGCACGAGGAAGCGCTGGAGCTGTTTACCGCATGCGATGATCGAGCCGGGGTTGCTGATTCCCTCGATTTCCTGGGCACGGCCATGTATCTCGATGGAGATCTCCCGGCCGCCGCACGGCATTACCAGCAGGCAATCGCGCTGTTCCGCGACCGCGATGATCGGCAGCGGCTCTCGTCGTGTCTGACGATGCATTTGGCACCCGGCGGCGACGTCGCCTGGATTGCAGCTCCGCTTTATCGCGAACCGAGCTATTGGATCCGGAGTGGCGAAGAAGGGCTTGCCATTGCTCGCGATATTGGCTGGCCCGCTGGCGAGGCGTTTGCGCTAATCTGCCTGAGCATTGCGAGGGTTTCCCGAGGGGATCTCGGGCGCGCGTTGCGGGATGCTGAAGCTGGACTGGCTATCGCGGAACGCATCGGTCATCAGCAGTGGATGCTTGCCGGGAGGCAGGCATTAGCTGAGGTCTGGATAGAACTGCTCGATCCGCGGCGGGCCGCTACTGAGCTGGAACAGGCCCTCGTTTCGGCGCGCGTCTCCGGGTCCCGATTCTGGACCAATGCCTTGGTGGCGATGATCGCATCTCTGCATACATCCACAGGAAATCTCAACCAGGCGGCTGCGATTCTGGGAACGGTCGCGGAACCCGACACATCTCATCTCTCATTGAGTCAACGGCAATGCCAGTTCGCGCGAGCGGAACTCGCCCTGGCCTCCAGCGAGTCCGAACGCGCGCTGACAATGGTGGACGAGCTAACAAACTCGAGACCGCATCCCTCGCCGGGCGATCATCTTCCCCTGCTCATGAAGCTGCGAGGAGACGCACTGATTCGCCTGAATCGCGGCACCGAGGCCGAGCAGGTCTATCAGGCCGCCCACGACAGCGCGCGAGTCCTGGAATTCCGCCCGCTCCTCTGGCGCATCGACATTGCCAGGGGAAACTTCTATCTCGCAGAGGCCCGGGAAACTGAGGCCGTAGATGCGTTTCATAGTGCACGCACCACCATCGACGAGATGGCGGAGACGATCGATGACCCGCTGCTGCGCGAGCAGTTCCGCAATCGGACACTGGCTTACCTACCTACTAAGCCACCGATCGAGCATCATCCGATCTCTGCCACCCCGCTCTCTCCTCGTGAGCTTGATGTGCTGCGCCATCTCGTCGATGGGAAGTCGGATCGCGAGATCGGCATTGCCCTCTTCATCAGCCCGCGCACGGTGATGCGCCACGTTACCGGCATTCTCAACAAACTGGGTGTCTCGTCACGCACGGCTGCGGCAACGGCAGCGGTCCGACAGGGACTCGTCTGATCGACGAGACGGCAAGTCGGCAAGTCGGCAAGTCGGCAACGGCAGACGGCAAGTCGGCAAGTCGGCAAGTCGGCAAGGAAGAAAACCACTTCCGACTTCCGACTCCCGACTCCGCTGGGTGAGATTACCCAATGTGGGATTGGGTGAGATGCCCGATGGCGTCCCGAGGATACCGAGATACCTTCAATGTGACGCGCTACGAGTCGTCGACGGACGAGCAACAAGGGGCGTGTCTACAGCGGAGGACGGCAATGGTTGTCACTGAACGTGGTGCGGAGGTCGGGGCCGAGACTGTCACCCTCGACAAGACGGATATTGAGTCATTCGCCGCATCAATCCGGGGTGATGTGATCGCACCGGGCGACCCTCGTTATGACGAGGCACGCAGGGTCTGGAATGGCATGATCGACAAGCATCCGGCCCTCATCGCCCGCTGCATGGGCACGGCCGATGTCGTCGCGGCCGTGCAGTTCGCGCGGGCGCACGATCTACTGGTCGCGGTCCGGGGTGGCGGTCACAACGTGGCCGGCAACGCCGTCAACGACGGCGGTCTGGTAATCGACCTCTCTCAAATGAAAGGTATCCAGGTCGACCCGGCAAAGCGCACGGCGCGGGCGCAGGCGGGTGTCAATTGGGGTGATCTCGATCGCGAGACCCAGCTCTACGGGCTAGCGACGCCAGGGGGCGAGGTTTCGATGACCGGGATCGCCGGGTACACGCTGACGGGAGGGATGGGTCTCCTCCAGCGCAAGTGGGGCCTGGCATGTGACAACCTGCTCTCCGCCGAAGTCGTCACCGCCGATGGCGAGGTGCTGCAGGCCAGCGTCGTCGAGAATCCAGATCTGTTCTGGGCATTGCGCGGTGGGGGCGGCAACTTCGGCATCGTCACCTGGTTCGAGTTCGGGTTGTATCCCCTTGGTCCAGAGGTGTACACGGCCGCCGTCTTGTACGCGGTCGAGGATGCACCAGCGTTGATGCGCGCCTGGCGAGAATTCACCGAGCAGGCACCGGATGAGATTACCAGCGAGGCAGGATTCTGGGCATTGCCTCCGCTCCCGGACCTCCCGGCTGAACTGCATGGGGCGCCAGTCGTGATCCTGGCCGGGATGTATGCCGGCCCAGCCGAGGAAGGCGAGCGCGCGCTGGAGCCGCTGCGCAGGATGGGCACGCCGATTGTCGACATGAGTGGAAAGGCCACCTATGTTCAGGCGCAGGCCGGTTTCGACGAGTTCTTTCCCACGACCCAGCGCTACTACTGGAAATCGCTGTATCTAGATGCGCTCGGCGACGACGTGATCGATGCGATGGTCGCCATTGCCGCTACCAGGCCATCGCCCCAGACGCTGATCATCCTGCGCCATCTAGGCGGTGCGATCAGCCAGATCCCCGATGATGGCACTGCTTATGGTCACCGCCGGTCCGCGTACAACCTGAGCCTCGACGCAACCTGGGACGATGCAGCGGACGACGAGCGCATGATCGGCTGGACACGACAGGCGTGGCAGGACATGCGCGATCGAACCGGCGGCGGGATCTACCTGAATTTTGCCGGCCTCGGCGAGGAGAACGACGAACTGGCTCGGGCGGGATACGGCAGCAACTTCCAGCGGCTTCGTGACGTCAAGGCGAAGTACGACCCGACCAATTTCTTTCGCGGCAACATCAACATTGCACCGTGATTCGGGTTCACCCTCAAACCAGCCCCTCTCCTGCCATGGCAGGAGAGGGGCTACCAGAGGAATCGGAAGGATCCGGTTTTTTTGTCGCACCGCACCGTGATACTGGGTAGTGCGAGGAATCGGAAGGATCCGGTTTTTTTGTCGCACCGCACCGTGATACCAGGTGATGCATCGAAGGTGAAAAATGTGTTGAAGGTGATGAACTTCCAGGGAACCCGGGGATGACGAATCTTTACCACTTGGGGCCCGTGAGGGTCGCGGGATGGTCTGGCACCGCGGGAGGGTCGCAGGGAGGTCCGGCACCGCGGGACGGTGCGCTCTGAATTCTTCCCCTTGGCGATGAAACGAGGAGCATGGCCGTTGCCCATGGCGGTTCCCGACCATCCATGGACCCCTTCATATCAGGAGTCGTCGTCAGCCTGTTCACTGCCCACGCTCTAGCTGATCGCGACGGCTACGGAGGGGTGACCGTCAGCCTGTTCACTGCCCTCGCTCTAGCTGATCGCGCCGACTACGGCGTGAAGAACCGGTAGTAGTCGGCGCCGCCGGCCCGACGAGCCCGGAGCATCTCGCCCTCGAGGATGGTATCGAACCAGATGCACTCCGGGCAGTCCGGCTCGTCACCAACGCGGAAACTGTCACCATGGGGATAAAGCATTTGCTCCTGGCCACTTGGGCTGACCAGCAGCAGCCCTCCCTTGCGGACAACGATGCGGAAGTTGGAACCCCAGGGATTGTACGAGCGGTAGTGCCCGGCGTAGGCCGCCCACTCCGCCGGCGTCTCGAACGTTCGTGCCCCTTCATAGTGATCCGCAGCGTACCAGTCGCCACCGTGAGCCAGCTCTACCACGCTGCCGGTTGCATCGCGGCCGAAGCGGAGGGGGAAGAGGGCAAAATCGGGGTGGTCGGCAACGAATGCATCGGGAATCGCGGGAGATCGCATCGGTTCGAGCGGGATCCGTTCGCTGTCGATGACCAGGATAAGCCTGCCATCTTCGGCCTCGATGGTCAGATCCGTAGTCTCACCACGGTACATCCCGGCGAATACCGTGGCTTCGATTTGTGGCTCGCTTGGAGGTAACTCCGGGAGGTCGTCGCCAACTCGAGCGGCAACAATTGCACGCAGGGCGAAGTCGGCGACGACCTCGGGATCGACCATGCCGTTGATCAGCACGACCACCCCGATCCTGGTGTCGAGGTCACCCAGCATCGCGGAGACATAGCCGACCATACCCCCTTCGTGGCCGATCAGATGGCGTCCGTCTTTTGGCACGTCAACCAGACCATAGCCGTAGGAGACACCCGGGCTGATCTCGGTGTGCGGCGCCCGCATCCGCGCGAAGCTTGCGGCTGAGAGCAGAGGCCCGTTCGGACCGACTCCTCCATTCAGCAGCATCCGGAAATAGATCGCCAGATCGCTCGCAGTCCCGGAGAGGCAGCCGTCTCCGGTGTTGGTCTCCAGCCACGTCGCTGGGGCGAGCCCGTGCGCCGGTCGCCAGGGCCGGTCGTCGTAAAAGGGGACATAGCCGACGGCGAGCCGGCGCCGCAGGTCGTGGGTGATGACGCCTGCCGAGCGGGTCATCTGAAGCGGCACCAGTATCCGCTCCTGAACAATCTCCGCATACGGTTTACCCGTAACGGCTTCCAACAGGAGACCGAGCGCCTTGTAACCGACGTTCGAGTAGTGGCAGCGCACGCCGGGCGGTGCGGCATCGGTCTCGCGCAGAGCCCAGACCTCGAATCGAGGATCGAGTGGAAAATCACTGCCACCAATGATACCGGCGGTGTGGGTGAGGAGGTGATGGATCGTGATCGGGGCGTGCTCCGAACGGACCGCGAACCAGGGTAGGAAGTCGGTCACCGGCGCGTCGAGATCGATAACCCTCTCCTCGGAAAGCTGAAGCAGGCAGATGGCCGTGAATGATTTGCCGATGGAGCCGAACTCGAAGAGGGTCTCATCATCGACTGGCGTCAGCGCGGCAATGTCGGCATAGCCGTAATTACGATTGGCGAGGAGCCCGTTGCCATCGCTGACGGCAAGCGCGAGACCAGGTATCCCCCGTTCCGGCATCAGGCGCTCGACGTACTGGTCGATGTGTGTGAGTGCCTCATCCAGGAACACAACGTTGCCAGTCACAAATATCGTCCGCGGAGTATCACAGCGTATCACGAATGACGGTCACCCTCTGCCAATACTGCCTCACGGCCCCTCCGCACCGCCCTGTTATGGCTCCAAACTCTGATGACCCAGGACTCCGTCACGACGCAATAGGTTTTCTGCCTGCGTCGTCTCGAGTCGTCATGCGTGGTCGGGGTCTCGGCCGTCGCCGTTCCCGTCCGCGAAGGTCATGCCGTGGCGGTAGTTCACCATCGTTCGCTCGTTCCCGAGCAGGCTGAGCCCGTACCGGCACAGACCGTGTTCTCGGAGACAGGCATGCGACGGGACCCTCCCATATTGCGGCCGATGTCCCCAGCGCACAGGTTGCAGCCGACGACGCGCACGATCGAGAACCACATCGCGGCCTTGCTGCCCAAGCTCGATGCCCGCATCTGAGCGGATGCCGCGGCGCGGACCGTGCACCTCATGACCATTGCCCAATCTGAGTAATTCCTCCCCGCAAACTGAGTACCAGCCCCGATGTGCTCGTGCTTCAGCGCCGGCAGACTGGATGGACCGGACGCACCCCCGTCCTAACGGTCAAGGCGCCGGTGGCAGCAGCCCGTGGGTGGGATGCCCTCCCCGCGCCTGCTGCTTCTCGACCGGCGAGCAGTGAAGTGGAGAATGCCCGTGGCTACAGAGATGAACGACGGCCAACGACGCGACCGACTGGCCCGCGATCTGGCAATGCTGGGACAGCTAGGCGATCCCACCCGGGGACCCATGGCCCGGTACTACCAGCCGGCACAACCCCAGGACGTCCACACTGCTCCTCGGGCTGCCCCGCTCGCCCCGTGGCACTGCGCTCTGGCCGCGATCGTGGCCCGGGTGCACGGGGTCGGTGGGCACTGGACTGAGCTGACCTGGTCCCGGCGGAACGAGCGCCGCCCTGCCCCTCGCCAGAGCTGACAAGCACACCACGGTGTGGGCGTCCGGCGACGACCGATGCGCCCCCGGGAGGCCATGGATGGTCCCTAGCTCATTGGAGAACCCGAGATGGACGCCGGTGGCTTCGATGCGCTGACCCGTACCCTGACCATTGGGTGGCACCGCCGCGCCCTCGTCGTGGCCGTGGGCGCCGCACTTGCCCCTCTGCTTAGAGGGGCCGACGCCCCGGCGTTCCGTGGCCGGCACCTAGTCGCGGCGCGAGTGATTGCCACCCGCCACGACCCCGGCTCCTGCACCATCGACAATGCCGACTGGGTCGCAGTGCATCATCCCAAGCGGAAGCGGACATTCTCCGGCACGACGCTCGAGGAGCGCCCCGTCTGTAGTCTCATGTGGGCGATAGCACCGGAGCTGAACATCAGGCTGCTCCCGGTCTGATGGTGTGCATCAGATCGTGCCGGGGGCAACCATTGAGTCCCCCGGCGCGTTGTACTGTCAGGGCGCGGATCGCTGGGTCATCCACACCGAACGGTGCTCCTGCGAGCCGTGGCCGGGGTCGGGCCAGTGTCGAACCGGGACCGGCGCCGGCGCCGTGGCGATCCGCGCCTTCCTTATCTAATACACCGATCACACGGAAATGGATCATCTCCCCGGAAACGCGGAGGGACAAGAAGGCTCACGACGTCCGCCGCCGAGGTTGACGACTTGGCGATCGGCGAGGCGTGGGACCGCAGTGCGGGCCAGCGGCCACGTGGCCGCTGGCCCGACTTCGCTACACCGCCGCCTCCCCCGCCGCGCCGATGATCCCCTCGGCCACGGTCGGATCCCCTTCGAAAAAGGTGTACGAGTTCTCCGTCAACCACTCGCCCGCGACCCGAGTCGATTCATCCGCTCCGGCCTTGTCGTCGTAAACACCCACATACGCTTGATCGCCCGACACGGGATCCACGCTCCCGAAATACGACACGAACCCCGGGATTTCCCGCACCAGCGGCACGTATCCTTCCCCAATCAGCTCCAGGACCTCTTCCACCGGCCATTCCGGATTCGGTTGTCGCAACCGGATCACCAGGTATTTCCCGACCAACCTGTCCGTCGGCGCGAGCGCCTCCGGACTGCCGGTCACTGCCGCCCCGGACGACTCGGCCGCGACCCCGATCACTCCTTCGTACACGGCCGGATCCCCTTCGACGAAATCCGCCGCGCCCTGCGCCCCCCACTCCGCCGCGCGCCGGTTGGATTCCGCGGCGCCCGCCTCGTCCTCGAAGATACCCACCGAAAACTGGCCCCGGGTCTCCGGGTTCGTCCCCGCGACGTACCAGATGAACCCGGGTACGTCCTCCAACAGCGGGACAAACTCATCCCTGATGAGAGCCATCAGCTCATCCGCCGATCGGTCCGGCTTCACCGTCCGTATCCGGATGACGATGTATTTCCCGTTCAGGCCATTGCCGCCTGCCGGCGACGCAACCGGACTTGCCACCTGAGCCAACGCCGCCCGGCCCGAACCTGGCCCGGCGAATGCCAACAGTGCCGCTCCGCCTGCCAGTTTGAGCGCAACCCGTCGCGTCGTCGCACTCACCGCCACATCCATCCGCACCGAGCCGCTTGAGTCCATCCCGTCCCCCATCCGCTCCCGCGCCAGGCGCAACTCGCCCAATACGGCCTCCCGCCCCCGAGTTTATGAACGCAGTCGGCGTTCCGCCTGAAACGTGCGGTGAGTGTAACAGCGGGTTTCAAAACTGCCCCGCTGTCGTCTCGCCAGTAGGGGACGAGCGGTCAGTGGATCGGCGTGGCGCGGAGGTCGGCGCTGGACGATTGCAGTCCGCCGAGTGACCGAGAGGTTTTGCAACACGCTCTCAGCCGAACGCTGGCCCAAGTGCGGAAAGGAAGATAGCGATAGGGGCGGCGAGGCGAACGAAAGCGGGCATCGTTGCTCTCCTGGAAGGCAATGCGGGCGCGGGGTGACGGGACAGATTGCCCTAGCAGGCTGCTGAAAAAGGCCGTTCGTGGTCAGCAATGACGAGGAAAAGCGGCTTCGGCCGGCCGTTCCGCGGTTGGCCGGGCCCGGGGATTCGCCGCCGTTAACCCGCTCGTCCCGTGCTCGACGTCGACGTGCCCCTCGCGGCGTCGCATTCGCTCAGCTGGTGGTTGGTTTGGGAACCAATCGCGTCATGCGGACGAGGTTGTATGCCGCCGCGACGAAGTAACCGGCCAGCTGGGTGCGCGCCACCCCCCGGTAGCGCGTCCGTCGATAGCCCCCGACCGTCTTCATCCAGCCGAAGACCTCCTCGACCCGCTTGCGGATGCGCTGACTGGTCAAGTAGCCCGGCCACGAGGTCGTTCGCCCGTCGATGGCGCTACGCCGCCCGGTCGTGTTCCGCGCCACGTGCGGCGTCACCTTCCGCGTGCGCATCGCGGCGACGCACTCCCGGGTGTCGTAGCTTTTGTCCGCGCCCAGCGTTCGCGGACGGAACCCCCGTTCGCGGGCCTCGTCGAGCAGGACCGGGACGATGTCGCGCTCGGCGGTGCCCGTTGCCTGGGTGACCTGGAAATCGACCAGCAGGCCGTTCCGGTTCTCCCTCAGCGCGTGCCCCATAAACACGAGCCTGGCTTCCTTGCCCTTCCCCTTCCGCATCAGGCGCGCTTCGGGATCGGTCGAGCTGGCGTGGGTGGCATTGGATCGCCGCTCGCCCCGGAAATCCACCGTCGGGTTGCCCGGGTCGTCCGGCAACTCAGGGACGGGTGCCTCCTTGGGGCGGAAGCTCTTGAAACTCGCCGCCGCCTCGATCAGGGTGCCGTCCACGGTGAAGTGCGCGTCGCTGAGCAGCCCCAGCCAGTCGGCTTCGAACACCACCTCGTCGAAGAACCGTTGGGCCACTTCGTGGTCGAGCAGGCGTTGGCGGTTCTTGGCGAAGGTGCTCGGATCGAAGCCGGGGTCGAGCGCGTTCATCCCCAAGAACCAGCGGTACAGGAGGTGGTACTCCAGCTCCTCGCAGAAGGCCCGCTCGCTCCGGACCGAGTCCAGGGCGATGAGGAGGCTCGCCTTGAGCAGCCGCTCGGGCGGGATCGAGGGCCGCCCGCTCGCGGCGTACATCCGGTCGAAGACGGGCGAGAGTTCGGCCAAGGCGCGGTCGGCGAGCCGCTTGACGGTGCGCAGGGGGTGGTCGGCGGGGATGCGGGCGTCGAGGTCGACGAAGGCGAGCATACTCAGCTGGGGATCGCAGCGACCGCGCATCGGACCCTCCTCCACCTGATGCTCCGCACGAATGAGCTGCCACGAACGAGTTGTATGGACGGCACCACCGCGCGCTGAACGCCCCGCCCGGCGGCAGGGGTATCATCTGCCGCGCACGGGCCGGGCGGCAAGTCGACGGTGATAATGTGGGCGGAAGGTGCGGGAGGTGGGGACGGGGTGCTGCGGCACCCGACCCGGCAGCCGAGGAATTGGGAGGTTTGCTGTGAGTGAGCAGCCGACGGCGGAGCGCACCATGGAAACCGGGTCCGACGGTCCGCCCGGTCCAGACATGGACGGGGGCTTTGGCCCGGATCGGATCATGGAGTTGGGCGCCGCGTTCTGGGGCTCCAAAACGTTGCTTTCGGCGGTCGAGCTCGGCGTCTTCACGACGCTGGCGGCCGGGCCGTTGGACGCCGAGGCGCTGCGGCAGCGCCTCGGGCTGCATCCGCGCAGCGCCCGCGACTTCTTCGACGCCCTCGTCGCCTTAAACATGCTCGATCGGCGCGACGACCAGTACGCCAACACCCCGGAGACGGACGTGTTCCTCGACCGGGCCAAACCGAGCTACATCGGCGGCATCCTCGAGATGTTCAACGCCCGCCTCTACCCGTTTTGGGGCTCGCTGACCGAGGGGCTGCGCACCGGCCGGCCCCAGAACGAGGCCAAGACCGGCGGCGGCCTCTTCACCGTGCTCTACCAGGACCCCGCGCGCCTCGAACAGTTCGCGCGCGCCATGACCGGCGCCAACCTGGGCGCCGCCCGCGCCATCGCCGAGCGCTTCCCCTGGGCGCGGTACCGCACCGTGCTCGACGTCGGCACGGCCGAGGGCGGCCTTCCGGTGCAGCTCGCCCGCGCCCACCCCCACCTGACCGGCGGCGGCTTCGACCTGCCCCCGCTGGGACCCATCTTCGACCAGTACGTGGCCGGGCACGGCCTCGCGGACCGGCTGCGCTTCTACCCGGGCGACTTCTTCGTCGACCCGCTGCCGGCCGCGGACGTGCTCGTCATGGGGCTGATCCTGCACGACTGGGGGCTGGAGGAGAAGCGGCTGCTGCTGGCCAAGGCCCACGCGGCGCTGCCCGAGGACGGGGCGTTGATCGTCTACGACAACCTCATCGACGACGACCGGCGCCACAACGCGTTCGGGCTGCTGATGAGCCTGAACATGCTGATCGAGACCGAGGCGGGCTTCGACTACACCGGCGCCGAGTGCAGCGCGTGGCTACGCGAGGCCGGCTTCCGCGAGACCCGGGTGGAGCACCTCGTCGGGCCGACCGCGATGGTCGTCGGCATCAAGTAGCCCGTTGCCGTTAAGGCGGCCTCGTGCTCCGGCAGCCGTCGGCGGTTCTTGGCGAGGCTGCTGGCATCGAAGCCGGGCGAGAGTTGGAAAACCTACGCAGTCCGAACGAGTTTGGCAGCCTCGCCGACCTCGGCTCGGCCTTTTTCAGCAGCCTGCTAGTAGGATCCCACTTGAATCCGTGCCGCGTTTCCGCCACTGCCCATTCGCCCTCGGAACGCCGGCAAGAGAGCGCCTCTCCTCGATCCCAACAGGGGCGCCATCGTCCTGGTGGACTGCGATCAAGCGGAGGAGCCGCCGGTGACTTCCGCTGATACTGATCGCGGAGGAACCAACCCATGAGCTCGACTATCGCGCTCATCGCGGACATTCACGGCAACCTCGCGGCGCTCGAGGCCGTGCTGGACGTACTGGCCCACGAGCAGCCGGACCAGATCGTCTGTCTCGGCGACGTTGCGGCAACGGGACCGCAGCCCCGCGAGGTGCTCGATCGGCTGCGTACGCTTGGTTGTTCGGTGGTGATGGGCAACGCCGACGCTGAACTGCTCGCTCCAATCGTTGCCGAGCCAGGGGCGGATGAAGACACCCGCAGGATTCTGGACATCAGCCGTTGGGGCGCCAGCCAGCTCGATGAGGCAGACCGGACTTTTATCGCCTCGTTTCGACCGACCGTCGAGATCGCTCTGGGGAACGACAGGAGTGTGCTCTGCTGCCATGGCTCGCCGCGGAGCTACGACGACCGCATCACGACTACGACTCCGGACGATGTCCTTGCTGGCTTTCTGGTCGGTCATGATGCGGTCGCAATCGCCGGTGGGCACACGCACATTCGCCTCCTTCGTGCCTTTCAGGGACAGGAGATCGTCAACCCCGGCAGCGTCGGACTTGCGTACCAGTTCTGCTCCGATGGGAGCGTGCGCGTGCCGCCATGGGCGGAGTTTGCCATCCTGTCGGATGCAGACGATGGCACCGTGAGCGTGGACTTTCGGCGAATCCAGTACGAGCGGGACACCACGGTCCATGCCATGGCCGAATACGGGATGCCGCACGCGGCGTGGTGGGCGGCGGACTGGCGCCAAGCTGGAGGATTTATGACGACCCGGACCGATTACCCCGACGCGGAGGCGGAACTCCTAACGGATCTGTCGCGCATCGCGTCGTTCGGCGCCACAGTGGCCGAGTAGGCCGGACCAATCGCCTCGACCCGCGAGCCGTGGGCCGGCATGATGGAGCTGGCGCAGGCGGCACGGACCGGATTCCTCAAACAACACGCTCATCCAGGACGTCATGCGCACCGTCTCCCATCTCGAAGTCGACGATGAGCTGCCGATGACGGGATGGAAGCCCAACAGTGGTGAGAAGCCTGGTGGGGCCATCGTCGACCAAACGCTCGAGACGGCCAGGCGAGTACGCGAGGTACTGGCAGATCAGTCCACACCTTAGGAAGCAGTCGAGTACACCGCGTGGGTTCTCGGGATCGCGCGAGAAAGTTACCAGGCCGTCCGTAGCGGGCTTTTCGGCATGAGCGGCGAGACTATAACCACTCCCGAAGACCAGTACATGAAGGTTTTGTCGGCGGCGGTCGGCCTGGCGTAGCTCCCGGCGCGATCTCCTGAACCACCGGCACGCGATGGGTCACGACTACAAACCGGCCGAGCGTTCTCGCGTCTCAGCTCGCGAGGTGAGTCCCGCTCACGGGATATCGTCGCCGGAGATCGATTTCAGCTCGTCGATGTGCTGCTCGTAGTGCGCGTAGCACTGACCGGGAACGATCTCCAGCAGAGCGGCATTGCCGGCCCATGACTGCGCTCCCGGCCTGGCAATGTCTTCATCGGAGACCGTCTCGACCGCGGCGACGAGATCGTCGAACGCCGCACCGGAGAACGCCATGACTTCGGTCAGGGGCATCTCCTTGTACTGGGCGTAGATCGCGGCATTCTGGCGATCGAGGTCCCAGCCTTCGGGATCAGGTGGCATCTCCTCGACGCCATACAACTCCATGTTGGTCGGAGCTCGGTCTTCCGTCGCGGCCCGAATTTGGGCCGCCGTCCATTTCTCATAAGCCGCGACGTGAGCGATCAGGTCCTTGACGGACCAACCGCCGGTGAGCACCGGCGTGGTGAGCGTGGTTTCGGGAATCTGGGTAATGAGCGCGTCCCACTCCTCGCGGCCGGCTCGCATCCGTTCCAGGAGCTCGTTCTTGCTACGCGGATGGGTGGACGACTCTGTCATGCCGCCTTCTCCTCCTGGAGCCCATTGGTCCTGCCCCATCAGGGCAAGACGGCGATAGCCTCGATCTCGACCAGTTGCCCGGCGTACCCAAGCAGCGCCACGCCTAGCAGAGTGCTGGCCGCCGCCGCGAGGGGAGACTGCTGGACTTCCTCCCAGCATGCGCCGAGATCGGCGCGATCGGTCGAGGCGACGTAGACCGTCGTCTTCAGCACGTCCTCGCCCGTGGCCCCGGCGGCTCCAAGTTGCCGCATCAGGTTGTCCAGAGTTTGCCGTGCCTGGGCGCGGACATCGCCCGCTCCAACAAGGTTTCCCGCGGCGTCGAGCGGCACGGCGCCGGCCGTCATCACGAGCCGTGTTCCCGAGGCCACCACGACGTGCGCGTAGCCCGGCGGCTCCGCGAGATCAGGAACCTTCAGGCGTTGCACTTGCAGCACACCGGTCTCCGCATGGGGCGATCATCGGGAATCTCGTTTTCGCATCACCGACGGAGGATGGTGTGCGGCGTACTTGCCCGGACCGATCATGCCGTCGCGCTCTGCTTCTCCGAAACATGCACCGGCGCACCAGTGGAGAGGGTCGAGATCTCAGACATTGAGAAGTCATTGGCAGGGAGATGCCCGTTGGAACCATCTGGCGGCCGGCTCGCCTCCTCGGCTCGCCGCGCCAGGGCCTCCCAGACTAGCGTCACACTGTCGACCAGCACCACGACGAGGTCACCGGGCGCGGCCAGGTCGATGGCAGCGTGGGCGGCGGCGACCTCGTCGATCACGGTGTGCACCCGGTCCTGGGGCATGCCCGCATCGATGACAGCTCGTCGCAACAGCGCAGCCATTTCGCCACGCTCCCGGCGGCGCGGGTTCTCATCCTCCCGGACCACCACCTCGTCAAAGATCGTCCCCGCCAACGCCCCAAAGGCACGGGCGTCCTCGTCGCGGCGATCGCCGGGAACGGTGATGACGCCGATGCTACGAGGGGCCGCGGTGCGCTTGACGAAGTCGGCGATCGTCTCCAGGGCGGCGACGTTGTGCGCGTAGTCCATGACCACCTGCCGCCCAGCGACGTCAAGGAGATTGAAGCGCCCTGGTGTCTGCGCGAAGTCGGTCGTGAACGCGCGCAGGGCATCGCGGATGCATTCGAGCTGCACGTCGCGGGCCACGGCCGCAGCCGCGGCGGTGAGGGCGTTGGCGACGTTGGCCCGAACCCGTCCACCGAGGGCGGCCGGAATCTCCTCCGCCAGGAGCAAGCTCGTTTCTTCTTTATCTTCCAGCAGGGTCAGCATCTCGCCCGCGCGGGTTTGACGCAGCACGACCGCCCGACCGCGCTCTCGCCGGTGATCGCGGATGACCGGATTCTCCTCATCCATCGAGAAGAAGATGATCTCACCCCGCGCCATCCCAGCCATCCGCACCGACCACTCGCAGTCGGCGTTGAGCACGCTGGCACCGTCACGAAAGACCGCGCGGGGGAGGACGGACTTGACCTGAGCAAGTTCTTCCAGGGTTTCGACCCCGCCCAGACCGAGGTGGTCGCTGCTGACGTTCGTCACCACCGCGACATCGCAACGGTCGAAACCGAGCCCAGAGCGGACGATACCGCCTCGCGCCGTCTCCAGCACGGCGAAGTCGACCGCTGGGTTCTTCAGCACCATCTGCGCCGAGGTTGGGCCGGCCATATCCCCCGCGGCAATCTGGGTGGTGTCGACATAGACGCCGTCGGTCGTCGTCATCCCGACCTGATGCCCGGCGGCACGCATGATGTGCGCGATCATGCGGGTCGTCGTCGTCTTGCCGTTCGTTCCGGTCACCGCGACGATCGGGATTCTTCCCGAGTTGCCGTCGGGGAAGAGCATGTCGATGACGGCCCGGCCGACTCGCCGCGGATGCCCTTCCGTGGGGTGGGTGTGCATGCGGAAGCCCGGTCCGGCGTTGACCTCGACGATCCCGCCCCCGGTCTCTCGCACGGAGCGAGCGATATCGGGAATGATGAAGTCGATGCCGGCCACGTCCAAGCCCGACGACCATCGCCGCCTGCCGGGCGATCTCGGCATTGTCGGGGTGGATGTCGTCGGTGCGGTCGATGGAGGTGCCGCCGGTGCTCATGTTGCCGGTCTGCTGGAGCTGAACGTGCTGCCCGGCCGCGGGAATGGAGTCGAGCTCGAGCCCCTGACGGGTCAGCGTCTCCAGTGTCAACTCGTTGATCGGGATGCGCGTGAGCACCTTTTCGTGGCCGATGCCGCGACGCGGATCGGCATTCGCGAGCTCCACCAGCTCACGGACCGTCTGCTCGCCGTCGCCGATGACGTGAGCCGGCACCCGCTCGGCGACGGCCACGACGCGTTTGTCGATGACGAGGATGCGATAGTCCCTGCCGGTGATGAACCGCTCGACCAGCACCAGGCCATCCCGGCTTTCGCGGGCGGCGGTCGGGAAGCAGTCCCGCACGGCGTCTTCCGAGGCAAGGTCCAGGCAGACACCCCGGCCGTGATTGCCGTCGAGCGGTTTGAGCACGACCGGGTAGCCGATCCGCCCGGCGGCGGCGACCGCCTGGTCGACGGTACGGGCCATCTCCCCTCGTGGCGACGGCACGCCGACGTCCTGGAGGAGCCGGTTCGTCAGGTCTTTGTCGCTGGCGATGGCGTCGGCAATGTCGGAGGTGGCCGAGGTGACCGTCGCCCAGATCCGCTGCTGGTGACAACCGTGACCGAGCTGAACGATTGACCGGCTCGGATGCAGGCGCAGAACCGGGATACCGGTGCGCTCCGCCGCCGCCACGATTGCTGCGGTCGAGGGGCCGTAGGCGAATTGCTCGGCCAGCCGGATGATCCCCTGTTCCAACTCGCGCACGAAGTCGAAGTCCGGCTCGCTGCCATTCACTAGATGGTTGATGAGTCGCACGGCCAGCTTGCCGGCGGCGAGACCAACGTCTTCCTGGGCGTAGGTGTAGATCACGTCATAGACAGCGGGTTCGGCCGTGCCGCGAGTCTTGCCGCGGGTAACCTCGGCGCCGGCGAGGTTCTGGAGCTCCAGGGCGACGTGCTCGACGACGTGTGCGGCGACGGTTCCCTCGCGTACCCGCTCCAGGAATCCCCCGGGATGACCGAGCGAGCACTCGTGGTCGGAGAGGGATGGCATCAGCTCGGTCAGTCGCTCGGCAAAGTCGGGAATCTCGTTCGTTGGCCGGTCCGCCAACTCGCCGATGTTCAGTGACAGGTGAATGACCGGGACGCGCGCCCAGACACTTGGCCCCCGATACGTCTTCGACGCTCGGATCTCAATCATGCATAGTCCCTTTGTCGCTCTTCGGCCGCGCAGGCGCGTGGCCTTTAGGCAACCATCTCGATAATTCGGCGAGCGTTGACGTCGAAGCGACGCCCACCCGACAGGACGTGCAGCGAGGAGTTGGTGATCGTCAAGACCTCCCCATCCTCTCGTTCGAAGTAATCGGAGATGGTGTCGCGCCCATCGACGATGGTCACCATGTTGCTCCCCAGGACCTCCAGCGTCCCCTCGCGGTCAATGAGCACGGCCGTGTCTTCATCCAGGCCGATACCGATCAATCCCGGGGTGCTGGCGAATACCGACAGCAGTCGCCCCATTCGGCCCCGCTGGCTGAAGTGCTGGTCGATGATCATGTCCTGCAGCAGCCCGAAGCCGGCCACCACATCGACCATCCCCTTGCGGGCGGACGCTCCATTGGAGTCACCACCAACTCCGGTGCCGCCAGCCATCATGAGGGCAGAGAGGATCGAGGCTCCGGCACTCGTGCCCGCGACGATCACACCGTCGGCGTTTCGCAACCGGACGCATTCCATCACATGCGTACCGATGAGCAGTTCCACTAGCCGGGCCTGGTCGCCTCCCGTTATGAAGATCCCACTGGCGTCTCTCAGGAGTTGCAAGCGCCTCCTCGGCATTCGCGTCCGAGCGCTCTTCGACCCTGAGCCAATCGGCCTTCTTTGCCCCGAGGTCGCGAAAGAGCTCGGCGTAGCCTTCGCCGCTACGCTGCGGATCATCAGACGCGGTCGGGATGATGGCAATCTGAGCTCGCTTACCGCCCGCCAACTCGATGAACCGCTCCAGAATCTCCCCGCCCGGCTCTGTCTCCTCCGCTCCGCCAATCGGCATGACCGGGCCCTGGAAGACCCGGCGGGTCGGCGCCGAAGCTACCGGAGCAGACAACTCCTCTTCATCCGTCACGAACCTGTCTCCCTTCGGATCTAGGGGCGTCACACATGTGAGGCGAATTGCATAACGCATGCCAACAGATTAGGGAGATGACTGTTGGCAAAGGATGGTGTCAGGTACATGCATGAAATGAATGTCGCTTCATTAGCCAAAGTATTCTTGTATCGTTGTATGGGCGTGGCAGCGAGGGTTTTTCCCAGTCGGAGCGGCACAGCCCTTGAGGTCGATCAGGCAAAATGCGCTGGACCGATTTTTGCATTTGGGACCTATGGGCGCGCTGAATAGCGCGGGTGAATTTCAACCAGTCGCGGACGGTCGATCGGGAATCCGCATCCCAGCGGGTGGCAGCGAGGGCAGGCAGTCGTCGCCGAATCACGCCTGTGATGAGATAGCGGCATAGAACAAATCACCATTGGCTGCCACGAGTCGCCCAGAATCGTCCGCTGAAGCGCGAGGGTTTCCGTGCAGGATTGTCTCGGTCTCGGGAAACGACAATGGTCTCGGGCGCACCGTTCCGCCTTGAAGACTGATGATGTCCGTTGCCGGTAACGAGGAGATGGACATGGACGAACTGGAGGTGCAGCGCACGCTAGGGGACGCGATTCGCACCCGCCGTCAGGAACTGGGTTGGAGCCAGGAAGAACTGGCGAAGCGCATTGCGGACCACGGCGACGAGGCCTTTCGCCAGTCCGACGTATCGCGCCTGGAGCGCGGCAAGGTCACGTTGCCGCGCCGCGAACGGCTCGTGCATGTCGCGGCGGTTCTGGGGCTCTCGCTCGGGGAGTTGCTGGCGCGGTCGGGATGGACGGGAGCGGCTTCCGCATTTGCGAGCGAACACTCTCCAAACCCAGCTGGGCGAGACGCGCGACCGGATTGGACATCAAGCCATGCCTCGTCGCGGTTGCCAGGATCACCCGCTGGCGAGTCGGCCGCGATTTCCCGGAACCTTCGCCGGCTCATCGAGCAAGCGCACGAAACCCGGACGCGCACGCGGGAGGTTCTGCAACGGTGTGAAGAGACCCGCGCCCTCTACGAGCAACCACGCCGCAGAGGCAGTGGGGATCCGGGTCCGGACCGCCAACACGATTCACCTGGGCGGGCCTTGCAACCGGACGTTCTACCCTAGCGCCGGCGTGGCCGGGGGTTCGGGCCGATCGCGATCACCCTCCCGGCCGCAGTCCACCACGACGGCGGTGACAGGATTCGGGCCGATCGAGATCACCCTCCCGGCCGCAGTCCACCGCGACGGCGGTGACAGGAGAGGTAGGCGAAGGGGTCGCTTTGCCCGCTCGTGGATCGACGCGTCCCCTTCGGGATGACCAGTGCGTGCCCGGCGTGCAGGTCGTGGCACGCACCGTCGACTGTTATCACTCCTGAGCCGGTGATGCCGACCAGAAGCACGTCGACCTCCGTATTCACGTGCTCGGCCACGCCCTCGCCCGCCGCAAACTGGAGCAGGTTGACATCCAGATCTTCGCTTTGCCGCGTCCAGATCGCTCCTTGCGCGGTTGCCATCCGGGCTACGGCGACGAGATCGACGAGATCCGCATCATCACCGTCAGGTCCGGACGCCGTTATTGCCAGTTCCTCGCCATCTTGCCACTCATCATCATCACCGTCAGGCCCGGACGCCGTTATTGCCAGTTCCTCGCCATCTTGCCACTCATCCTCGAAAAGGTGAGCCCAACAGGGCGGATCGCCGCCTTCGGGTTCAAGATCATCTTCACAAACACGAGCCTGCCTCGTTCGGAACCGGGGCGATCACGGCGCGGCTGTGCGCCCTCACCCCCTACTCGCCACCCGCTCCGCGGGTACCCGGCCCAGTCCGCTGGAGAGAAGGGGGCCGGGACGGTGCAGGTCGGCGCTCTCCTGACTCATCACCCAGAATCCAGATTCCGTATCGCCCGGTATGACCACGTGCCGAACGCCGCACATGTCGCCGGACTGGCATTTCATTCTACGCCGCGCACCGAGGTCCACAACTCGCGGATATCACGATCGGAGCGGACAACAACTGCCACGACAGCGATCACTTCGTCGCCGCTGGCTCTTTGCCCCCACGACGCATGATGAGACCCGCGAGCGCAACCAGGGCCCAGACCCCTTCGAGCAGCACGAATCCCCAGCGTTGCCCCTGGAAGGCGAGCACGGCGAGGATCGCGGCGCCGGCCAGATTGAGGAGGAGATAGCCATAGGACGTTGCGTCGAGCCGGCTGGTCTGGTTGAGGATGAACCCGGCGAGGATCAACACCGCGCCCACGATCTGGATGACCTGATCTGCACTCACGACCGCGCACGGCCGCGACGGGTCAAACCGAACAGTCCCCACAACGCGACGAGCGCCCAGACACCCTGCAATAGCAGGAACCCCCACTGCCGATGCATGGCCGCCACAACGGCGAGGATGGCCGCGCCGACCAGGTTGAGCGCCAGATAGGGGGAGCCGTGGCGATCGAGCCCCCGGAACTGGGCCAGCGCGAACGCCGCCAGGATCATGACCGCCCCCATGACCTCGAACAGGAGCTCGATCACCGCGACCACCCCGGGCGCCCGCGGCGCCACAACTGCTCCATGGCCGGCCCGTTTCCGTGGCTCAGGAGTCGGGGTCCGTGTCTACGGAACGGGCTGAACCGGGGAGCGGGGTGTCGGGCGGCGGCAGGCGGACGCCGATGGTAGTTCCGCCGTCGGCGACCAGCAGCTCGCCGCTGACATAGGAGGCATCGTCGGAGGCAAGAAAGGCGACGACCGCCGCCATCTCGGAAGGCTCCGCGAACCGGCCGAGGGGAACCCCTTTGAGATACTCCGGCCCGGCCACCGGGTCTTCGGTGATGTAATTGGCGCGGGTGCGAATCATCCCCGGCGCGACGGCGTTGACGCGCACCCCGAATGGACCGAGATCGAGCGCCGCCGATTTCACCAGAGCCACGATGCCTCCCTTGGAGGCGTTGTAGTGGGCCATCCCGCTCTCGACCCAGAAGGCATTGGTCGAGGCCGTCGCCACGATGGCGCCGCCCCCAGCCGGGATCATCGCCCGCGCCGCCTCCTGGATGCAGAAGAACGTGCCGGTGAGGTTGACGTCGATGATCCGGCGCCAACTCGCCTCGTCGATCTCCTGGAACGGTTGGACGTCCGCGATGCCGGCATTGGCGGCGAGGACGTCGAGCCGGCCGAAGCGCTCCAGACAGTGAGCGACGGCGCCACGCACATCGGCCTGGCGGGAGATATCGCCGCCGAAGGATGCGGCAACGCCGCCATTGGCCTGGAGCTCACCGGCGGTCTGTTCCGCCAGGTCGCCATCGATGTCGCAGAGGAGAACACTGGCGCCCTCATGAGCCAGGCGCTCCGCGATCGCCCGTCCGATCCCCTGCGCCGCACCGGTGACCAGCGCCGCCTTGCCCGCGAACCGTCCCTCCGCCATGAGATCTCCTATCCTGAACTCACCGGTGCTTCTGTCGCCTGCTCTGGCTCCGTCGCCGGAACCAGGATGACCGGCGCCTGATCTTCGCGAGTGAGCGTCTCGGCGACGCTTCCCAACAGCCAGCGCATGACCCCGGTTTGCTCGTGGGAGCAGAGGACGACAACGTCGCCGAGCTGGGTCGCCTCCCTGATCGCCGTGGCTGGAGGTCCAGCGAGAACCCGGGTCACCACCGGCAGCTTCTGGTCGCGCAGCCTCTGCGCAACCCCGTCGAGATAGACTTGCGCTTCCTGATCCAGCTCCTTTTCCGTCTCGTCGTAGATCTCGACGGGGATCGCTTCGCCAAAGCCAAGTGCCGGGGGCAGCAGCGCGGCCGAATTGACCACTCTCACCAGAAAGATCGGCGTCCCGAGCCGGCGCGATATCTCCGTAGCGACCGGAAGGCTCTGTTCGGCAAACGGCGAGCCATCGAGCGGCACGACGAGCCGCGTGACGCCGACCGGCCCTGGCTCCAAAGAAGCGTAGCGGACGACCATCACCGGCACCGGCGCTTCGCGAGCGACGCGATCGGCGACGCTGCCGTAGATCAGACGCCCGACGGCACCCCGGCCATGGGACGCCAGAACGATCAGACCGACTCCCTGGTTCGCTGCCGTGTCGAGGATCCCCTGGGTGGGGTCACCGACCGCTACCTCGGTGCGGACTGTATGTCCCACCACGCGTAGTCGCTGCGCGGCCTGCTCCAGCTCGGATGCGGCGGTATAGACCGCGGCGCCGTCGGCAATGACCGTCAGGAGAAGGATCTCTGTTCCCGGCGTGGCCAGCGCCATGGCATACGGCAACGCCGTCCTGGCTTCGGGCGAACTGTCGAGCGGCACCAGGATCGTGGTCATCTGCCCGGTTCCGGGCTCACCGGTGGCGTATGTCATGGTGTGCCTCTCCTCTTCCCTGTCCTACCGGTTCCGGGTTCAACGGTGGCATCTGTCATGGCGTGCCTCTCCTCTTCCCTGTCCTCTGCGTCCGATCTTCATGCAGCCTGGCGGATTGTGCCGGGGTGGGCGGAAGGAGTCAGGAGTTTACTCGCCGCACGCGCCCTTCCATCTGGATCGTTTCGCAGGGGATCTTCCGTCGTAGCTCCATCCTTGGCCGATGTCTAGCACGCTCATTCCGGGGACAGAGACGGCCCCATCGTTGACGGCACCCCGCAAGCCGACGATGATGGCGCCAGCCTGGCATCTCACGCGATCGGCGCAACTGTGGCCGCTCTTCCTGCCCGTGGATCAAATCTGCCGGCCCCACTCACTCCCCTCATCGGCCGCGAGCGCGAGAGCGCCGCGGCCGCCGCCCTGCTGTGCCGACCTGACGTTCGCCTGCTGACCCTCACCGGCCCTGGCGGGGTAGGCAAGACCCGGCTGGCCATCCAGGTCGCGACCCAGGTGGCCAGTGAATTCCCGGATGGGGTCTGGTTCGTGCCCCTCGACTCCCTCCGCGAGCATGGTCTCGTCGTCCCCGCCATTGCCCAGGCATTGGATCTGCGCGAGATGGGCGGCCGTCCCCTGCGCAATCGTCTGACCGATTATCTCCATGAGCGGGACGTGCTGCTCGTCCTCGACAACTTCGAGCACGTCATGGCGGCCGCGCCTGAGGTCGCTGCCTTGTTAACGGCCTGCCCGTGCCTCACGGTGCTCATCACCAGCCGTGACGTCCTGCGCCTCTCCGGCGAGCACGGCTTCCCGGTACCGCCGCTGACGCTTCCCGACCCAAGTGTGTTGGCGACCGTGACCGATCTGATGCCGTTCGAGGCAATCCGCCTGTTCCTGGCGCGGGCGGAAGCGGTCCAGCCCGGCTTCGCCTTGACGGGCGCAAACGCCGCGACCGTGACGGCAATTTGCGCTCGGTTGGATGGTCTCCCGCTGGCCATCGAGTTGGCCGCTGCACGGGTGGGCCACCTGCCTCTGGTGGCGTTGCTGGAGCGGCTAGCGGGGACGGTCCAGCGCCCGGCCGGCCTGCGGGTGCTGACGGGCGGAGCGCGCGACCTGCCTGCGCGCCTACGAACGATGCGGGACGCGATTGCCTGGAGCCACGATCTGCTCGATCCCGAAGAGCAGGGGCTGTTCCGGCGGCTGGCCGTGTTCCTCGGCGGCTTCACACTCGAAGCCGCCGAGGCCGTCGGCGCGGGGATCGACGGTGACCGTGAGGTGTTCGACGTGGTCGCGTCGCTGGCGGACAAGAGTCTGTTGCGGCGGGAGGAGCGAGAGGATGTGCCGCGCTACCGGATGCTGGAGACGGTGCGGGAGTACGGGCTCGACCAGCTCGCGGCGAGCAACGAGCTCGAGGCCGCGCGGCGCGAGCATGCCGTGCATTTCCTGGCGCTGGCCGAGCGGGCGGCACCGGCGTGGTCGGGACTGGCGCCAGGAGCGTGGCTGGACCGGCTGGAGGCCGAGCGCGACAACCTGCGGGAAGCGCTTGCCTGGGCGCGGGAGGAGCAAGCAACCGAGTTCGAAAGTCGGTTGGCGAGCGCACTCCACTGGTTCTGGCGATCACGCGGCCCAGTCGGCGAGGGGCGGCGCTGGACAGAGGAGCTCCTGGCTGGTGCAGGTGAGGTGGCGCCTGCCCTGCGGGCCGCTCTTCTGATGGGCGCCGGTGACCTGGCCATGGCGCAGGGGGAATTCGCGCGGGCGGCCGAGCTGCTCGACGCGAGCATGACCCTGGCCCGAGAGCTCGGCGAGTGGCCGACCCTCGCCCACGCGCTCGGCTGGCGCGGCGCCACGGCGGTCTATGAAGGCCAATTCGATCTCGGCGAAGAGTTTGTGGTCCAGGCGGTGGACGTTGCCCGTGCGGCGGACTTCCCATTCTGGCACGCCTTGGGGCTGACCATCCTGGCGGCCATCGCCCGAGGCCGGGGCGAACATACCCGCGCCGCGGCACTACTCGCGGAATCGGACTCCGTGTGCCAAGCCGAGCATGTAGCCTGGCCCACCGCACTCAACCGGAGTTTGATGGGCGAGATCGCGACCGACCTGGGCGAACTCGACCGTGCCGAGGCGCTGTGTCACGCGGGCCTGCAGCAGGCCTGGGCAATCGGGGAACGGCGCTACTTCGCCGGTGCCCTTGCCGCATTAGCGCGCACAGTTGCCGCGCGCGGTGACCCGGAGTGGGGCGCCCGCCTCTACGGGGCGATGGACGCCGTACTCGAAGCCAGCGGTGGAAACCTCCCCATCACGGCCTTGCCCAGCTTCGAGCACGCCCAGGCCGCCGCCCGGGCAGCACTGGGCGAGGCGGAGTTCACGGCGGCGTGGGCAGCGGGACGCGCGGTGCCTCTACCGGAAGTGTTGGCCGAGACCGAGCGCAAGGCCTCAGCGTCCTGGCCAACCAGGAATGAGCGCGCAGGGCGCACTGAGACACCGTTCGGCCTTACCGCGCGGGAGTTGGAGGTGCTGCGGTTGGTGGCATCCGGGCGTACCAACCGCGAGATCGCCGCGGCGCTGTTCGTAACCCCACGCACCGCCGCAACGCACGTCACCCACATCCTCGGCAAACTCGGCGTCGAATCGCGGGTCGAGGCCGCCGCCTGGGCCATCCGCTACCGCCTCGCCTGAGTCATCCATCCGTTCCACCACCAGCTTGCGTCCACATTCATACGGACCCCTGATCCCCACGTACGCGCCCTACGTACGTCTCATAGCGCGCCAGCTCCGGATGAAATCGGTCAGCTTGACGATGCGCGGCTGCCGGCGCGAGCGCACTGTAGAGGCACGTCGCCGCCCAGAGGCAGCGCCACGTGGCGCACGAGCCAGTGGCGAAGAGCAGCGGGCGCCGGGCCGGGTCCGTCAGACGCGGCGCCGGGGTACCAGGCTGGTTCGACGGACGTCGCACCCGAGGCACCGGCAAGAGGCCGACCCGTGGGTGCCATCGAGGAGGGAGGCCATATGTCAACGCCGTATGCTCGTTCCGTCGCCGAGCTGGTCGTGGAGTTTCTGGTTGCCCGCAACGTGGACCGGGTTTTTGGGCTGCAGGGCGGACATATTCAGCTGATCTGGGATCAGTTGGTGCAACGCAACGTGCGCATCATCGACGTCCGGGATGAGGGGGCAGCGGTGCACATGGCCCACGCCCACGCCGCGCTCACCGGGCAGCTCGGCGTCGCCCTGGTAACGGCCGGTCCCGGCGTGACCAACTGCGTTACGGCCATCGCCAATGCAGAGTTGGAACGAGCACCGGTGATGCTGATCGGAGGTTGCGCCCCACGAGCCCAGGACGATCTCGGGCCACTGCAAGGCGTCCCGCATACAGACATCCTGGCGCCCATCACCCGCCTCTCACGGACGCTGCGTGTCGCGGACAACGTGCTTCGTGATCTGGACAAGGCGGTCAGCGCTGCCGTGGGGGACGGCAGCACCCCGGGCCCCGTGTACCTCGAGATTCCTCCCGACGTGCTTCGGGAAACGGTTCACCCCAATCTTGTCCTGGACGAGTATCTGCGCCCAAAACCACCACGCTGTATTCGACCGGACCCCGTCGATGTCCAGCGTGCCGCTGCCATTCTGGCCGCCGCGAAACGCCCGTTAGTCATCACTGGTCGTGGCGCAATGGGAGCGGGCAAGGAGCTGGCGCACTTCCTGGACGCTTCCGGGGCCGTCTATCTCGACACGCAGGAAAGCCGCGGTCTGATTCCGTCCGATCACCGCTCGGTCGTCGGGGCCATGCGCGGCCGGGCGATGCAGGAAGCTGATGTGGTGATCGTCATCGGCCGAAAGTTGGACTACCAGCTCGGTTATGGCTCACCCGCGGTGTTTCCGCAAGCCCGCTTCATTCGCATCGCCGACTGTTGGGAAGAGTTGCGTGAGAACCGGCGGGGGGAGGTCGAACTGTTGGCCAGCCCGGCTGCCGCTTTGGCGGAGCTTGCGATGGCCATGAAGGGGCGCCAGCTGAACGTGGATACCGCCTGGACCGAGGCTCTGAGGAGCGAGCACCTGCGGCGCTCGGCGCGCTACGCCGCGGCGCTCGGCGCCGCTCCAGCCGGGAAGGATGGCTACCTGCATCCGAATCGGATTTTTGCCGCACTGTCAGAGATCCTCGCACCCGACGCCATCACCATCGCCGACGGCGGCGACATCCTGAGCTTCGCGCGCGTCGGCCTCCCCACCCGAACCTATCTCGATTCTGGGGCATTCGGCTGCCTGGGCGTCGGTGTTCCGTACGGTATTGCCGCCGCCCTGGCGTATCCCGAGCGGCAGGTGGTGGTGGTGTCGGGCGATGGCGCCTTCGGCATCAACGCCATGGAGATCGATACGGCCAGGCGTCACGACGCCAGGGTGGTCTTCGTCATCGCCAACAACGCCGCCTGGAATATCGAACGCCTCGATCAGGAGATGAACTACGACGGACGGGTTGTCGGGACGACCCTGCAGTATGCCGACCACGCCATGATGGCGCGCGCCTTCGGGCTCCATGCTGAGCGGGTCACGGACGCGGGGCAGCTGCGTTTCGCCCTCGAGCAGGCTTTTGCCAATGCCCCCGCGTTGATCGACGTCGTGCTCACCCGGGACGCGCTCTCCTCGGACGCGGGCAAGGGGCTGGGTTCGGTGCTGGACTACCAGGCCCTGACGGCGTGGAATGACGCGGAACGCCGCCGTCGCGGTGAGCCGGTGGCGACGACCTGAGCGCCATCAACCGGGACTCCGGTCTCACCTTCGACGTCTCCCTGTGCCGCCAGGCAGCAACCACGGGAGCACGACGATGAGCCAGCTGTTGCATCTGGGCGAGGTCGTCAGCAGGAACGCCTATCTCTTCCCGAACAAGACTGGAGCGAGGGATCTCGCGCGGTCGATGACTTTCCGGCAGTGGAACGAGCGGTCCTGCCGGCTGGCCAACGCGCTTCTCGGACTGGGGCTTGCCAGGGGCGACCGAGTGGCGATCCTGGCCTACAACCGCGTGGAGTGGCTGGAAATCTACGTCGCACTGGCCAAGGCCGGCCTCGTCGCCGTACCGATCAACTTCCGCCTCGTCGGTCCTGAGATTCGCTACATCGCGGACGACGCCAAAGCCCAGGCGTTCATCGTCCAGGACGATTTAGTCGACCGGGTGGACGAAATCCGTTCCGATCTTGCAATAGCAGCGGACACGTATCTGCACTTCGGTGGCAAGATGACGCCGCCGGGCTACCGGTCCTACGAGGCACTCATCGAACGCGCCTCGGCAAGCGAACCGACGGTGCCGGTTCTCCTCGAAGACCCCTGGGCGTTCATGTATACCTCGGGGACCACCGGCAACCCGAAAGGCGCCATCCGGAGTCATGAGAGTCTGGCGCTCCTGGCGCTCATCACCGCTCTCGATCAAGGATTCATGCGCAACGAAACGGGTCTACTGGTCATGCCGTTGGGTCACGCCAATTCCCTGTATTACGCCACGGTGTTGGCCTATTGCGGCGCCAGCACGGTGGTGTATGACCGAAAGCATTTCGATCCGGAGCACCTCCTCAAAACGCTGTCCGACGAGCAGATCACGTTCACGTCCTTAGTGCCAACTCACTACATCATGATCCAGGCGTTGCCCGACGCCGTGCGGGCGAAATACCGAGCCAATAGCGTAACCAAACTCCTCATCTCCTCGGCTCCAGCGCGCAGGGAGACGAAGCTGGGCATCATGGAGCAATTCAGGAAATCTCAGCTACTAGAGGCGTACGGCTCCACCGAGGCCGGTTGGGTGACGCTGCTTCGCCACGAAGAGCAGCTCAGCAGACCGGGGTCGATCGGACGCGAGCTCACCGGCTGCGGGCGGATCAAGCTCCTAGATGACAGCGGCGCGGAGGTCGCAGCCGGCGAGGTGGGCGAGCTCTACTCGCGCACACCCTACGCGTTCTGCGGTTACTGGAACCTGCCCGAAAAGACCGCGGCGGCTTTCCGCGGCCCCTACTGCTCGGTCGGCGACATGGCGCGCCGGGACGAGGCTGGTTACTACTATCTCGCCGATCGCAAGAGCAACATGATCATCAGTGGCGGCGAGAACGTCTACCCGTCCGAGGTGGAAAGCCTGATCGGCTCACACCCGGAGGTCAAAGACATCGCGATCATCGGCATCTCGGATGACATATGGGGCGAAGCGGTGCGAGCTGTGGTGGTGCGCCATGATGGCCATCGCGTGACCGAGGACGAGCTGCTTTCCTGGTGCCGGACGAGGATCGCCGGCTACAAGCGCCCAAAGTCTGTCGTGTTCATCCGGGACGAGGAGATGCCCCGGACCGCGACCGGGAAGATTCTGCACCGGGTGCTGAGGGAAGCAGCATCAGGCGACACACGTGGCTGCGCATACGACGGGCAGCCGTGGCAGCACCGGTGCATTGGCCCGGATTTTTCGCACTGGCCAGTGGTGTTTTGCGGAGCAGCGAGGACTTCAGGGAACCCGAGGGGCAGCCGTCGTTGCGGGGTCCGGCCGCGCGAGGGTCTGCAACGCGGCGAAGACGGCGCCATAGAGCTGGGCTTCCGAGCCGAGGGCCGAGGCAATCAGCAGTGGCGGGGCCGGCACCTCGGGGGCTACCCGCTCCCGGACCGGATCGAGCAGATCTTCCCCGGCCTCGGCGGTGCCGCCACCGACGATGATCGCCTCCGGATCGAGCAAGGCGGCGATGGCGATGACGGCCATCGCCAGGTAGTCAGTCACCTCATCGGCCATGACCGCCAGCGCCGCATCCCCCTCCGCCTCAGTGATGACCTCGGCCGCGCTCAGGTCCGCGCCGGTCGCCTGCTGCGCCCGGCGCCGCAACGACTTGCCGCCGATCAACTGCGCCAGGTTGCCCTGGCCGCCGCGGTCCTGCCCCAGGAACTCGCGCCCGACCACCAGGTCGCCGAGCTCGCCGGCGGCGTGATGGGCGCCCCGATAGAGCTGCCCATCGAGGACGATAGCGACCCCGATCCCGGTGCCGAGGGCCAGGAAGGCAAAGCTGGTCAGGTCCCGCGCGGCCCCGCGCCAGCGCTCGCCGAGGGCCGCCACATTGGCGTCATGGTCGATGACCACCGGAATGTGCAGTTGGGCAGCGAGGAGATCGCAGAGGGGCACCCGCGTCCAACCGGCGAGATTGCCGGCGGTGAGGACGACCCCGGCCGCGGCATCGACCAGCCCGGGGACCGCGACCCCGATCGCCCGGAGGTCGGCGCGATGCTGTCCGCAGCCGGCAAGGAGGGAATCGATCGCCTCGACCAGACGATCGACCATCGCCTCGGGACCGATCTCGGCGGGAGTCTCAAAGGTGTCCTGGGCGAGGACCGTCTCCGTTGCGGGCGCCCAGGCCAGGAGAGCGGTCTTGGTCCCGCCGATGTCGACGCCGATGACGACGTCGTTGGGGGAGTCCTGCCGATCGCTGACTGCCAATCCCTATCTCCCACCGTCTCGTTCGCTCACGAGAACGATCGCTGCTTCGACACGTGCCGGAGCTCGTTCGTGTCCACGGCTCAGGCGAGGCGACCGCCGTCGAGGGTCAGCACATCTCGTTCGCCGCCGGCGAGCACGTCATCATCGAGCCGTAGGACATGCGGATATGAGCGGCGTCTCACTGACGATACCGCTCCGGCCGGCTCTGGTTCCGGCGCGGCGACCGGATTCTCATGGACGCCGAGCGCCTGCCACGCCTCGCGCAGGGCCAGAACCGGCATGAAGACGTTGCCCCGCCGCCCCACAGGCCGCGCACCTCGGCCCCGGTCACGCGGTCCCGGCCGGCTTTCTCCGAGCAAGAGACGGCCGCGCAGCCGACGGCCAGCGTGCGACGGACCTGAGCGATGATCGGCTCCGGGGTGGGACATCCGGGCGAACGGGTTCACGGTCTCCATCGACATCCTCCCGCGGCAAGGCCCGCACCCGCGGGGAGCGGGACGAGAGGAGGACACTGCATGGGGCGTGCCGACGCAAGGCCGTTGTCACCGCCATTGACAAGGCTTAACAGGAATTTGTCTTTTGCCAGATGGAGCGCGGGCAATGCCCGCGCTCCCTCACCTGACACCCGCAGGGGTATACCCCTCCCGACGCGGCGCCCGTTCGCTGCCTGGATCACAGCCAGGGCTGGCCGCGGCGGTCCCTCGGTGTCGGGCCGCGGCTAGCGGACTGGGCACAGGCACCGCCCTCACCCGGGTGTTGAAGCGAAATGAAACCGGTGGAATTATTGCCCCCTTCGGGGTGGGCGATCATCATGGACGCGCCGCGGGACTGAGTGCGGATGCGTCACGCCGAAGCATGGCGTTACCGGATGCGTATGATCGACCGGGTCGTGCCATCCTCGATGTGGAGTAGAACCGCGCCAAGGGCTAGTGGGCCTGAGGCGAGGGTGAACGGCGGCAACGCGCGCCAGTCGTCCCCACGATATTTGGCCGCGAAGTGGGCCAACGGGAAGCCCCCCGGATGCCCCGTCGGACCGGTCATCCCGACATCAGCCACGAACCCGGTCCCGCTTGGCAGGATGTGAAGCGCTTCCGTCGCCTCATGGGTGTGGGTGCCCAGCACCGCCGCGGCTTCCCCGTCGATGGCGGTTGCGAAGATCATCTTTTCCCAGGCGGCGTCACCGTGGAAATCGATAACCACCGTGCCGCGGCGCTCGACCGAGCGCCACGCCGGGTAGACCGGGACGGCCTCCTCGATCATCCCCCGCTCGCTGGCGAGATTGACGATCGTCACCGGCTCACCCGCGACCTCGAGGATTGTCACTCCCTGGCCCGGGCTGTCCGGCGGCATATTGAGCGGCCGCAGCACCCGGGGATAGCTATGCACGGCCTCTGCGTCAGGTCCGTCCCAGCCATGGTTGCCGGAGGTGATCACGTCGGCGCCGGCCTCGAGGAGGAGGTCGACCAGGGCGCGGGTCATCCCGAACCCGGCCCACGGCGTCGGCTCGGTCACCGCGCAATTCTCGGCGTTGACGATTACCAGGTCGATGGCGTGCTCACGGCGCAAAGCGGGAAGGCGGTTGGCCAGCCAGGCCGTGGCCTGCGGTCCCACGACGTCGCCGATCATCAGGACGTTCATAATGGTTCCTCAGCTGACCTCCACACTCACGCCGTCGCCGATCATGAGTAAGTCCATAGAGATTCCTGATCTGGCCTCCCCACTCATGACATCGCCGATCATCAGGACGTTCATGGACGTTCCTCAGCAGGCCTCGACACTGCGGGGCGCCCAGCACGAACACAACTCCTGCCGAGCGCGGTAGCTGGCCTCGACACCGCTAGTGCGCCCGGCAAAGATACAGATCCCGCCGGGCGCTGTCGTTCCATCCAGTGGAAATCAGGCGTTGGTCTCTACGGCTTGTGCGCGCGGACGAAGGCGCTGACCAAGCGGCCACCAGCGGCGTCGAAGCGGCCGTAGGCCGAGAGATCCCACTCGGCGGTGTTGCCGCAGCAGTCGCTACCGCAGCAGGAACCATCGGTGCCGCGGGTACTCTCCGCGAGCTCGCTTCGGGTCGTAGACGCGGGTGACCTCGACCTCGACGTCACCGAAGCCGGCATCGGTCAGCAGGCGGCGATATTCGCTCTCCTCCAGCGCCCCGGCGACGCAACCGACCCATGCCTCCATGTCAGCACGGAGATCGTCCGGCAAGCGTGCCCTGGGCGACGACATCGGAGACGGCGAAACGGCCACCCGGCTTGAGCACCCGATACGCCTCGCGCAGGACCCGCCCCTTGTCGGCGGCGAGATTGATCACGCAGTTGGAGATGACGACGTCGACCGTGGCGTCCGGCAGGGGGATGTCCTCGATGTGGCCTTTGAGGAAGCGGACGTTGTCGGCGCCGGCGGCGGCCTTGTTCTGCTCGGCCAGGGCCAGCATCTCGTCGGTCATATCGAGGCCATAGGCGAAACCGGTGGGGCCGACCCGGCGGGCGGAGAGCAGGACGTCGATGCCGCCGCCACTGCCGAGGTCGAGCACGGTCTCACCCGGTTTGAGCTCAGCCAGAGCGGTCGGGTTGCCGCAGCCGAGGGAGGCTTTCAACGCGTCCTCGGGAACGGCGGCGACGTCGTCGCTGGCGTAGAGATCACCGGTAATCGGGTCGGCGGTGGCGGCGCCGCCACAGCAGGAGGGCTCGCAGCATGATCCGGATGTCTCGGTCACGCGGATGGCCTGGGCGGCGTACTTGGCGCGGACAGTCTCGCGCAGCTCCTCAGCGGCGATGGGGATGGTTGTCTCAGGCATGATGGATCTCCTCTTGTCTTATCGATAATTGACGATATTCGATGAACCGGCCGCGGTGATTCTCCGGGGATGGCCTCCTTTCGTGGCTCAGCTGTCGCTGTTGGTGTCGCTGTTGTGTCGGTATTGAGGATGCGGCGAGCGGCGTCGGGGAAGTCGGCCAGGCACTCCTGGTTGACACGGTAGTGCATGAAGGTGCCGCGGCGCTCGGCGACGACGAAGCGGACGTCGCGCAGGACTTTGAGATGGTGGGAGATGGTCGGTTGCCCCAGCGGGAAGTGATCGGTGATGTCACAGACGCAGACTGGTTCCGCGCTCGTGGCGAGGAGGTTGAGGATGCGGATGCGGGTGGGATCGGCGAGGGCCTTGAACCAGGCGGCGTAGGTCTCGGCGTCCGGCTCGGTGACGGTGGGCGTGCCGGGAGGCGTGCAGCAGGGTTGATCGAGGATGGTAATGGTCGGGCGCTCGAGGGTGGTCGACACGAGAAAGACTCCTTGTTGGAGGGGAGCATAGAGGATTCATTGATGTTTGTCAATGGATGGCCCTGACCCCTCGTGAACCCTCACCCCAAACCCCTCTCCCGGTGCGCTGGGAGAGGGGCTTCGCGTCTGAGCAGCAGGGAGGGGCTTCGGCCGAGCGGAGGAGGGAGGGGGAGCTGGGTGCTGCGAGAGGAGGTGTGGTCGTTGAGGTGACTCCGATAGCGGCGCGACTCATGAGCTGATGCGGCGCGAATGTCCGCCACACCGGAGACCGTCTTGCCCCGGGCAGGGTCGAGTTTCCGAGCAGGGAACGACGCGCACGATCGCGCTGGTCGTTGGAACAGATTATGCACATAATTGGTAGGACGAAGGAGACAGGGCGGAACCGAATGCGCGAAAGGAGACAACATCAGACCACGCACTTGAGACACGACATGCGGCGAACGAGCGGGTAGCGGCGCGGGCCGCTGCCGATGATTGGTTCAGGACACGGACGAGTGCATCATCGCCTGCCAGCGACGCCCGGGGAACGTTGCACTGCTAGAGGAAACGTCGATGGATGACAAGCGATTCGATTCTCTGACGCGGAAGGTGGGGCAGCAGGCCAACCGCCGCACAATGGTCAAGACCGCCTTCGGCGGCACGCTGGCCCTGCTGGGGATTGGTGGTCTCACTCAGCAGAGCGAGGCCAGGAACAATCGAAAGAGCAGCAAGAACAGGCGAGCCAACCAGACTGGCTACGAGGACGACCCGTGCGCGACGAGCGATGACTGCCTGAAGGGTTTGCGCTGCGTGGGGGCCCGCCAAGGCATTGACCCAGGATTCCCGACGCCGATCCCGATCCCGCCCATCACGGGCAAGGAAGGGCGCTGTCGGTACAAGAAGAGCTGCGGCGGTGCGCAGGGCGATGCCTGCAAGCGGAACGGGGACTGCTGCGACAACGACAACCTGACCTGCGACAACAATCGCTGCAAGCCTGACTAGCTGACCCAGCTGAGACCGCGTCCGCGCGGTCATCGTGATGACGACCGGACGATGATGAATCGGGGTGCCGCCGCGGCACCCCGATTCGTGCCCGGACCTGATGAGGGGCGCGACCAACGCCATTAGCCCTGTGGGGATGGGCCGCGGACTCTAATGGCCGGGACAATGGCCCCAGAAAACGTGGAAACGATTTTGCCGGTCGCGAAGGCATTCCCTTCCCCAGAGGGGATGGGGCGAACCTCAGCGTTCGTCTCGCGACGGGGTTTTTCTTACCTCAGCTAACCCTCACCCCAACCGCCACCACGCCCCGCCCAAAGGGCACCCTGCACCCGGTACCCGGTCCTGCGCCAGGGAGAGGGACTACGGTGTGCGGCGAGCGTTACTGGTCAAGGGGTGTCGTTGTTCCGCGAAGTGCGGTAGTCGAATCTTGCCGCCTCCGGGAAGAACCTTGCCACGACCAGGGCGTGTCCGCAAACCGGTTCGGACGAATATTCGCCTCGTGGAACCGCGCTAGTATCCGCAGACGAGCCCCGAACGGGCCGCCAAGAGTCGTGATCTCGGGCAGAGTTCACGACCCGAGCGGAGAATGGGCGTAAGGAGAGGCACATGCCCGGGATCGGGAGCGTGGCAGGCAGTTCGCCGAACGAGACAGGCACGACGGGGTCGGAGGCTTTGGCGCCGGCCGACCGTGCCCCGATGACCGAGGAGCAGCTCCGGGCCGCCACGGTCGGCGAGCCGACCCGGCTGTCCGGCCCCGTGGTGCTCGTCGACTACGACCCCGCGTGGCCCCAGCTCTTTGCCAGGGAGGCCGAGCGCGTTCGGGCCGCCCTCGGGGAGAGGGTGCTCCTCCTCGAGCACGTCGGCTCAACCTCCGTGCCGGGGCTGGCGGCCAAACCATGGATCGACATGGTGCTCGTCGTCGCGGACTCGGCGGACGAGCCGGCGTACGTTCCGGACCTGCAGGTGTCCGGGTACGTGTTGCGGATCCGGGAGCCGGACTGGTACGAGCACCGCATGTTCCGCCGGTCAGACCCCGGTGTCCACCTCCACGTCTTCTCGCCGGACTGCTCGGAGGTCGAGCGCATGCTGCTCTTCCGCGACCGGTTGCGCAGCAACGAACCCGATCGGCGGCTGTACGAGCGGGCCAAGCGCGAACTGGCCCGGCGGGAGTGGGCCTACGTTCAGAACTACGCCGACGCCAAGACCGCCGTGGTCGAGGAGATCATCGCCCGGGCGCGACGGGTCGACGGCAGCGACCCGGACGAGGACGGCCAGGGGGCGCCGGCAAACTCACAACCAGAGCACGCTGCAGGCGAGGGTAACCATGACCTCTTGCCACCAAGGAGTGGGTGACCATGACCTCTTGCCACCAGGCGAGGGTGATTTCAGGAATCCATCCTGCTCAGATCCGGGCACGCTGATCCGAGCTCTTCCCGGTTTGCCCATCGCTCCGCCCTGCTCAGATCCGGGCACGCTGATCCGAGCTGTTCCCGGGTTTGACCATCGCTCCGCGTTTTTCACCCGGCTGGCCCATTGCCGTCCCCATCTCCGGAGTGGACGGATCGTGGTATAGGTTGCGACTACATATGCATTTGTCGATATCCGGTGTTCGGTGGGAGAACACCGCGTGGTCACTGCTGACCCATCACATTCGCTCGGAGTCTTCCCCAACCCCCGCACACGGCTGATTGGGCGCGAGGCGGAGCGGGCGACAGCGCAAGCACTCCTGATCGACGAGGCCGTTCCACTCCTGACCCTCACTGGTCCCGGTGGGGTGGGCAAGACGCGGCTGGCCCTCGCCATCGCTCAGGACGTGACCGCCTCCTTTGCCGATGGGGTGGTCTGGGTCGACCTGGCGCCGGTCATGGATCCGAAACTGGTGCCTGGCACGCTTGCCGCGGCAATCGAGTTCGTCCCTTCTCCGGATCAGCCGATTGCGGCAGAACTGGCGCGACACCTGCGCCCTCGACAGACGCTGCTGCTCGACAACTGCGAGCACCTCGCGCCGGCGGTGGCCGATCTGGTTGCCGGCCTCCTCGCCGCCTGCCCGGCCGTGCACATCCTGGCCACCAGCCGCGCGGCGCTCAAACTTCGCGATGAACACCAACTGCCGGTCGATCCGCTCCCCGTCCCGCCTCGTGATGTCTCCTCACTCGCTGCCGTGGCGGGCATGCGGCGGTGCGGCTGTTTGCGGAGCCAGCGGCATCCCCGCGCCCTCCACGTTCGATTGAGACTCCTAATCTTCATGACCTCGTTGGAATTGCCCCAGACCTCTACCCGGCGTCCGCCCCGCTCCCCCTGCCAAAGGGAAACCGTGCAGGTGCGGCGGAGGAGGTTCTTCCAGAGCTGGGAGTTGGCGAAGGTCTCCTCGTCGGCGCTGAACAGCTCGAAGACCGAGCGGGCGGCGACGAGCACCATCTTCCGCTTGGCCCGGCTCAAGGCGACGGTCAGCCGGCGCGGGTCCATCAGGAACTTGCCGGAGGCGAGCAGATATTCGCGGTCACTCTCGGTGGCTCCGACGAGGATGACGGTCCGCTCCCCACCCTGGAACCGCTCGACGGTGTCGACCGCGGAGAGCGTCACGGCTCCGGTGACCGGGTCGATCACGGTGAGGCTGGGAACCTCCTCCTGCAGGTCCGCCCGCTGCGCCCGGTGCGGAACCACCACGCCCAGCCCCTCCACCGGGTCGAGCCCGTACCCCGAGGGATCGGCGAGGAGCTCGAGGATGGGGGCGATGAGCTGCTTGCTCGAAGCGGTTGCGCACCTGACTCTCGGCTTCGTCGTGGACCACGACGACGAGGGGGTGCTGCGGCGTGAGGACGGCGTCGACGAAGGCATCCCCGGCTGGCCGCGCCTCGATGACGTCTCGCCGTTGCGAGTGGTAGTGGATTCCGTCCTGGGCGTAGATCTCGCGGCGGAGGAATTCCGCCATGTCGGCGTGGAGGCGGAAGCTCTCCGCGAATTTCACCATCGGCGGCGCGAGGGGCAGGAGGGCGGTGAAGACCGACTCGTAGGAGCGGAACTCCTGGAACGTGCGGCGCGGTTCGCTCGCCCAGTCGTGCTTGATGATCGGCGGCATCTGGCGGTGGTCCCCGACGACCACCAGCCGGCCGTCCGGGGCCAGGGGCAGGGCGGCCATGATCGCTTCCGGCAGGTTCATCTGGGAAGCCTCGTCGAGGACCAGGCAGTCGGCGAGGTGATGCCCGAAGAGGTCCTTGGGCCACCGCTCCTTGATCAGGCCGTATATGCCACCGGGGGTCGCCGCCACCATGCCCCACCGCGACGCCTCGAGGGATTCGATGGCCTTCGGTGCGCCCGGATCCCGGTCGTCGTCTCTCGGCAGGGCGATGACGCCGAGAGGCACGTCGCCACGGGGTCGAAGGCGGAAGAGCGGGACGTCCAGCAACCGGGGATCGAAATAGGCGGCGAAGATCTCGGGGTGGGAGGCGGCCCAGCCGCGCAGCATCTCCCGCACCTTCACCACGTTCTCCAGGAGCACATCCGTCGCCGCATGGGTCTTGCAGGAGAGGAAGACGCGGAAGTTTTCACCGGCCGCCATGGCACCCTGGAGGCGGGCGAAGAGGGCAAAGGCGGTGGAGTAGCTCTTGCCGGTGCCGGGCGGGCCCTGCACGAGGAGGAGCGGGGTGCTGCCGTGGCTGCCGATGAACTCGCGTTTGCTGGGCTCGAACCCGTGCAGGGCTCCCGCGGCATGCAGCGCATCGAGACCGGCCATGAACCGCGCCTGGGCCTCCGCTCCCGCCTCGGGCCAGAGCGGCAGGGGCCGTTCCTCGCCGGCCAGCAGGGCATAGAGCGTGTTCTGGCCGCCGGCGAGCAGACCCTCAACCACCTGGGCGGCCCACGAGCCGTAGATGTCATTCGGGTTCGGGTCGAGGGTGTAGGTCTTGCCGGGCTCCAGGGGCTGCTCGTTGATGGTGCCGAAGGTGAACCCCGGCGGTCCGCCACCGCCGCCTCGCGCGCCCTTCATCACGACCTCGGCCCAGGCTTCGACCGCGCGGTCACCGTCGCGCCGCACGGTGATGCGATCGAGCTCGGCCCGCATGCCGTAGAGCATCTGCTTGGCGGTGGGGGTGAACTCAACTTGCTCGGCAACCGGGCGGCGGCTGTCGACGGTCACGCGGGGACAGATGACGAGCCAGTCGTCCGGCTTGAGGGTGGTCAGAGCCAGGACCTCGTCGAGGTCGCAGGCGACGTCGGTGCTTTCCAGGCGGAGCCGAAACCGCATCCCCTCCTGGGACCAGTCCGACTCCGCCTTCTGCTTCCTTGGTGGAGCCTGATCTGCTTGGCGTCCGGGTGTGCCTCGCGGTAGGCGGCACGCTGGGCCTCTTTCAGAAGCCGCCGACGCTCGTTGTCACGATTCGTCTCGGCGACGCCCGGGTCCTGATCCTCCTCCAGGTAGCGGACGACCAGGGTCTGCCCGGCGAGCACCCGTTGCTCCGGCGGCGCCAGGCGCTCTCGCTTCCAGGCCGCCAGCACGACGTGGCGCTCGATGGTGACGAATTCTTCCAGGGCCTGGGCCAGGGTGCGGGCCTTCTGCTCGAAGACGGCGAGGTCGGGTAAATCGAACGGCGTCTTCTCGGTCTGCTTGTTGCCGCGAAAGTCCTTCGCCACCCGCTCCATCGCCTCGAGCCGGCGGGCGTGGAACCCTTGCAGCAGGGCTGGCGTCGTGTCGCGATACGGCGCGAGATCATCCCTCCCCCTGAGTGGCACTGGCTGGAAGGTCGTCCCAGGCGGCATAGGCGTACTCGAGCGGGATCTGGCTGTTGAAGCGGGCGCGGCCGGTGTACCAGCTGCCGATGCCCGGCGTCTCAGCCGCAGGGTCGACGGGCGGGTCGAGCCTGGCCCAGAAGTCGAAGAGGCGGGTCCGGAAGAGGTCGCGATAGGGAGTGCCCGCATTCCAGTCGAAACCGAGGAAGGCGGCAACGGCCTGCAACGACTGGCAGACCATCGGGTAGTTCTTCTGGTCGCGGATCTCGCGGTCGAGAAAGGTAGCGATGGGCGAGTCGAAGGCGGCGAGCTGGGTGACGAAGTCGTAGAGCGGTGTCGCGCCGAGGATGGTGGCGGCGTGGCGAGCAAGACCGTCGAGTAGCACGCGCTGCGCGAAGTCGTCGTAGAAGATGAGGTGGATGGGCGCACGCGATCGCCCCTCCTCGTCGGGGGCAGCAACCTCGACGATGGCGCGGAGGGTGGCCTCGATCCACTCGACGAAGAGGTGCTCCTCGGTGGCGAGATCGGCCGGCGCACCCTCGCTGAGGCGAACGATGGAGCGCCGCCGTTCCGGGGATTCTTCGCCGCTCTCGCTGGCGACGACGAGGGCGCCGAGCAGGTAGATGCGGTCGAGCAGGTAATCATGCTGGGCATCGATGTAGATGCGGATGAGGTTCGGGTTCTGCGTCAGCATCAGCAGTACGGCAGCGAGCCGTAGCCTTTGCTGGGGATGTAGGTCAGGGCCTCGACGGGATCCTTCTTCCAGCGCCGGTAGCGGCGGGCGCGGTGGATCAGCTCGTCGAGGCGCTGCCCGACGGGCCAGGTGGCGGCCAGGCGGCGGGTCAGGACGCGATTTCCCCGGAGCCGGCACGAGCTCGGTTCGCTCCTGGATCTCGCCGTCGACCGAGATGTGACCTCCCTGACGCAGATCCTTGAGCGCGGCGAGCTCGCTGGTGGTGGAGATCCCGTTGCGCTGCAGCGCCCGCTTGTCCTGCTCGGTCAGGTGCGGCAGCAGCGAGAGGTCGTCCGACTCGGCACTGCGCTTCATGCAGAACTCGTTGTAGAGGCAGCCGTCGCACTTGTAGGTGAGGTGGAAGGGGATGGCGGCGAACGGCGCATCGATCACGCGGCGGGTCGTGGAATGGTCACCGGTGACGAGGTCTCGCACCGAACTGCCGTAGGCCTCCGGGTCGTCCACGAGCTCCAGGTATCCGTCCTCCACGCCGAGGAGATCGCGGGCTCGGGCGCGTTCCAGGTCGCGGCGCGCGCGGTCACTCGCCGTCGCGGGACGGGGCGTCGTCGGACGGTCCGCGGTAGAGGATGCCGAGGTCGATCTGGTCGACGGCGATCCCGGCGCCGGCCAGGAGCGCGGCGACCATCTCCGCGTAGAAGGCGACCTGCAACCGGTGCTCGACCTTGGCCGAGGTGGAGCTCTTGATGTCGGCGATCAGGATGTGGAGCGAGCCGGACGGGTCGCGCGAGAGGCGAAGGACGTCGATGTCACCACGGACGTCCCAGAGACCGAGGGTGACGAGCAGCCGGGGTTGGAAGAGAACGAGGGTCTCCCCGGCGGCAAGCGCGCGGGTATGGGCGACGACACGATCGTTGTCCGTGGGCCGGGAGTCTGGCGTGTCGATCCCATCGGCGAGGTTGATGGTGGGGAAGCGAGACGCCACGACACGCTCGACGCCCTGCTCGAACAGGCTCCCCGATTGGGTGAGCAAGGGAGGGATCGACTGGGGGACGACGCCGTAGTCGACCATGAAGCGGGTGCCGGCGGATCGCTCGTGGAGACGGAGGCGCAGGTAGCGCTCGCACTGGTCGAGGCGGATGAACTGGGAGACGTCGGTCGGCGAGATGCGGATGCGACCGTGAGCATCCAGCCCGACGGTGAACTCATCTATGACGGGCGGATCATCGGCGATCACCGTCTGCGCCATGAGACAGTCCTTCAATACCAGGTGCGGGCGACGGCCTAAGGATACGATGCCCTGATCCCCGAACGGCCCTCACCCCCCTCTCCGCCGAACGGCCCTCACCCCCTACCCCCCTCTCCCGTCGGGCCGGGAGAGGGGGACGAACTCTCACCTCCTAGCCCGCCACCCAGGGGTAACCGGCCGGGGCGCTGGGGAGAGGTGGACCGTACGACGCAGGTGAGAGCTTTCCTTCACTCTTCAAGTGGATTCCGCATCAGTCAGGACGATCGAGCCCGTATGGGGTTAGGGTGCCTCGGATCACCCGGATTCGGCATCAGTCAGGACGATAGAGCCCGCATGGGGTTAGGGTGCCTTGGATCAACAGGATTCGGCATCAGTCAGGACGATAGAGGCCGCATGGGGTTAGGGTGCCGCCGACGTTCGGGGCACGGCCACGAGCCGAGATCGCGCGGGTTTCTGAGCACGCTTTGGTGAGATCACCCATGGTTCAGCGGTGGCCGCGTGCCGGGTTGCCGGTGCCAGGTTGCTGGGTTGCCGATCGTGCCGCAGGTGGTGCGATGGAGCATGGGATACCGGCGATCGGGCTTCCGAAAGGTGTTGACGACACATCCGCGCGGGTGACCCGCGACCCAGGCGAGGTAGCCGGTATCGCCGTCTGCACGGGCAACGATGCGCAGCGGTTCGACCTCCGCCATGCCTGACGTGAACAGCCGGGTTTCGGAAAGTCGAGGGGTCGAGGGGTCGAGAAGTCGTGAAGAAGCTAGCGATTTCAGGAGTCAGTCTGTCGGGGCGACCCCTGCGTCGCCCTCCGTTGCGTCACCAGTCTCATCGGACAAGTCGTGAGCGAGCCTGTAATTCAGTCAGTCGGGGCATCTGGTGCAGTTAAGGAGTGACATTGGGATCGTTGCATTGCGCGCTGGACAAGGGTTTTGTGGCGGGCATCTGGTGCAGTTAAGGAGACATTGGATCTTGCTGTGGTCGACAAGGGTTTTGTGACGGGCATCTGGTGCGATGAAAGAGCCAAGGGGTTTAAAGGGTTCAAAGGGTTTGGTGACGGGCATCTGGTGCGGTTAAAGAGTCAAAGGGTTTAAAGGGTTTAAAGAGTTTAAAGGGTTTGCACGTCTGTGGGAGCAGATTCTTTGCCGATGGTGAGGGTTTAAAGAGTTTAGAGGGTTTGCACGTCTGTGGGAGCAGATTCTTTGCCGTTGGTGTCGGTGAGGGTCCAGACCCACTGACCATGAGCAACGCGCTCTTTGTGCGCCGTCACCCCCTCAGCCTTGCGCGCCGCGGTGAGGGAGGTGTAGCCGATGCCGGCGGCGGCCGCGTCACGGCGCACCTCCCGGGCGGGGCGAGGGCCATCGGCGAGGGCGTCGCGTAACCAGGTGCGAGCCGCAGCGACGGCAGAGAGTGCCTCGTCGCCCTCGGCGGTGCATTGCGCCTGGAGGAGCTGGGTAGCAGTCCAGGGACTCTCCCCTTCCCAGACCACCCGCGCAACACCGCGCCCGGATTCATCCTCCAGGCGGAAGACGAGGGAGGGGGCAGGACGCGACAGGTTGCCTTTGCTGACCGCGAGGACGCGGCGGTCAGGATCGTCCGGATCAGCGGTGAGGAGAAGCGCGGCGCGGGCGGCGCCGATGATGCCGATGCCGCCGACACCACGATAGAGCGGGTTGGTGCTGCGGGACTTGTTGAGGTGGCGGACGACGACGAAGGCCGCACCGGTGCGCGCGGCGGTCTCTTTCAACGCCGTGAGGGTATGTCGGAGGTTCTGATTGCCATTGCCACTCCCACGCTCCCGAAGATAGGCAGCCAGAGGATCGAGGATGACGAGAGCAGTGCCGGTGTACAGGACGAGCGCCTCGAGCAGCAGGAGATCGGCGGGGAGGGCGAGGGGGCGATTGAATGTCGTCCGGTCTGGAACGGCAAGGAACGAGATGATGCGCTGGGGATCACCACCGGCGGCATCGATACGGGGGCGGATGGTGTCGAGCAGATCGTCTTCGGCGGAGCAGAGAAGGACATTGTGTGGGGAACCGAGCTCGCCACCGGGGAGAGGATCGCCGCGGGAGATGCGAGCGGCGAGCTCGTACAGCAGGGTGCTCTTGCCGAGCCCGGGATCGCCGTCGAGGACAGTGAGCTTGCCAGCCGGCACGTAGCCCGGCCAGAGCCAGCGCAGTGGTTCGGGAGTGACCTCGCTGAGACGGACCATGGAACGGTCTCTCACCTCCCTTGCCCGCTCAGAGGGGACCAGGTCCTCGGCGCAGGGCGAAGGGGAGAGGCGGCGGGGAGCTCGTCAGAGGGGACCAGGCCCTCTGCGCCTGCGAAGGGGGAAGGACGGACGCGGGGAGCCGCTCGGAGGGGACCAGGCCCTCGGCGGAGGGCGAAGGGGGAGGGACGGGAGCGGGGAGCCGCAGGACGGTGCGGACGAGGTCGTCGTCTATCTGGGCGATGTTCTCGGGAGTGATGGACGGTACTGGGGAGAGATCTGAGATCGAGGAAGGAGGAGAGCCCGCAGCGGTGATGGACGGTAAAGGGGCGAGAGCTGGGATCGAGGAGGAAGGAGAGCCCGCAGCCTCGTGCCCATCATTGTCGGGGGTCACGGCGAGGCGATGATCGGTGGCGTGGTTGTCCTGACCCGGGACGTGCGCAGCCTGAAGGTGAGCGCGCATCGTGTCGCGCTGCTCGGGGGGAACGGCCTGGAGGAGTGCATCCAGGACCTGATCCAGCTCGTCTTGCGCGCCATGCGAGCCCATCATCGTGTCCTGTCCATTGATTCCCGGCAGCCCATCTCGTACGCCATGCGATTCCATCATTCTGTCCTGTCCATTGATCTGGTCCAGCTCGTCTCGTGTGCTTTGCGATCCCATCATTCTGTCCTGTCCATTGACCTGGTCTAGCCCGACTTGTGCGCCGTGCGATGAGAGCCGTCACTGAACGCGGTCGCGGGGAGGAGCCGTCACTGAACGCGGTCGCGGGGAGGAGCCGTCGCTGACCGCGGGCGAGCGCACCGCGGCGGGCGTCACTCCGTCTCCGCCACGGTCAGTGCCCAGTTGGATGCCGCGGAAAGGTGCTGGCATGCGTGATCTCCTTCCGGCGAGGCTCGCGACGAGACGGAGGTCGCGGACGAAGGTGCTGGCATGCGTGAGCTCCCAGCGAGCTCGCGATCAGACGGATTCCACGACGCAGGTGCTGGCATGCGTGATCTCCCTGCCGGCGAGCTCGCGCCCCATCGGCACCACGATCACACCTTACTGCCGAGTGTCCAGCACGGACAGTGCACGTAGGTTGGAGTTTTCGAACGTTCTTGGCGAGGGTGGCGGGGGGCAGGGTGGCAGGGTGGCGGGGAGTACGACGCGGCGACCGATCTGCTCTTCACCCTGACCGCGTTCGAGACGTTCGACATCCTGGCCGGACCCACGCGGCGCCCGCTCGAGGTGATCCCGCAGGTCCAGCGCCTGGCACGCGCGGCGTTCGGGGTCGGGCCAGACGATGCCCCCCGCGCCGCCTGACTCGGGGTATCGGCTTGGAGCGATGCGCTCGCGACGGCGCCCAGTCGGCCTCCCCGCTCGTCGCCACGCCGGCATCCGTGTCCGGATCTGTCGCCCCATTTCTGTGCGACGCGGACGGCAAACCCGGTGCACTTTTGAGGATACCGGATGGGGCAGCGGTCGATGCGCAGGGCAACCTCTCGGTCACCTCCAGGCCCGGAAGATGAGTGCTGCCACAACGGTGGGCGCTCTCGGCTTGATCGGGACCAGATCGCTTTGAGCTGACGTTGCGTTACCATGGCGCCAATCTACTCTTGTCATTGGTAAAGCCACCCCGGAACCGGCCAGGGTACAGAATGCCCGTGGGCTCCTTATATCCACCTTCGTGGGAGACGATCATGACCGACGCGAATCCCTTCGCTCTTGCCGAGTTTCGTGACAACCCCGAGCGTCGTTGCCCCGTTGTGCTCGTCCTCGACACCTCGGCGTCTATGCGAGGCGAGGCAATCCGCCAACTCAATGCCGGGTTGCAGCAACTGGCGAGGGATCTCCAGGATGATCCACTCGCTTCGCTGCGAGTAGAGCTTGCCATTGTCAGCTTTGGGGGACGCGTCTCAACCATCGACGTCCGAGAAGGCCGCGGACATAGCATCGCTGCGGATCCCGTGGTGGCCTTTGTCACCGTCGACGCGTTCAAGCCACCAACACTGCGGGCGAGTGGCGACACCCCGATGGGTGCGGCTGTTTGGCAAGGTCTTGAACTCATTCGTGGGCGCAAGAGCCTTTTCAAAGAAGGTGGCGTGCCGTACTTCAGGCCGTGGCTCTTTCTTATCAGCGACGGGGCACCGACCGATCCTGACTGGAGTCAGGCAGCGGAAGCGGCAAGACTCGAAGAAAGCGTGAACGGAGTTTCTGTCTTTCCAATCGGAGTGGATCGCGCTGATCTTGGCACGCTGGGCATGTTCAGCAGCCAACGTGGGCCGGCACTGCTCAGCCAACATCCATGGGTTTCAACGCTTGTTTCAGTGGTTGTCGGAGAGTCTCGCCGCGGTGGCGAACTCTCGTCCGGGTGAAATCGTGACGCTGCCAGCCGCAGGTTGGGCGCAGATCGATCCAACATGACCCACTATGGTCCAGGCAACGCCTGGTCAATCGTGGGTGCCAGCGTGACCGGTACGGCGCACCGTGCGCGAGATCGCCCCTGTGAGGACGCCTGGGGGGCCGCGGAGTTCCCAGGAAACATCCTCGTCATTGCCGTCGCGGATGGCGCGGGTTCTGCGGCCTATGCGGAACCAGGCGCTCACATTGCCGTCTCGTCAGCCATTCGGGCGGTCGCCGCACAAGCCACAACGAAACGGTTGCCAGGGATCGTGGCGATGCTCAAGCAAGCCTTTCGCGAGGTTCGAGAGGAACTCGAGCTGTTCACGACGTGGCGGTCTGTCGATCTCCAGTCGTATGCCACGACGTTGTCGCTCGTCATTGCCATGGACGACTGCACGGGTGTGGCCCAGACCGGTGACGGAATCGTGGTTGTGCGAACGGAAGACGGTCGGATTCGTCCGGCGTCAATCCCGCAACAAGGCGATTACGCCAACGAGACGCATTTTGTCACCGGGCCAGGTGGCGCTGAGCCTGGATTCCTCCAGATCTGGGAATACAGTACGGGCATTGCCGTCTTGACGGACGGCCTCTTGCCGATTGCCGTCGACTACGCTGATCACACGCCGCACGCGCCCTTCTTCGATCCCATGTTGGCCGCGGCCGCCGCCACAACGGGCAATCAGACGATGACAGAGCAACTCACCGAGTTCCTTGCGAGCGATCGGGTCTCTTCCCGCACCGATGACGACAAGACCCTCGTCGTCGCCGTGCGGAGAACGTAACTCAGTGCGTACGGGTCAAGCGTTATCGACACAAGACATCTTTGTGCGGAGAACGTAACTCAGTGCGTACGGGTCAAGCGTTATCGACACAAGACATCTTTGTGCAGGACGAACGCCGTCGCCGCGTGCGTCTTGATCGGCGAGTTGGTGGGGGTGGAGAAGCCGACGTCTACCAGCTCAAAGGTCACTCCAGCGTGCTGGCGAAGGTGTACCGCACGACCTCACCGTCGGAGTACCGCGCCAAGCTCGAGTGGATGATCCAGCATCCGCCAAAGCCGGCGCATCGTACCGAAGACGTTACAGTCGCCTGGCCAACCGAGGTGGTGTTCGACCAGTCGATGCAACTCGCGGGGTTCCTCATGCCCCGCGTCCAAGACGGCTTCCCCCTTATCACCGCATTCAATCCGCGGCGTCGCCAGCAGGCCCTCCCCAAATTCGATAGACGTCTGGCGTTGCAGGCCGCACACAACGTCGCTCAGGCGGTGGAGGATTTGCACGCCGCGGGATACGTGGTTGGTGACCTGAACGAGAGCAATGTCTTGGTCACGGCACGTGCGCGCATTTCGCTGATCGACACCGACTCGTTCCAGGTCCACGTGCCCACGGCCGGCAGGGTGGTCACGTACCGTTCTCCAGTCGGCAAACCGGAATACACCCCTCCAGAGCTACAGGGCGTCAATTTTCGGACGGTGGATCGGTCCTTTGAACACGACCGGTTCGCGCTCGGGGTGCTTGTATTCCAGTTATTGATGGAGGGGAATCACCCCTTCAGTGTTCACTGGCAGGGTACGGGGGAGCCGCCGACGCTCGAGAAAGCCATCCGGGAGGGAATGTATCCCTACGCTCCTTCCACCTATCCGATCCAGCCTCCACCGGGAGCGCCCGGAATCGACACGCTGGATGCCGCCACCGCCACGCTGTTTCGCCAGTGCTTCGTTGATGGAAGCGCTCGGCCCGATGCGCGCCCACTCGCACAAGCCTGGATCACGCCATTGGCGGAAGCCGAGAAGGCGCTAACCAAGTGCCGAAAGGGGCATTGGTACGCAGGTCACCTAACCGCATGCCCCTACTGCCTTGTGCCACAGAACCGGGCGCAGAAGCGAGTCGCATCTCGCCCGCCACGTGTGGTCGCTGGTAAGGGTGTGGCACCTCCGCCGTTCGGAGCGTTGCCGAAGCAGGCTCCAGTATCAGCACATGCCGCGACTGGTGCGCGAGTGAGAGTTGTATTGCGGCGGGCGCCGGCGAAACCATCCGCCGCACCCGTTCAAAATGAACAACTTCCGACCTGGCTCTGGGTAATCCTCGGGATTGCGGCCATCCTGATCGTGGTGATGTTATCGTGATGCATTGGCTTGAAGGTCGCTCAACGGAGCGGTGGACTTCATTTCATCCATCCCAAGGTCTATCCCAACCGGCAGATCGGCGCATCCTCATCGGCGCTGCCCTGCGCCGGCGGGCGCTCGCTGCGGCTGTGTCCCCGGCGGTCGAAGGTCAGGACGCGGGCGGGCGGGGCGAGAATCGGCAGCACTGGCTCCCACCCGGCGCTATCGCCCCAGGAGCCATGGACGAGCACCAGCGGGGGGCCGGCACCAGTGAGGTCATAGAACAGGCGGACACCGTTGACGGTCGCGGTTGGCATGAGCGATCCCCTTTCTGCGCACTGCCATGAGCGGTCCCCTTTCTACGCACTGCCATGAGCGATCCCCTTTCTGCGCACTGCCATGGCCGGCCAGCACCCCGACCACACTACCTGCACGCTGCCCGGGGCACAACGACCAATTGTTTGAATTTCAGATCGTGGCAGATGCAGATTCGCGGCATGGTCCGCGGGCCGATCACCAGCAGGTCTCAGCGTGGCAGGTGCAGATACGCGGCATGGTCCGCGGGCCGATCACCAGCAGGTCTCAGCGTGGCCGGTGTCACCCGGCCGGGCCAGCTCCCGGAAGGTTACGGCCTACCCTCGCCGGTTGGTGACTCCAATTTCCTGCATCGGGAAGACGAGTCGGGAGTCGGACGTCGGGCGACCGTACCTCCGACCGCCGTCCTCCGTCCACTGACCTCCGAACCGGGAGAAGTTCCCTCCTTCATTGTGTTTCCTTCTTTCTGTGTATTCCTTCCTGGGGTGACTGTGTGACGGGGGGTGGGGTGTCATCCTGACGGGGGCGGGGTGTCACGGTGACGGGGGGAGGGTGTCATGCTGACGGGGGGTGGGTGTCAACCTGACACCCCGAAAACTGGAGAATGGGCACGCTTTTTGGCGCCATGTCGTTGACGAATTCGAGGGCACGAGGCTGCATGTGCGCATCGGGGTGCTGGATGACAACCACCGATCCTTCCCTCTCGCGACGCCGGCGATAGATCTGCTCCGGAACCGGCTGGCTGAGGTTGAGGTCGCGCGGCGAGGCCGAGGGTTACCCGGGCATCGTCGAGGTGTTGGAGGCGCTGGTCAATCGTTCCATCGACATCATCACTCGAGCGCATGATCCAAAATTCCAACTTTCCAAAATTCCAACTTCTGGCGGGCCGTAGAGGCCTCGCGTCAGCCCATCTCTGACGAACGAGACGCGCCAGCGGCATGGAGTGGATGGGGATCGGTTGTGACCTTGATCTTTATCTCAGCACGGTTTCCAGCCGAGAAGATCCTCCCTACCTGGACTGAGCCGTAGCATTCAAAGCTGGCCTGCAATCATTGGCCCACTTTGCAAGAATCCAGCGTAATTCTTTGGAAGTTCCTTATCGTCATTTGTACGCATTGGGGCATGATGAATATCGCAGATTTCCGCTCTCCGGAATCCGGTCAAATCCTCTAGATCTCATCGGCGGCGTGGATACGTTCGTCCCCGCGTTGTTGCCCCCGGCGATTTCCTACAATCCAGGATTCGTTCTCGCTTTGTCGAAAGTGGTCTGGGAAACCATCGCCGTGAAGTAGTGAACGCGATGGATCTGGTCCGCGGGCAGGAGCGCCTGGCAAAGCGCGCGGAGATCGAGCCATTTGGAGGGTGAGAGCGAGGGATCGTGTTTGAAGCAGCCATAGTAGAGATTGAAGCCGTCGATATAGGCATTCGTCTTCACAAGGCTCCCAAAATAATGAAGGACCGCCCGCAAGCGGTCCTTCGCCCTGCTGTCGAAGCAGCAGGGGGGGTTAGTGCAATACTCATCGGAACGGCGTTTTCTGTCAAGTTGAGAAACGTAGCCCAGCAGCCTCGTCCTCCGTCGATTACACACAAATGCTCGGCGCGCTCGCCGCGGTGCCCACCGGTAGAGTGCTTTGGCGTAGCTGACCAGGCTTCCGAAGCCTGCATCCTACGCGAAGAACGATGGCAGTGCCTCCAAAGTGTGCGAAAGGAGAGGAGCTAGGGCATCAAATATGCTCGGACGAGCGGTGAATCTGACCGTGAATGCGCGGCAGGAATAGGTTGGGAACCTACAATTCGTGGAGCGTACGACCAGACGGGACAGCCCGATTGACCATTAATTGCCGTTGAATTCCTTGACAAATACGCCGTAATCGGTCAATCTTCAGGTGTCCGCGCCATGTAGGCAATCGCGGACCCTAGTGGCCGGGACAATGGCCGCAGAAAACGTGAAAGCGTTTTTGCCTGTCGCGAAGGCATTCCCGGAGAGGGGATGGGGCGAACTTCAAACGTTCGTCTAGCGACGGGATTTTTCTTGCCTCAGACGAGACGAATGCGAGAACTCAGGGTCGGTAGATAGGGACCAAGCAGTCCTTCCTGCTCCCTGACCTCACCGGCAAGCATGTCCGCGACTTGAATGATCCCACCCTGTTGCCGATGGTCGGGACATGGGCGGACATCACGAAAGCCCGTCCTTCTGACTCCAGCGAGCGCCCGGCGAATAGCTGTCCGGTAGGTCTGAACACTCTTTTCCTCACTGGCCGGAAGGTCGATATAGAGCACCTGCCGGGCCACGACATGGTCCGGGCAGCCCAAAACCAGTTCGACTATTCCGTCAGAGATGCTATCGGCAGCGCGTGTCCGACCCGCGTGCTGATTACCCCAAGCCACCTTATCCATCATGAGAACGCGAACTGCAAAGTCAACTGGACGCAGCGCCTCGTAGAATCGGTCATGGATGGCGTTCGAACGCTTTGCTCTAGTGTGCTTGAACAGATAGCCAGGGTCGAATCCGAGACGTGTTCGTGCGGTGGCCAGCGCTGCATCGAGCGCCGGCAGGTCCGATTGATCGAGATGGACGACAGCGAAGACCAGCCAGGGTCCCTGTTCAGTGCCCGGACTCCCTGACCAGTCGAGCCCGGAATAGATCACGACCGCTGATCTGTATCAACGCCACCTGTGCTCCCCATGAACGCCCCTCATCCCCAGCCCTTCTCTTCCCCTAGCCCCCTCGGAGGCGGGGAGAAGGGATCGCGCCCACCCCGGCAGTCCGCAGGTGCTCGCCGGGTGGATGGCAGACAGGTTCGAAAGCCATTATCCCGAAAGTCGAACTGACGTGGGACGGGGAGTTATGACGTACTCGGCGATGAGGAAGGATGAGAGGGGAACGGCATTGTCGAGCGCGTGTTCCAGCCAGCTCGCCTGAGTCGGCCGGATGCTGTCATTGGATCGCTGTTTCGACTCGACGAACAGGATTTCACTCCCGCGCCAGGCGAAGATATCCCAACACCCACCTCGGTAATTGCCCGTGCTGTGCTCGATGGTCTCGAAGAGGTGCGCCTGAGCGGGAGGAAGGGCAACCGGCGTGCTGATATCGGTCCAGAACGCGCGTCCTTGCCAGTTCTTCACCCATACCCCGCTCCAACCTGCCTGCTCCAGCAGGCGCAGGAGGATGAACTCGGGATAGAGGAATCGATCGCGAAACACGAGGGCAGGTTTGTTCGGCACCACGCGGAAGGACGCGGGCACATCGCCGGTCCAGCGTGTCTCGTGTCTGAGAACGGTCGGCACGGGGACTGAGCGCGACGAGGTCTGCAGCGCTCACTGCGCCGCCAGGGCAGCAGGCCCTTCCTCAAAGCTTGGATCGCCAACTTTGGTGGAAAGATGCAGCGATTTCGGCGACGAGCACGTTGCACGGACTCGGTTCCTGTCTATCCAAACATTAAAGACAATCCGCGGGCGTCGCAAGGTTCAAAAGGGTTCCATGCCTTTGACTTCGCACTCTGGGTATCGCTTGCGAGCCGCGCTTTCAGCAGCTCCCCAGCTTGGGTGATCATCCCTCCAGAGCGGGTGACGCTCGATCATCACAAGTCGCTGCTTGTGCTTCACGTAGCCACGGAGCGGGCCGAACTCAGCTGGGGGCTCGTAGCCGAGCCGGGCCATAACAGCAGGAACTGGCGCGTTGGATCCTGCAACAAGGTTGGACCACGGGTTGTAGTGATCGTTCCACTGGCTGTCCAGGTCGACTGTGGCATCCGACGACGACGCGATGCGTGTCATATCAAGCGCCAGCCGCCAGTCAAGGAGCCCGTGGTAGGCAAGGTTGTGGAAGTCTCGGATGCAGAGACTGCAGGAGGTGTCACATTCGGCCGCGTGCGGCGCCATGCCTCCCCTAGAGGGAATCAATTCGACCCATTTCGCGGCGATCGAACCAGGGTTCGACGGGTCCGCTTGCCTCAAGAGGTCGCGGAAGCGCTCCGGGCGGGCCAACTCAATGCAATAGCCCGCTCCGTTCTCAAGTTGGTCGCACAGAAACGCTTAACCTTGGCCGTCCGTCTCGTGGAATCGAACGGAAGCCAGCCTGGAGCTCAAGGGCATCGACATCGAGGTGCGCCGAGGCGGCAAGCCGTAACCAGAACGCGAGCGAGTACCAAGCGGCACGGCCCTCGGCGGTCGTGGGTCGCGACGATGCCAGCTGGCCACCGCTCGATCTTCCCCCATAATGAGGACATCGGTGAAACGACTGTCGAGCAGTGCGATCGTATGCGTAGGCCCGTACGTTGTGACGCTCGTGCCCGTCTGGGTCGCTCCGTCTTCGGCTTCGGCACCGGGTGCGACAGCAAATACGCGAGGCTCACCGTAAACCCTCGCGGCGCGAAAAGCGAATCCTCCTTTACCGCCGTTGTCATTGAGTGAGATGACGTGATCCTTGACGGCGGTAGTGAGCGTGTTGCCGGCCGGATTGTCGCGGTCGCCAGTGGATCCTGTTCCCCGTATGCTGAGGGAAAGACGGGTCGAGCGCGGTGTCCACTCAAATTGTACCTCAAAGTCGCCAGGCTCAAGATCGGTAAAAAAGCCACGCGGCTCGCGCGCATCGACAACCCGTAGATGGGGAGAGCCACAAACCTTGCAGGGCGGCTCGGCCACCATCCCGTTTTCTGACCGAATTAATGCTTGACAATTCTCACACAGACCAATCGGATAGGGGTTCTGCATGGGCAACGCCGGGACAAACCCGTTCTCTACGGCAATTTGACGACCTTGAGGCCGAAACGCGACGACCCAATAGCGGTATGGACTGCCTTGTCCTTAACCGTCTGCGAGCCAGGAGCAAACTGGCTAATCGCGACATCAAGGCCACGGTCGATCGTTCCTGTTTCGGGGGCCAGTGCGATGAAGTTCGTGGCCAGAAGGTGAAGAGAGGTCGAACGCGCGTGGGAAAGCCAAACATTGGTAGTAGGCCAGCGTTTGCCAGTCGCTCGCTTCAAGCATCCTGGTATCAGTTTGACTGAACGCAATCTCCCGAATCTCTGGCACCAGCTCTTGCTTCAAGGTCTGAATCAAACCAGAGCGACCAGCGTTCTCTATTTTCGTTGCAACTGCTAGCGCCTGAATGATGTCCTCCAAGTCAGCTGCGTTTTCCGGATTGTTCAGCCAGGCTTGGATGGCATCTTCATAAGTGAACCAGTCGCTGGCGAGTCCGAACTCGCCGTGGATATTGTCGCCACCGTCCCCGCCAATTTCCCCAATGACGTCAGCGAACGCGCGTCGAAGCACTTCTTTGACGACGACGCGCTGGAAGATGGACTCGCTGCTGACATCGATGTACGGCGGCGGTGGCGGATCGCCGGTCATGCTTTCAGGACGTTGGAAGTAGAAGTCGTCGTGGCTACGACCGCGGCAGAACGTCACTGCAAGGGAGACCCCACCTCCTCGGCGACCAGCTCGACCAACCCTTTGCTGGTAGTTGAATCGCCGCGGAGGCATGTTCGACAGCATCACCGCATTGAGGGCTCCGATGTCGACTCCAGCCTCCATCGTCGTCGTAACGCTCAGGAGGTCGATTCCACGGACTTGGGGCACCTCGCCTTCAAGAAAGATCTCCTTGAAACCACCGCTGGCGGCGCGGCCGCTCCGTTCTAGTGTGTCCTGTCAATTCCTCACAGTTCAGCCGAAAGTACGGCGTATCAGCGCGACCTCCGAGCAGCGAGTAGTAGTCGAAGTCCCGTGGGGCTTCGGCGACCACGAGCGGCGTCGGTGGCGGGCACTCCGTGCAAATACTCACATCGTGTAGGAAAAACGCATGACATCGAGGGCATCGGTACCCATGTCGGTCTTCCTGCGCAGGAGATGGGATAATCCTCAGGTTATCCGGATCAAGCACGAGGCCGTTTGCCGACGGGATCCCGGCTCCAGAGCGCAGCAACTGCTGCTGGACCTCTGGACTAGTTCCCCTCCCACTCTCATTAATGAAGCGGAGGGTATAGCGGCGCAGATTGTCTTCGTCGCCGGCCCAGAAGCGCTCTGCGTACCGATGCATGCGCCGCGATCCAAGCTGCCTTATCACTGCCTCGTCGTCGAGATTACTGCTGGAGCTGGATCCTGGTGTGGTCGGTAACTGACCCGTCACCGGCCCATTCCCTCAATAGTGCGAGCCATGTGCGGGAAGAAGGTGTACATCAACTCACCGCTAAGCAGCTCCTTCAATCTCACAAGATGCTCGCTCTGGCGGTCGGTTCGATTCACTCGGGGTAGTGGCGGGTCTTGAACCCAGTCAAAGCACTCAAACCACGGTTCGAAACGCCGTGCTCCTCCTTCTCCGGTCCTGTACTTAACCGCGCGCCAAGAGGCACCACCCGGGCAGATTCCCTGTGCCAAGAGTCGATCGTGGACCGCGTCACGTCGCGCGCTCATCGGCACTGGGCCGGGGTACGACCGGAGGAGCGCCAACCACTGGTCTGCGAACCCTTGGTTAACTGGGGGCCGGTTGCGAAACCAGCGGTCCGCTGCACTCATCAACTCCCGGAGGAACCGCTGCTTCCACCGTGTTCGACGTCGCGCATCCTCGTCTGGGAGTCCGGGGACTGCAATGACCTCTCGAAGTACCGAATTCAGTTCCTCGATCCGTTGTAAGTCGTTTGAGTTGTTGCCAACTTCTTCACGAAGGAAGGCGACGAAGTCGTCCCAAAAGTCGTATAAAGCCCGGATCAAAGCCTGCCGCACTATGTCGCGATAATGGTCACGTTCGATCCCGCCCGCTAACTTCGCTGCATCTTGACGACTATCGGAGAAGATGACGAGCTTGGGGGGCGTCGACCCCTCCTCGGCCATCTCGCGGAATAGTCCATCACCGAGTCCCTGGTAACCATGGAAGCCTGTCCTATGGTTGCGCAACGGCGACCGAAACGTTCCTAGAGCGATAATCAGAATCACATCGGGGACATTTTTCCGGCATCGCCGGCTGCGGCTTGCCTTGATCGTTCGGGATGACAAAGAGCCAACCGGGGGTACTCTCCTCAAGTCCAGCTGTCTAGTCCGGACCGCTGTCCCATGCCGTACTAGACCAGTTGCGCGATCCAGGGTCGCGACCACCCAGCGACGAACCACGCCCCCAGTTTGCCACTCCTCATCTAGAGGCTGGGTTTGCCAGGGCTCCTCATGAGGAAGTGGCCAGAATACTGCATAAGTTTCGTGCCGCTGACTGAATCCAACGCTATCAGGTATGCGTTCCAAATCCGGCTGATCCGGCGTTCGGGACCAGCCCGGTGCCCCGCTGCGCTTTGTATCCACCGAGAAAAACATCACCGCATACCTCGCAGACGATGAGGTCCAGCACGCGCGAGCCGCAGCCGCCACAGGAGATGCGATGTGTGGGATAGAGCGCGCCGACGACAGGTCTGTCCTCAGGAGCAGCAGAGATACGCTCAACCCTATTGGCAGCGGGATCCTCACATTCGGGGTTACTGCACGCCCATAGGTTGAGGAGATGGTGGAAGAAAAGATGGCCGCGAACCGGCTGTGGCGAGCGACCATCCCTTCCACCGAGAAATGGCTAATGCCAGCAGGAGCCCCCTAGCGGCGCCAGAGGGCCAGCTCATCATGCTGCCGTTCGGCCGATGGAAACGGTTGCGCGTCGATCTGCGGCACCTTTGCCGCACGCACAGTCTGCCCGTCCATCGTGACCGCAACTCTGCAAGCATCCCGCAATGCGTCCGGCGCCTGAACGCTGCGAAGCCCTTCGGCAAGGCGAACTTCGACGGACCCCCCAGGCTGCGAGGGCCGGTTTAACCGCGCCGCGAGCGTCTCCATTTGCTGGCGGACCACCGGCTCAGCTGGGTCAGGGGGGCATCCTCCCAATTCGGCTGGACTGTCTCGGCGAACTCCGAGAATGCGGACTGGAAGGGCCGCAGCGAGGTTCGTCTCCCCTCCTGGGGCGGACGTTGCTCACCCGAGATGAATTTGAACCGATCCCGTCCAAAAAATTGGTGAAGAAATCGCGGCTCCGGGGTTCCTGCTGGTCGAGACTGGCAGTTGTCGTCAGGATGCGCAGCTTGTCGAGAATTGGGGTCGAGTCCGAGGCGAGAAAGCAGCAAGCATCAAGTATAGGCGACTTCTGTACCGGGCGTGCCCCGGTAGGCGTGCAGCTCGTCGACGATCAGATGGAAAGCGTGCGCTCCGGATGGCCAGGCGCCAGCCAATGTCGCGTCCGCTGGAAGATCTGTTTTCGTCGCTCCGCATGAGCATGATGTTGAGCATCGAGTAGTTGGTGATGAGGATGTCGGGCGGGGTCGCCTGCATGTCCCAGCGGGACCACATCTCGCCACCATCTGGGCACGGAAAGAAGTACTGGATGTCGTCCGGGAGCGAATGGTTCTGAACAGACGGAGCCTGACGGCGTTGCCTGACTAACGCGTCAAGCACCTCGCTTCGCTGTCTGTCGAGCCTCCACCAGGTCCTTTCGCAGCCGCTCGCGACGATGAGATTCCTCGTGACCGGAGACCGGCGTCTGGCCGGTGTAACGACCGAATGTGATCCGATTGCCGCCCCGAGTACATCGCCGCGTTCGAGCAGATGGCGAATCTCGCAACGCGAGCCGGGGTGGAGGGAACGCAGCACCTCACCATCCACACCCCGCTCATTGAGCTCACCAAAGCCGAGATTATCCAGCTTGGGACTCAACTCGGTGTCGACTATGGGCTCACCATTTCCTGCTACGACCCGTCAAAGGGTGGAATCCCGTGTGGGGCGTGTGACGCGTGCCTCTTGCGGGCAAAGGGATTTGCGAAGCAGGGCTTCCTGATCCTGCACTCACTCTGCGGTTGGCAGAACTAGTCCGGATCTTTTCAAATGCATGGCAGGCGATCACTGGCAACCGGGAGGTGAATCGTGAGCTTGAGCGATAGTCAGATCCGGCCAGGGAACCTCTAGCAGCGCTATAGCCAGGGACTCATCGCTGGCTGCCCTCTATGTGGGGACAGTGTTTTGCAGCCAACTGGGCCATTACCCATTTGGCTTCGTGCCGGTTGGGTTTGGGCTCCTGGCACCGGCCGGTGTCTATTTCGCCGGCTTGGCGTTCACGCTACGCGATCTGACCCACGAAGCGCTTGGGCGCCGGGCCGTCCTCCTTGCCATCCTGCTTGGTGCCGCATTCTCGGCGTTCGTGTCGCCGCAATTTGCAGTGGCATCTGGGGTGGCATTCCTGCTCTCGGAACTGGCCGATTTTGCTGTTTACACACCGCTTCGCGAAAAGAACTGGCTAGGCGCCGTCGCCCTATCGAATCCGTGGGCTTGGTTTTGGACTCCGTCATCTTTCTCAGCCTCGCCTTTGGCAGCCTTGAGTTCCTACCGGGGCAGATCGTGGGCAAAGCCTGGATGACGGGTGCAGCGGTGCTTGTGATCTGGATGTTTCGAAACCGGTTTCCGCGACGTGTAGATGTGGAAACCGCCTGATTAGCTTTTATCGCGATGTCGTATCGAATGCGGGTGTAGCCGATGCGGGTACCCCGGCGCCGTCGACGGCGTACTGCTGTCGTCGCACCCAGTTTCCCAACATGGCCTTGCCTGGTCGCAGCGCAACCGGGTCAGCCCGCCGGGAGGCGTCTTTTCTCCTGATGGAGAACCCGTATCGTAAGGCATGGTGTGCGACGGGCGACGGGTCATGGGTAGTGGCGCCTTTAAGCAGATCAGCGCGTCCCTGGGGTGAAAAGAGAACAGAAGGAGCGCACGGTGGCTGGTCGTGATGAGGCTCGAAGCGGCAACCTGGGCGTGACGTGGCGGGCGGTGGTCGGCGGTCTCGTCCTGGCCGGCAACGGAGGCATGGCCATGGCTGCGGTCGCTCCCCACAACCTCAGCGGGGTAGGGGTTGTTGAATACAACCGCTCCTCCCTAGCGGCGATCATCCGCGCTACCGTCCGGCAGCCGCGACTCGGCATCGTGAACCTCTGAGACAGACTGACGGGCCTCGCTCTGCGCCGTAGAATGGACCATGAGGCGAGGTTCCCAGGTGCAACGCCTAAAGCCCCTCAGGAAAGGCGCGACGGATGAACGGGTTGATTGACCACCACCTCGACGCGATCCGCGCACTCTGCCAGCAGTACGGGGTCCGCCGCCTCGACCTCTTCGGCTCCGCGGCGACCGGTGCGTTTGACGCCGCGACGAGCGACCTGGACTTCGTCGCCACGTTCGCCGATACGCGCACGCCTGGCTACGCTGACCGCTACCTGGGCTTTGCCGAGGCGCTGGAGGCGCTGTTTGGCCGTCCTGTCGACGTCATCACCGAGCGCTCGATCCGTAACCCCTACTTTCGGCAGGCCGTGGAGGCTTCGCGTCAGCCCATCTATGACGACCGAGACGCGCCAGCGGCTGCTTGACGTCCTGGTCTCGTGCCGGGCGATTGATCAGTACACCACGGGTCTGGACTTCGCCGCCTATGAACGTGACGACATGGTTCGAGACGCAGTCGAGCGCCGGCTCGGGATCATTGGTGAGGCACTCAACCGGGCGGCCGTCCTGGAGCCGGCGCTAGTGGATCGGGTCCCCGAGTTGCGACAGATCGTGGGCGTGCGAAACCGGGTGATCCACGGGTACGACGCGGTGGATGATGAGATCGTCTGGGACATTGTTCAGAACAAGCTCCCGCGTCTCCAATCCCGCGTCGCGGAACTGCTTGGGAAGATCGAGCCCCAGTGAACCTGCGGATTGCGGACCATCTCTAGCCGTCTGCGCACTCCCGCGGAAGTCGACACCGAACTCATTCGGTGACGCTCCCTCAGGCGGTGTTTACAGACCAGTGAGCATGCCCCGGTGGGGCACCACCACCGCATGAAAGACAGAGGTTTTCACAGCAGCCCGGGTTGGTCGTGCGGCACGGTTCACCCCCAGTTGACAGTGCCGAGCGGGACCCTCATGATGTTCGTCCTCACCGCGTGAAAGCGAAGGAGCGAGCGATGGCTGTGCCTCAAGGCGACCTCGAACTGCTCAATGACCCGCTAGCGCAAGAATTGCTACGTTCCACGATCCCGGCCCGGTTGGCCTACACCTGGCCCGATGGCACGCCGCGAGTGGTCCCCATCTGGTTCCACTGGGCGGGCAAGGACCTGGTGATGGGGTCGCCGCATGACGCACCTAAGGTACAGGCGCTCCAGGCGAACCCGGAGGTGGCAATCACGATCGACTCCGACTCCTGGCCGCACAAGGTGCTCCTCATGCGTGGACGGGCTCAGGTCGAGATCGTCGATGGCGTTACGGCGGAATACGAAGCCGCGGCACGGCGCTATTTCGGCGAGGAGCAAGGCGCTGCCTGGACAGAGCAGGTGGCCCAGATGGTTCCACGCATGGCCCGAATCGCGGTTCGTCCCGCATGGGTCGGTATTCTCGATTTCCAGACGCGCTTCCCAGCCGCCCTGGCCAAGCGCATGGCGTAGAGCATAGACGTCGCAGACGAGTCGATGACTGAATGAGACCATGGCTGTGCAACGGCCCTTGAGGCCAGCGGCTGATTATTGACCTTTCGCTGAACCAACGCGCGGGCCTCGTGAGGAATGCGCTGTCATACGGCACGCCGGCTGATGCATTGGGGTGATTTTGGTTTCTGTACCGGGTGTTGGACCGCTCCTCGCTTGACCAGGGCGAGTCTGCAACCTCATTGACGGGGGCGGCGATCATCGAGCTGGCGCGGGAGGCAATGACCACCGGCGATCTGCCGGCGGTCATTCTGCGGGTGACTGTCGATGGCGAGGAGATCGTCACCGCGGCGCTGGGGGAATCGATGACCGGGGTGCCGGCGACCGCCGACATGCACTTCCGCAATGGCGCGGTCGCGATCTCCTACATGTCGACGATCCTGCTCCAGCTGGTCGACGAGGGAGTCGTCGGTCTGGATGATGCATGCGCCGTTTCCCGGTTTGCGGGCTCAACTGGATGCGTCCGGCCCTTCGGCGTACTCGTGGAGGTCGAGGAGTCGCGGCTGCCCACAAAGCCTGTCTGGTGGTCGATCCGCAAGGCCTCCACGTATGCTCCCGAAGCCGATAGGAGCGCAACGGAGATCATGGTCGTGTAGGCTTGGCACAACGTTCGTCCCCCGACATCAATGCGCGGGCGATGGCGCCACCCAGCTCACGCCGCGCCGCGCCGTCACTGCGGCCATTCCCTGGATCACCGCGGAGGCGTGAGTGCTGACCAGCATTTCAAAGGACGCGCTGGATCGCGCCTGGACGGATCTGGAGCGACTCTCGGTCCGAGATCGGCGCCAGAGTCGCTGGAACGGCGGATGAACGTATCGCCGCGGAGATGCTCACAGCGGCGTTCGCGGAACGCGGTCTCGACGTCATCCAGCGCCCGTTCCGCTGGGTTGGCTGGGAGCCGATCGGTCAGCCGCGCGTCGAGATCACGCTCGGTGATGGATCGCGGCAGCAGCTTCGTACGGCGCCGATGGCCTATACCGACTCCACCCCAACGGGAGGAGTGCGTGGCCAGCTCACCCCCGCCGGCGTGTGCGAGCTCGTTCCCGGGCTTCTCGAATGGCCCCGCTATGCGGTCGAGCAGGGCGGCGTTCCCCTGGCGTACATTGCGGTGGTACCCGACGGACAAGCGCGGCCGTTTCCTCGTCCCGAGCGGCAATTGCTGCTGGAGCCGATTGTGATCGTTGGGTCAGATGAGTTCGCGGACATCGCGGACCGTTGCGAGCGCGGCGAGATCGCTGGAAGCAACCATCGAATCCCAGGGTCGGTATGTTCCCGGAAACACGTCGGCAAACGTGATCGCAGAGTTGCCGGGCGACAGTTCAGAAACGATCGTCGTCTCCGCTCACTACGACACCGTCGCCGGAACGCCGGGTGCGGGCGATAACGCTTCGGGGGTGGTGGGATGCCTGGCGCTGGCCGAGCACTTCGCCGGCAGGCCCTTGCCCAAGACACTGCGCTTCATTGCGTGGGGAGCACACGAGTTCGGGTTGCTGGGATCTCAGGCCTACGTTCAGGATCTCGCGCAACGAGGGATGCTCCAACCCATCACCGCAGCCCTAGCACTGGACATTCTGAGCGACGGGGACCGTCTTGGGATCTGGATCGGGGCAGAGGCCTTCGCCGCTGACGTGGCTGCATGGCAAGCCACCTTCCCGGACGGCTTCCCGATTGAGCTGTTCCCGCGTGGTCGCGGTGAAACGGACAGTTGGTCCTTTGCGGAGCGTGGCATCGACACTGCTATGTTTCTCACGCTTCCGTATTCCCATTTCCATTTGCCCGAGGATACTATCGACAACAACAGCCGCGAGCTCTTCGAGTTCTCAGTTGCGGTCGCTCAGCGAGTCGTTGAGCACCTTTTGGCTCGACCGGCGCGGTAGCGCAATCGAAGGAGAAAGACGGACGCCATGGCATCAGCATCGAAGGTAGCACTCGATCGACGGCGATTCATGATTCTCTCGAGCGTGGGGCTCGGGGCTCTCGGCATTCCTCTGCTTACACCTGCGTCGCCGCAGGCAACAGCAGCCACGAGGTCAATGCGTGCACGGCAATCCGGTGGCCGTGTGGTCTATGGCTACGGTGCTGAGGCGGTAAACCTTGATCCAGGCGATGCGATTGACCGGCCCAGCTTTGACGTCTCACAGAACATCTACGATGGCCTGGTCGAGATCGACCAGCAGGGGGCGATTCAACCGGCCCTGGCTACCGAGTGGTCGATCTCGGACGACAACCTCACCTGGAGCTTCACCCTCCGGGAGGGAGTCACGTTTCACGATGGTACCGAGTTCAATGCCGACGCCGTCAAGACGAACATGGACCGGATCCTCGACGAAGCTAACCAGCTCGGCACCTTCGGGCAGTGGGATCCCATCGTTGAGGCAGTCAATGTCACGGGGCCGCTCGCGCTCGAGGTCGTCACGAAACAACCCGCGGGTGGACTCCTCAATCTCATGGCATCCGGCTACGGGGGGATCATCAGCCCGGCGGCCATCGAGGAGTACGGTGCGGATCTCGGGCGGAACCCGGTCGGTACCGGAGCGTTCATATTCTCTGAATGGGAGCAGGGGCAGCGCATTGTCCTGACCAAGAACCCCGACTACTGGGGTGGGGCGCCCGAGATCGACGAGCTCGAGTTCAGGGTGATCCAGGAAGACAGCAGCCGGATCCTGGCACTGGAAGCTGGCGACGTTGACGTGATCGCGAATGTCAGCGCCCAGAACATCCCGCTACTTCGCGACAACAGCGCCCTTGTCATCGTGCAGCAGCCGACCTATCGGCTCTTCTACTGGGCGTTCAATTGCACGAAAGATGTCTTCGAGGATGTGCGCGTCAGGCAAGGGTTCAATTACCTGATCGACCGCGAGTCGCTCGTCGAGAATGTGCTGCAGGGCGTGGGGCAGCCGGCCGATGCGCCGATCCCGCCGACCGTCGTCGGCTACGCACCGATCGGCACGTACACCTATGACCTGGAAAAAGGGCAGGCACTCCTCGCTGAGGCTGGGTTTCCGGCCGACTGGGAAGGGGTCGCCTATGTCACCGAAGGCCGCTACTACATGGACCGGCAGGTGGCCGAAGCCATCCAGGGCATGCTCACCGAGGCAGGAGTGAACGTCCGCGTCGAAGTTCTGGAATGGGGCGCGTTCGTCGACGCCGTCTGGTCTGCAACGGCTGACAGCGAAGCCGCCCAAGCCCGGGATTTCGCTCAGACCGCCTTTGGGAATGCTGACCCCGGTCAGACGTTCCGCTCAACGCTCTTTTCCACCTACTGGCCCACCACCGGCTACAACGAGGCGCTGTTCGCCGATCCTGCGGTCGATGCCGCGATCGAGGCCGTGGAACAATCCGTGGCTGAAGAGGATCGTGTCACGGCCATTGAGCAGCTCTCAACGATCATCTTCGAAGCGGCTCCCTGGATTTTCAGCCACTTCGAGCAGCAGGTTGTAGGACACACGGCATCGGTTGAGGGCATCGAGGTCCTCCCGACGGAAATCATCCGCTTCCGCCGGGCGATGCGCGTCAGCTAGACGACTGTCGAGACACCGGGGCGCGGAGGACTGGGTCGTGGGTCGCTACATCGTTGGCAGATCGCTCCAGGCCATTCCGGTCATCGTCGCGACGTCGATCGTCGTGTTCCTCATCCTTCACCTCGCGCCCGGTGACCCCGTTCGCATGCTGGCCAGTCCGACCGCAACGGAACAAGACCTGGCCAACATCCGCAACCGGCTGGGTCTCGATCAACCTCTGCCAATCCAGTACGGGCGATGGATCGCGTCGGTGCTTCAGGGTGATATGGGCGAGTCACTCCGCTCCGGAGCGCCGGTGCTGGAAATCCTGCCCGAGCGGTATTGGAACACGATCAGGCTCACGCTGGCGAGCATGATGATCGCCGCCATCGTCGGGCTCCTCGCGGGATTAACGGCCGCGGCAAGATCAGGCTCGTTTATCGACGTCCTCACGACCGCGGTGGCCGTGGCAGGGCTATCGATTCCCCCGTTCTGGCTCGGCCTCATCCTGATCCTCGTCTTTTCGGTGCAATTAGGATGGCTGCCGGCCGGCGGTGGCGACTCATGGCACCACCTGATTTTGCCGGCGATTTCACTGGGCACCGCGACCGCGGCGCTGATCGCTCGCATGGTCAGATCGAGTTTGCTGGAGGTCATCCGGACCGACTACGTCCGCACGGGACGGGCGAAAGGGCTGCGCGACGGGGCGCTGATCCTCGGTCACGCATTGCCCAATGCGCTGATCCCGACGATCACGGTCTTCGGCCTACAGTTCGGCACACTGCTCGCCGGCGCCGTCATCACCGAGGTCGTGTTCTCGTGGCCGGGGATTGGTTCCCTCCTCGTCACCTCGATCCTCAATCGAGATTTTCCGGTCGTTCAGGCAACGCTCCTGGTCGTGTCCATGACCTTCCTGGTCGTGAATCTGCTGACCGACCTGCTCTATTTCCGCGTCGATCCCAGGATCCGCATTGAGTAGCGCAACGCTGGCAGGTCAGGCATTGGCAAAAGACTCCCGAATCGATCGCTGGCGACGAGGCACTAGAGGGCGGTTGGGGCTTCACATCGGGCTCGTGCTTCTCGTGTTCTACGCTGCGCTGGCCATAGCCGGGCCAGTGGTCGTCCGTGGCGACCCGTACAAGCAACAGCTCCGCTTTACCGGAAACCCGCCATCGTGGTCAGCTCCCCTCGGGTACGACGAGCTGGGACGGGACATCCTGACCCGGATCGCCTATGGTGCCCGCTATACGCTGGGGATCGCCGCTGCGGCAATAGCAATCGGAGGCAGCCTCGGTGTCCTGCTCGGTGCCCTGGCTGGCTACGCCGGGAGGTGGACCGACACCATCATCATGCGGATGGTCGACGTCATGCTGGCGTTTCCAAGCATTCTGTTAGCTCTGGCCATTGTCGCCGCGCTCGGGACAGGCCTTATAAATCTCATCATCGCTACGGGCCTGTACGTCATCCCCCAGTACGCACGACTCACCCGCGCCACCTTCCTCTCCCTCCGCGAGGCGGAGTTTGTGCAAGCCGCCACCGTCACCGGAGCAGATGCCCGCAGGATCATTTTCCGCCATATGCTGCCGAACACTCTCGCACCCCTCATCGTACAAACGAGTTACGCAACGGCAGCGGTCGTCCTGGCCGCCGCCGGCCTTAGTTTTCTCGGTCTCGGCGTGCAGCCTCCCTCACCTGAGTGGGGGGCGATGTTGTCTCGAGGCCGCGATTTGCTGCGTGTCTCCCCTCATGTAGTGGCCGTCCCTGGTCTGGCGATTGCCTTCCTCATTCTGGCCCTGAACCTGGCCGGCGACGGGCTTCGGGACGTCACGGATCCTCGACTACGGAGCCGATAGGGAGAAGGGCACGTGGCATGGACTATCTGATACGACCTGAATGGGTGTTCGACAGCCGCGGTGGTGAGCTGCGCCGCAACACGGTGGTGACGACGGACGGGCAACTGATTGCCGCGGTCGAGGATGACCGGGGGAATCTCAAAGGGAACGAGCGGATCGTGGTTGAGGCGCCGGGCTGCACGCTCCTTCCCGGGCTCATCGACGCGCACGTTCATCTTTGTATGGACGCCCGGGATAGCCCCGACGCCCGGCCGACGGATACCGCAGAGCTCGCGATCCGGGGGGTGGAAGGAGCACGAGCGACGCTCCGGGGCGGCGTCACCACCGTCCGTTGCGTCGGAACGCCTGGAAACGTCGACATCCTTCTGCGCAATGCGGTCGAGGAGCACAAAATCCTGGGGCCGCGGATTGTTGCCGCTGGCCGCCCGATCGCCATGACCGGTGGGCATGGGCATCGCATGGCCATTGAAGCCGACGGCGTAGACGCGGTTATGGCCGCGGTGCGTGCGCAGATCAAAGAAGGCACCGACGTCATCAAGCTGATGGTGACCGGTGGGGTGCTCACTCCGGGGGGCCGTCCTGGCACGCCTCAGATGCTGGCCGAAGAGATTGGCGCCGCGGTGCGGGTCGCTCACCGGGCTGGCCGGCGTGTCTGTGGCCATGCCGAGGGTCCCGACGGTGTGAGGGATGCGGTGACCGCGGGCATCGATTCGGTCGAGCACGGCTTCTTTGCCGACGACGATCCGCTGTTCGCGCAGATGCTGGCGAATCCCACCTACCTTGTGCCGACGCTTGTGGCCTACGCCGCCATTCTGGATGGTCGCGATAGCCTTCCAGTCGAAGCCGTAGCCAATGCCGAGGAGGCTATCGAGCGGCATCGAGAAAGCTTTCGTGCCGCCCTCAAGGCGGGGGTGCCGATCGCGATGGGATCCGATGCGGGAACCCCTTACAACCCGCACGGTGAGAATTGGCGGGAGATCGCCCACATGATGGATCAAGGCATGCCAGCGGGGGCCGCGATTGGCGCCGCGACCCACATCGCAGCCTCGCTGCTCGGTATTGACGATGTCGGGGTCATCGAGGTGGGTATGCGCGCCGATCTTGTGCTCGTCGGCGGCAATCCGCTCGCAGACATCACGTGTCTCGCCGACGTTCGGGACGTGTGGGCCGATGGTCGTCACCTCGCGCCTGTCAACCTTGCCTCGGCATGACCTGGAGCAACGCGCTTCCGGAGGCGGCTCACATCCTCCGCCGCTTGATCGATGCCGCCAGCCCGAATCCGCCTGGGGATTGCGAAGCGGTGAGCCGCGTCTGCGTCGAGCTCCTCGAGCACGACGTTTCGGATGTGCAGATCCTTCGCGCCCCGGACTGGTACGCCCAACGTGCTGGCCTCGATCGGCCATGGCATGAAAACCCTTCTCTTGCACAGTCACTACGACACACAGCCGGCAGGTGATCTCACGCGATGGGAGAGCGATCCGTATCGCGCGGCACTACGTGATGGGGCGATCTATGGACGTGGTGCGGGCGATGACAAAGGGAGTGTGGCGGCCCAGATCGCGGCCCTGCTCACCCTAGCGCGTGCTGGATATGATCCTCCCTTCCGTTTGCAGTTTGCGTTTGTGGCGGATGAGGAATCGGGAGGGGAGCGAGGAACCAGGTTCCTGCGGGAGTCGGGCGCGCTCCACGCTGATGCGGTAGTGATCGGCGAGCAGACCGACAACCAGGTTGCGATCGGGGAGCGAGGGATCGTCTGGCTGCGCATTGAGCTCGCTGGGAGAGCAGCGCATGGAGCGATCCCTGAGGCTGGCAGGAGTGCCCTCATCCCGGCGGCTGCACTCATCAGTCGTCTTCTTCAGAGCCTCGCCCCTGAACTGCAGCGGCGACGTCCGACTCCGTTGCTGCCTGCTTCATCCATCAACATTGGCCGCTGTGTGGCTGGGGTGGATGTCTCCACTGTGCCGAGCTCCGCAATCCTCGAGATCGACCGCCGCATCGTGCCCGGAGAAGATCCCGCAGGGTGCGTGCGGGAAATCAGGATTCTTCTGGACCAGGTGCTTCAGCAGCATCCCGGCATCACCGCGAGCATTGCCGTCTTCCTGGAGTCGGCGGCGTTCCTGACCCCGCCTGACAGCCCTCTGGCACGATCGTTCCAGCAGGCCGTGACCGAGACAAGCGGCGCCAAGCCACTGACTGGTTACCGACAATCGAGTGACGCGCGGTATTTTGCGGGAGAGGGCATACCAATCGTCATTTTTGGGCCGTCAGATCCCGAGGTCGGTCATGCACACAATGAGCACGTGTCTGTGGAAGATCTGAGAATTGCTACGAATGTCCTGGTCAGGTTCGCGCGAAACGCATGGGCTGTCTGGTAGCGGAATCGCTCTGCTACGGCCAAGCCGGCGGGCAGGCTGCGGTGACTATTCGTGAATGGCTAGCGGCTGATAGCCGCCAGCCGTCTTGCCGTCTCCCGATCAAGAAGGAAGGGCGAGTCGATCAATCGGCGTGGTCCTGAGGCCAGCCGAGATTCGAGCTACAGGCCCATGCAGGCACCGTTTTCCCAGCTTGCGGGTCTCAGCTGGATGCGTCCGGCCCTTCGGTGTACGGGCTGTAGATCGAGGACCGCAACGACCGGTTTAGGCCGGCGTCGATCGTCCCAGAGCCCGCCAAAGCCCCCGGGAGGCGAGGTCTCTTGCGCGGACCAGGCATCGAAGGCGAAGCCATAGATGAACGGGATGCCGCACTCGATCAGGCGCTGCATGAAGCGCTTCTGGTCCCGATGATCAGCTATCAGCTATCGGCTATCGGCTATCGGCTATCAGTCTCTTCTCGTCCTGGCCGACTGACCGACTGACGGCTTTTCCTCTTGCCGTCTTCCTCTTGAGAGGCAAGATACGAGGTCGATCAACCGCCAAAATCTTTCAAACCCAAGATGTGGGCCAGATCCGAGCCAGCTCGGTCCACGAGTTAACACTCCCGATTGATTTGATTCTACGGGCTCGACCTGTTGCAGATGCCCTGAAGAAAGGCAATTGGGATCCTATCTCTAATATATTGCCCGTTTTCCTCTGGACCTCCGTCAGTAGGACATGATCCAGGGTTCCAATTTTCCCGTCGACATTGTCTGCCTCTCAGTGTCTCTCACACACGTAATCCGAATCTCCGCGTGGTCTTTGTAAAGGAGATCGGGGTCATCTCTCGCAATCGGAACGCGGTCAACAACGTCAAACCGCGCTCCCTCAAAGATCGCCCAGCAGTCGAAATTGTCATCGAATCGACTGATGTAGGCGATGCCGTGAAACCCGTTGTCGTAGGCAAATCGCGACACGGCCTGAGAAATACGACGATCGCGACCTAGCGCATTGCCTAAAATCGAAATATGCGTGGCGGAGCTCGATCGCGTTGAAGCAAGTCTCGTCTAACTCTTCTGGTCTCGCGCTCGGCAGATCGAGCCAGCGCTGATCGGGAAGCGGCGCACTGTGCCAATACTCCGTTTGAGGTGCCAGTCAGCCGGAATAACGCCTGCTTCTTCTTCCGGAGCGTCGCCTGCGCTTGGACTCGGAAGCACCGATTCCAGGGCAGCCAGCGCTTCCAGTGAGGGGCGCCACTTCTGCAGAGTCTCGAGAAAGGCGGCCAGCCGTTGCTCGGCTATATAGAGGACCCGGTATGAAGGGTTGGGACCTGGATCGTCGAAGCGACTGCCCCCAACATAGGCCCAGTCCGGCCACGCAAGTGGATCGGGATGACGACCAATATGATAGAGCTGGCCTGGTGGCGGAAGGGCCTCAAGGAGGCCCATTACCCGTGAGCAACAAGCGTCCGTGCAGCTTGTTTAACGAGTTTTGGCTCGTCCACGAGCATCAATGCCGGGGCGAGGTCATCGAGCTCTGGGTTCATGCCCAAGAACCAGGCGCGCACTGCCTGTGGGGTCTCGACCTGGAGCAGAGCCCGCACGATCGCATATACATTATGGAGGCGCTGTGCGATATCGGCATCCGGCTGACGTTCGCCACTTGCCCAACTGATGATCTCCCGCGCGTCTCTGACTCCCACGGATAGGGCAGTCAATCTAGAACCCAAGACATCTTGTAGGTAGCTAGAGATCTCAAGGTCACTCGGCCGCGGCACTTCCGCCGGATCTGGGATGGTCTGACTTTCGGATCGCGAGCGGCGTAGAAAGTCCTCGACATCGGTAATGAGGGTTTCCTTAGCCAAGCGGAGACGTTCTTACTTCCTCTTCAGAGGGCGCAACGATCTGGGTAATCTCCTCTGGTTCCAACCCTATCGAATACTGAAGATTTCGCATTGCTTGGTGCATTAGCGTGCTAATTGCAGTTGGCGATTTCTCAAGCCGCTCAGCAACTAACTGAGCGCTAAGCCCCTTCCGCGAAGCTCGAACACGTGCCGCTGTGACGGCTGGCAGCCAGTCCATCGCCTCCGCCAAAAGAACTCGCAACGTCACTTGTTTAACATCCTCTTTGTCAAACGTCTCCTGGAAATTCTCCATCATCCGCAACCGGCTGTTCCGGAATGTACAAGCTAAGAAATTCTGGAAAGCGATTGATATGCAAGAGCTGTGACGCTAGTGCCGAGCAACACGATGTTAGCGGACTCCGCTCCTCTCGGTAGCCTGCATGCAGTTCTCCACCATGCGTATCTCCTAATGATTGCCATTGCCAAAAACGAAATACACTGTGGAACTCAGTCCTGCGCACGCGAGCGATATGGAGACATCCGGAACGCGTTCGCATAGACGAACCGGCGGAGCGGTCTAATGAGATCAAGAGCCTCGGTTTCCCCTTCTCCCACACGGCGAATTAGATCAGCATCGGTGAGATCAATTGTTGATCGTGGTTCGTCCATGAACAAATCGTACCAGCAACTCGACTCTGCGAGGCCCACGAAAGGCACTCTGCAGCCAGTCTCAAGAGCGGGTTCCATCGCCTCCCAGGCTTCCTTGAAGGCCCGCAGGAATCGATGACCTAGACATGGGCGGTCGTGATGAGCTCATAGCTCGCGGCCGGTGGCCGATCGCGACCTCCCCGACCAAGTAGAACTGGCGCCAGGCGGACCACAGTCGGGGGCGCAGGAGAGAATGGTCCGGCTGTCGACGATCTCGATCCCGGGGAGAAAGCGGTATTTCGTGATGTGGTCCGGGGTGACGAACTCGACCGCAATCTCGGGAGGAGGGCACGTAGGGGCGACGGCCTTCAGGTCCGCCAGCGGTTGGCTATCGGCTATCAGTCTCTTCTCGTCCTGACCGAATGACCGAGTGACCGACTCACGACTTGCCATCTTGCCGTTTACCGATGAAGAAGGAAGGGTGAGGCGATCAGCCAGCGTGCTCCCGGAGCTGGACCGGTCGACCAGGAAGGGCGCCGGGCGGGCGCGGCACGTTGTTGCCCAAGTTCAGTGACCGCATGCTTGGAGCAAAGTGGGTACTGCGGACGAAGTCCCCGGCCTCTCTTTTTTTTCTCACGGCAGAATGATCACGCCGGTGCGCATAGGAGGGTTCCCCTACTCGCCGCAACGTCCACTAGCACGCCTCCTAAGAGTTGTGGAACTGTGGGAATCCCGGCAGAGTGTGTAAGGAACAGAAGTAAGCCACTACCAGCTCGATGGCTTGGTTATGACCCCGACAGCATCGTTGAGGGTTGACGGGAACTGGGCGTCGCGAAGCATCCCGACGCCGATGTACCAATAGAAGTCGGCAATGCCCTGGAGCTCGGCGGCGTGCTTTCTCTTGGGGTTGAGGAGCCCTACTTTGAGACCAAGCTCGTCACGAACCATCTGGATTGGCCCGCGAGATCGGAATCATTTGAGACGATGATCGCAACGTCATAGTCTCCGCGAGCCCCGTCCAGGATCAGATGGCTGGCCAGGTTGACGTCTGACCCTTTTTCTCTCTTCTCAAGGACATGTCCTCCTGTACTGGTTGGATGGCCTGAGGAGGCTTGACTGAGGGATCGGCTAGCTTGCGCTTCTTGAGCCCAAGAGGAAAAGTATCCTCGGTGGATTGAAAGATGCGGAATGGTCTCAAGCGCCCGAATATAGGTGAGTTTACGGTCTGTGCAGTGGGGATTGTCGACGGTGGCGGTGACTAACGAGGTGAAGTACCGGATGCGGTGTATTTGATATTGAGCGAATACGTTCGCGCAGAAAACGCCCAGGTCGAGCCATCCAGACTGCCGCCAAGATGCGCGGCTCCCGTTCGGATCATCAAAGCACGAGTGGTAGAGGTTGAATCCGTCGACGTAGACATTTGCACGCAGAATAGGGCTGGGGACAGGATCAGGCGTGGGATCGATCATCATGTTGATTCCCACGCGAAAATGCGTAGGCCGCATCCGAAGGCGGCCTCGCACCCTGCCACCGAAGCAGCAGGGGATGTACATAAAATATATCAAATGCGACCAGTTTTGTCAGACTTTGGTTGCCCGATTTTCAATGTCGTAGTGTTTGCAGACATCGTGAACACTGTACGTGCATTAGCGGAGAATATCCTCAGGGTCCGCAGCTCTTGGACGCGTCGTGCACGGCTCATGTTGGCCGCGTTATTCCATGAGCTCGAATCATTGGCTCGCCGAGCATGTCCTTCCTTACTTAAGTCAGCGAAAGTAGTCCTGCCTTTCTTCCCCATTTTCGCACCAGATGCTCCGCTCTTGGGGAGCGACGCCCTGTTCCTCACTGTAGCGTCCAAATTCCCGTAAACTCGTCGGGCAGCCTGGAAGCGGGGAGACGGACTATCACTCGAGGAGCAGGCAATGGTGCGCCCACTAATTCATCCCGGTGAGATTCTCGCGGATGAGCTCGAGGAGCTCGGTATCAGCGCGACCGCGCTCAGTCGAGCACTGGACGTGCCCACCAATCGCATCACGCAGATCATCAACGGTCAGCGGGCAATCACCGCGGAAACAGCCCTGCGACTCGGACGATGGTTTGGCACCAGCGCAGAGTTCTGGCTGAATCTGCAGAAGCAGTATGAGTGCGCCGCGCTGAGCAGGACTATGGCCAGAAGATCAGAGAGACGGTATTCCCGCGCGTGGAACATCCTCACTGCGTCAGTTCGGTACCGGCCTAACGACGAACGCCTTCATCGCTAGGGTCCTGGTCACTGCGTCAGTTCGGTAGCGGCCTAACGACGAGTGCCTTCATCGCCAGGGTGCCAGCGCTGCGAGTCCAGCGCTGGCACCCTGGTGGTGACTCCTCAACCTCACATGGTGAAGAATCCGCTGCCGCAAAGGGGCAAACTCGATAAACACTTCAACCGCACACGTGGTGAAGAATCTGCTGCCGCACAGGTGCAAACTCTTTAAACACTTCAATTGCACGTGATGTCCGCCGCATCCGGCTCTCCGCAGCTTCCACCCGGCCGGTGCTCCTCGTCGCTCTGCCGGGTCAGCCCGCCGGGAGGCGTCTTTCTCTCCTGCAGGAGAAGCCGTAGAGTATGACCGAGGTGGGTGACGGGTTATGGGTGGTGGCCATGAGCTTATCAACTGATCCCGTGGGGAGCACTGAGAACAGAAGGAGAGCACGGTGTCTGGTGGCGATGAGGAGCGAAGCGCCAACCTGGGCGTGACGCGACGGGCGGTGGTCGGCGGTCTCGTCCTGGCCGGCAGCGGAGGTCTGGCCATGGGATCGGCTACGCCCGGGGTGGCCGGGGCACCGCGGCGGGCCCTGCCGTTGCGGCAGGCGACGCCGGTGGCGAGTGACGTGAGCGGCGCAGGGAGCGGCGATCATCGAGCTGGCGCGGGAGGCGATGGCCACCGGCGATCTGCCGGCGGTCATTCTGCGGGTGACTGTCGATGGCGAGGAGATCGTCACCGCGGCGCTGGGGGAATCGATGACCGGGGTGCCGGCGACCGCCGACATGCACTTCCGCAATGGCGCGGTCGCGATCTCCTACATGTCGACGATCCTGCTCCAGCTGGTCGACGAGGGAATCGTCGGTCTGGACGATCCGCTGGCCACGTGGCTGCCCGATCTGCCCGACGCCGACCAGGTGACGCTGCGCATGCTGGCGAACATGACGGCCGGCTACCCGGACTACGTCCAGAACACGGAATTCCAGCAGGCGTTCTACGCCGACCCGTTTCGGCAGTGGACGCCGCAAGAGCAGATCGCGATCGGGCTCTCGACGCCGCGTCTGTTCGAGCCGGGGACCAACTGGGACTACTCGCACACCAACTATGTGATCCTGGGGCGGGCGATGGAGGCGATCACCGGCGAGCCGCTGGCGACCCTGATGCAGGAGCGCATCTTCACGCCGCTGGGTTTAGCCAACACGGTCAGCTCATCGACTCCCGAGATCCCCGAGCCGGTGTTGCACGCCTTCAGCGCGGAGCGGCGGCAGGCGCTCGGCATCCCGGCCGGCACGCGCTTCTACGAAGAAACGACGTTCTGGAATCCGTCGTGGACGATCGCCGAGGGGGCGATCCAGACGACAGACATCACGGATATGGCGGCGAGCATGGAGGCCATTGGCGCGGGAACGCTGCTCACCCCGGAGTCGCACCAGGCGCAGGTGGCCCCGGACCTGATCGGCTTCGGTACGCCGCTGGAAGGGTGCCCGGCCTGTCACACCCTCGACGAGGCGTACGCCTACGGGCTGGGGGTCGTGCTCAGCGGTCCCTGGATCCTGCAGAATCCCTTGCTGGCCGGGTACGGCTCGGTGGGGGCCTATCTCCCAGCCGGAAGATCGCGATCGCCGTGGTGACCACCCTGGGCGAGGAGAGCTTCGACGAGGAGGGGAACAGCCGGTCCGCACGGGCGAGCTGGGAGATTTTTGCCGGCATCGCGGCCTTGCTCGCCCCGGAGGAGGCGCCGGCGGCGACGAGGAGCTGAGCTATCGGCTATCGGCTATCGGCTATCAGCTTTTCGATGCCGGAGTCGTAAGGTCGTCAGGCATCAGAAGCGGGCGCCCTCCGGGCTCACGACTCACGACCACGCTCGTCCTGGCCGTCTGGACGCCAGGAAGCGAAAGGTGTACGTCACTGCCGGGAATAGCGGCGACACGCGCCGCGTGCTCGAGACTTAGCTTGAGTTTTAACCCAGGTGCTCTCCTAGACACGGGCGAGCCGTGGGTGACGGGCAGTGAAACGAGCGCAGTTGGGATACTGCCGGCAAGGCCAGCGGTCCAGGTGACGCCGTTGTTCCCTCGCTGCGACGTGCCGCTCGCGCTTAGGCCGATCTCGATCCACGGCTGCACGAGGGAGGCTCCTCGTCGTGAGGCAAGCGCTGACCCGCCGCGAGGACTCCTAGCAGCGTCGCGACTGGCCTCGGACGACAACCCGGTCCTGCCTCTGGCACCGAGCGGCAACGAGGTGTTGGCGCGCTGGCACATGGTCCCACTGGTGCCGAGGGTGCCAAAACCTGATGCGGGTCGAGCGCGAAACCCGAGACGAGCCGCGTTTGTTCGTGCTGGGGCCGAGACCCTTTGCGCTAGCACCACGCCGGGGTTACATCACAAGCCCAGAACTGGTTTCAAAACTCTGCCGTGCCGGTCTTCACCGCCGCGAATGGCCTGGGTGACACCGGTGGGAACCGCGAGCCATTGACCACGCTAGGATCGTGGGCCATGATCCCGAGCGGAAGGCTTTTGAAACCGGTTCCGGGCAACTGGTTTCACATCTCATTGCTCGATCGCCCACGCGCTCATTGCAGTAGCAGGAGCGGCATTGGCGTATCGAAAGGAGCGTTCGATGTCCGACCTTTCCACCCTCCGTCCTGCCGACGGGCCGATGACCGTCGCGATGCGGCCGGGGACGCCGGAGGACGCCGAGGCCTGCGGCCAGATCTGCCACCGGGCGTTCACCGGCGTTGCCACCGCACACGGGTATCCCTCCGACTTTCCGGCACCGGACATCGGCATCGGCTTGCTGACGATGCTGCTCGCGCACCCAGGCTTCTACTCGGTCGTGGCCGAGCGCGAGGGCACGATCGTCGGCAGCAACTTCCTCGACGAGCGCTCGTCGATCGCGGGCGTCGGTCCCATCACGGTGGACCCCACAGTCCAGGAGAGTGGCATCGGCCGCCTGCTCATGCAGAACGTCCTCGATCGCGCCGCCGCGCAGGGCGCCGCCGGCGTTCGGCTGCTGCAGTCGGCCTACAACACGCGGTCGCTCAGCCTCTACGCGCGCATGGGCTTCCAGGTGCGTGATGTGGTGGCGTGCATGCAAGGGCCACCGATCGGTGCGACGATCCCTGGTTACGGCGTTCGCTCGGCCGCCGAGGCCGACCTGGCGGCGTGCAACGATGTCTGTCGCTCTCGTCCACGGCCACGATCGCGGCGGCGAGCTGCGGGACGCGATCGCGCAGGGAAGTGCCGTCGTCGTGGAACACGGCGGCCGGATCACCGGCTACGCCACGGCGATGGCGTTCATGGGCCACGCCGTGGGCGAGTCGACGGAAGACCTCAAGGCCGTGATCGGAGCCGCCCGGACATTCGAGGGGCCCGGCATTCTCGTGCCGGTCCGGAACGGCGCACTCTTCGAGTGGTGCCTGCAGAACCGGCTGCGGGTCGTGTTCCTCATGACGCTGATGAGCGTCGGGCTCTACAACGAGCCGGCAGGCGCCTACGTCCCGTCGGTCCTGTATTGAGCCGAGCCCCGCTTCACAACGCCGCGTCCACGATCGGCCGCTCAACGCGTGGAAGATCGGCGTCACCCCGACCAGGTTGTGAAACGGGTTCCTAGCTTGCGTTGTCACCCACGTGCTCTAACTGACACGTCCGAGGCAGAGGAGTTTTCCTGGGGCGGGAAGGACGTCGCTGGTGGCAGGAGATGCGGGTGATGTCGACGCCGGCGCCAGCGTTCTCCTTGATGCGGTCGCTAT
>CAVVTE010000016.1:0-271779 GCA_963751075.1 uncultured Chloroflexia bacterium | reverse complement strand
ATGTCTCCTCGGCCGTACGCGACGATGCCCAGGTGGTAGTCGGCCACGATCAGCCCCCAGAGTTTGCCCGCCTGCTCGTTGAGCCGGCGGTTAGCGGCCAGGTGCTCTTGGCTCCTGGTAGTCCCCCCTATCCTCAGCCATGATGCCCAGCAGCACTGAAACCTCGGCCTCGTAGGCCACGTAGCCAATCGTGCGGGCGAGTGCCAGTGCCTGTTCCAGGTAGCTCGCTGCCGGGCTCGTTCAACGTCTGGGCCAGGCTATCCCACCCTGCACAACGCCTGCAACGAGCGCGGGCCGGTGTGTCCTTGTCGCCGACGGCCAGTGCCCGCTCCAACCAGGACAGGCCCTCTCGGTAGTGCCCAGCCAGATCCCAGAACCGGCCGAGTTGGTCGGCCAACGGGAGTAACTGATCCAGCCGTCCGGTTTCATCCAGCCACCCGAGGGCAGCCCGCAGGTTGGGGTGCTCGGCCTCCAACCGGTCAATGGTGTCGGGGCGGACAATCGGGCTCAGAGCGGTCGGCGCCTCGTCGGCCACTGCCAGGCACCACGCCGCGTGGCGGTCTCGCGTCGTCGCCTCCTCGCCGGCTGCTACCAATTGCTCCAGGCCGAATTCGCGAACTGTCTCCAGCATCAGGAAGCGTGGCTCGTTACCTGGGCCGTCCTCTTCCCGCAGCAGCTCTGCTCCACCAGCGACGCCACGCCCTCCAGGACGTCTATCGTGCGTTGTGCCCCGCTGCTTGCGACGGCTTCGGCCGCCTCCAGCGTGAATCCACCGACGAAGACGGCGAGTTGGCGGAAGAACGTCTGCTCCTCCGACGTCAGCAGGTCGTAGGACCAGGCGATGGCGTCGCGCATCGTTTGGTGTCGAGCGGGCAGGTCGCGTCCACCCCCGCTCAGCAGTGGCAGCCGGTGGTCAAGCCTGGTCAGCAGCGCCGACGGCGAGAGGATCTTGACCCGGGCTGCGGCAAGTTCGATGGCCAGCGGTAGTCCATCCAGCCGGCGACAGATAGTGATGACTGCCTGTGCGTTGTGGTCTGTTAGCGCGAAGTCGGGTTTGACGGCCTGGGCCCGCGCAACGAAGAGGCGCACCGCGGCCGATGCGTCGACACCATCCGCGGATACCTGATCCTCGGTCTCGGGCAGCGGCAATGGCAGGACTAGGATCTCGCGTTCATCCGAGATGCGCAGCCGCACTCGACTCGTCACGAGTACCGTCAGCGCAGGGCAGTTTGCTACGAGATCAGCCACGAGCGTCGCCGCCTCGACCATCTGCTCGAAGTTGTCGAGGACCAGGAGGAGCTGTTTGTCGCGCAAAAAGGCCTTGAGCCGCTCAGAGACGCTCTCGCCTCCAGCATTTCCTATACCCAAGGACTGCGCGATGGCGGGGACCAATAAGCCGGGGTTGGTAATGGGCGCGAGACCGACGAAGACTACGCCGTCTGGGAAAGCGGTATCCAGGTCCGCGGCAACGTGCACCGCGAGCCGGGTCTTGCCAACACCGCCTGGACCCGTCAAGGTGAGGAGGGGAACGTCATCACGCAGGAGCAGCCCACGGACCATCGCCAGCCCCCGTTCTCGTCCAATCAACGGGGTGCGAGGCAACCGAAGTTGGGACGGACGGCTAGCAGGAGATGAGGAGGTCATGGCAGCTCTGCTCGCGTCAGTAAATGCAACGGGGATGATAACGCCGCACCACCGCCGTTACGCTGTCGGCGGAGCGAGCTGACGTCTTCGGCCGTCACATCTCTCGCTGTGGCGCCCAGCGCATGGATAAAGATGCACCGCGCCCGGTTCAGTAGCCTCACCAGTCCACAACGATGTGCGGTGCACTCAACCGCCTCCGGTCCCTCCGGTTGAGACTGGAGGAGCACTCGGCAGGCGGACGACGAAGCGGGTATCGCCGGGCTGCGAAGCGAGGCGGATGGTGCCGCCGTGGCGATTGACGACGATCCGATACGCGATGTCGAGCCCCAGCCCGGTGCCGTCGCCCATCCGCTTGGTGGTGAAGAAGGGTTGGAAGATGCCCTCCTGGACCTCCAGCGGCACCCCCGAACCGTTGTCCGCGATCTCGACCTCGACCCCGTCGCCGGTACGCGTCGCCCGCAGCGAGAGCTGGCCTTGCCCGGCCATGGCGTCGATCGCGTTGTCGATCAGGTTGGTCCAGACCTGGTTCAGCTCGGAACCGTGGCCGGCGATGCGGGGGAGCCCGGGGTCGTAATCGCGCACGATGTCGACATTGCCGAGTTTGTGCTGAAGGATCGACAGCGTGCTTTCCAGACCCTCTCGAACGTCGACCTCTTGCAAGGGGCCGCGATCCATGAAGGAGTAGTCCTTGACCGCCTGGACGAGGATGGAGATGCGCTCGGCGCCGCGTCGCACCTCGTCGACCAGACCGCTCACGGCCAGGCCGCCCGCGACCCAGCCGATCCCGTCCGCCACAGCCTCGGTGGGAAGGACGGCGGCCACTGCTTCAACGTCGGCGAGGGCCAGGCCGGCGCTCACCAGGCTCGGAGCCATATCCCAGGCGTCGGCGAGCCCCTGCTCCTCCAGAAAAAAGGCCAGTTCGTCTTCCCGGTCGCTGCGCGTCATGGCATCGAGCACCTGGGGCGGCGTGCTGGCCGTCCGCCGGGCCGCCTCGAGCACAGCGATTTGCTCGGGCGACAGCACGGCCGCGCCGAGGCGCAGTGCGCGGGCGTCCTGGGCCACGAGCGCGGCTGCCAGATGATCGGCCGCGCGCCGGACCGCGGCGGCGGGGTTGTTCAGCTCGTGCGCCAGACCGGCCGAAAGCTTGCCCAGCGCGGCCAGCTTTTCGCGCTCGCGGAGAAGCACCTCGGCGCCCTGGACGCGGGCGCCCATCAGCGGCAGCACCTCGCGAGCGACGGCGGGCAGCTCGGTGACGAGATTGCGAAACGTGTCGCGGTCGAAAACGAGGAGCCGCGTCCGTCGTGTCGCGCGGGCGGTGCCGACGTGGGGAAGGTCGATCAGGAGCCCGATGTCGCCGGTGAAGCTACCGGTCGGCAGGAGGTCGATCTCGGTCTCGCGCCCCTCGACCAGCTTCGTGACGCGCAACTCGCCATCCAGGACGACGTGGAAGGCGTCGGCGGGATCGCCCTCGCGGAAGAGGACGGTGCCGCTGTCGAGCGAGGTCTCGGATGCCGCGGGCGGCCAACCACCGCAGCTCGCCGTCGGCGAGGGAGGCGAAGATGGGGACGTCGCGCAGCGCGTTCGGGGTCATCCGCGCCGCGGCGGCCCATGGGTTGCTCGCCATCCCCGGCTCCTTCTCCGATCGCCCTAGACCTGACCCTGACTGAGATACTGGTGGACGAAGGAGACGGCGATCGATCCTTCGCCGACACCGGAGGCGACGCGCTTGATCGAGGCGTGGCGGACGTCGCCGGCGGCGAAGACCCCCGGCACGCTCGTCTCCAGCATCAACGGCTCCCGCTCCAGCGGCCAACCCCGGACCTGGCCACGATCGTCGCGTGGGAGGTCGGCGCCGGTCAGCACGAAGCCGCGCTCGTCGCGCGCCACGTCGGTGCCGAGCCAGTCGGTGCGCGGCTCGGCCCCAATGAAGATGAAGAGTGCTGCCGCCGGCAGCGTCTCCTCGGCGCCGGTTACCGTGTCCCCGATCGTCAGCTCGGAAAGATGGTCGTCACCGTGGACGGCGGCGACGCGGGCATTCGTGCGAACGACGATGTTCGGCGTTTCGGCGATCTGCTGGATGAGGTAGCTGGACATGCTCTTGGCAAGGGGACTGCGGGTCAGGATGGTGACCTGACCGGCGTAGCGAGCGAAGTACATCGCGGCCTGGCCGGCTGAGTTGGCGCCGCCAACGATGAAGACCGCCTCGTCACGGCAGGAGATGGCCTCGGTCATCGCCGCGCCGTAATAGACACCGGCGCCGGTGAGCCGTTCGACGCCGGGGGCATCGAGAAGGCGATACGACACGCCGGTCGCCACGATCAGGGAATGGCTGGCCAACTCGGCGCCATCGGCGAGGGTCACCAGACGCGTCGGTCCCTCGGAGCGCAGCGCGGACACCTCCTGTGGCGCCACGATCTCGACACCAAAGCGAGCCGCCTGGGCCACCGCCCGGCGGGCCAGATCGGCGCCGCTGAGACCGGCCGGGAAGCCGAGGTAGTTCTCGATGCGCGAGCTCATCCCGGCCTGGCCGCCAGGGGCCTCCCGCTCGACGAGGACGGTGTGCAAACCCTCTGACGCGCCGTAGACGGCGGCGGCCAACCCGGCCGGACCACCGCCGACGATCACCAGATCGTAGAAGGGGCGGGTGGCCTGCGTCTGGAGCCCGACTTTGTCGGCGACGTCCCGGATCGACGGCGCTTCGAGGCGGGAGCCATCACTGAAGATGAGCAGCGGCAAATGGGAGCCTTCCGCCCCCTCGGCCTCGATCACCCGCCGCGCCTCAGGATCGGTTTCGATGTCCAGCCACCGGTACGGGACCTGGTTGCGAGCCAGGAAGTCACGGATCTCGTGCGAGGCGGGCGCCCAACGCAGTCCGAGCACTCGCAGGCCCCGGTAGGGCGGACGGAACCCGGATCGCCAATCGTCGAGCATGTCGTCGAGGACCGGGTAGAGGTGCTCCTCGGGCGGATCCCAGGGCTTGAGCAGGTAGTAGTCGAGGCGGACGGTGTTGATCGCCCGGATCGCGGCTTCGGTGTCGGCGTAGGCGGTCAGCAGCACGCGTTTGGCGGCCGGGACCCGCTCCCGCGCCTGCTCCAGAAACTCGACCCCGGTCATGTGCGGCATCCGTTGATCGGCGAGGAGGAGAGCAACTGGTTCGTCGCGCCGCTGCAATTCGTCGAGGGCGTCGAGGGCGGCGTCGCCGGAATCGGCGCCAACCACCCGGTACTCACGGCCGAAATGGCGACGCAGGTCGCGCTCGATGGCGCGCAGCACCTGCGGGTCGTCGTCGACGGTCAGCAGTGCCGGCCGGATTGCGGGTTGTCCCTGCTCCATGGTGTCTGTACCCCTTCCCGGTGATCATACGTGGCAGGTGGGGAGAGCGTCGACACGCTTCTGTCACCAATGTAGCCAGGCATCAACCTCCCCGTTCGGAGAGGTTCCACAGCGAACCGTGCCGGCTCGCGGGAATTCGCTCCGACACGGCAACGAGGATTTGTCAATCCTCCTTCATCAATTGGCGTGGGAAGGGATAGGGGAAGAGACACCGCTAGAACCTGAACCTGGGGCGCCCATCAGGTGTCGAGGCATGGCAGTCGCGGGCCTTCCAACCATTCTCCTCCCGCCACCTTGTAGGAGCCTGCCGGCGGGCAGCCGGACAAGCAACTGGCGAACTACGCCTGGGTTCTCTGCCGGAACGATCATCATTGGCCGCGGACATGGCCCCGCAGGCCCAGGTCGGAGGCAAGGCAGGCTCGCGAGCCGTCCATAAGTGGAGGACCCGGGAGGGGATGGTCGGCATGGTACCGACGGCCACGCTGACCCCGCTGAATCCTCTGACCCTAAGGATGAACTGCCGCCGGCCGATCCGGGGAACGAGAACAGCGGCCCGACGACCTTAGTGGAGCCCCGCCCCGAGGAGACGCGCGAGCAGACCATCATCTCCAATACCGGGGTGAGGCCGATGATGCGATGGTGAGCCGCTCCAGGGTAGTCTGATCATCAGTCATGCGACAGTTGCGACAGAATCCACCCGGACAGAACCCCGTACGAGTTATAGAGCGTCGAGCTGCAGGATCGCCAAGTCACCGTGTTCGGCGAGACGCGTCGTCCTAGGCCATCGGACTCGGGCGCGTGGCGCTTGGCATGCATGATCCCGCTGGCAAGAAGGTATCTCGTTGGAGGCGATTCATGCGTTTCGAGCGAGCAATTTTGCTGGTTGCCCGGTTCGCGTGCGCAGCGGACAGCGGCGCTTCACAGCAGGGCGACGACCAAACGGGCTTTGCGCTCCCGGCTGACGCATGTCGTGAGAAGGTCACCGAAGGGTTGTCAGAGGAGCAGTACTCGAGGCCACTCGCGCTCCACCCCGGCGAGAGGACGAGCCGTGACCTTGATGGTCGCCTGACGGCAAGCCGGCAATGACGGTGCAACCAGCCGAAATTCTCTATCTCCGTGAAAGGTGCTCAGGATCGAGCCTATGTGGGTCAGATTCGCGGTACAGGGGGCGGACCGCAGAGAACCGTCCATCCTGTAGGCCAACGGCTATTGGTAGTGTGGGTGTCCACACAAAAGGAAAAGCCCCGGAGCCCTCGGGGCGGCGAGGAGCAGTGCCCCAAGGAGCATGACCGTCTGCGGCGTCTTCCCGTCGGCGATTGGCAGAGGGCCGATCACGCTCTGGTCAGAAAATCGCATCGGGCTTGACCTGGGTGATGATCGGCGCGGGCCGGGACTTATCCCGGTCGCTTCAGGGAGAGACGACGCCGTTCTCCCGCCCATCATCCTCAGCGGGAGAACGGCGCTTGGTGACTTGCAACCGTGAGTTCGCCTGCCGCTACGGCCTGCTCCTCGCGCTAATTGCAGACGAAACGAAATTGACAGAATCAAAATTGCAGGTGCCGCTACAACACGCCGAGCTAGAAAAACACTGCACGCCGGCGGCCGGCAGCACTTCCATTCACGCAGGAGCCGCCACAACACGGGGTGCCAGCCTCACACGCCTTGCCGGCACCCTGACAGCAGACTCCATTCTCGCAGGAGCCGCTACAACACTCGAAGTCAAACTGACACACCTGGCCGACAGGCTGACAGCACATACCATCCGTGCAGGAGCCGCTACAACACTCGTCGTCAACCGTACACGCCTGGCCAACAGGGTGACAGCACACACCATCCACTCCTTCAGGGGAGTTGCAGAAGCGGCTACAACACTCGGAGTCAAACTGACACTCCGTGCCGGCAAACCGACAACATATACCATCCGCTCCGTCATCAGGGGATTGGAGGCCTTTCTGGCAGCGTCCACCACAGCAGTCTTCGTCCAGCCGGCATGGCATGTTCCCATGCTCGGGTGGCGAGCAGGTGCAGACTCCCTCCGGGCCGCACGTTTCGCTACAGCACTGGCCTCCACTTGTGCAGGGACTACCGACGGGGCCACACAAGCAGTACCTGTTCCCATCGAAGTTGTCGCACACACCATTCCTGCAGGAGCGGCTACAACACTCGGAGTCAAACTGACACGCTTGGCCGGCAGGCGGACAGCACTCTCCACTGCAGCACTCGCTGGAGGCTGTGCAAACGTCGCCACGCTCGACGCAACACTCCGTTCATTGGACAAACAGCATGCAGACGGCTGAGTCGCAGCACTCCTGGTCGAAGTTACAAACAGGATCCCCCGCTTCGCGGCAGTCGAAGGCCTGACATTCGCAATCCTCGCAGACGCCACCGCAGCAATGGTTGTTGCCATCGGCATCGTTGGAGCAGAAGCTTCCTACGTCGGCGCAATACCGCGTGTGGTCGAATTCGTAGCAGTAATTGAATCCCGAGAAATCGGGGTCTCCACAGGCACCCGAGCAGCATTCGGCGGAGCTCTGGGCACGATTCATACAGAGCTTTTCTCGTGCAGATGCAGCTATCGCCGCCGCAGACGTTCGGCTGTGCCCCCGCCGCCGCACGTTTGTGGTGACGTGCAGGGATCGCCGCAGCTGACGAAGCCACCGCAGCCGTCGGGCACGGTGCCGCAGTTCGCTCCTGCCGGGCAGGTGCCGGTTGTCGTGCAGCCACATGAGTTGGGCCCGGCGCCCCCGCCGCCGCACGTCTGAGGTGCCTGGCAAGTGTTGGGGCACGTGACGGACTCCCCGCAGTTGTTAGTGGCGGGGCCGCATGCCTTGCCCGCACAGGTCGTGGTGATTGGGTCTGCCGTGCAGCCGCATTGGTTCGGTATTCCGCCACCTCCACAGGTTTGCGGCGCTGTCGCAGGTCCCGCACTCTCGTGCCGCCGAACTCACTCCGCCGACAGGCGTTGCACGATGCATCTCGTCACTCGTAGGTCTTCCGGGTGCAGACTCTCGCCGCGTTGGCAGACGCACGGCGTTCGTTGCGTCGGCAGGTCTCGATCGCGTCGTTGCAGGTCTCCGCAGTCCAGCCGATCCACCGCTCGCCGCGTTGGTGTAACTCCCCGCAGTACGTCGCGCTCGACCGGCAGACTTCGCCGCCCTTGCAGTACGCATGGTCGTTGTCGGTGCAGGTCTCATCCGTGTTCCCCGCAGTATCGCGGTCCAGACCGCCGCGTTGCAGACCATCGCTGCCCGTGCACTGTCTCCCGTCAATTCGCAGTCCACGTCGCGCATCTGGCAGACCGCCGCGTCGCAGACGCCTGCGTTGCAGTGCGCATCTGATCCGTGGTGCAGGTGTCGGTGCACGTCACCTCGCTGCCGCAGGCGTTCGTGTAGCTCCCGCACTCGTAGGTCTCCGGGCAGACCGCGTCGTCGCACTCGCACTTGTTGGCAACGCAGGACTCATCCGTCCCGCAGGTCCCGCAGCTCACCACCGGCTGACCGCAGTTGTTCGTCGTCGGGCCGCACTCCACGCCCTGCCGCGTGCAGGCGGCAGCGTCCGTCTCCGCGGTGCAACCGGCTACGCACTGTTTCTTATTCTTAACGGTGCTACAGGTTTGGCCTGAGGGACAACCGCACGTGGTTCCACACACGTCGGCAGCCGGACAACAGGATGAGTTGATGCAGGTAAGGCCTCTGCAGCACTTCACCTTATTATTGCAGGTAGCGCTCGGACCGGCGCAGGTTGTCCCGGCGGCGGCGCTGATCTGCGTCGAGTCCTGCTGACGCTCTTCGGCATCCTTCTTGGCCGGGCGCTCCTCGGTATCCTTCTTGGCTGGGCGCTCCTCGGCATCCTTCTTGGCCGGTCGCTCCTCGGCATCCTTCTTGGCCGGGCGCTCCTCGGCGTCCTTCTTGGCTGGGCGCTCTTCGGCATCCTTCTTGGCCGGGCGCTCCTCGGCATCCTTCTTGGCTGGGCGCTCTTCGGCGTCCTTCTTGGCCGGGCGCTCCTCGGCGTCCTTCTTGGCCGGCCGCTCCTCGGCGTCCTTCTTGGCTGGGCGCTCCTCGGCGTCCTTCTTGGCCGGGCGCTCCTCGGCGTCCTTCTTGGCCGGGCGCTCCTCGGCGTCCTTCTTGGCGGGCCGCTCCTCGGCCGGCGGGGTCTCGGTGAGCTGGTCGTCGGCCGGCTTGTCCGTGACGGACCGGTTGTCGGCCGGCTTGTCCCTGGCCGGTCGCTCCTCAGCGAGCGGAGTGGGCGTGGGCGTGGGCGGCCTCGGCGAGCGGGGTGGGGGTGGGCTCGGTGTCAGTCGGCTGGGTGTCCTGTTCCGTGTCCGGTTCGGGGTCTTGCCCCTTCTTCGCGGCATCGGTGCCATGGATGCCGAATGCGGCGGCCAGCCCGCCGAGGAGACCGCCCAGGATTTGCCGTCGTGAGCCGATAGCGACGCGTCTGGCAAGCTCATCGAATCGTTGGGGGTCCATAGCACGCTCTCCTAGTTCAGTTCCCGGTCAGTGGGAATGAGTCCGCGCAAACAGGCACTTGAGGCTAAATGCCGCACATCACGTGCTCCTCATGGCTTGACGGTTTGAACCGACGACGTCAGAGGCGTAGGCATGTGTCCGAGGAGGGTGCGCCAGATGTGGGGTTGCACGACCGGTTCCGGATCGGGCTTCGTCTCCCGAGACACCATCCCGCCTGGTGCGGGATCAGCGATGAGGGGAGCCGCGACCGGTCCGCACTCGACGTATTCGTTTGGTGAACCGCCACGGCTCCCATCGAGCCACGTGAACAGCCCCGAGAGTAGGAGGCCGAAGTTGATGAACACGAGGCCGATGAGGAGCGAGATAGCGACGCCGACGACGCTCAGGGCATCGTGCAGGAGCAACGGGAACGCGAGGGTGGGCAGGAACCGGAGCTCCAAGGGTGGTCGTTCCTAGCGCTAGTACGCCGTGAGCGTCTGAAGGTGCGGGTCACCGACGTGTTGCTCGCCTCCCTAGTCTGCGCCGAGAGCCGTTTTGACACTACGCGCGTTACCCACGCAATACCCACGCAATACCCACGCATCAAAGGTTCACATTTTCATCAAATAGTCTAGAATCGTTCTTCATCAGGTCTGCCCGCGTGGTCGATCACGCTACGGGGTCGGAGGGGCGTGATGAGCAGCGCCACGATGTCATTCGCCGATCTCCTGCGGCATCTCCGCACCGCGGCCGCACTGTCCCAGGAAGCGCTGGCCGAGCGTGCCGGGGTGAGCCCACGAGGGATCAGTGATCTCGAACGGGGTGTACGCCGTGCACCGCATTTGACAACCGTGCGTTTGCTGGCCGACGCGCTCGAGCTCAGTCCCTCCGACCGGCAGGCACTCCTTGCCGCGGCACGACCCGGACGCCTGCCGCAGACGCCGGATGCCGCTCCCGGGAGTTCCGCCCTACTCCCGATGCCCCTCACTTCGCTGATCGGTCGAGAGCCGGAACTCGCTGAACTAACCGTTCTATTGGGGCAGGACACCGTCCGGCTGGTGACCGTGACGGGTCCCGGGGGTACGGGCAAAACCCGTCTTGCCCTCGAGGTCGCCGCACACCTGCGGGGCGAATTCAGCGATGGCGTCGTCTTCGTCGATCTCGCGCCGATGCGGGCTCCGGACCTTGTCGTGCCGACGATTGCCAGTGCCCTTGGCGTCCGCGAGCGATCCGGACAACGACTGCGGGAGACCCTCTCACGCGTCCTCGCCTCCAAGCAGCTGCTCCTCCTGCTCGACAACTGTGAACAGGTCCTCGACGCGGCTCCGGACATTGCCGCCCTGCTTGCCGCCTGCCCGCACCTCTCGGTGCTGGCCACGAGCCGGGAGGCGCTTCGCGTGCGAGGGGAACGCGCCTTCCCGTTGCCCCCATTGCCGCTGCCAATGAGCACTCACCTGTCATCCGTCGACGAGTTGGCACGGGGTCCCGCCGTCGCGCTCTTTGTCGAGCGTGCTGCGGCGAGTCATCCCTCCTTTGTCCTGACCCCGGACAACGCCGCGGCCGTGGCCGCCATCTGCCGCCGCCTCGACGGGTTGCCGCTGGCCATCGAACTGGCCGCAGCCTGGATCCGTGTGCTGCCCCCCGCTGCACTGCTGACCCGCCTTGAGAAGCGATTACCTCTACTCACTAGCGGCAGCCACGACCCGCCCACTCGGCAGCGCACGATGCGCGATGCCATCGCCTGGAGCAATGACCTGCTCTCTCCGGACGAGCGGACGCTCTTCCGCCGCCTCGGGGTCTTTGCCGGCGGATGGACCCTGGAGGCGGCGTCCGCCGTCACCCATGTCGATGGGCATCTCGATGTTGTCGAGGGGCTGGTGTCACTGGTCGACAAGAGCTTGGTGCAGCGCCATGACAACGATGCTGAGCCGCGATTTACGATGCTCGAGACGGTTCGCGAGTTTGCCTTGGATCAATTGCACGAGGACGACGATCAGTGCCTGGCTACGGAACAGGCGCACGCTGGCTACTTTCTCTCCCTGGCCGAGGAGGCATACGCAGGACTGGTCGGCGCCGAGCAGCGAGCGTGGTTAGCCCGTCTCGATGCCGAGGACGTCAATATCCGGGCCGCCTTGAATTGGGGCTTGGAGCACGGTTTGGCTGAGTCCACGATGCGGCTGGCACGGTCATTGTGGCGGTATTGGTCGGCGCGCGGTCGCCTGGTCGAGGGGCGATCCTGGCTGGAGCGCGCCCTCGCCCTTCCCGGCGTGGCGGAGGCTCCATTGACTGTGCGCGCCGATGCCCATAACGCGCTGGGCAATCTCCTGGGTGACAGCGGGGAGTACACGCAGGCGAGGCAGCACTACGAAGAGGCATTGACGTTGCGACGCGAGCTCGGCGACAGCGAAGGGATCGCCGGAGCGCTGAACAACCTGGGCATCGTTGCCGCGTGGCTTGGCGACTACGATGGTGCGCTCGCACTTCATAAGGAAAGCCTGGAGCTGCGTCAGGCGCGAGATGATGCCTTTGGCATGGCGCTCTCGCTTACCAACCTCGGGGATGTGCTGCTTGCGCAAGGCGATTTCAACGGCGCCCAAGATTACCAAGAAGAAGCGCTCCGCCTTCGCGAACTGGTGCATGATGAGGCTGGGATCGCCTACTCGGTCTACAACCTCGGCGAGATTGCGCGGCTGCGGGGCGACACGGCTGCGGCCGCTCGCCATCTGGCGGACAGTTTGCACCGCTTCGAGGCCCTCGGCGAGAAGATTGGCATTGCCTATGCCGAGTGCAGCCTTGGCGATCTTGCTTCCCGGGAAGGGGATACCGCGCGTGCCGCGCTGCTGCTCGAACGCGCCTTGCGAACCCGCACGGAGATGGGCGATAAGCGTGGCGTCATCGAGTGCTTCGAAGCACTTGGCGATGGCGGCGCATCCGCTCGGGAGCAGACTACGACGGCATCCGCCTGCTGAGTGCAGCCTGGACTGAGCGTGAATATGCTCTCCTGTCCAGTCCCGCCATCAACCCAGAACGAACACGATGCGAGCGCTTGCGGGGGCGCGCACGCGTCTTGGTGCGGCCTGCCGTCGACGCGCTCCACGAAGAAGGACGCCTGCTCACCCCCGAACAGGCGCTTATGCTCGCCTACGAGATCGTGGATCACCTCAACGCACGGACAGGAGCTGCCGCGGCGGAGGTCGTGCCCGGTGGTGCGAGCCCACCGCAGTGGCCGTAGGGCTGCCTCACGCAATGATAGTGGCCACTCCCGAGGCTCCGAGGTACTTCCTGAGTGACGACAAACGGGGCGACCTCGACAATGAAGTGAGAGTGATCGAGTTGAGCTGTTTGACGTTTCTCAATCTGCCGCCAACGCTACGACATCCTTCGCTGTGAATCGCAGCACGACTGAATCTACCTGTTCCGTATACCGGGATTGAGGGTGAGATTGTCACCGACGTCGTGCAGCGGAGGCCGGCTCAATGCACCGGACAGGGACAGCTTGTCGGCTTTGGCATGAGACAGTGTTCACCAAAGTCCCCCAATGGTGATACGCCGAGGAGACACGCAATCGGTTCAGACCGTCAACTGTTTGCCCGCTAGGGAAATCGCACGGCGCCGTACCAGCGTGAGCTGTAGTAGTCAGAATTGAGGTCGCTGATCTTCACCCCGCTCGATTCTCGCTCGGCATGGATGAACTGTCCCCCACCGATGTAGATGCCGTTGTGGGACATCCCCGGGCGAAAGGTATTGGCGAAGAAGACCACATCCCCCGGCTGCAGTGCCTCGCGGCTGACCTGTTGCCCCATCTCGTACTGGACAACCATGTCGTGCGGGATCGGTGTGCCCAGGGTGTTGTTGATCACGAACATCGTGAACCCGGAGCAGTCGAAGGCATACGGACCCTCGCCGGCGTAGATGTAGGGATAGCCCTGGTACTGCATCGCGAAGCTGACGATCTGCTCGCCTCCAGACCCACTCGCGCCAACCCCGAGCTCCTGCTGTTCCCCGGTGGCGGGTGCCGCGGGCGCAATCATTGGCGTCCAGGAGAGCAGAGAGGCTTGTACATAGCCACCGGCGCCGGCGCAGTTGACGGGTTGCCACTCGCCGACGGCCTCACCGCGCACCTCGACCGGTTGGCCCTCACCGAGCACTGTGAGCGTCCCAGTTGAGTACTCCGGGGCGGCATGGCAGGCCGCTCCCGCGCCGCCGGTGCCCGCGATGTACGCCGTCGCCACGGGTTGTCCCCACGGCTCGGTTGCCCCGGACATGCTGGCGTCGACGGGCGCCGGATTGGTGCCGGCCGCCGGATCGCTCGGGGCAGCGGCAACCGGTGCCGGCTCGAGCCATGGATCGGCTGCCGGTTCACCCCCGCTCTTGCCCATTACAGGGTCGCCCTGGGTTTCAACAGGGACGGGCTCGATCGCCCCACTCAGCGCCGGGTCTCCCGGGTCAGCCGTCGCCCCGGTGCCCAATGTAGCCGGATCAACCCACTCGCCAGTGGCGGGGTCGACTTTACCTTCGGACGTGACTGGAGCGGCGGCTGCCGGGTCGACCCATTCGCCCGGCACCGGATCGACCGAGCTTACAGATTGGCCCGAGGCTTCGGTGACCCCCGCATCCGTTGCCATATCGGTGGTGGCTGGATCGACCCACTCCTTGGCGGGAGCGGGATCAACAGCCAGGTCGGTTGCCACGGGATCTATTCCCGCTGGATCCGCAGCCGCCGGATCGACCCATTCTTCGGTTGCCGTCGCTGGAGCGGCTTCCTGGTAGTGCACAACTCCGCCGTCGGCGGGATACCAGAGGTGGCCGTCTGGGGCAGCCTCTGCAGAGAACGGCATAGTGGTTGCAAGCAAAGAACAGGCGATCAGTGCCACGAGGCGTGTGCGCACGATCGGTCGACGCGTTATCAAGACCCTTCCCTCCAACTTTTCCGATCACGCAGCCCCGTGACCGGCCCGCAGGTGTCGGGGTGTTTAGAACCTGAGTCCGTCCTCCTGTCTCCGGCGCTCGTCCGTCATGCGCGTCCCGTCAGTCCATCCCGAGTCTGACGGGAACCGAAAAACGACCCCGGTGCGTGGCGTTCATCCTCGCCACGCTTCCATATCAACGCAATGTCAATCGCGTCCTGACGCGAGCAAGCCATCGAGGACGCGTCTGGTCGAGAATCGCTGCATGCGTTCTCTGCCTGGAATAGGGGAGATTGGCGACCCCGCCCCGGGGACACGTGGAAAATCACTTTGGCGCCAACTGGACCATTCAGGACGGCGCCGCGCCAGTCCGATCGACGTGGTGCGTCTCCATGATCCCTCCCGCCTTGCTCCGTGGCAGCTCTGCTGCGCCTTGCGAGTCGATCAGCCGAGTGCCCATGGAACCCAGACTATCGGGGGGCGATGGAATGTCAAGAGCCTCGATGTCACAGGAACCCAACTCGATCGGTCCGTTGGGGGCACGTCATGCGGCTTCCGGATGATGCTGTCGCCGGGTGGCGGGGGCGGGGCATCCCGAGGCCGGATGAGCGTTATGGAAGGCCGCGAAGGCCGCAAAGGCCGCAAAGAATGCGAAGGCTAGGAGAGGCAGGGCGGGGGACCGGTCGTGCGAGGTGAGGTGCCGGCGCGCATCACCCGGGTCTCGTACGAGGCGCGCAACTTCTTCACGTAGGGCCGAGAACCCGCGGTCGGGTGCCGCGTGAGTGCCGTGTAGTCCCGCCGCCATCTCGACGACCTCGTCAAGGGTATGACGGGGGATCACCGAGGGTCGACGGCACCAATATCTGCCATCACAGATCGTCATTGAACGCACGGTCGGAGTTTTGCAACGGCCGGTGCGCCGCACGGTGGACGGGCCGGCTGGTGTATATGGGAACCGCCTATCTGGTTTCGACGGATTCTCCGGCCTTTGCCGCGACCAGTGCGGAGAGATCGCGATCGCTCGATCTCGGGCGCATGGCAGGGGCGTCGTTGCCGCACTCCACAACTGTGATCGCGCTGCAGAGCGAGTCGGCCGTCGCTGTGCAGGATGTCACTACCGTTCCGTCATGTTATCTCGTCGCTGGCGCCAGGGTCTCGGCTCCGTCGAGCACTCCCCGGGCAAACCGCATCATCCGTTCCTGATGGGCGATCGCCAGCTCCGAATCGGCAAAGCCGCCGAGGTGACCGGCATCGAACCACTCGACCTCGACCGCCTTGCCCAGGGCGCGCAGCCGCTCGACGTAGATCTCGACGGGTCGCGCCGGCGTGCGCGAGTCGTTGCGCCCCTGGATGATGAGCAGCGGCGCCCGGACCCGCTCGACGTCGGTGATGGGGGAGCTGGCGGCATACTGCGCCGGCTTGTCCGCGGGCGTTCCCCCGAACATCGCGGCGCAGTATCCTCTCAGCGTCTCGGAAGAGTCCTCGAAGAGGAGTGCCCAGTCCGACACCGCCACCCCGGCCATCCCCCCGGCCCACAGCTCCGGGCGACGGCCGAGCGCGAGCAGCGTCAGATACCCGCCGTAGGACCAGCCGCTGGGGAAGATCTGATCCGGGTGGGCGATTCCCTCGCGAACCAGCCAGTCGCGAGCGGAGACCATGTCGTCCAGTTCCCAGTGCCCGAGGTCGCCCCAGATCTGTTGACGAAACTCGCGGCCAAAGGTCGTCGATCCCCGATAGTTGATCGAGAGCCAGGCAAAGCCGTAGTCCAGCCACGCCTGGGCCTCGGCGGTGAATTCTTCAGTTTGGACGCTCTCGGGGCCGCCATGGGTGTAAAGGATCGCCGGGAATGGTCCCGTGCCCTCCGGCACTCCCAGCCATCCCTGAATCTCCTGACCCGCAGTCGAGCCGAAGGTGACCGAGCGCAGGGGCCGGCTCGGTGGGGCTTCGCCGGCGGCCAGCACCGTGTGGCGGAGCGCGCCGGTCTCGGGATCGAGCGCGATCACTCGTGTTGGGTGGGTGGAGTCCTCCCAGTTGGCGAAGATCTCCCCATCGGGCCCGAAGTAGGCGCCCGCGCCGTAGAACCCCGGTGGATGATCGAGGGCGTGGAGGGCATCCTGGGCGACATCGTAGATCCAGAGCCGGTGCCGGGCCTGGCTCGTTTGCAGCAGCAGCAGACGATTGCCGTCGATCGCCCAATTGAGCGGCGTGACCTCGCCGTCCAGGTCCTCCACCCGGAGGTCGCGCCGCTCGCCGGTGCGTGGTTGCCAGAGGAGCGGCCGCGCGTACCCGCTCCGGTTCGTCGTCCCGGCCATCTGGGCGGCGTCGCTGTTCGTTGCCGAGCGACGCTGGAACGGCCCGCTCTCCACGCTCGTGCCGTCTCCATCCCACAGCTCGGCGATCCGCTCACCGGTCCTCGTGTCAAATGCCAGCAGCGTGTAGTGCTGCATCGCGCCGCGCTCAGGCGAGGCGACGATGGCCAGATCGCCCGCGGGTGAAAGCACCGGAGGCAGCATGATCCGCTCGCTGCGGAAGAGGACCCGTGGCTCACCCACCTCTCCGTCCGGCCCAAGGTCGGTCACCGTCAGCGCGAACCCCTCGTCGTCTGCCTTCACAAAAGCGAGCCGATCCCCCGCCGCATTGACGGTGCCGCCGAAGGTCGAGTAGGGGGGCAGGTTAGGAGTCACGTCCTGCGCCTCGCCGCCGGAAAACGGGACTCGCACCAGGTGCCCGATCTCATTCCCACCCGTGTCATCCAGGAAATAGACATGCCGGCCTTGAGGGTCGATGAAGCCCCAGACGATGCCCTCCGAGCGGTCTGTCAGCTGCCGCAGCTCCCCCGTCGCTGCTTCCCACGCGTAGAGCTGGTACGGTCCCGAGCGGTTGCTCACCGCCATTCCCCGTTCTGGTCGCTCCTCCGCCAGCATCGACCACAAAATCCTCTCCACCCGGAAGCGCCGCTTCCAGAGCGCCTCGTCTCCTGTCATGGCGGGTGGCCGGTGCGGCATTTCGGGTTGCTCCTTACTCGCGAGAGGGTCTGCCGAGAGGTTTGTGGCGGCATCTTACCGCGACCACTCGCGGTGTTCGCTCGGTGCTCCCGTTGCCGTCCGGGGTCAAATCTTGGACACGGGAATCTCCGCCGCCGGCGCCCCGCGCTGTTTCTCGGTGACGCTCCTTGTCCGTGGGATAGCTTGGATGTCGTGGCGAGGCGTCGGGCAAGCGATTACGGTTGGCCCTGCGCCGTTCGGATGCGGGTGAAGAGCTGCAGCAGACCTTCCCGGTTCGTTCGTCGGGAGAACCACCGAGTTCGCTCAAGACAATCGCTTCTTGATGCGCCAGGCAAGTCCGGCGCAGCATGGCCACGCTGTCGCCTGTCAATCGGGCGACATCGTCGAAGAGCCCCCGAAACGGGTCTCCGTCGAAGTCATCTGAGCGAGCGACTCGCTGATGGTCCACGCAGCAGCCAAGGCAGATCGGCGCCCCGCTCACCATGGGGCAGAAGACCCATCCGGGGTCTGCCTCATCGCCTGTGCTCTGCGCCTTGCACATAGGGCAGGTGTACGGGCCGAATAGCCGCTCCACCTCACCCGCGGCGACGACCTCCTGATCATGTTCACCACGGACCCCTCCAAGCTCTAGCGCGGTGTCAATGTCACGATGATCCGGGTTTTCGGGTTCACAATGGTGGCGAAGCGCCCGTGCTCGATCGACATTAGGCCGCGTCCCGCATCTTCTATGATCCCGTGGTTCACGTGGCGGGCAAAATCGTTCAGCGTTTCCATCCCCAACTCCCAGGTCCGGACGTCCTTGAGCCGCAAGATCGCGTGGTTCGAGGGCGTAAGCGGTGTATGGCGGAAGGCGTTATATATCTCGGCGTGAGTCAGCTCGCGGGCGAATGGACGGGTCCTGCACCAGGCTGGGCAAACCGGGTTTCCGCCGAGCACGCGTCGTGCTGGCCGACCGACGAGGCGCCCGAGGCGCGCCAGTTTATCGATCTTGCCGACGCGCACCATTCCGAGGAGGGCGAACGGACCGAGACTGTAGATGAGGTTGTCGAGCCGGGTCGGGTCTTGCTCGGCAATCAGCGCGTCGGCGGTGCTCAGCACCAGTTGCCTGGTCCCCGACGTCCTCGAAGATCAGCTCGCCCTCGTCGAGCCCAGCCAGGGGTCCGCCGGCGTCGGGTGCGACTTGGGAGTCGGCCGCACCTCGGCGAGCTTGCGGAAGCGCTGCATCGACCACGCTCCGCTCGCCCGCTCGAACTCGGCTGTGTAGATGAGCGGATGTTCGCCCTGTATGGTCTGCAGCCAGTCCGTCAGCCAGTCAACCGCCGCGTCGGTCGCGGCCTCCGCGCGTGGCGGGCCGGTCGCCGCTCGTTCCTCCGATCCTCTCCAACCCGTGAGCCGAATGCCTTGCGGGGAAATGACAAGGTCGATCCGCGCCGGGTCATCTTGGCGGCGTCCGCCTGCCTCAATAGGCTGCCCAATTGACGTCCCGCCTCGGACGCAGGGCGGTCCGCGTCGCCGCCCGCCGGCATCCGTTTCGCCAGCCAGCGCGAACGATGCCCGCTGCCAAGCCCCTCCAGTGCGTTCGAGGACGACCGAGTACATGCGCCGCGACGACGGAGCCGCTCCCGCCAGGGTTTGTAACGCCTGCTCCGCGGCCTTGTGCACCTCCCAGCCGCCCGGTTGCCCGCCCGCCGGCGCGCGCCCCGCCGTGCTACTCCGGTCGACCCCGACGAAGTCGGGTTCGACGACGATCTCCAACTGGAGCCGGCTCTTTCCTCTTCCCTGCGCCGCGCGGATGAGCTCCTGAATCCCGGTTCTCCGCAGCGATGACCGCGTTCCTCCACTCCATGCCGGTCAACGTTTGGCCCGCGGCGGCTTAGTCTCGGGGAGCGGTTGGCGTTGATTGACCAGACCGTCTGAACGCGGCCGGGCTTGCCGCGCGATCCGCGGTGCCTCGTCGGCCACCAGGAGTTGCACCGGTCGCGGGGCCGGGCCGAGCTGAGCACACCCTGCTGCGAGCGCCCGACCACGGGCCGCGGAGTTGGGTCCGTCGGCGGTTAGGAGCTGTGAGACGACGGCGTTGCCGACAGTCCGCTGCATGGTGCGCTGGGGGCCAGTCATGTGGGCAGGAGTCAGGGGCCCGCTGCGTGGCAATTGTGGACCTCTCTGGAAAGGGCGTTTGTGATGGACGCTGAGCATGCCTTGGCCTCCTGCTCCTGTGCATCACCGTCAGCCGTGACCGTCATCGGCCCGCTGGCAGTTGCCTCACGCTGTTGAACGACATGGGTCAATTCGTGGGCGAGTAGGCTCTGGTCACTCGGGCTCGCGCTGTGACCGAAGAAGATGTCGCTTCCGGTTGTGAATGCGTGGGAGCTGACGCTGCGGTTCAGGGCCTCTGCTTCGGCTCCGGTGTGGACCCGGACATCGGCGAATGAGGCGCCAAACGCGGTCTCCATTGACTGCCGCTTCCCGTCGTCAAGAGAAGCACCGCCGCCGCGCTGCGAGCTGATCCGGTTAGCCAGTCCCGCACTGATCGGTCCCCCCTCCAGCCCGACCTCGGCCGCCGGAGACGCCTCTGTACGGCTAGTCTGGATCATTTCCTCGTCTTCTTCGGCAACGCCTCGCGCTGGGCGAGCATGCGCGCCACCTGCAAGTTCCCAACGGTCTGCTGGAGCGCGAGCATCGGGTGGCGCTTTCCGGGTAATATAATCTCTCCGCGGACGAGCGTGACTTGGGGATCGGGTGCGCGTGCTGTGGGTCGATGATCCGTTCTCGCTCCATGTCACACTCCCATGTTGCCTGCTTCGTCTCGGCAGCGCCAGTTTAGCGGAAAAAATCCTGGTGGCCCTGCCGACAATATCCCAACTCGGCTTGTTCCGCCGCCGGTCACCAACGCTGGAGACGTGTCCGTTAGACCGTGTGGGTTAATACGCAAGCTAAGAGCGCGTTGCAAAACCTCTCTTGTCGGGCTCGGCCGTCGCATCCCGGCTCGGCGGGGCGCGTTGTCCCGATTACCGCTCTTCGTAGAATTGCCCGAAGCGGGGGATCGTCGCCTCGATGTTGCGGATCGTATCCACCTGACGACGATCGGCAATCTCGATGCCAGAGGCATCGATGGAGGCGATCAGGCGGTTGAGTAACGCTTTCCATTCCCGCACGAACTCGTCCTGCTCGACGACCAGTCTGCCGCGCGTATTGAGGAGTGCCTCATAGCCGCCCGCGACGCTTCTCCAGAGGGCCGCGATGTCGATCTGGCCATCCGACCAACCCAGCCGCCACTCCGCACGGAACGTGTTCGATCCCCAGAAGACGCGATGGTCGCCAGCGGCGGTGTCTAGAAGCCGGCCGAGCAGTCCCGGGATATCGTCGATCATCACGTACAGGTCGTACTTGTAGCTGACGCGGATCGGGATCCAGTTCCAGAGCAGGTACGCTTCTTCCGTTGCGGCGGGGAAGATCGCGGTAATCGCTTCGACCAGGGTGGCGACGCGATGGCCAGGACGAGGCACGACCAGGGGGTTGGAGGCCTGAATGGCGAAATGGTCATAGGGGTGCCTCCGCAGGGCCGCGAGCGACGCAGGACCGGGCGATGGCCGCCGCATCGGACTGAACGCTGGGCAGCGACCGCCTCTATCAACCGGCGGTTCGCTGCGTCCAATCTCGAATCATTCCCGCCTATCGTCTCCGACGACTCACGACTGCTGATCTACTTGATCGGCTTCTCTCGAGGTGAGAAGGCTTCAGCGGTGTCTATGGCTATATCGTTGGGTTGCATGGTGCCCTTGCCCAGCGGATCGTACTCTCCGGGTAAGCATGAACGAGTCCCGTCGCGCCTTACTTTGAAATACACCCAATGGGCCGGCACTTCGACAATCTCGCCTGTATCGTTGAACTTATAGACGTATGACGAGTGACTCGAAGGAAGCAGCACCGCGTCCTCGGAGCTGCAGTTGGACCCAGTTCCGCCGCCTTCTTTACCGCGAAGTGGACGTCCGCTGGACCTCCGAAGCGTCCCGCGCGTTCCCCGTATCTTGCAGGCGCTTCTTCGCTACTTCCTCAGGCCAATCGACGCCGTGGAGGCCCGTGCCAAGCAACGCCGGCTCCGGCTCGTACCGCCGGCCTCCGACCACGATGGCCCCGTTGTGCCAGCTTGCTTTCGAGTCTCCTCAGGTCTTCCGTTGTGGTCTCAAGCGCCTTGGCTCGTTTAGCCGGGTCGGTGATCTTGTCGGCAGCCTCCCGGATCGCCGTCTGGATCCGGTCGAACTCCCTCTTGAGCTGCCTACTGACGTCGTCGCCCTGTACCAGAACGTCACTGAAGACCTGGGCAACTCGCCTGGTTGTGGCATCGGGGAACTTGCTTGTAATGATTCGTAGTTCCTCGATGGTCTTGGCATTCCTGGCGGCCTCGATCGCCTCATCAAGTTGAGCCGCGTGTCGGTGGAAGTACGCCTTCAGTCCTGGGTCGTCGTCGGGCAGCCCGTGCTTCGTGAGCATGTCCCTAGGCCCTGCGCCTGGTCGGGCTAGCGCCTTCCGGGATGCATGACCGCTGGAGGACCTGGCCCTTGACCGGTTTTACCTGCGCGACCCGGCTGACGCGCGCCACCCCGCCTGGGACTGGGGTGCACTCGGTGAGCATCTTACGAACGCCGGGTCCATCTCGGCCCATGTGCGCCAGCGCGATGGGTCATCGCGGAACAACTTCTGTGTTTCGTTGTCCAGCTTTTTTTTCCAGGTCAGGAACTCGTCCACTTTGCTGCTCGGCCACGTGGCGGAGCCGGGGTGGTGCTTGTACAGCTTTGCGAGGTCATCACCGTACTTGCGCTGCAGCTCTTCCCTTGCCCGCATCCCGGCCGCTGCAATGTCGCTCGGGTGCAGACCGCCGCTCTCCCGCAGCGCCCGCTTGCCGAGGTCGTGCACGGGCGGCTTGTGCCTCCTGCCGATCTGGTTGAGTTCTTCGACGACAAGCCAGGTGTCCTTATCGACAACCCTGACGTCTGGGGCCTTGCTAACGAGGTTCTTGATCCGGCGCGCCGTCTTGAATGCACTGACCAGAGGGAACCCTTCGAAGCCCAGTTCCACCAGGCTCAGCGCGAACCCCGTGAGCGAGGGCTCGTCTCTGGACAGGGAGCTCGCGAGATCGAGGTCCGTGTTGACGAGTGTCTTCTGCATGCCGTACTTCTGCCACTCCTTCGCGGCGGAATAGGCCGCGAGCCCGGCCGACGCCACGGCGGCCGAGGCCCCGGCCGAAGGTAGCAGCGTAACGAGCGCGAGCGCCAGGGCCGCCACCTGGATCCAGCGGTCGTCGCCCTTGGCCTCCTTGGCCAGGTCGTTGGCGACCCCGGCCCGGATCGAGCCCTCGGGGACGAACATGTTCGCGCGCGTGAGCGCGACGACGGAAGGCAGCGTGAGCGCGAAGTCTTTCTTGCTTATGAGCAGCCCCTTCGCCTTGCCGATGTCGACGAGCTTGGGGAGCAGCTGTACGAGAACCGCCTGCATCTGGAGACCGACGGGGTCCGTGTCCAACCTGCCGAGGTCGACGTTCTCTAGCTCGTGACCACCGCGGTACGCCGCGAGGATGGGATGGAGGCGCTCGGCCTCGATCCACGCGGCTCGCAGCGCGGTGCGTGCTACCGGGATCCCCTTTACCGCCTCTTCTAGACGACTCTGATCGACCTTCGACTGATCTTTCCCATAGAGCCTGAGCTGGACTTCTTCCGTCTGCAGGTGCTTCTTCAGCGTCTGCTGGTGCTTCTTCAGCTCCTCGACCTCATCCGCCAGACTCCTCCGGCGCCTCACGCTCGCCCGTGCGTCGACGTTCTTGTAGATGTCGGGATTGGCGGCGACCGCGACCACGTTCGCCGCCTCGGTGTTCACATCGGAGCCGCGCGCAAGCTTCGTCGCGGCAATGCGGACCGAAGTGACCGGCAGCCCATACCGCCTCAGGACTTTGTCGATCTTCTGGTCGCTCTCTTTGAGCATACGTTGGGCGGTCTGGAGTGCCTGGTCCTGGAATTGCTCCTTGAAGCGGTCGGCTTCTTCCTGGAAGAAGTCGAGGTGGTCTTGGATCTCCTTGGTAGGGGTTCTGCCGTAGGAGAATTCCGCCAATGCCTTCTCGAACGACCGAGGTCCCGCACCCGCTCCTCGATCGACACCCGCACGTTGCCGCGTCGCGTGCTGCGCTGGTCCTTGCGGCGTACGAGCGGATCTAGGCCACGCGATTTCGCCAGGAACTCGATCGCCTCCAGGGTCTGCAGGTGCCGTCGCTGGTCATCGCCACGAGTTCGCCGTCGCTTCAGTGAGGGCCTTCTCACGGCGCGCTTCGAGCTTGGCGTTGGTGGGGAATTCTTTATCCAGGGCGTCGATGAGCTCGGCGAATTGCTGGTTCCCGGGCGTCGCCCGCTCGGCAGCGCGGACCGGGGAGATCCCCTCGTCGGCCGCCGGTGCCGACCCGCCCGGGGCCTGGTCGGTGCCCCGCCGCCGCACCATTGCCGGACCTGGTGCTGGTGACAACTGCTGTGCCCTGGTGTCTGGGCGATGCAACAGGCTGATCACGTTCGCCACGGCATCCGCCTCATGTTCCGAGACGTCGTCGATGGCGCCAACCTCGAGCGCGCGGCTCAGTTCGACGGGCCGTTTTCCGGATTCTTGGATGGTGTGGGTCAGCTCGTGCGCCAGCAGGCGCTGCCCGCGATCGGTGCCCGGCGCGTAGGCCCCGGACCCGAACACGATGTCCTGCCCGACGCTGTACGCTCTGGCATTGATCACCCGCGCCGACTCGGCGGCCTCCCCTCCAGTATGCAGGCGAACCCCCGCGAGATTGTGACCGAGACTATCCTCGAACCCGTGCCTGAGTACCGGATCGAGCGGCTGCCCACTGCCGGATCCGAGCACACGATGGATGATCGGTGGCGCGATCGCTGGTCGCGCACTCGCGGCCTCCGACTTCTGGAACAGTCGTCTGGCTCGGCACTCGGAGCACCCGCCGTCGGGGCCGGCGACCCCGCCACATCCGCAGCGGGGTTGCCTGGACAGTAGGGGCCCCGTGCTGTTACCCCGTCTGCCGCCAGCCCGGCAAAGGGTCGTCACACGGGCTACCAATCACATCGTGATGGGGAGCGCTTCAGCGCGGAGCAGACGCTGCGTGGCGAGGTTGCCTGCCGCCGCCGAGAAACTGCGGGAGAGCGGTCGCGGCCCGGGCTGGCGCGGAGAGACTCGGGGCGCGGGTGGGCTGGCGGACGGGCGCCTCGGGTGCGGCTGGTTCGACCGTCTTGATCCGGCAAGCTGTCATGGCGGATCGGCCTCTCAGACGCCCTGGGTGACCCACGGGTGGTACTGCCGGAAGTCGGCGGCGGAGGGGATGCGCCCCTCCTTGATCGATTGGCGGGCCATGGCGTCGACCAGGTGGCGCATGGTGATGACGTGCCCGTCGGCGGCGGCGAGGAACGCGGCGTCGAGGGCGACGTTGCGGATGTCACCCCCGCCGATCGCGAACTGGCGAGCGAGGAAACGGAAGTCGACGTCGTCGCCGAGCGGCGTGGCGACCGGGAACATGCCGCGCCAGAGGCGTTCCCGCAGCGTCTCATCCGGGAGCGGGTACTCGACGATGTAGTGCATGCGGCGAGCGAACGCCTCGTCGATGTGCTTGCGCGCATTGCTGGCGAGGATGACGACGCCGTCGTGCTCCTCCAGCGCCTGGAGCAGATACGCGACCTCGATGTTGGCGTAGCGGTCGTGCGCATCGTTGACCTGCGACCGCTTGCCGAAAAGCGCGTCGGCCTCGTCGAAGAAGAGGATGGCATTGCTGCCGCGCGCGGCGGCGAAGATCCGGTCCAGGTTCTTTTCCGTTTCGCCGATGTACTTGCTGACCACGGCAGAGAGATCGATCTTGTAGAGGTCGAGCCCGAGATCGCGGGCGATGACGGCCGCCGACATCGTCTTGCCGGTGCCTGGCCCGCCCGCGAAGAGAGCCTTCACGCCAAGCCCGCTCGCCACTCGGCTCTGCATCCCCAGGTCTCGTAGACGGTTCGCCGCCCCCGCACCGCGGCCCCCACGCCGCGCACCTGCCGCGTGGTCGAAGCCGGGAGCACGAGGTCGTCCCAGGTGAAACGATCGGTGCGGACTTGCACCGCTAACCGCGCGAGCGGTCGGTCCAGATCCTCCCGCGCCGCGGCAAACAGCGCCTCATCGTGGAGTGAGCCGCCGTCACCGGTGGCGATGAACCGGCTGTCGAGCGCCGCGTTGACCACGTGGCGCATCTGCCCGGGGGTCATGGTGAATCGATCCGCCAACGCGTGCACCGCACCGGAGGACGCGGTCGCGGCAGCGCCGTCCAGCGCGCGGCGCCAGGCCGTCTCCCGCAGATCACCATCGCGCAGGTGAAGATCGATCAGGACCGCCCGCCGCTGGCCGAGGAGGTCTGGCCACCGGTCCCGCAGCTCGACGGCGATGAAGAGCGGCCCCGGAGTGGCGGACAATGCGACGATCGCTTCCCGTGCCAGCGTCGAGCCATCGACCTCCATCGCCTGTCTTGCTACCTCGCCAGGCACGAATACGGCACGGTGGTCGAGCCGCCGCAGGAGGGAGAGCCGGTCACGGATTTCGGCCGGCTGGGCGTCGAGAGGGAGAGCGTTCGGCTCCACCACATAGAGGGGCGCTTCACCGAGGCTGGCCATCACGGCGCTCGCCGCGTCGGCACGCCCCGATCCGGGAGATCCCTGCAGCAGCACCACCGGGCCGTCTTCGCCCGCGATTAGGGCCGGCACTCGTTGCAGCGCCCCGAGGGTGGCGGGGTCGAGCAGGAGCGATGCCCAGGCGCTCCCCGGCGGCGGGGGAGGCATCCGCGCTAGCAGCGGGTCGTGAGGCGTCTGGCCGAGGAGAAAGGCGGCGACTGCCGGGGCGATCGAGAACCCTCGCGCCAGTGACGAGCCTGTCCCCTCGCTTCCAGTCAACGAGAGCAGACCTGCGTCGATGAGCGGCGATCCCGGCGACAGCCGCTCCCGGATCGCCGTCCTCGCGGCCGGGTCGCTGGCGAGCAGGCGGATCGCGAGATCGACCGTTGGCAGGCGGCGGCTGACATCGTTGTTCACATAGGAGTAGACGGTTTCGAAGGTGATGTCGTATTCCGGGGCGAGGGCGATCAGCAGGAGATCCTGATCCGTTTCGGTCAGGGCGAAGGTCGCGACGACCCGGTGCCAGGGCAGATCCCGGAACTGCCCGGCGCTGGCGGCACGGAGCAATGCGGCACGCGCGGTGAGGGCGGCCGCCGCATCATCGTCGGGATCCAAAACGGAGTTGTCGATCAGATCGTCGACCTGCTCGTCGCTGACGTAGAGACCCCGGAACTCATCGAGCGAGAGATGGTAACGGGCCCGCAGGCGCAGAATCTCCCGGTGCAGGAGCAGCCGGAGCCGGACCATCTCAGCGTCGACATGGTGCAGCGGAGCCGGCAGGCAGGGGGCGTCCATCAGTCGTCGCCGTCCGGGAAGAGCGCAAACTCCCGCTCGTCCAGCCAACTCAGACGATAGCTGCCGCGGTGGGCGCCGGTGAGAGCCAGCACGAGACCGAGCGGCGGCCGTCCGAGCCGGACCAGACGGCGGCCATCCTCGCTCTCGGTCAAGGTCGCCGCCACATCCAGGAAGTTGCGCGCCAGGTAGTCGAGACTGGAGCGGGAGAATCCCGGGAGCCGGCGGCTGAACAGACGCAGCGCGTGTTGGGCGGCCATCGCCACCGCCCAGTCGAGAGGAACGCGAGATCTCCGCGGCAAGACGTAGGCGAGATCGCCGGCGAGGTGCGCGAGGCGGGCGATACCCTCGGCGAGCTCCGGGTCCGCGTCGTCGCGGGCGGCCGCCTCCTGGCTGCCGATAGACGCGAGCGGCAGGTGGGGAACGATCACCGCGAGCTCGGCGGCGATCTGCTCATCGGCGATCAGGAAGTCGCCGGCAGCGTTCAAATCGGCAAGCACGGCCGCCAGCGTTGGCGCGCGGTCGAGCAGACGCCTCAGGTGACCTGTCCGGTAGCTCCCCACGAACCGCCAGGCGCCATCGTCGAGGTCGAGCAGCACGGTGACGGGGGCCCCGGGACGGGGCACGCGGGCGAATGCCAACTGGGTCCCGTGCGCGGAAGGGAGGCGATCGTCTTGCCACCGGGCGTCGAGCGCGGCCAGCAGCCCATCGCACGCGGCCGTCGGCACGGTGGCGGCCCAGGTCTGGAGATCGCCAGGGTCAGGTGCGGATCGACGCCGGCGAGGCGACGGGCCAACGGATCGTCCAGGATCGCCGCGCGGTGATGCGGCCCGCCACAGCACGCGAGGACGAGCAGACGCAGCGCGCCGGCGGCCGGGGTGCCGCCGGGGCCCGGCCACCCGGTGGCGACCCGCTCCACCCCGAGTTCGTCGAGCAGGGGCAGCAAGAAGAACATGCCGCCCCAGGCCGCGGAAGTGGGAAGATCCGGCGCGGAGTCGTCCGCTGTGGGGAGGCTCCCCGCCAGCAGCGCGCGGATTCCCGCCAGCAGATCCTCCGGACAGGCACGCAACGTCAGGAGTGGCGCGTCACCCGCGGCGGAGGTGACTGGCCAGACCGTGACGAGGAGAGGGTCTAGACCTTCCCTCTCTCCCGCGTGGCGGGCGTCGAGAGCCGCCAGAGCTCTGGCCGCCGTCGCCAGCGCGCGGCCGGGGGCACCGCCATGATCGCTCTGGGCGAGGATGAATGTCGCCAGCGCCAGGCGTTCGACGCTCGTGAATCGTCCCCGTAGCCGCCGCCACGCCGGCACCGCCGCCCGGAAGGCGGTGGGCAGGTCGCCGCCCGGCTCCACCGCCAGGCTGTCGAGCACCCGTGCCGCGTCGCGATCGCTGAGCGCGGCCAGGACAGCCGCCCGGTTGCGTGGCGGGAGTCGCAGGAGTGCCAGCAGTCCGGTTGGCGGGTCTTCGCTGAGCGCGGTGCGCAGGGCAGCGCTGAGCGGGAGCAGCCGCAACCCAGTGAACGGTTCGTAGTACCAGCGGCTCCACGCCCGATTGCCGGCGAGATCGACGAGGAAGGCCCCCAGGTACTCGGCCCGGTCCCGAAAGATGACGATGCCGTCGCCGCTCGTCGCGGCCAGGGCGCGGGCCAGAACCTGGGTCAACGCGACGCCCCAGCTCCGTCCGATCTGCTCTGCGGACCACGAGGTCTGGAGCGTCACGGGGAGGTCGAACCGTTTAATGAAGCAGACGCGCTCATCGTCGTCGCGAAGCAGCGGGGCAAGGCTCTGGGCCAGCGCTGGTCCGAGAGCACTGCTAGCGGCGTCGTCGAGGCGTCGCCGCAGTCCGTCTGGGTCGGGATGCCCGGCCGGGACGAGGTAATGATTGGTCCAGCGGTCGATACGGAGACCGCCGCGCTCAGCGATCATGACGGCCGTTGCCACGGGCCGCCGTAGCGTCCGCCTCGATGTCGCCCGGATTCGTGAGAGCCGCGAACTCCTCCAGTACCTGGATCGCGCCGCTGATGCGCAGCAGCGTCTCCCGGATGCCAGTCCGCCGGCGGTCGAGGTCGAGGAGCTGGGCCTCGCCGGCGGCCAGCTCGCGGCGCAGCTCCTCCATCCGGCGCTCGAGCCAGGCGGCCAGATCGTTGACGGTGGCGGTCGACGCGGTATCGGTCTCCATGATGGTCTCCTGCTGCCTAGTTCACGGCTAGCGCGGGCCAATGGCCACGAACGAGAAGGCCCGGTTGCTCGGCGCGCCGGCGGAATTGCCGACTTGCACCTCGAACTGGGTGTTGGTGATCCCGGTCAGGACCGCGTTGTCGAGGGTGTTGCCGCCACTGCCAAAGCTGCCGAAGATCTGCGTCACCGCGATCGACGGCGCACTTGGAAACTGGGTCGAAAACGTGATGCGGTAGTAGCCGGTCTTGTACCGGTTGACCGCGAACCCACTGCCGGCGGTGATTCCTCCACCGGAGCTGACCGTGCCCCGTACCAGCCGCAGGTTCTCGGCGGCGGCAAGGGCGAAGAGGTTGCCGTCCGCCCCGAGACGGATATCGCCGCGGGCCTCGAGCGGACTGCGTGGATTCGTCGTGCCGATGCCAAGATTCCCGCTCATCCGGACCCGGCCCGCGACCAGACTGAGCAAGTTGTTGCCGTCATTGATGATGCGGGTATTGAAATCCTGGACGAGGGACCCGAAGTGGAAGTCGATGTACGGCGTGCCATTACCGGCGGTGGCGTCAGTACCTCCCAGCTCGATGCTGCCGCCTTCGTCGTCCTGGAGGAGGCTTTGCCCCCAGCGCACAGCGCCCCCGGTGATAAGGAGATCACCGTCGACGTGAAGCCTGCGCCCGGATTCTTGGTGCCGATGCCGACCCGGCCGAGCCGGGTGATCCGCATCCGCTCGTTCCAGTCGTCGGTGTTGAACGTGATTGGCCCGGGGCCCTGATGGTTGAAGGCCAGCGCCGTCGCGTCCTGAAGGGCGGCGATGATGGCGCTGCCTGGCTCTAGGTCGCGGAACACGGCATTGCCACTGCCAAAATAGCCAACATCTAAAGCTTCGGTTGCGGTTTCGCGCAGCGTCACCCGGACCCCGGCACCGGCGGCGCCGGACGGGTTATCGACCAGGATGCGGGTCAGCGAAGGTGCTTCCTGGCGGACGTGAAGGAGGTCGGCGGGAGCGTTTGTGCCGATGCCGACCTTGCCGCTGCTTTTGATGACGACGCGCTCGACGATGGCGTCCGGGTCGGCGGTGGAGGCTGGGCCGATCGACAACCCGTGATCGGTATCCGTCTCAGGCCCGACGACCACTTGCAGCATCCGCGCCGCGGCCGCCCCGCCTCGTTGCAATCGGAGTGGCGCGTCGTCGTCGTCACCGTGCTCGTCGAGGAACGCCAGCGTGCCGTTCCAGAGCCGGGCATGCCCCTGGAGGCGGCTATCGCCCTCGACCCAGAGGAGATCGTCGCTCCAATCAGGAGCAGGTTGAGTATCCCGCCGCAGCAGGCGAACCGACCCGTCTGCCGCGTACACGCCTTCGGCGACAACCCCGGCGTAGCGCCGCCGGCGACGGCACTCGCGCGTGTCGTCGTCGTCACGGGCGACGAAGGCGCCGGCATCGCCGGGGTTCGCGCCCGGTTGCCAACGGACGCAGCCCAGCGGGATCAGCCAGGTCGCTCTGGGACGCACCGGCAGGGCCTGGAACGGGATCGACGCGTCGTGAATGAGTGGCCGCGCGGAGTTGAGCGCGTGGAGCGCTTCCTCCGCGGGGACTACCTGCCCGGCGACCGAGATGCTCTCCCGTTGACGGTTCGGCGGGCGGTCGCCGATCTCGAACTGGAAGGTCTCGCGGATGCGCGCGTAGGCGACGTCACCGTTGCAGCGCTCGAAGCCGGGACGGGCGCCGCCGGTCGGCTCCTCGTGGTAGCGGAGCCAGACGTCGACCAGGCAGCCGTTGCCTCCCGCCCCCACCGGGCAGGTGATATCGCGGAAGGCTTCCTCCGGAAGGCGGCACGGAGCGAGGACGACGATCGGCCTGCCGAAACCATCCCAGGCGTAGCCGGGCTCGACGTAGATCTCGATGCCGCCGGTGGCCGGGACCTCGCGCTCTTCCAGATCCAGCCCGATAGCAATGCCCCACACATGGGCACCGAGCAGGTGTCGTGCCTGGTGGAGGCGGGCGTGCTCGACCGCGGCGTTGAGGTCCGCCGCTCCCAGGTACGCGCCTTCGGTGAAGGTCGGCCGCTCGATGCGTTCGGTCACCATCGTGGTCTCCTAGCGCACATCTCGCCTGGCGATGAGGTCGTCGATCTGCTCTTGTTGGCTGCGGATGACCTGCCGTAGCTCGGCCAGCTCATCGCGCAGCGTCCCGGAATCGGTTGGCATGATCTCGTCAACGGTCGTCTCGCGGTCCGTTGCCGGAGCTCGCGCGATGCTCTCGATCAGTGGCCCGATGACCCCGTCGAATGCGCTGGCTCGCCAGAAATCGGCGCGCTCGATCTCGGCGTAGCTCATGCGGCGGAGATCAACCTCGGGGTCGGGCCGGCCGGCCATTGCGGCCCTGAACGCGTCCACCGGCACGGCGCGCTCGACGTCGCCACCGCGCATGCGCTGACCGAGCGCGGTCAGAGCCACCCGGAGCCATTGCGAGCATTCCCGTGAGTCGACCCGCTCGCCGCAGCAGAGCGCCGCCAGGTACGTGTTGAGACAGCGCATGATCGGCGTCGCCGACAACCAGTACATCAGCGCCGGCACCGAGAGCGCGGTCTGCCGCACCCCGAAGTTACAGATGTCGACGATGGCGCAGTCGTCGCCGCGGACGGTGATCGTCGCCAGCGGCACGCAGCCGTCATCCACCGGGTCCGGGGACGGCGGCAGCGGCATCGAGCATTGGCAGTAGCGACGCAGCTCATCGCGTACGGTGTCGAGGCGGGCGCGGGCCTCCTCGTACACCGCGAGGAACTGGGTCACGTTGTCCTCCGTTGGGGCGGGGATAGGAACGCTCGCCAGCCACTGAGCACGCTCGCAGGAATACCCACCGCGGGTGGCCAGGAAGTCGCCGAGACCAGCCTTGAGCCCGCAGATCCCGCGGTAGGCCGCCATGCGCTCCTGGGCGGAGGCGTTCTCGGACAGGGTGGCGAGCCGCAACTCGGGGATCGCTGTGATGCAGGCCCGGTAGCGGATTGCCAGGGGCCCATAGAGGCTCGCCACCGCCCGCCTGTCGCGCTGAGTGAATTGCTCCGGGCGCGGGGCGCGGTAGACCCGAAAGCGGTGCCCTTCGCAGATTGCCGTCGGCTCGCACTGCGCGAGCGGCGCTCGCGACGCGCGATTTCTTCCGTTCTGTGCTCGCCGGTCGGCCTTGACCTGGCAGCCACAATCACCTGCGCCACCGCCAGTGCTATGGGTGCAGGATGGAGCGGCGGTGGCGCCTCGTAGGGCGGCGACGCCCCGGGTGGCGGTTTCGTCGTAGCAGATGGCCAGCACCCACTCTTGCTCGGTGTCGCGACAATCGTCGTCCCGCCCGGCGTAGGGGCGGCAATCCACCTCCGGGCGGTCACGGCAGGCATTGATGAGATCGCAAATCGGCACGATCGCATCGTCGCAGAGGACGATGTCCTCGCCGCAGGGGCTGAGGGCGTAGCCGGAGCTGACGGTGACGGTGTTGCCGCAGGGAGTGCAGGTGACCTCCAGCCCATTGACCGTTCCCCAACCATGCAGCATCCTGTTGTGGAGACGGTTCTTGCCCCGGATGTAGGCATCGGCCGGTTCAGATCCTCGTCGGTCAAGAGCTGGCCGGCAAAGAACTTGGGCGACAGAGACATTCCAGCCCGCCGCAGGCGGGGCAGACCGGAACCGGGTCGCACGACTGCGGCGCGCGCCTTGGGTCATGGACGACGGACATCACGTTCCTCCCATCGCGTCAAGGTCGATGCACGGCGGCTTTACCCCGGGGGCCTCTCCAACGGCGTCCAGGGCAGCACGGTAATCCGATCGCGGATGCGGTCCAGTGTCCGGGGACCAACCCCGGGATCTCCAACAGCTCGTCGACATCAGCGAACGGCTGCTCCTCCCGGCGCTCGACAATGGCGCGGATGACCCCGGTGGCAGGTCGAGTCTCGCGCAGCTCCTCCTCGGAGGCGACGTTCAGCTCGAAAAAGTTCTCTCCGATTGAGAACCAGCTGCGGAAGGTGCCCCCTTGACCCAGTCACCCGTCGGGCAGCGGAGCGGCAGTCCGGGACCGAGGTGATCGGCGTCAAGGGCGGGGTTGACCTCCTTGCCGTCCGGAAGCTGGATTGGCTTCTGGCCCAGGATGAAGTCGCCATAGACCAGCACTCGGAACTCCGGGAACATGGACCAGAGCTCAATCGCGTTGCCGCGCAGGATGAATCGGGCGCCGTTTGCCGACGGGTCACCGGCCGGCAGCGGGATGACGTGTCCTGGCGTTTGATCGCACCGTTCGACCAGCCCGCTCCTCACTTCCCTTCTCGAAGACCAGCACCGGCTCGACATCGCCCACCATGGCGCGGTAGCAGGCCAGCGGCAGATCCCTCCTCACGCCTGGCGAGGACTTCGATCGTCTGCCGATTGATCGTCTCCCGGAGCATCATCTGGTCGAAGACGATCATGAGTCCTTGCTCTGAGGATCGGTCCCACCGCCGACCGTGGAAACACGCCGTCGTGGGGCCAGCTGATGTGAATGATGTGAGGCAGATTCGGGTTGAGCCCGGGGCCGGTCGGTCCCGGCGTGCCCGGGATGCCGGGATCTCCCCTGTCTCCCTTGCTTCCTTGGAGCCCGGTTTTGCCAGTCTCGCCGGGCTGACCGGGAGCACCGGCGGGGCCCTCGGGTCCGACCGGTCCCGGCGGGCCCTGGGAGCCGGCGCCACCGGGACCCTGGTCGCCGATGCACTCGATGAGCTCGAGCAGGGTTGACACGCTGGGGAGCAGCGACGCCGGTCCGGTTGTCGATGCGGACCACGTTGCGGCCTGGTCCGCCACCGGGTCCGGCGGCTCCCCCACGCCTCCAGTCGCGCGTCGAGCCGGTAGCCGGTCACGTCGCCAGCACCACGCAGTCCGGCTCGTCGCACCGTGGGCAGCCGTCGAGATGACGCCAGAGGATGTCATCGCAGGCCTGTTGGAGACGTCGACGATGGCCGCGCCGCCGTCGGCGGCGTTGGCGGGTCCCCGCGGTACGGAACGTACAGCCGCGTGCCGCCGGCCGTGCCGATCAGTCCCTGGCTGCGGGCGCCGACCGGGGCGCCGGCGCCGGCGGCGACGTGGCCAAGCCGCTGCATGCGGCCGAGATCGAGGGGGGAAACGGTAAACCCGCCGGCGCCCCGTTCCAGCACGTAGAGCCAGCGGCCGCCGGGTGAGGGCAGGATCGCAACCGGCGCCCCGTTCAGCGGGTCGCTCGTGCCGAGCAGCACGGCCGGTCCTTGTGGGGAGACGAGGTGAACGCGGCGGTTCGCCGGGTCAGCGACGGCGAGCAGATCTGGCCCGGTACTCCGCACGACGGCGATGCTGGCGGGCTGCGCCGGGGCCGGCGGCGAGCACGGGGGCGACCGCCTGCGTCGCAAGGGTGACCTGAAGGATCCGCCGGTTCGCGGGTCGAGGCGTCCAGGCGAGATCGCCCCCGGTGCCGAGCGCAAACCCGGCGAAATTGAGGGCGCCGAGGTCGATATCCGCGGCGGGGCCGGCAGTGAGGTCGTCGGATCGGCGGAGTCGGGCCCCCAGGCGAGCAAATGTCCCGTCGCGGCGATCAGGAGGCGGGCGCTGCCGTCGGCCAGAGTCCGGCAGGTTGCTGCCGGCGCTCCCCGGGGGCTCGTCGCGCACCGGCGCCGCGGCGAGGTCCGCTGTCGGGAGCAGCAGGCGCTCTCCGCGCCCCCGCCGGGATCGGCGGCGACCAAGGGATTGGCGCCGTCGGGGGTCGCCGCCTGCGCCACCGTCGGCGCCGGCTGGGAGCGCGCCGGAATCGAGGATGGCATGGGTGTCGGTGGCGAACGCGTAGATCGTGTCCGCCGGTTCGCCCGCAAGCACGTAGAGGCGCCGGCGTGGCTCATCCAGGGCGGCGGCCTTCGCCCGGGCCACCGTCACCGTGTTTGACCAGGTGAGGCGGGGCGAGTGGGCTCCTCCGCCGCCGCCGGTCTGGCGGGGATCAGGTGGAGCTCGTACGACTCCAGGATCCGGTTTGGCGCGCACCGGGCGCCATCGCAGCCGCAATCGTCGTACAGGACCGGGATCTCTTCGGTGGGGCATTCGCGGTAGCGAAGACAGAGCTGGAGGTCGCGGGGCGCGGGTCGTTCGCCTCGCGCAGTGCTTGAATGATTGGCAGCGTCATGATATCGAGCCGTTCGGCTCATGGTCGCGGGTGTGACGATTCGTGCCCGCAGCAGTCGATGGCGGAACCGGGGGTAACGCACAGGAAGCGGTCCCGGCAGGTGGGGTTCTCGTGGGGGACTGCCTGGAGTCCGCAGACCACGCCCGCGCCGTGCAGCCGCTGGTGATGATGCTGGAGCTTCTCCACCACGTAGGCCTGCTCGTCGGTGAAATCGCGCTCGACTAGGAGCTTGCCGGTGAAGTAGTGGTTCCGGACGAACCGCCCAACCTCGCGCCGGCCGCAGACGGTCCCCGGTGTCCCGGCGTTTGCGTTTTTCATCCCGTACCTCCCGTCTCGGGCGGGTCAGGCGCGCGGTCGTTGTGCCGACGCGCGACGACGCCGATCGCGAGCGAGGGTCCACGCCGGGCATGGGTCGCCGGGCCGAGCACGGTGTCCCCGCCGAGCGCCTGACCGTCGAGCGTGACCCCCTCCGGGTACCTGCCGACACCGATCGAACCCGGCCATCGACTGGACCCCGATCCGGAACCGCGGCTCGACCGCAACGAGCCGCGACACGGTGCGGGCCGGCCGCTCGGCGCGCAGCAGCAACTCCAACGCCTTGCGAGGCCATTGCGGAGATTGGACGACGCAGCTCGGCACGAAAACGGAGAAGCGGTGGGCAAAGGAGTCGAACGGAGTCGCGCAGCGGATCCTGGGTCGTGTCCGCAGGCGGGTGACGCCTTCCTGAGCGTTCGCGTCGAGCTGGCCGAGGTTGACAAATAGCTTGCCAGCCAAAGCATCGCGTCGTCGCCGAGCCGGCCCTGACCCAGGAAGAGCCAGCGCCGGACCTGGTGATGCTCGAGAATCAGCGGTGGCGCTGGCCAGGCGCAGGATCGTGGCGCGGAGCCGGGACGCAGTTGGCGGGCAGCGGGCAGCAGCAGTACCGGGGCTGGTCACTGTAGGAACACAGGCAGTCCGGCCCAGGGCCGAGGTAGAACCAAGGAGGAGTTGCCGGAGCCCCTCGCGGGTTCCCCGCCGGTGGCCGAGTTGGCCGGCGTGCCGCAACAGCGCGCGCCGGCGCTGGACCCGGTCCTTGCCGCTGGTCGAGGCCCACGCCGACCCGAGAGCCGAGCCCGGCTGGGAATCGGGCGGAGCCCTTGCCGAGCGGCTTAGCTTGGGGCGGAGCGTCGGGTCGAAGAGCGCGTCCTGGTCGTCGAGCGTCGCCTCGATCCCGCGCAGGGTCGTGTGGGTGAAAATATGGAAGCGGTGGGTAAAGTGGGCGCTGACCGGCTCGGCGCCGAAGAGCGCGGGCAGGTAGCGGCGCAAGCTGATGCGCAGGGATGCGAGTTGGTGCGCTCCACGCGGTCTGTTCGCCCGAGGGTTGCCGGAAAGCACAAACAGGCGCAGCCAGGAGTACCGACCCCCACCGGCTGAGAACGAGGCGATGCGGCCGGGCGTCCACCCCGGTGGCGTAGGCGTTGTGGTCAGTCGCCCACACCTCGTCCGGGAGCGCCCAGGCGTGGCGGCGTCGTCGAGCTCGTCCTCGGCGGTGAAGGTCTGACTCCACGCTCGTCCGGGGGGAGCGCCCTCGAGCACGACCCGGTGCCACTGGCAGCGATATAGCTCGCTGTCGAGCGCTCCGCTGAGGTACTCCCCAGGAATCACCCACGGCGGGGTCTCCGGCGGGGCGTCAACCTGGACGCGTGTCCGCTGGCGTCGAACCCTCGAGTTTGCCCGGCGGCGGTCGAGGGGCGGGTCGCACAGCGGCCCCAGGAACAGCCGCCCCTTTGGCCCGACCGCGAACGGCAATGGTGGGAAGCGGCCGGCGAGTTTGCGGCGGCGGTGACGTCGCGAGGAGATTCCCATCGGCGTTGATGACTCGCACCAGGGGCGGCCGGTCGCCACCAGCGCATGGAGACGGTCCTCGCCATCGATGGCGACCTGGGTGACGGCGCCGAACCCGCCGCGCAACGCTGCCAGCGGCCATCGCGGCGGAACCGGTGGATGAGCCATTGGCGGGGTCGGCCACAAAGGCGCGGCCCGCTGTCAAAGGCCAGCGCGACCGGCTCCCAGGGCCGAGCGACCGCCCCCGCCGGCGGCTCCCAGAAGCCACGGAGGACGAAGCCGTGCAAGGAGAAGACCGCCACGCGGCGGCGCCCGCGGTCGACGACGAAGAGGGCCCCGGCGTGGATCGCCAGCGCGCTCGCTCGCCCCACCTGACGCGGGCCGGCGCCGAATCCACCGAGGCAGGGAACGGGGTCGAACCGGCAGGCGCAGGGGTCGAAGCGCTTGACGAGACCGGCGGCGACGTCCAGGAGGTAGACGTCCCCGGTCGGGCCCAGGGCCACGGTGCGCGGGAGGACCATGCCGCCGAGGGTGCCGGCCGGGTCGCCCAGCGGGAGGTCCGCGCCGGGGTCGCGGGCTAGCCGCAGTCGGCCATCCGGTGCAGAAGCTAGCCCCGTGAGCCGGCCGCGCGCCAGCCGACCCGGGAATCGAGCAGCCAACGCGACGGATCGTCGGGTGGCGCCGGGATGCGCGGGAGGAGGTCGTCGCGGGTCGTCCGCTGGGCCATCATCGTCATTCCTCGTCGCCGTAGCGGACGCGGACTTCGTGCGCCAGCGACGTCAGGAGCACGCCCTCGGGCACCGGATATCGGTGCAGACGGGCGCCACGTCGCCATCGACGATCAGCACCACCTGCTCGACGCGCTCGACACCGGGTATGACCTGCACCCGGTGAAAGACGCGAGAGAAGAAGATGTCGCCGCCGAACGGCCAGCCGTGGCCTTCCTCGCCCCCGCGCAGCGGATGGAAGTAGGTCAGCAGCGACTCCTCGACGGCCTGCCGCACCTCGCCCAGATCGGCGCCGTCGGCGACGACAACGTCGACCACCGTCTCTACCCGCCGGTAGGTCGGCTTGACCACGTAGACCTCAGTGGTGAGCAACCGCCGCTGATCGAGGTAGGCGCAGACCGTGCGCAGGGTGCCTTCGCTGGGCATCGGCTCTCGAGCTTCGCTGTCGGGCACGACGACCACGGTCACCACCCCCGGGATGACCGTGCCGGGGAAGTCCGGGTGATACCCGGGCAGCGCCCTGGCCCGCCGGATGTTGCCTGCTCCTGAGCCAGGTGCTCGAAATCGTCGATGGTGACGGCGCGGCACTTGCTGGTGATGGTGCGCGGCGCCCGCTCGATGACGTCGTCGAGGGTTTCCTCGTCCTGGCCACCGGCGGCCGGTTGCAGATTGGCGATGGCGTTCTCGTCGATCCCGGCCACCGGCGTCAGGATCGTCGTCACCGTTCCGGCCTCGACGTTGCCGGCCGCGCCGCCGCCGAAGCGGTAGGCGCGGGCGACGATGTTCCCGGTGCGGTTACCCGGGCTGGTGAACGGGATCATGCCGCGCACGCCGTTGCCGAAGCGGACCTCGCCGGTCGTCCGGTTGAGGACGAAATGGCGGCTATCGGGCCTGGAGTCGAGGAAATCGGGAACCTCCGCGAACGGCACCCAGTCGCGGTCCTCCTGGACCACGATTTCGAGCGAGCCGGCGACGACCGGCGTGTTCGCCAGCGTGAATTGCTGATCCGGGCGCCCGTTGCTGCCGCCGAGGACTTCGTCGGCGACGGTCACGGCCTGCTCGGCGGCCACGGTATTGACGCGGACGGCGGTCAGCTCCGGCGGCCGCTCGTAGGCGCCAGTCACGATCCGGCCGCGCAGCCAGTAGAGCTGCTCCGCGACGCCGCCCTGCAGTGAGCGGGTCAGCACCCCCGGATCGGGCGTGCGGAGCGTCACGGTGCCGCTGCGGGTCAGGGCAACGGTTTCGTCCTTGAGCACTTGCAGCGGTATCCACCGCGACTGGCTCCACCCCTCCCAGGTGAGCTCGACCGGCGGGAAGAACGCGCTCGGGCCGCCGCAGGTGACCCGCGGCGCGTCGGCGTGGCCCTCGACCGCCCAGACCGTGACCGGCAGCGAGACGCGCGGGAAGAGACCCGGGTCACGGAACCCCAGCAGGAGTGCCGCGCCGGCGCCGGCGGTGGCGCCGAACGGCTCGAACGGCTGCACGGCCTCGTTTTGCGCGGGTCACCGGCCGGTTGGAGTAGCCGTCGAAGCTGACCACCGCGGCGAGCGCCGCCCGCACCGCGACCAGCGAGCGCATGGTCTCGAAGATCACCGGGGCGCGCCGGGCGCGCCGCTGGCGGACACCTGGGTCCGCGGACGGAACATCGACGACCAGCTCCCTGTGGTCGAGAGCACCGGGAAGACGATTGACGCCGTTGCCGGCGTCGCCGGCCGCAGCTCGATACCGAGCAAGCGGAGAAAGGCAATCTGGTTCCGCCGCGGGATCTGGTTGACGCGGAAGAGCAGCATGTCCGTGAGCCACGCGAACAGCTGCGCCAGCGCGATGCCGGGGTCGTTGTCATTGAGATCGGTCCACTCCGGCGCGTAGCGCGGCACGCGCGTCCGCAGCTCGCCGACCAGTTCGTCGAAGCGGCGATCGTCGATGGTGGGAACGTGCTCCGCGAGCGGCATCGCTAAGCCCCTTCGTTGAGGTAGAAGGGAAAGACGAGGTTGCCGAGGGCGTTGTTGGCCCGGATGCGGTAGTCGATCCGGATCAGGAGCAGGTTCGGCTGCTCGGGCGCCGTCTCGGCGGTGATGTCGAGGACGTCGATGCGCGGCTCGAAGGCGACCAGCGCCTGCCGGGTTCGCTGCACCACCAGGCTGACGGTGACCGCGTTGTTCGGCGCGAAGACGAGGTCGTGGATGCCGCACCCGAACTCCGGCAGCATCACCCGCTCCCCCGGGGCGGTGCCGAGAATGAGGAAGATCGACTCCTCGATGCGCTGCTCGGCGCGGCTGAGCCGCAGCCTGCCACGGGGTCGTCTGCAGCGGGAACTTCCAGCCCGTGCCGAGGAAATCGCGACCAGGGTACCATGGTGGTAGCCATCTCCTCACGTGACCCTCAGCACGACGTCGAACGACTCCGCATCAATCCGCGGCGGCTGACGCCGGTCATGACGAAGTGATGGCAGCCGGGTCCGAGGGCGGCCATGAAGGCCGGGTCATCGTCAGCGACACCGTCAACGCCGGGGTGTCCCACGCCCCGCCGGCGGGGGCGACCACCAGTCCCGGCGGCAAGCCATTGGTGACATCGGCGTTGCCGCCGGTGGGCTCGTTGAGCATGGCCAGCAGCCACATACTGGGAAGGCCGGTCGTCAGGGTGAAGGCGGTCGTGAGCACCGGCGCCGGAGCCACTGTCGAGAAGGCGAGGGCCGGCGGCACGGCGGCGACGACCGGCGGCATGAGATCGGCGAGCGCCGGCGGCACGGGCGCGCCGGGCTGCCCGGGAGGCACCGGGCGCCGCCGTGCTGTTATCGAAGGTGGTGTGGGTCTCGGCGATGAGCAGCGGCAGCCCGGTGTTGGTCAGATTGAAGTCGGTGGCCAGGATCACGCGGCGCCCTCCGAGGAACGTCTGATTGAGACCCATCGAGCGCAGGGTGTAACCGACGCAGGGCACGGGGAAGGGACAGGGGATCAGTCCGCGGTCACCCTCGGCCAGCACGAACCCGCCTTGACCATCCACGTCGGCTCGAACACGGTGGTCTGCCCTCGGTCGCCATGGGGGCATAAAACGGTCGCTTTGGTGGTCATCACCTGCGGCATGAGATCCTCCGCTCCCCGGTCCTACGTCACCACCACCAGGCCGTTTTCCAGGGCCAGCCGCCGGTTACCGCCACGCAGCTCGATCGAGCTGGCATGTCGTTGAGAACGATCTGCTGGCCGCCGGAGGTCCGGACGGTGATGGTCGCCGCGGTGTCGTCGATCACGATCGAGTGGTTTCCGGCCGACTTGAGCGTGATCTTGGGCTTTGTCGCGTCGTCCTCGAACTCGAGCATGTGTCGGCCCGGGGTCACCAGCACGCGGGTCGAGGGAGTCGACCGCGGTGGCTTGTCGACGCCGTTCCAGAGGAACCCGACGATGTAGGGGTGGTCGAAGTCGCCGTGATCGAAGGCGACCAGCACCTCGTCCTCCAGCTCCGGCATAGGAAGAACCGCCGCGATCCTTGCCCGCCAGCGGCGCGGCGACGGCGGCGAACGCGCTGCGGTGGGCATCGGGCAGCCAGGGGAACTCGAGCTCGATCCGGCCCTCGCCGGCCGGATCGTTGAAGCCCTTGACGATGCCGATCACCACCCCGGGTATCATCTGGCGCTGTCCATCATGTTGCCCCCCCGCAACCTTCTTCGCGGCGCGCGGTGAAGCGGGTCGTGTAGCCGCCGTCGCCGATCGGTGTGGGTCGTCTCGGTGACGAAATAGGCGCCGCTGAAGCGGGAGCCGAGCCCCACGATCCGCAGTCGTTGGCCGGCGCGAAGATCCGGCAGGCCGACCGTGCTGCCGCTGGCCTTGACGATCTCCTTGGTGCGGTCGCTCAGGATCGCCCGGCCCGCTGGCGCGCCTGGCTCTCGGTGTAGACCGGCTCGTTGACGACTTGCTCCTCGCGGGCGCACTCCTCGCCTGCTCTAGCAGCTCGAACAGGTCCCGGTTGCAGCGGATCGCTCTGGTCGGCGAGGGTGACTTTCGCGCGGATCGGCTGCTTGGTGCGGCGGTTCCAACCGGTGACGGTCACCGCCGCGACCTGGGTGGCGGTGGTGAGTGTCGGCTTGAACTCGATCAGCGATCGGCCCCACTCCAGCTCGTAGGTGACGTCCGCAGGCCGAGCCCCTGGCCGCCCTCCGATGGCCCGAAGTAGAGGCGCGGCTTGGGATTCCGGTCGTCTGGCTCCTTGACGTAGACGACGTAGCCGCGCTGCCGGGCGCGGGAGAGCAGAAAATCGATGTCGTACTGGTTGTGCTGGGCCACGTAATCGAGTGACGGCTCGCTCCTCAGCGCGCCCTCCTCGGTGACGATGGGGAGGGGAAATCGCTTCTTGCCCGTTGTCCCGCAGATCGTCGATCTCCTTGGCGATCTGGCTATCTTGGACCTGGCTACGCTTGCCGTGAGGCCAGGTGTTCGTGTACTTCTTGCGCCGCAGCTCGTGCAGCACGTTCAGGCCGCGGACGGTCAGCGTCGGTCCGCCGCTGCTGGGAAAGCTCGGCTCCATCGTCGTGAAGTGGCCGGTCACCATCAGCCGCATGTCGTCGAGATATCCCATCCAGACTTCGACGCGCTTGCGCGACGGCTCGAACAGTCGCTGCAGCCGGCTCTGCGGGGTGTCTTCGCGCAGGGACTCGGCCGTCTCGGCACCGACGTATTTGAAGGCGGCGGCGACCGGATCCCAGTTGTTGACCGTCAGCTCGAAGCTGTCGATCTCGGTGATGCTGTCCTTGTAGGTGACCTGGACCATGTCGCGCACGACGTCGTCTTCCAGCCCGAGCCCTCGATCCGCACCTTGAACTGCGGGACGTAGAAGCCCTCGGGGTGGAGCGTGGATTCCTGGTCGAGCGTGGTGACGTCATACGGCGTCCATCACCTGATCGGCGGCACGGCGAGGGTTTGGCCGGGGGCGAGCCGGCGCGGATCCTCGATCCCGTTAGCGGCGGCGATGGCGCGCCAGTCATCCGGTCGGCCGTAGGCCCGGGCGGCGATCGCCGAGAGCGTGTCACCCCGTTGGACGACGTGGGCCTGCGTGCGGTCAGGCGAGTGAGGGTTGATCTGCTTCGTTCTGCTCGTCGAGCTGCCGGAACTCGCGCAGGGTCACGGTCAGGGTCGCCCGCAGCGGAACGCCGTCCGGGCTGAAGAGGGTGAACTTCTGGCGGACGTTCTCGACGATGCAGGGGAAGCCGTTGCGGTTCTGGTTGCCGGTGGTGCCGGCGGCGACGGTGTTGAGTGAGGAGCCGGGGAACTTGTCGTTCCAGTTGAACTCGCAGATCGGCGGCGCGTGCCGGGCGGGATCGATCTTGATCAGCTGATAGATCCGGTCCGTCTGCTCGGTGACACTCTTGGCGCCCTTGTCCCCGGCGGCCATCCCGTCTTCGGTCGTGTCGAAGAAGAGCTCCAGCGTCAGCCGCTCCGCCTGCCCGCGCACGTACTGGAGCAGCGGCGCGTCGAGACCGGGGATCGCGATCTCGGCGATCTGCGCACCCTTGTCGAAGGAGAGCTCGGTCGGGTTGTAGCGCAGTTCGATCTGCGTCCACCGCTGTCTGTGCCACTTGACGACGAGCATGGCGCGGGCCGGTTGTTGCATGGCTAGCTCCACCCTCCGTTCGTCGTTGTCTCCGGCGCCGCCCGCGATCCGCTGCTCCTGCTGGACGCGCTGGCGGTGGGCTCGCTCCTCTTCAACGGCGCGCAGGACGGCGCGGACGATCTGCTCCATCACCCGTGGCGACGAGCAAGCGCCTCGTTGTCCACCGCTCGCACGGTGCTCACGACTTCGCCGATATGGACGTATCGCTATGGACGTTCATGCTCCTCCTGGCCGCCTATGTCGCCAGACCGACGATGCGCGTCGTCGCCGCCGCGCCGAAGCCAACGTACGGCAGCTGGTAGATCCCCTCGTGGGCGATCTCGATGGCCTCGATCGCGACCTGGCTCTGCCCGGCGTTCAGCGCCGGCCCGGTGTACTTCACCGGCAAACCGCGGCGGAAGTACCAGATGTTGTTCGGCAGCCGCAGATCGGTCATGAGCACGATCAAGCCGTCGCGGCGCTTGCCCTTCCCTTCGACGAAGCCGTAATGCCAGTCCCAGAGGCCAGTCCCCGCGCCGACGCCCCGGCGGAGGGTGATGTTGGACCACTTGACCCGGGTCGGGAACTTGAGAACCGTCCCGTTGCGGCCGCCCTCGCGGTACTCCTCGACGTCGAGCGACATCTCGATCCCGGTGCACTCGCTGAACCCACCCAGGGCCACGTCGAAGATGGCCGAGAGGGCGATCGACTTACCCAGGGCCAGACTGCTGCTCGTGTCCAGCAGGCTGATGACGAAGTTGTGGTTGAGCAGCGGGTCACCCCGGATGCCGACGTGGCCAAGGACCATCAGGCGACCTCCATCGCGAAGCCGGCCCGCTCCTCGACGATCTCGAATTCGTCGCGGGTGCGGCCGACGCGGACGACGATGAACTCGAAGGGCTGCGACGGGGCGACCCCGACCTCGGCCAGCAGGCGGCCGAGCGAGCGCTCCGGCGCGGGGTTGTTCTCGTCATCACACTTGACGAAGAAGGCCTCGCCGCATCGTCGCGCCGGTCAGGGCCCCCTGCTGCCACAGGGCAATCAGGTAGCTGGTGAGGGCCAGCGTCAGCTTGGCGCGGGTGGTGCCGTCGTTCGGCTCGAAGACCGCCCACTGAATGGAGCGGTCGATCGCCTGTTCGATCATCAGCAGCAGCCGCCGGACGTTGATGAAGCGCCACGTCGGATCACTACTTACCGTGCGCGCGCCGAGGATGCGCAGACCGCGCCCGGGCAAAGCACGGATGACGTTGATACCCAGCTCGTTGAGCAGCCCGTGGGTCGTTTCGTCGACCGTCACGGTGACGTCCTGCGCCATCTCCAGCGGCGCGTTCGCCGGCGCCTGGTGGACGCCGACGTCGAGGTCGCTGCGGGCATATTGCCCGCCGGCGTGACCACACGGCGGGATCGCCCGCGTCAGCGCCCCGCCGAGGCGCAGCGGGTCGAGCACGAGGAGCCAGGGAAAGGTGAGGGCGGCGTAGGAGGAGTCGAACCGCCGCCGCCAGGCGCGGATCGCTGCCACCGCCTGCTGGGGGTCCGAGCGCGGCCGAGGCGGGCGGGTCGAGCAGAGCGACGCGGGTACGCAACCGCTCGCACTGGTCGATCATGGCGGCCTGGACCTGGAAGACCGCCGCATCGTCGAAGACCGGCGGCAGCTCACCAAGCGTGCGCGGCGGAGGCGGGGTGGTGGGCGGCGGCTGGTTTGGCAGGCACGGGTCGGGCACACAGGGCGGGATCGTAGCGGTCAGCGGCGGCAGCGCGGGCTGTATGGTGATGTCCGGGACTGCCAGGATGGCGACCTCGTCCACCTCCTCCAGCGCGCGCAGCCCTCGTCGCTTACGGTCCCGCACCTCGTCGGAATCGGTGGCGGCGAACGGCTCGCCGATGAAGTCACCCACGACGAGCGCGGCGAGGCCATCGGCGCCGCCGAGCAGCGGTCGCTCGGCAATGTCCGGCGGAACCGGCATCGCAAGCGACGCGATTGGGAGCGGTCCGGACACGCCCAGCACTCGGTCCTCGGCGCGGAACCCTGGCCGTAGCTCGTCGATCACCACGACCGGCGGCGCGGCGGGAATCACCGCCGGCCGTCCCGGTTCCCGGGTGACGGTTGGTGGAGCCAGCAGGCGCGGCCCGTAGCGCAGATGCTCTGGGGTCAGGGCCAGACTCTCGACGACCGTGGTGGCGCGATTCGCCGCCCGCACGACGAGGGTGTACTCCACGCTTTCGATCTCGATGGGGAGTGCCGGGTCGAGACCGGTCAAAGGCGCATCGTAGGGGAGGCGCGCCTCTGGCCGCGGGTTCACCCAGAACACGAGATTCTCGAGTGGGTCGCTGTCGGAGACGACCCGCAAGAGCGGCGCTCGTCCGGGCTGGCGGAGGCGCACCACCGTGCCCCGGATCAAACCGGCAAGGCTCTCCACCGCTGAGACCAGCGGTGTGCCGCGCCGGGGGTCGGTCCGGGTCTGCACGCGATGGGTCTCCTGGATGCTGACCCGCAGGCCGTTCCCCCATTCGCCGGGGCTGGAGGCTGCCACCCGCCAGGTCGGCACGCCACCGGTGTCCGCGAACAGAGTCGAAGCGGTGGCGGCGCCAACGCCCGTGCCGTTGCCCGGTTCGCGGCTCGCGATGCGGACGACCCAGCAGCGCCGTCCGCGGTTCTCGAAGAACGCCGCGACCGCGTAGGCGAGGAAGCCGGCGCCGATATGCCCGCCAAAATGGGCCTGGAACTGCCGCCACGACTGGATCGGCACCGGCGTGTCGAGGGGACCTCGTTCCGCGATACCGACAAAGCCGACGACATCCGTCTGGATGACCGAGATTGGCGACCCGGTCGTGTCGATCCACTCGGTGTAGACACCGGGGGTCTGATAGTTCGGCATGAATCAATCCCTACGTTTCGCTGCCGCTACGGTAAGACGAGGTACAGTCCCTCATGGACGATCTCGGCCGTTTCAATGGCAACCTCGCTCGCCGCGGCGTTGAACGAGGCTCCCTCCAGCTTGTTGATCCAGGCGAAGGCGAGCTCCCAGCGGAGGACGTCGTCGTGCTCCTCGTTCATCAGAATGATCGAGATCGTTCTCCGGTCGGGGATGCCATTGGTGATGTTCCCGTACCAGCTCCAGAGCTCGAGGTTCTGGGTGTAGCCGCGCTTGAGAACGATGTTGGCGTACTTGCGCAGGCCGGGGAGCTTGCGCATGGTGTTGGGGTCGGTGCCCTCCCGGTAGTCGACCGCGTCGCCGTCGGTCGAGAGCCCGCTGCATTCACGGAAGCTCGCCGTGGTGGTGCCGCTGATTTCGACCCGAAAGTTGAACGTCCGGTAGGGGTCAACCCGCACGCTGGCTACCATCGCTTATCCCTCCGCTCGTTGCTCGCTGTGCGCGGTCCACAGGCCGATCCGGACGATGACGAACTCGGCCGGCTTGACCGGCGCCACGCCGACGAGAACGATTAGCCGGCCGTTGTCGATGTCGGTCTGGGTCATCGTGGTACGGTCGCATCGGACGAAGAACGCCTCCTCTGGCTTCGTTCCTTCCAGCGCTCCGTTCCGCCAGACAACGGTCAGGAAGTCGCGGATCGTCTGCCGCACACGGGCCCACAGCGGCTCGGCATTCGGCTCGAAAACCACCCATTGCAGGCCGAGCTCGATCGAGCGCTCGATGAAGATCAGCAGCCGCCGCTCATTGAGATATTTGTAAGCGGGGTCGCTGGTCATCACCCGCGCTCCCCAAATGCGGATGCCGCGGTTGTTCGGCCGGAAGTCGCGGATGACGTTGATGTTCACCGGCGAGGGGTTGAGCAGATCGTGCTCCCCCTTGTTGAGGGTGCGGCGCAGACCGACGATGCCGCCGCGCACGACCTCGTTGGCCGGCGCCTTGTGGACGCCGCGCTCGATGTCGGTGCGGGCGTAGACGCCGAGCATGTGGCCGCTCGGGGGGATCGGCAGTTCCTCCGGCTGGGAGACCGTTCCCGCGAACGGGTTGGGAATCATGAGCCACGGGTAGTAGAGCGCGGCGTAGCGCGTGTCGAACTGCTGACGCTGGAACCGCACGTCATTGAGCGAGTCGTTCGGCGGCTGAGGACAGTCGAGGACGGCGAAGCGGTAACGCATCGTCTCGCAGTGTTCGATCAGCCTGCTCTGGATGGCGACACTAGTTCGCCCCGGCACGGCGACGAGGCTGATGTCCTCCTCGTTGCGCAGGCTGTGGAGGCCGGTGCGGTTCTCGGCATCGGCGGCATTGACGCCGATGTAGTGCGCGTCGGTCAGCGTCGGGATGGCGTCGAAGCCGCGGACCTCCTCGAGACGGTGCCGCGCCGGCCGCGTTGTCCCGTTCGGCAGCCGGTCGACAAGGGTTTCGGGACCGAGCCGGATCGACTCCAGGAGGGCCTGGTTGCCGGCGGCTCGGTCGCGGACCCGAACGTACGCCGAGGCGCCCTCTGGCCGGTGGTCGACCAGGCGTAACGGTCCGTTGACGGCGCCGACAATCGACTCGATGTAGCGGCTGTGGCGGGGATCCAATGAGAGCCAGAGGAAGACTTCGCTGTCGACGACCTCGTCGTTGCGCGATGGTTGGGCCGGATCCGGCTGGCGCAGGAGGTAGACGGTGAGCCGGAACTCCCGGGAGCGAACGAACAGCCCAGGGTTCTGCTGGTTGGCGGTGAGGGGGGCGGCCAGCGTCACCCGCGAAGCAACACGGTCGACGGCTGTCACCTTGATCGGAGCATCGACAACCTGATCGTTGGCGTCGAAGAGCTCGAGCACGGTCCCCTGTTCAATGCCGGTGATGGTGTCCAGCTCCACGGTGGTGGCATTGACGCCGGCGGTGATCTCCGCGCGCGCCACGAGCCCGGGGGTCTCGTCCTCCACCGAGATCCGGAGCCGGTCTCCCCAGGCCCCGAAGTCGAGTGCCTCGATGTCGATCAGCGGGGCGCGCCCGGCCACCGGCGACCCGAGCGGGTGCGAGCGACGGAGTGGCTGGCTGAGCGTCGCCGCGGCGATCTCCAGCGGTGGATTCCCGACGGGCCCCGAGGGGGCATCGATGCGATGGAAGAACTCCTCGCCGCTGGGGGTGATGACGTGGACTACGTCACCGGCCACGTACCCGCCGCCATCGGTCACGAGCAGGCTCTCCGCGCCCGCTGCGGCGGCGATCACCAGCGCGCTCGGCGCCCGCAATGGCCTCGGGGCACCCTGCGGCGCCACCGCCTCGCCGGCGGCATAGGTATGCCGTATGGGCTGGCCCAGGATGACCTCACCCGGGTCCGAGCCGGATCCCGCCGGCCCCGGATTTGGCAGGGCGCGCACCCGCAGGTATTCCTGCGCAGGACCAGCGCCAATCCGGATGATCATGCCCTGGGCCAGACCTACCCGGTTCGCGACCGCAATGCGCGTCAATCCGGGTCCGGCCGAGGCGGTGAGCTGCGTCGGCACGAGGGCCACGACGTCGTTGATCGCAAAGCCGTTGGCGAGCGGGTTGACGACATCGATGGCGCCGGCCATCGGGTTTACCAGGTTCGCCGGCCGGACCGCCCGCACGAAGACGGTCTCCGCGACGCCGCCGGGATCGATCGTCAGCGCCTGGCCGGCGACGAGCCCGCGCACGTCGTTGAGCTCGATGGTTTGATCGCCGGCAGCCGGCGCGGTGGTGACGATCTGCCTCTGGTCGTCGGTCAGCATGACGCCCTGGACCGTCGTTCCGTCCGCGTAGAGCTCGTAGGCGGTGGCGCTGAGGGGGAGGAGGCGCAGGTCACCGATGCGGCGCACCTCGCTCTGGTCCACGGTAGCGCGGTCGAGAATCACGAGGTCATCGGCGGTGTCGAACTGACCGCCACGGTCGTCGACAAAGATCAACCGTTCCGCGGCGGTGGCGTCCAGCCCGAGCGCGGCGGCCTGGATCACAGGCTCGAGAGGCGGGAGGTCAAGCGGTGTTGCCGCCTCGCCGGCGCCGTGGCTGAGCGTCAGCGCGCGGTCGAGCGCGAGGACTGCCCGGTCGGTCGGGCCGGTTACAGATTCGACCGTCGTCGCCGTCACGAACCGGTGCTCGCCCTCATCGGCTGGACCGACCTCGATCAAGAACGGCGTTGCCTGGGCCACCAGCGTGGCGATGTCGGCATCGGCGCCCGCGACGGTGATCTCGCGATCCCCGGGCTGGTTGGCGACGGCGACGGTGAACCCGCCACCAAGACCGGCGGTGACCGAGCGGTCAAACTGCTCGACCGTGACACCCGTCGCGTGGGCCACCAGGAGCGGCAAGTTGAGCGGAACATGACCGAGGATTTCTGGCTGCGGGTCGCGATCGACGATCTGCTGGTACTCGGCGTCGCTGCCGTCGCCGATGCGCACCCAGTTGTCGGGCGGGGTGTCGCTCAGGTCGGTGGCGTCGACTACGTACAGCGGCGGCGGGTTGGCGCCGGTGCCGGTCACCTCGCGTCCACTGCGCAGCAGCGCCGTCAACGCCGAGGCGGGTCCACCGCGGTCGAAGAGCACCCCGAGGGCGCGGGCCGCGTTGCCGGCGTCGATCACTCGCGTGACGAAGAGGCGCTTGCCTCCGTTCGAGAAGAAGCCATCGACGGCGGTCGGCAGATGGTAGTGCGGCCCGTTGCCGTTGGTGAAAAGCACGGGGTCGAGCCGCTCCCCGAACCACCGGGTGAACTCGCCGACGCCGGTGACGAAGATGGGCACTCCGACCGGCCCGCGCTCGGTGACCCCGATCATGCCGGCGGTGCTGGTGCTGACTCCCTCGATCGGCTTGCTGCCGGTGTCAACCTCTTCGACGTAGACCCCAGGTGACAGATACTCGGGCATCGCGGTCCTCCTCGATCGGCCGTGCGTCGCGCGGCGTGGCGTACCGGCATACCAACGTCAAAAGATCAGATCGACGACGTGCTCCCGCGCCGTGTAGTCAGGAGCGATCAGGCGGTGCAGAAGCGGCTGGCTTCCCCGATTGGCTTCAATCTCGAGCTGAGCAACGCGGTTGAGCGGCGGCCAGCGGAAGTAGCCATCGGCGGCGCTGGTGGCGGTGTACAGGCGCAGCCGGTGGATCTCCAGTGGGTGCCCCCCGCCCTCGATCTCGACGGTCTCAGCGGCGCCGAGTCCGGCGAGATCGGCAAGGGAGACGGTGACGTCGCCGGCGATGGCGTCCCGGGCGAGCGCCTTCGCGGCGCCCGGCGGCTGTCGCGTCATGCGGCGGGCGGGTGCGCCCGGGCGGTGGGCGAATGCCAGGGGCAGGGTCAGGTGCACCCTGGCCGGCTGCTCGGCGGTGCTGCCACCGGTGACCGCCGCCACCTCCTGCCACTCGATGAGGTCGGGGTCGCCCTCGTCGATCTGCAGGAGATGGCCGGCCTGCAAGCCAACGCGGTCGGAGAGGAGCAGCTCCGTCGCGCCGGCCGGGACCGTCGCCAGCAGAGTCTTCAGTGGCACGGGGGCAGCGCCCAACGGCCGGCGTCGGAGAGTCGCGTTGGCCGACCGCGGACGGGCCAGTGGGGGATGCAGTGATCCGATATTCGGATCCGATGCGGGATCGCCGTTGGCCACGTTTGGCAGCGAGAGCCAGAGGCCTGGCTGGCGGATCGTGACCGTCGCCGCGACCGGCTCGGTCGTGTTCCCCACCGCGCGCACCGTGCGGCCGCGAATCACGACTGGCTCGCGGTGCAGCGCGACGTCGCCCAGAGCCAGCGGAGCGAAGCTCGGGTCCAGCTCGGTGGTCGGCACCACGGGCAGCGCCACGTTCCGCTGCTCCGTGATCGAAATGTAGCCCGGCGTGCGCACGGTGACCTCGACGGCGATATTGACGACGGCGGGCGGATCGGGCGGCACGAACATCGGCACGATTGCGGAGGCGACGCCGGCCACGCCAAACGCGCCGTCGGCGGTGGCGAATGCCTGGAGCCCCGGCGTCGTGGTCGTGACCACCGGCGAAACACCCGGCGGCTGCCCGGTGAGCTCGTCGACAAGGCGGCCATGGAGGATCACCCAGCGTCGCCGCGGCGATGGATCGTGATCGATCGCCACCGTCAGCGGCCGGCCGGACACCTCGACGGTGCGCGAGATGCGTTGCACCATCATGGCTCCTTCACGACAACGCCGTAGTCGGGCGCGTAGACGAGGACCGGTGCGATCTGCAGCGGTTCCAGGGCAGACAGGATCGTGACCACGCTCGTCTCGTAGGAGACCGAGACCTGAAAGGAGCGGGCGAGGGCCTCGTAGACGCGAGTCGTCTCTTCCAGGCTGAGGCTTTCCAGCCGCATCGTCAGCTCGACGGCGGTCCCGCTAAAGTCATCTTCGAGATCGGGACCGCGCAACGTCGGCTGATCGTGGAAGAGCTGCAGGACCTTGCCGATCAGGGCGTGTTCCGTCTCGGCGGCGTGGGCTCGGCTGGCCGCCCCGATCGGTGTGATCAGGTAGTGCAGACGCAACGGCAGCGGGACACGGCGTTCCTGATCGGTGCTCACCCGCCGCGGCGGCTCATTGAGCAGATTCTCGTCCCGCACGATGCGATACAGCCAGACTGACAGCCCCTCCAGGTCGAGCTCCTGCATCTCGTGCGGGGTATTGAGCGAGACGACCATTCCCCCACCGCCGCTGAAAAGCGGGTTGAGCTGCAGATCGGCGCTGAACTGCCGTTCCAGGAACCTGGCTATGGTGAGGCTGGTGGCGCGTAGTGCGGTGTACATGCAAAGTGCTCCACGAGCCGCGATATACGCCGGTGTCTTGTCATGAGATCAGCGATCGCTCCGCGTGAGCCACCTCCAGAACCGCTCCCGCAGCCCGAGCCGGCGGAGTCCCAACTGGGTGAGATGGCGCAAGATGAAATCATCAAGCTGACGCAGGGATCGCACATGCTTGCGCTCCTCGCTCTGGACGTGGGTGACATGCCCCCGCCAGCGTGTGGCGTCGTCTTCGAGGTGCAGACGAATGACGAAAGACGCCACGCGCGACTCGGCGGGCAGTGGGCCGCGAATCTTGGACGGCTCCGCCCCGGACACGACCTGCTCGCGCCTCTGTGACACCTCATCGCCTGCTGCATCCGTCCCTCAACTGCGGGCGACGGTAACAGGGGGGTGTCTGGCGCGCGTCTGGCGCGCGTCTGGCGTGTGTCTTTTCAGCTGGCGGGGTGGGCCAGAGAGCTACTTTGGCGCGCGCATGTCGTGTCATCCCGACGTTGGAGTCGTGTCATCCCCGAGGAATGTGTCATCCCGACGAAGGAGGGATCTCGTCGTGCTGCCGAGACACGATGAGCCACGAGATTCCTCGCTGCGGCTGCTATGAAAAACCCTGTTCTTCATGCCGGGGTGGCGCCGCCCCGCGGCATGACCACTCGGAATGACACATCTCTCTAGAGGACACGTCTCTCGGAATGACACGTCTTCGGGACGGCGCTCTAAAGCGGGCTTCGGGATTGGGTGGAGAGCGTGCCCAGCAGATGGCGGCGCAGATCGGCGAGTGCCGCCTGCATCTGCTCGACCTGGCGAAGGAGATCCGGGAGCGCCTGCCCATCACCGGGTTCTGGGGAGACGGAGCCTCGCTCATCGAGCCTGATCTGGCGATGCAGCGCCAGGGTGGCGCGGGCGGGTGAGATGCCCAGCTCCTGGTCCAGCAGAGTGGCGCATTGCTCGTATTGACGCAGCGCCATGGTGCGATCACCGTTGCAGTAGTGCAGCCGCATCAGCCGGAGGTGGGTTAGCTCGCGAACCGGGTCATGCCGGAGCGCTTCCATCCCGTAGTAGATCCCGACATCGTACGAGCCGCTCAGCTCGCAGTGGACCATGATCTTGTCGAGCAGGGAGAGAAACAGCGCTTGCAACCGTTCCCGAGGATGGAGGCACCAGTCGCTGTACCAGCCTTCGAGGAGCTCCCCCTGATAAAGATCGACCGCCTGGCGCACGCGATCGACAAGCAGGGCATCGAACTCGCGCGGAGCGATGCCCTTGGTGGCCAGGAAGGCGCGCTCGAGCTCAAGGGCATCCACCCTGAGCGTGTCCGTGACGCCGAGCGAGATCGTGTTGTCGCTGACGCGGAGGAGTGGAGGATCGAGACCAACCATGGCAAGCAGCGACTGCAACTGCCAGAGGGCCTGGCGGAGATGTTTTCTCGCCTGGGCCGTCGGGACATCCCCCCAGAGTACGCCGGCCAGTGCCTCGCGATCGAGGAGGCGATCGTGGTGCAGGAGGAGATGCGCGAACAACTCTTTCGTCTTGAAAGAGTCGATGGCGAGCGGGAGCTCATCGGCGGACGCCCGAAACGTCCCCAGGAGGCAGACCTGCATCCGGGTCATCAATATTAGCCTTTTTCGGTCTTACGATGAAATATATATTAATGCCTCGCTGCCCTGAAGTCAATGAAGTTCGAGGCCGAAGAACCGCCGTGGCCGCCCTGATTCACCCTCTCGTTGGCGAAGCTCTGAGCCGGTAAACAGCACCTTCGATATCGACGACATAGAGCTCGCCCGTGACGTCTTCGCCGAAGGAGCTGATTCGCAGCCCGGTCTCGTTAGGACCCAGTCGCGTCCAGACGTTGCCGGTGTCTGGCACGAGACCCCAGACCCGGCCGCTGCAATAATCGGCGAACAGATAGACGCCTTCGATCTCCGGTACTGCGGTTCCCCTATAGGTGTGACCGCCGGTGACGACGCAGCCCTCGTCGCGGTCGAACCCGGAGACTGGCGCGACAAACCCGTCGCAGCCGCCTTCGGTCCGGCATTCACTGCCCTCCATCAGATTCCACCCGTAATTCTCGCCACCCGGACTCGTCGCCGGCTGAAAGTTGACTTCCTCGTAGGTGGCCGACCCGACGTCGCCGATCCACAGGTCGCCCGTGACCCGGTCGAAACTGAAGCGCCAGGGATTGCGCAGGCCGAGCACCCAGATCTCGGGACGTGCCCCCGGCTGGTCGACGAAGGGGTTGTCGGGCGGGATCGCGTAGGGGAGGTCGTCCGATGTCCCATCGACGTCGACGCGCAGCATCTTGCCGAGCAGGGTGCTCAGATCCTGGCCATTCTGGCCGTTCCCACCGCCACCATCGCCCAGCCCGATGTAGAGATAGCCGTCCTTCGGCCCAAAGAGGAGCAGACCGCCATTGTGGTTGGCCGCCGGTTGGTCGACGGTCAGGATCACCTCGACACTCGCCGGGTCAGCGCGGTCCGGATCGGTGGCCGACACCTGGTACCGGGCGACGACGGTGTCGCCATTTGTGTCGGTGTAGTCGACAAAGAACAGCCCATTGCCCCGGTAGCCGGGATGGAAAGCGACGCTCAACAACCCGCGCTCGCCGCAACAGCTGACGAGGTCGCTGATGTCCAGGAATGGCTCCGGCAGGACCTGACCATCGCGGACGATGCGGATCCGACCCGACTGCTCGACGACGAAGAGGCGCTCGCTGCCATCACCTGGATCAACGACCTGGACCGGCTGATCGAAGCCATCGGCTACCAGATCGAGGCCGAATTCGATGTCTCCTGGCGCGACCTCGGCGCCGATTGCCCGCATTCCGGGGAGGAGTGCGGGCGCCGCCAGCGCCACGATCAGGAGGACACGGAGCCAGTGCCGACGACTTCCTGTGCGGGACCAGACTGAACACACGATCGAACCCTCGATGACTCACTGATCGCCAGGAACCGGCATTGACCCGCCGCTATTCATTATTCGTACCATAGCCAGGACCCGCGAGTTCCCGGTGAGACGAGAACCAGCTTCTGTCGAGCATTGCAGGAGGCCGCCTAAGCAGCCTCCTCGCCCTCGAGCAGCCCGTCCCACTGCGGCTCCACCGCCACGTCTCCACGTGCTCGAGGTCGGGACCAGTCGAAGTGCAGCGTGCCACCCAGCACCCCCGCGAGCGCTGTATGCCGGGGCGTCCGGCGCCAATCGCGCACGGCCAGTCCCAGCGCCTTGCGTTGCCCAACCACGACCACCAGCTGCTTTGCGCGGGTGACGGCGGTGTAGAGCAGCGTCCGCCCCAGGATCGCGGCGTGACTGGTCATTAGTGGGATGACCACGGCCGGGAACTCCGCTCCTTGCGCCTTGTGCACCGAGATGGCGTAGGCGTGGGTCAGCTCATGGAGACTGGCGAACGGATAGCGCACCTGGCGTCCATCATCCAGCGCGACGAGAAGCTCCTGCTCCACCATATCGATCTCCCGCACCGTGCCCAGGTCCCCGTTGAAGGTCTCCAGGTCGTAGTTGTTCTTCATTTGCAGCACCCGGTCACCTGCCCGGTAGACCCGCCCTCCCGCTCGCGCCTCGGCTGCGCCCTCTCGCCCCGGGGTCAGCCGCTCCTGGAGCCGCCGGTTGAGCGCCGTCACTCCGGCGTCACCCCGATGCATTGGACTCAACACCTGCACCTCCCCCGATGCGAAGCCATAGCGCGCCGGCAGCCGCTGCGCGACGAGATCGACCACCAGTTGCGCTGCCTCGCCCGGGTCGTCCGCTGGCAGGAAGAAGCAGTCACTGACCTCCGCCCCGAAGCGCGGGAGCTCACCGGCATTGATACGGCGCGCATTGAGAGCGATGCCGGAACCGGCGCCCTGGCGGAAGACGTGCGTCAGGCGCGTAACCGGGAACTGGTCGCTCCGCAGCAGATCGGCGAGAACATTGCCGGCTCCGACGCTCGGCAGTTGGTCCGGATCGCCGACGAGGAGCAGATGAGTCCCCGGCGCCACGGCCTTGGCGAGTTGGTTGGCCAGCAGCACGTCCAGCATGCTGACCTCATCGACGACCACCAGATCCGCCTCGAGCGGGCTCTCGGGATTCCGTCCCGCCTGGCCCCCCGGGTCGCAGCTCCAAGAGTCGATGCAACGTGCTCGCCGGCCACCCGGTCGCCTCCTCCATCCGCTTGGCTGCTCGTCCGGTCGGTGCTGCCAGCAGGCAGCGCAAGCCCTTCACTCGGGCGAGCGTCAACACCGCACGCAGGGTGTGGGTCTTGCCGGTTCCGGGGCCACCGGTCAGGATAGCGACCGGTGAGGTGAGGGCCATGCGCACCCCGGTCTCCTGTTCGGTCGCCAGCTGGAGTCGATGCCGGTCGGCCAGCCAGCCGAAGGCCACCGTCCAGTCGACACCAGTGAAGATGCGCGCAACCGTCGCCCGCCCGCCTGTCGCGTGCAGACCTCGAAGACGAGACGCCAGCCCTGATTCCGCGTGAGCAAAGGGCGCGAGGGCGACGCCGGGTTCGTCGTCTCCCTCACGCAGGGCCAGCACCAGGTCGCCGGTTGCGAGGAGCGACTCCACCGCGGAGGCGACTGGCGTGTCGCCGGCGCCAAGGAGCCCGGCCGCTTCGGTCACCAGCGTATTCCACGGCAGCATGGTGTGACCGTCAGTAGCCGCTTGCCCGAGCGCATGAAGGGTCCCGGCCTGGAGCCGTTCCGGGGCATCCGCGGCGATGCCAACGGCGCGGGCGATGGTATCGGCGGTCTTGAAGCCGATGCCCCACACCTCCCGCGCAAGCCGGTAGGGCTCCGTAGTGATAACCCGGGTCGAGTCATCGCCGAAGCGCTTGTAGATGCGGACCGCTAATGAGGTGGAGATGCCGTAGCTCTGCAACGCGGCCATCACCTCGCGGATGTGGCGTTGCTCTTCCCAGGTGGCGGCAATGCGTCCGGCCCGGACCGGTCCGATGCCCGGAACCTCGGTGAGCCGGTCGGGAGTCTCGTCGATGACGGAGAAGGTCGTCTCTCCGAACGTGTCGACGATGCGTCCGGCATTGACCGGGCCGATCCCTTTGACCAATCCGGAGCCGAGGTAGCGCTTCATCCCCTGCACCGTGGCCGGCAGGGTGGTGCGATATTCGGCGGCCTGGAACTGCCAGCCATGTTTGGGATCGTTGCGCCACCAACCGTGGGCGACGACGGCCTCTCCCGGTTGCAGATCGGGCAGGGTGCCGACGAGCGTGATCAGCCGCTCGTCATTCATCGAGGAGACCGTGTAACCGGCACGCTCCTCCTGAGCAAGGCGGGCCACGGTGAAGCCGTTCTCCGGGTTCTGAAATGTGATCCGCTCCACCACGCCGCGAAGCTCCCGGCGGGAGGACGGATCAGCGATTGGAACGGAGCTGGTCAACGATGCGGGCGGCACGACGGAATCTCCAGGGCCGAGGGCGTGATGCTGACATAATCATAGCAAGGCCGTGGTCGCCGAAGTGCCTCATCCCCATCCTCTCTCGCGGCGACAGGAGAGTGGCTTCTGGCTACCGCGCCGCTAGATAGGCACGGCTTCCAGGATGTGGAAGGGTGAGGCGGTCGGGATCACGGCGCGTAGATCGAAGCCGGTCTGCTGTAGCAAAGTGCGAAATTCCTCCTCCGTCCGCTCCCGCCCCCCGGGTGTGAGGACGAGCATTTGCAGGTCCAGGCGCGACACACGCCGCGCGGCGGCCCCCGCCTCCAGGCGTTCCGGCAGCACCTGCTCAACGAGCAGCAATGTGGCCTCCGGCGCCATGGCTGCGTGGCACTGCTCCAGGATCGCCGCGGCTCGCTCGTCGTCCCAGTCGTGGATGACGTACTTGAGGACGTAGGCATCGCCACCCGCCGGCACCGAATCGAAGAAACTCCCGCCCACGACCACGCAGCGATCGGCTACCCCGGCCTCGGCAAGCACCGGTCCTGCTCCCGCAACCACGTGCGGCAGGTCGAAGAGGATCCCGTGGACACCCGGATGCGCCTGCAGGATGGCCGCCAGCAGCGCGCCGCCGCTACCTCCCACGTCGATGACGGTGCCGAACCGCGCGAAGTCGTAGGCGGCCACGATCGGGCCGCTCGTGGTGCGGGCCATGGCCCGGAAGAAGGCGTCGTGGATTGCGCCTGCCTCTGGATTATGCTCCCAGTACTCGAAGTTGCTCATGCAAAAAACGCGATCGAACGCCGGTTCGCCGGTGCGCACGCTGTAGAGAAGATCGCCCCAGGAGCGCCACGCCCACTCTCCGACGAGAAACAGGACCGCGTCGCGCACCGAGTCGAGTACATCGGAGCGCAAGGGAGTGCCAAGGTCCGTGAGCTCGATGCGGCCGTCGTCCGACTCGGCGACGAGGCCCATGGCCGCGAGCGCACGTAATAGCCTCGCCAGCGACGGTGCATGCGCGCCGGCGGCGGTGGCCAGATCCTCGACATCGCGAGGACCATCGGCGAGGAGATCGGGGAGCCCAAGCTGCACCGCGACGTGCACGACCTGGGCACTGGTGAAGCCGCTGATCACCTGCATCAAGGCATCGGAGGCCGGAACGGAATCCTGGGCCATACTGCGTCTCCCCGGAGCGGCGAATTGGCCGAAACTGGCTGCCCCAGTATACGGACACCGCTCCGGGCTGGGTTTGGGCAGCACGAATCCAATGGCGACGAGCGCCACGAAGCGGTCGAGGTCTCGGTAATGCGATCGAGCCTGACGCCCTCGCCAGCGAATGTCGATAATCGCTTGTGATTGGTCGTCAAACAGTGAAGGTGAACGGCACGGTGCGGAAACAGGGCGGGGAACGAAGGCGCATCTCGCGGCGGACCCTCACCGGAATCGGGACAGCGAGCATCGCGCGGCGGCTAGTTGCCGGATCGGGTGCCCCGGGATGGCCGGGCCTCGTCGCATTGTCAGCGCCGGGTTCCCCCTCCGGCTCGCCGACACCGGCGACCGGGCCGGAGCAGGGGTCGTTGTGGGTGCAGCCCCCGAACCACGGTGGAGCAGGTCGGCTGGCCCCCGATTTCTTCGAGATGTTCACCACCCGGACCGATGAGTGGGCCGAGGCGCGGCGGTTCGTCGACGTCTGGGTCGTGCGTATGACGTCGCTCGTCGGCAAAGATGCTCCCCTCAGCGATGACTTCCTGGGCGAGTCGTTCTTGCCACGATTGCGCGACTGGGGCATCGCCCTGGCCGTCAATGTCACCGGCGCCACCCTCGTTCAATGCGGCGGCGATTCTGGCCGCCTGGCGATCGAGACCGCGGCGATCCAGCGTCTCCTCGACTTGGGCGCCACGGTCTCCTCCCTCAGCTTGCAAAGCCCGCTGTCGAAGGTGGGCGGGCGGTCGTGCCCGGCCTATGGGAAGGAGTCCGGGTACGACCTCCGCGTCGCCGATATCGTCGGCTATGTGTCTGCAATGACGGAGCGGTTTCCCGGGATCGAGATTGGCCTGGTCGATGCTATGCCGGCCAAGGGTTGGGCCTATCAGGACGTCTACCGCCGTCTCCAGGAAGCCCTCTCCGCCCGGGGACTCGGGCTGGCCTTTATCCACCTCGACTTCCCGATGGAGTCCGCCGCGCCGGGGTGGGTCGACGTCCGCGAGGCCGAGGATTTCGTGCGTGGCGAGCTGGGTGTCCCATTCGGACTCATCTACGTCTCCAAAATCGGCGGCGAGACCTCGAACGTGGCGTTCCGGGACGCCGTCCTGGATGCCTATCGCGATTACCGCGCGGCGGGTGGGCGGCCCGATCATCTCGAGCTGACGAGTTGGTATGCTTTCCCGACCTCCACTCTCCCCGAAGACGACGAGGCAAGCGCGCCGTTCATGAATCTTGTGCGGGATTTCGCCCTCCTCGGCGGGGTGGCGCCGCGAGTGGCGCCGGGAACGCCGCCAGCGGCCAGCCCAGTTGCCGCGGAGGGATCGCTGGCGGCCAGAGACTGAAACGACGCATGAGAAATCATCGGCAAGCTCGTTTGTCCGCGGCCGTGGCGCTCTTGCTCCTGGTGGTCAGCCTCGCTCAAAGCCTGGCCGTCGGCGCCGGCTCGCGGATCTTGCCGGTCGCCTCGCCGATAGCCTCCCCGGTTCCTGGCGCGCCGGCGCTTGACCTTGCCGCGATGGCGCTGACTCCCAGCGATCTGGACGAGCTCGGTCTCCCCGGCTTCGGTCAGCAGACGAGCGCGTTTCTGACCCTGGAGGAGCAGGCTGAGCAGCTTGCCACCTCGGCCAGCCTCGGCATCGATGCGGACGCGATCGGCTCCGGCCTCGCCGAGGCGGGGTTCCAACGCCGCTATCAGCGACAGCTCGGGCTCCCCTCCCGCCCGGGTGCGCCTCCCTCCCGGCTGCGCACCTTCGTCGCTCCCTACGTGATCGAATACGCCTCTCGTGAAGGAGCGGCCGCCGGATTCGCCCTCCTGGAGGCCGAGGCACCCGACGCGGGGATGAAGGATGTGTCGGGGACCCGCGTTTTCGGCGATCGCTCCGAGGTCACCCGCTTTCGCCAATCGAGCGAAAACGGCGAGCCGTACCGGGCGCTGGACCTGACTCTCCAGGTCGACAACCTTGTCGCGGGCGTCACGGTCGGGGAGTTCAATGGCCGGGAGCCTGACCTGGCGACGGTCGAAGCCCTGGCCGAACGCCTCCTGGAAAACGTCCGGCTCGGTCAGGCGGGCAGCGGACCCGGTTTGAGCAATCTGGCGCAGCGGCTCGCGGGCCCTGACGTCGAAACCCGCTCCGACGAGTATGGACGCATCGGCGGCCAGACCTTCCCCAACTACAGCGAGACGCCAGATGAGCTTGCCGATCGCAACGAGCGCTATGGCGATGCCGTCGTGGTCTACGGTGTGGGGCAGAGCATCCCGGTCGGCGGCCCGGCACGCACCGACGACACCCGCTACTTCGTCTCGCTCTACGAGTTCGCCGGCGAGCCGGACGCCGCCGGCTGGCTGAACGAGGGCGTGGCGCGTGCCGAGCTCTCCCCGAACGTCATCGCCGCCATCCCGGTCGCGGACGCGGCGGTCATCGGCGACGCATCAGCGACGCTGGCGATCACTACCGAGCGGGGTGGGGCGGGGACCGCACGCGGCTATCTGGTTGAGGCCCAGGTCGGGGCCCGGACGGCGCAGGTCCAGCTGCTCGGCATCCCTGATGTGCCCCTTGCCGCCGTGGAAGAGCTGGCACGGTCTCAGGTCGCCTGCCTCCAGGCGGACTCCTGTCCCGGCTACGCGTCGCCGCCGGCGAGCCTGCCGCGGCCCGCGGCGACGCCAGCCGCTACACCGGGCACCGCCGACTCATCAGGCACGGCGCGCTCGTGCTCCCAGTCCGCCGCGGCCGCCGGGACACCGCTGGCCGCGACCCCGCAACCGCCCCTGCCGGCCAATGAGACCGGAAACGAGCCCGCGGCCGCGGCTCGACCACCGAACATCATCGTCATTGTCACCGACGATCTCGATGCCCGGTCGGCCACCTGCCTGCCCAACGTGCAAACCCTCCTCGCCGCGGAGGGGGTCACCTTCGCCAATGCGTTCGCCACGACGCCGCTCTGCTGTCCCTCGCGCGCCTCGATCCTGCGCGGGCAATACGCCCATAATCACGGCGTCCTCAGCAACAGCGGCGAAAATGGCGGCTTCCCGACGTTCTATCGGCTTGGCGACGAGGAATCGACCGTTGCCACCTGGCTCCAGGACGCCGGCTACCGTACCGCGCTCGTCGGCAAATACCTCAATCGCTACCCCAAAGGCGCCGCAGCGAGCCACATTCCACCCGGCTGGGACAAGTGGACCGCTTTCGCCTCGAGTGATGAGGACGAGGGTGGGTCGTACTACAGCGGGTACGCCCTCAACGTGGACGGCGACACCGTCTTCTACGGACAGCAGCCAGCCGAGTACTCGACCGACGTGCTCACCGCCGAAGCAACCGATTTCGTCGATCGTAGTGTCACTTCCGGCGACCCCTTCTTCCTATATATAGGGCCCTTCGCGCCCCACGGTCCGTCCACACCGGCGTCGCGCCACACCGGGGCGTTCGCGGACGTGCAGGCGCCGCGCACTCCGTCGTTTGACGAGACCGACGTGAGCGACAAGCCGGCCTGGGTGCAGGCGCTCCCGCCCCTCAGCGCCGACCAGACCGCGCTCCTCGACGATCGCTATCAGCGGCGGCTGCGCTCGCTCCTCGCGGTCGACGAGATGGTGGCCTCTCTCGTCGAGACCCTCTCCGCCACGGGCGCCCTGGACAACACCTACATCCTGTTCATGTCGGACAACGGTTACCACCTCGGCGAGCACGGCATCCCGGTCGGCAAACAGTCCCCTTACGACGAGTCGCTCCGGGTACCGCTGATCGTGCGCGGTCCGGGCGTGCCGGCTGGTGTGGTCGAGGATGCCATTGCCCTCAACATCGACCTCGCTCCCACCTTCGCCGAGTTGGCCGGCGCCTCGCCCGCGGCCTTCGTCGATGGCCGCTCGCTCGTGCCGCTCCTGCATGGCGAAGCGCCCGCCGGGTGGCGGCACGGGTTTCTCGTCGAACACTACGACCGCACCCTCCCGGAACAGTGGGGCACACCCGGGCCGGTCCCGATGGAGGAAGCATCGCTAGACGCGGACCAGCAGGAGCTCGAGGAAGCTGACGGGGACGAGGTGACCGGGGTAACGCCGATCGATTCCCCGCCGTACCTGGGGCTCCGGACGGAGCAGTATCTCTACGTCGAGTACGCGAGCGGCGAGCGCGAGCTCTACGACATGCGGGCCGACCCTTATCAGCTCCAGAACCTGGCCTCGACCGCCGACCCGGCGCTGCTCGCCGACCTTGCCGCCGCACTAGACCACCTCCGCGTCTGCGCCGCCGCGACCTGCCGCGACGCCGAAGTCGCGCTGCCCGGCGTCGCGGCTACCGGTGAAGAGGTGACGCCGCCCTGACAATCGGCGGCAAAGCACGTCCGTTACAGTCCGTCTGCGTGGAGCGGCACGGAGAATGTGTCATTCTCAGACCGCGGTCGAAGATTCTCGTTCATTGCAATTGTGAGACGAGATTCTTCGTGGAAGTTCCTCCGAATGACAGCTTTGCTGTCTCAATGCACTCGAGAGGACACCATGGCCTCGACAACGTCTCGTGATCGAGCCGAACGAGATGAGCGAGGGTCTGGTCATCATGCCAGACGCACTCGGGAGGACCGGGGACTCCCCGGTCCTCCCCGCTGTGATAGCGGTCGAACTCGGCGGCCAGGATCACCAGGTCCAGCACCGCTTCCACCGCGGACCGCGCACCGACCACGGCATGGCCGCCGAGATTTGGCGGAGCCGTGTTAGACGCTAGAAGCTGTTCGGGTCGTTCGGGTCGGTACCATTGGCAACCTCGTCGCCATCGAGGACGCCATCGCCATCATTGTCGGGGTTGCGCGTGCCGGTCTGGTGCACGTAGTACTCGTCGCCGTCCGTCGCGCCGTCGTCGTCAGTATCGAGATCAAAAGGATCGGTGCCCAGCTCGAGCTCGATCGCATCCTCGAGCCCGTCTCCGTCCCCGTCCAGCGGATCGGCCGGCGCGGGTACTGTCGCCTCGATACTCTCCTCCGTCGCGACCGCCGGCGCCTCGCCACCCTCCTCCGTCGCGGCCGCAGTCGCCACGTCGACGGCCTGCGCTTCCTCCACAACGGCGGTAGCGGCGGCCGGCGCAGCGGCCGGTGCGTTGGCGCCCTGAGTCGCCTCGCCCTTGTCGATCGTCATCAATGATGACGCGCTACCTGGCCACTCGACTTCGCTCGGCGTCGGGGTGTACCCGGTAACGGCCGGATTGACCACAAAGATGCCGGACGGGTTGAGCAGGAAGGTCGCCGGCACGTCGTCGACCAGGATCTGACCCGCTTGCTCGTACGCGGTCAGCCGTGCCTCGGGATCGATCGTCGTGTCGCCGAGTGCGGTCAGCTCATCGAATTCCTCGTTGCAGTAGCCGACGTTGTTGAGGCTGGAGTCGCACGTCCACACGGCGCTCAGCCAGTTCTGCGGGTCGGGATAATCCTGATACCAGCTGCCGAAGTACATCAACTGTGGGTGCGTCTCTGGATCGCTGCGGAGAGCCGTGAGCGCGGCCCCCTCCATGGGTTCGATGGTGAGCTCGACGCCAAGAATGTCCCGGATCTCGCCGGCGATCCACTCCGCATGCTGGCCTCGCTCTTCGTAGTCGCTATTGAAGTAGAACTTGATCTCCGGCAGGTTGTCCGGCCCGCCATACGACGATTCCGCCAACGCCTGTCTGGCGGCCTCGGGATCGAACGAGTATTGGTCCGTTTCGATTGCCCCAGGAAGCCCAACCGGCATGAAGGACACCGTCGGCAGGCAGTCCCCGGAGCGCAGGTCCGCGCAGAGAGTCTCGCGATCGATGGCGTACGCGAAGGCCTCCCGCACCTTCTTGTCCTGGAACGGCTCCTGGGCGAGGTTCATGGCCAGGTATTGCGTTGCGGCCTGGGGATACGCCACGAACGCCGCCGACAGTTCGGGATCGGCGTTCACTTCCGGGATCTGGCTCGATTGGAGCTGCACGATATCGAGGTCCCCGGCACGGTAGGCGTCGAGGGCTACAGCGGCCTCGTCGACGTAGACGTACTCGATCCCGTCGAGCTGCGGCCGGCCCTGCCAGTAGTTGTCATTGGCGGCGAACGTCCACTCCTGGTCCTCCGCGATTCCGGTGACCACGAATGGTCCATTGCCAACATGGTTCTCCGGACGCTTCCACCAGTTGTCCGCGTCTTCCGCCGCGATCTCCTGCTTGACCGGGAAGAACACCCACAGCGACCCAATGGTGTGAAAGTAGGGTGCGGGATTGGTCAGGTCGAACTGGAGGGTGAGGTCGTCGATGGCCCTCGCGCCGAGGGCGGCTTTGGCTGCGTCGTACTCCTCGGGGGTGTACTCCCGCACATTGCCATCGGCGTCGGCGGAGAGCCCCGCGAGGTCCTCGCAGCCGACGATCTCGAAGAGGAGGTACTGGTACTCGCCCGCGGTCGTCGGATCGCAGGTGCGTTCGACGGCGTAGCGGAAGTTCTCCGCGGTGAGCGACGACCCGTCGCTGTATTTCAGGTCGGGTCGGAGCGTGAAGGTGATTTGGGTTGCGTCGTCGTTGTACTCCCAGGACTCTGCCGCGCCAGGAATCGTCTCCTGGTTGACGTCGAGCCGCGTGAGTCCCTCGTAAACCAGCTGCAGGATATCCAGTTCAGCGGTGAACGAACTCTTTTGCGGATCGACGATGTCAGGATAGGAGAGATGATGAACCCGGAGTACCTTCCCGCCTTCTTGCGCGGCGACGCTGGTCGCAAGCGCCGGCATCACGAGCGTCAAGACGACGAAAAGCGCGGTGAGCACGAACCAACAGCGGGGTACCCGGTGCATCGGCTCCTCCTGATCACGACGATTCAGTTCCGCCTGGCCAGCGGATCTTAAGCTTAGGTTCACCCTAAATGACACCATGATCCACGTCAATCCGCAATTTCTACGGATTTTCCGGCATCGGTAGAGGCAGAACCGGGGCGGCGGCTAGAAGAGGCACGCCATGCCGTGCCCGACGCACTCCCTTTGCCCTCTTGTCGGATGTCCACTATGTGGGAGCTTGGCAGTACACGAGGTTCACCGACCCATCTCTGGCGAACCTGATGATCGACCAACGCTTTGGGGATCGTAGAAGTGGTCGTTGCCGGAGCGACCGCAGGCGTTCTCGATGATAATGGCTGACCGGGCCGATGGCGGTCCCTTGCCGTCATGGTCGACGACCCTCGGCCCGCTCACGATGGAGACACCGATTCTGTATGGCTGCACCCGTGATCGTGCCGCCCAGCGTCTTGTACCGACCCCTCCTTCCGGAGGACCACGACCAGGGTGATCCCTATATCCTGACCCCGCCACCGGAGGCGCGGACCAGGTTCCGGTTCTACATCTACACCACGGGTGAAGATCCGGTCTCCGGCCGTGCTTTTCCGGTCTACGGTTCCCACGACCTGGTGAGCTGGCAACGCCTCGACGAGGCCCTCGTGGTCGGCGTGGAGAGCAGCCACTGGGCGCCCTGCGTGCAGTATCTGCCCCAACTCGACGTGCCCTACGTCATGCTCTACTCGCGGGCGATCGGGGTCGGGGAGGAGGGACACGTCGGGCATGTGATCCGCCGCGCCCACGCCCGCCAACCGGAGGGACCGTTCGTCGACTCCGGTCACGTACTGACCGGTGACCTCGACTTCGCGATCGACCCGGACGTCTACCGCGCACCCGACGGCTCGTTGCAGCTCGCCTTCGCCATGGACTTTGTCGACGATGAGCCGTACGGAACCGGTATCGTCGAGGCTCCCGTCAGCGACGATCTGACGCGGCTGGAAGGACCTCCCCGTATCCTCGCTCGGCCGCAATTCGACTGGCACGTCTACGAACCGTCACGGGTCATGCCCTGGAAGACGATCGCCGGGATCGACTGGGCCAGCCAGTCGGTGCGCTGGCACACGGTCGAGGCGCCGGTCGGTGGGCTCGTCTCGCCCCAGGGGAAGCGGGTCTATCTCTACAGCGGAGGCTGCTTCTATGGGTTCTACGCCGTCGGCGCTCTGCTCGAGGACGAGCAGGGTAACCTGCACGACATCACCGATGGCGAGCACGATTTCGTGATCGGGCCGCGACCGGAAGACCGGACTTTTCGCGCCGGGGCATTGCTCCTGGCTGCACATCGGTGACGGACACGACTATCTCCTCTTCCACGCCCGCTTCGGCGCCCCGGACGCGAAACGGCAGATGGCTCTCGCCCCCCTGCGCTGGACCGCCGAGGGTATTCCCACGGCGGATTTGGCGACCAGGGTGATTGGGTGAGAGGTGTTTCACACCCTTTGGCAGACCCGGGCTGCCGAGAACTGGAGGGTGATTGATGATGAGGTGCTTCACAACCCGCAGATCCGGGCTGCCGAGAACTGGAGGGTGCATGGGTGATGAGGTGATTCACAACCCGCAGACCTGGGCTGCGGAGCACGGTTAGAATGCCAGCGCCGATTCGCTAACGGATGATAAGCGCGAAGAAAGGCATAGCCATGGCGGACGACGGCCGGTTCGACATCGTAGTCGTCGGTGCGGGACCCGCCGGATGCGTCCTGGCGCGCCGGCTGACGGAAGATCCGCAACGGACGGTCGCGCTCGTGGAGGCGGGCCCGGACTACGGTCTCGACCCAACCGATTGGCCGGCTGACCTACACGATTCGACGTGGATTTGGCCCGAATCCCACCCCTGGGGCTACCTCCACGCCGGACGACCAGCTGATCGTCCCCTCCCGCTGCCTCGCGCCCGTATCGTCGGCGGCACCTCGACGATCAACGCCTGCGTCTGGCTACGGGGCTCCGCTGCGGACTACGACGGATGGGCCTTTCTCGGCAACCCCGGCTGGTCGTTTGCCGACCTCCTGCCGTACTTCAAGCGAGCCGAGGCGGACCCCCTCGGCGGCCCACTCCACGGTACCGACGGCCCGGTCCCGGTCTTCCGCCAGGCCGAGGCCGACCTGAGCCCGGTGGCCCGGGCGATCACCGCCGCTGCCGCATCGCTCGGCTTCCCATACGTCGCGGACCTTAATGGCGACCCCGTTCAGCGCCCGAGCATCGGTCCCACGCCGAAGAACATCGTGGGTGGCCGGCGGATGAACGCGGCCTTCACCTACCTTGCCCCGGCCCGCCAGCGACCCAACCTCACCCTCATTGCGGATGCGCTCGTCGAGCGCGTCTGCATCGAGGGCGGCCGCGTGACTGGCGTGCGCCTCATCGACGGGCGGGAGGTGCGCGGGCGGCAGGTCGTCCTCTGCGCGGGAGCCTATGGGTCGCCAGCGATCCTGCTCCGCTCCGGCATCGGGCCGGCGGCGGATCTGCGGGCGTTGGGCATCCCCGTCGTCGCCGACCGGCCGGGCGTTGGCGCGCATCTGCTCGACCACCCCAATGTCGTCTTTGCCAACGGGGACGATATCACCGCCTACTGGGTCAAACCGGAATTCGCGCCGACCGCGCGATCGGCGATCCCGACACTGATCAAGGCGCGCAGCCGCCAGACGGCCGAGGAGATCGACCTCTACATCATCCACGGGCAATTCCGTGACGAGGAGCGGGGGCGCTGGGTTGCCTTCTTCGTGCTCAATCTGGAGGTTGCTCGCTCGCGAGGCCGGGTGCGCCTGACCTCACCCGACCCCGCCGCGACGCTCGACATCGACCACGCCTACCTCGCCGATCCGGCGGATCTGGAGGCGTGCTGCGACGGGGTTGAGCTGATCGCTCGACTTGTCTCGACCGAGCCATTAGCAGACATGGTCGACCCAGTGCCCGGCCAGGTGCCCGAATGGCGTGACCGCGACGAGTTGCGCGCGTGGGTTCGTGACCGCGTCGCGACATCCTTCCACCCATCCAGCACCTGCCGCATGGGGCCGGACACCGATCCGGAGGCGGTGGTTGACCACGCGGGACGGGTCCACGGCGTGGCCGGGCTGCGTGTCGTCGATGCCTCGGTCTTTCCGACCAGCCCCCGCGCCAACATTCACTGCACGGTCGTGGCGGTGGCCGAGAAGCTCGCGGACGCGATCCGAGGCGACCTCACTGCGTAAGCGACGCCGGTAGGCGGTCGGGGCGATGACGTGCCGTGCTCAGTTGTGGGTTGGACTGAGACAGCGCACGCAGATCAGGGCGCAGATAACGATGACGGAAATCAACGTGACTGCATAACGCCTTCCGCAAATTAGGGCGCAGTTGAGGATGTCGGAAATCAGCCTGACCGCATAACGCCTTCCGCAAATTGGGCCTTGGTGGCCTGCGGCAATCATCGACGGCAGAACCGAGCTTGCCTTGCTAATTGGAGGACAGGTTTGACGCGGCAGGTGATCCCGTTGCGAGGTTGAGATGAGTATCCGAAAAGCCGCCGATGATAGTCAGGCCGAGAGCACAGAAAAACCACACCGTCACACCTGAGGCGATTCGTGTTGTGTGAGTTGCGGTGGCGACAGCTATGGGGCTGAGAGGGCGTTCTTTCTCCGCAACGCTCTCGCGGGTTTTGCGGGCTCGCGCAGGATATCGTCAGTTATCCACACATGAGTGCCCGACTGCCGCCAGGTGCAACATGATGAGCGGGATACTGTCTGTTGTCCGAAAATGAGTGCCCGACCACCGCCAGGTGCAACATGATGAGACGAGCGTGGGGAATGGTGAGAGGGTTAGGCGCATGCACCCAACCCTCCCGCCGTGCATAGGTTCAGGTTGCCGGGCTAAGCGTCCGGCGTCCCCATGTCCATATCTGCCGGCATCAGGAGCGGCTCGCCGCTCGTCAGTACCAGCGTGCCGAAGACCACGGCCTCCTCATCGCCGGCGCCGCGTGCAGTGTGCACGACATCATCCTCGTAGAAAATGGCGTCACCGGGTTCCAGGATGACGTCGGTCCCTGGTTCCGTGAGTTCTTCCGTCGGCCCGGTCGCCCCGGCTGCCGCCCCACGCGCGACGTGGGCCGTCCCCTCGACCAGCGTCCAGCCGAAGGATCCGGAGGCCACGCCGAGGATGGTCGTGCCCGGGTGGTTGTGCGGGAAGAGCTCGGCGCCGGGCTGGAAGACGAAGCGAGCCAGGTAGACCGTCTGTCCCGGGGCGCGGGCGGAGGGAGCGCCGGCAAAGACTTCGGCGGTCACGCCGGGCGCCAGTTCGATGACGCTGATCGCTTCCCCCGCGGTGGCGTCGGGAGTGGCCTCCTGGGCAGCGGTACGCGTGGTGGCAAGGCCAAGTGCGAATAGTGCAACGAGGACGACGAGTGAAACCAGGACCGAGAAGCGATGCATGGAACCCTCCTTCATATGTACTGAGGCACCCTGATCGCCCTATCGTGGCGAGGGGATGTCGCCTCCTAATCGCGGCGGGACGTGGGGATCGGGAGCGCGGACCTCGCGCCTTCCCTCCTTCGCCGGTGATGCGTGCCGCTCATCCAGCTGTCCCACTCCACACAATAGGGAGGGCGTGCCGCCGCCACATGGGCAGAACTACGCATTTGGGATGCGCCTTCAGCGGCGGTGGCTGAGCGATAGGGAATGGGTATGCGTAGAGGACTCGAGGTTAAGACGATCTTCCCACGAGGGGTCGCTTGCGGGCACACTACCGAATAGTCACAAATGAGCCAATATCTCCGTGGAGCGGGTCAGGTTCGAACCGACTCGCGCTATGGTCCGGGATATAATCGCGGCATGGCCCTCGAATTGTTCGCCGGCATCCCCGTCAACGACTATTCGGCGGCGCTGGTCTGGTACCAACGGTTGTTCGGCTCCCCACCAAGTTTCTTCCCGAGCGATACCGAGGCCGTGTGGGAACTCGCGGAACATCGGTGGGTGTTCATCGTCCAGCGGCCCGAACATGCCGGCCACGCGATACCCACCGTCCTCGTCGATGACCTCGATGCGCTCGTCGCCCAGATCGCAGATCGCGGACTCGAGCCGGCCAAACGGGAGACGTACGAAAATGGCATGCGAAAGGTCACCTACTTCGATCCCGACGGAAACGAGATCGGGTTCGGTGGCGGCCCGCTCTGATCGGAGCCAGCCGACTGGATGGCCCAATCGATTGGCACGGCGGGCCGGCACTGCGTGGTGCGGCCGGGACGGCGCATGTGTGCGTGATGGCGCGCCCACGTGCACCGGAACCCCCGAGGACGTTCTCTGGGGTCCAGATGCGCAAGCACGCTCCGAGCGAGAGACTGAAGGGTTGAGCGTCTCCTAGCGGAGGCGCGGGCCGACCACCTGCCGCGACTGCCGTCCGCCTCGTCCGCAGGGTGGGAACCAGGCGTCACGTGTCCAGCGGTCTGGTCACCGCTACGACGTCATGCGCAGGGCACACCTCGCCCGTCTCCGCGCCATCGCCGGACAGCGAGTTGCCATCGTTCATGAGGACGCGCCTGCGGCTCGCCCCGCAGGATGCGTCGCTCATCGGATGTTGTAGAGGACCCGGTGCCTTCCCCCATCGTTCATGACGATGCGTCGCTCATCGGACGGTACAGTGGACCGGGGCCTTCCCCCATCTTTATGCAGCTGCAGCGATCCGTGGGGTAGCAGCCGGCCCCGCCGCAGCGCTCCTCCCCAGCCTGGCACTTCGCCGCTTCCGCCGTCCGGTCACCCAGGAGCACCACCACCCCACCGGCCGCTCCGGCCAGCGTGGCCTTCATCACGCCCCGCCGGGACATCCCGCTTGCCAACGAGCGGGCAATGTGGTCCATGTGCTGTCCGTCCATCTCGGTCTCCTTATCAGTCCGCCCTCGTCGTCCCTCGACGTGAGGCACCCTGTCCTGGTGTGCAGACTAGGAGACGGCCCGCCCTGGCACATGGGTAGAACTACGCATTCGGGCTACGCATTTGCTGCGGCCACGACAGGAAGGCGAAGGGAGCAGGCGCAGTGGCCGGGAACCGGAAAACCCCAGCAGGGACTGCCTGGAGCACAGAGCCTGAGGGACACGACCTGCGCACGAGCCGCCCTGGGCTGGGGGCAGAGGAGCGTCCGGGCGAGCTATTTGCGGATACAGAACCCTTATCCGCGAAGGCAAGGCGCTTGGGACGCCCGCGCCGTTCAGACAAGGCTGGTCGCGGATCCCGCGGACGGTCGATTTGTCCCTGTCGTACCGGGAACAGAGCCCGGGGGGATGTCCCCCGGGCTCCGCGGTGTGGCATCAGGCGGTGCGCCGGGAGCCGTCCCCGGCGCCGCTTAGCAAGCGGGGACGCAGGCGGTCGTTTTCCCAAACAATGCACAGCACGGTGCCGCCTGGACGCAGACCTGCCCCGCGGGGCAGCCCGCCGCGTCGGTGCAATCCTCGCAGGTGGCCGACAGGCCCCGGGCGCAGGTAGCGGCCCCACCCTGGGTCGTGGCGCACGAGCACTCGTTGGAGTTGCCGCAACTGCCGGGCGAGGAAGCGCACCAATCGACCCCGGCGGTGCAGGCCCCGACCGTCGTGCACACCTTGCCGCTGCCGGCGGTGGAGCCGGGGGACGCGTTCGGGAACTTCGCCCCGCCCGCACTGGCCAAACACTCAAGGTCACCACAGCACTGGCCGGTCCGCTTGCACGCCTTCCCCTCGCGCTTGCAGACGTCGGCACGCACCTCCCGCTCACCCACGGCAAAAGCGCCAGCAGCCACGGCCCCGGCCAGACTGCGCAGGGTCTGCCGTCGCGACTGGGTCTGTCCGAAACTCCGGATGAGTCCATCAAACTGCTCGGAATCCATAATCATGCCCTCCATTCGATAGTCATCGGTCTCCGCGTGAATCATTCCGGGTCTGTGCGACGCTAGTGGCAGCCGATCTGACTGCAGGTGTATTGGAGCGCGACCCGCTGCGGCCCTCCCTGACAGCGGCAGCATCGGTGGGTAGTCGGGTGAAAGCAGCCATTCCCGCAGGGCTTTGGCGCAGGTGACCCCTTGGTGCAGTGGGCGAGCGCATCCTCGTGCCGACCGACCATGACCAGCGCGCCACCAACGGCCGCCGCTGCTGCCGCCTTCAGCACCGTGCGCCGGGACGACCCGATGCCCACCTGCTCGCGATCCGGTCAAACCGCTCAGCGTCCATCGCGTGCCGCCGTTCCTGGGTCGTGCCGACCCCTCGTGGTGGGTCCGTCTGCCGCATAGCTCGCGGGTCGAACGCCCCCGATCATCGGCGTCGCCTTTCGCGCTTCGGTGGCCTGCACACGCCGACACACACGAGACCCCCACAACAGCTCCCAGTGGTGCCAGGATCGCCAGTACACAGATCCCCATGCTTCCCGCAGGTCGAGACTGCCTGCGCCTCGCCCTTCAGCCCCAGCAGGGCCACTGCGCCGATACCGCTGCCCACCGCCAGCCCGCGCAGCACCTGGCGGCGGGACCGGCTGCGCGCCACCTCTTTCGCGAGTCCATCAAAACGGGTGTTCTCCACGGTCGTTGCTCTCCTTGTGCGCTGCCCCGGCACTTGCCAGGACCTGTGAAGAGCATGCGCTGTGGAGGCCGCCAGCACCCGCGTGAAATCACCTGGTTGGATCACCTGGTTCTGGACAGCGGGAGGGTTGAGACGGGTACGACCCCGTGAAATCACCTGGTTAAATCACCTGGTTCTGGGTAGAGAGAGGGGAGAGGGAGGTGCCTACGCTGCGCGATCCTGTCTGGTAATCCGCCGGTGCGGCGGAGGTCCGCTCTGCGACACCCCGAGCGGAAGGCACCCGGATGGCACACCCGTGAGTCGATCAGCGGCGGTGTGCACGCAGGGAGTTCCGCCGCGGTCTGGCGGGCATCAGCGACGAGGACGCCCGGACGCGCCTGCTGCCGATGAACAGCCTGCGCGGGATCATCGGTCATCTGGCCGGCCAGGAACGCCGCTGCTGGCTCATCTGGGCCCAGGGGATCACCGATGGCGCACCCGAGCGCACCGAGGGGGGGCACATCGGGACACCCGCCAACACCCCACCGCTGGCGGGGGCGTGGACGGCGTGGCGAACGGTGACGGACGCCGGTGATCCGTTCCTCGATGCCCTGACCCAGGAGCGACTGGGGGAGCAGTCTGGTGGTCGATGGGGAGCCGATGGCGTCGACCCTGGGCACGATGCGGCGACGCGCGACCGATCACGACTGGGTCCACACGGGCGAGGCCAACGCCATCCGGCACCTGGTGGGACACGCCACCATGCCGGAGGTCGTCGGCGAGATCGCCCAGGAGGCGCCCTACCGCCCGGAATGACCCCTCATCTCCGCGAGAATCCCCATGCTCCGCAATTCTCCCCGTGACCGCTGCGAGAGGTGGAACGCGGCGAGGCGGGCAACGGGGTCAGGGCCAGGGAGTCATGAGGGAGGGCCGGCACTGGAGCCGGCCCTCCCGCATGCGTCGGATCATGCTCTGCCGCACTGCCTCACTCGACGATCGTGACCGAGAAGACGAGATCGTCAGCTGTGGTAAACAGTTCGACGGTGCCATTGGCAAAGCTATCGAAGAAGGCCTGGTGCCTCGTCTGGCTCATGGCGCCGGAGCCGGGCATAGGACCGTTCTTGGTCTGAGCGCCCGGCACGCCTCGCACTCAGCGTCGGCGTTCTGATCCTCGCGCCGACCTCACGGTCGACGGTTGGGTTTATTGGCAGGTGCCGTTCACGCAAAAAGCACTCACGCCGCAACAGTCGCAGTTCCCCTCGCAGCATCCACCGATCGGGTGACAGCAGCTAGTCGGGGGCACGGGCGCGGGGCAGCCGGTCGCGGCGCAGACGGAGCCCGTCGTCGCCGGGCTGCATTCGTCAGTGCTCGAACACGTCTCTTGGAGGCGAAAAAGCGAACAGCCTATTGCACCCGCCGGACCGGCTGGACCGGCTGGACCCGCTGGACCGGCTGGACCAGTTTGACCGGCGGGACCCACTGAACCCGCTGAACCCGGTGTCAGGACGAGACTCGATGGCGCCACACAGCGGCCACTCTGGCAGGTCCCGCCACTACAGCTCGTCCCTTCCGCCTTCGCCGTGAGCTTGCCGGCCTTGCAGCTCTTCTTGCCGTTCTGCTTGTGGCACTTGCCCTTCTGGCAGGTCTCGCACGCGCCGGGTGTGCGCTTGCATTTCCCGGACTTGGCGGCGGTGGCGGTCCCGGCCTGACCGAGCGCCGCCAGGGTGCCGCCGACAACCGCCGCCCCGAGTCCCTGCATGACGCCTCGTCGGGACAGGCGCTTCGTCAGCTGATCAAACTGCGCTCCATCGATGACCATTCGCGGCACTCCTCCGAGCACGTTCATGGCACGTCCTTTCCTCGCTGTGCGTTCGGCCTGTGTGCGTTCGCCCTGGCGCCATCCGCCTGGTCGGCCTCACCCCGGCACCTGCCAGGGCAGGCATTGAGCATGCGCCGCAAGAGTCAGCGGCACACGCGTGAAATCACCTGGTTCGATCACCTGGTTGAAAGGGGAGACGGACGGGACCCCCGTGAAATCACCTGGTTGGATCACCTGGGGAGGGGAGGAGAGACGAGAGTGGTCGATCACCGCGAGGATGCGGAGTCGCGGAGGGTGACGGCCGCTTGCGTCCTTTGCGGGTAATGAGTCTGTGTCTGTCTGTGTCTGCAGATTAGGCTTCTCGCTTGACATTTCGTTGTTGTCCCGTATGCTGCGACCACCGCAAGTTGGTCCGACTCGGTGATGCTTCCGCTCTCATGAATGAATTCGCACAGCACCGCACGGCAGATCCTCCATCGAACGCGGCCGAGGAGCACACCGGCTCGCGCGAGACGGCGGTGCGGCTGCGGCTGGTGCCGCCTGCCGAGCGTGTGCAACGTGGATCGGCGGGTCCGCCGCGGCCACCCACATCCCTGATCGGGCGCGAACAGGAGTTGGCGAGCCTGCGCGCCCTGCTGCGTAGTGACGCTATCCGCCTGGTGACGCTGACCGGACCAGGTGGCGTCGGCAAAACCCGTCTCGCCCTTGCGGTCGCTGCCGAACTGGATGACGACTTCGCCGACGGCATCGTCTACGTCACCCTGGCATCCCTGCGGGACCCTGGCCTGGTGGCGCCCGCCATTGCCGAGGCCCTGAGAGTTCACCAGACCGGCGATCAACCGCTCCTCGAGCGCCTCGTCGATCGACTTGAGCAGCGGCAACTGTTGCTGATCCTGGACAACTTCGAACAGGTCGTCGGCGCTGCGCCGACGGTGGCCGCGCTCATGGCCGCCAGCAGTGGTTCGAAAGTGCTCGTGACCAGTCGTGAGACGCTGCGTATTGCCGGTGAGCGCGCGTTTGTGGTGCCCCCACTTGGGGTGCCGGCGAACGCGGGACCGAGCAAACCAGCCACCGAGACACTCCTGGAATCCGAGGCGGTGCGCCTGTTCATCGCGCGCGCCCACAGCGTTGGAATCGACTTCGCCCTCACCGAGGCGAACGCCGAAATCGCGGCGGCCATCTGCCGCCGCCTGGATGGCTTGCCGCTCGCCATCGAACTGGCCGCGGCGCGACTGGCGCATTTGACACCGGCGACATTGCTGACCCGTCTGGAGCGGCGATTGCCGTTGCTGACCAGCGGGGGACGGGATCAGCCGGATCGCCACCAGACGATGCGCGCGGCGATCGTCTGGAGCTACGACCTCCTCCAGCCGGAAGAGCAGGGCATGTTACGGCGCTTAGCGGTCTTTCGTGGCGGTTGCACTCTGGAGGCGGCCGACGCGGTGACCGGTCCGGATGGGAGCGGGATCAGCGCGCTGGACGGAATCGCGCCCCTGCTCGACAAGAGCCTGTTGCGACTCGAAGAGCACCTCGACGGCCAGGCGCGCTACGTCATGTTGGAGACGGTCCGTGAGTACGCGCTCGACCAACTGGTTGGCAGCGGCGAGGCAGAGGACATGCGACGCCAGCATGCCGGGTGGTGTGTGGTGCTGGCGGAGCGGGCAAGCGCGGAACTGAATAGCAGCGAGAGCGACGCGTGGGTCGCGCGGCTGGCTGCCGACCATGACAATCTGCGCGCGGCACTGGAATGGGCGGTGGAGCGCGAGGAGCCGGAGACGGGTCTTCGCCTGGGAGGCGCGTTATGGCGGTTCTGGTTCGCCATCGGGCACCTCAGCGAGGGGAGAGAGCGGTTGCGTCGGGCGCTGACGACGATTGGAAGCGAGAACGTAGCGCCTAGCATCCGTGCCGGCGTGCTGACCGGACTAGGGTCTCTGGCCCTCTACCAGGGTGACTTCGCGGAGGCGGGCACGCCGCTGGACGAGGCCCTTGCATTGAGGCGCCGGTTAGGGGACAGAGCCGGAGAAGCGCATCTGCTGCACATGCTCGGTGCGCTCGCCGAATACCGCGGCGACGACGAGCAGTCCACGTCTCGCTATGAGGCGACCCTCGCCCTATACCGTGAACTCGGGGCCACCCGCGAGGTGGGCAACATGCTCGAGAACCTGGCGGACGCGGCCTTTCGGCGGGGCGAGCTCACCCGGGCGGAGGCGTTGTCGAGTGAGGCGCTGGCGATCGGGCGGGCAACTAGTGACGCAAAGATGCTGACCGTGACCTTGGTCGGTGCGGCCCAGATCGCGAGCGCGCGGGGAGATCAACCCGTTGCGGCAGGGTTGCTGGCGGAAAGTCTAGCCCGGGCGAAAGAGGCCGGCTATTGGATCGGGTGGGCCGACACGCTGGGTGGCTGTGCCGCCGTCGCCGTGGCTACGGGACAGACCGTGACGGCTGCCCAGCTCCTGGCCGCGGCGATGGCTGTCTGTGAGGAAATCGGCATGCCTCGGCTGCTCCACCAGGCGCAGTACCGACGTACGCTGGCCGCGGTTCAGATGGGACTCGATAAGGAGGGGTTCGCCGTGGCGTGGTCCGCTGGGCGCAACCTCACCCACGAGGAGGTTCAGATCGGAGCTGAAGAAGCGCTGCAGATCGCAGGAACTACGGTGGACGCCGGCGTCTCAGTGAGTCCTGCCGAGCGATTTGGCTTGACCCCGCGCGAGCACCAGGTGCTGCGCCTGCTGGTGCAGGGCCAGAGTGACAAGGAGATCGGCGAGGCACTCTTCATCAGCCATCGCACGGTGATGGGTCACGTTGCCAACCTCCTCGCCAAGCTCGACGTCCCCTCCCGGGCCGCCGTGGCCCACGTGGCTGAGCGCCAGGGCCTCCTCTAGACCGCCCTCACGTTCTCTCACTCTGCCCCGAAAACCAGGTGATCCGACCAGGTGATTTCACGGGCGTCCTGCCCTCCTCCTCCTCTCCAGAACCAGGTGATCGGACCAGGAGATTTCACGCGTGTGCCGCCGGCCTCCGCGGCGCATGCTCGAAGCAGGTCCTGGCGGGTGCCGGGGCGGCGCACCACAGGAGGAACCGGAATGCGGAAGTTCATAGTCGTAGGTCTGCTGACCCTCGCGCTCGCGTTTGCGGCGCCGGCTGCTGTGGATGCCGCGGGTGGCGGTGACACGCGTTGTGGGGCCTCGGGTAACGCCTGTCATGAAGTCGGCGGCGGCGGTAGTGGCGCCCGGGGTGGTGGCGGCGGTGGTGGTCAGGCCTGCGTCAACACGCCGAGTATCAACATCTGCCGAGGCGGTGGTCGCCCGTAAGCGCGGTCCGCACCAGCCCATCGAAATCCGATGCGGGTAGAGGCCTCCACGGGCGTGGGGGCCTCTACCGTCGTGCCGCGCTCCCTGGCTGCGGGCAAATAGCCATTATCCGCATTTGGGATGGCGTCTCAGGACTTTGCCGCCGCATAGGAGTTGGGATGCGCCCCTGGCGAGGGGCGTCCAAGGAAGCGGTGGGGGGATCGCTCCGGCGCCGGCGTTGGACCCCCTTCGACACCAGCCCGACCCCGGCCACGGCTCTCTTGAGCACCGTTCGGCATGGATCCAGCGAGCCGCGGGCAGAAACGGTCGCGGGTCATGGAGGGCACGGCCCGCTGTCTGATCACCAGGATCGTGACCAGGAGCAGGTGTGAGGGCATGGACGTCTGGCGCGACGTCCATGCCGGGGAGACCCCTCCGGGGATGGGTCCTAGGCGACGGTGTCTTTGACGTTGAGGGTGAGGGTGCCACCCCCGGTGCCGCTGCCGAACGTCGCGGCCTGGATGTAGTACGTGGCGCCGCTGCCGGTCGGGAAGGTCACCTCCGATTGCGCCCCGCCGGAGGCGTCGTCGTTGCAGTTGACCTCGCTCCCCAGCCTCTTGCCGGAAGCGTCGTAGGCGGCAAGGACCGTGTCGAAGGTGCTGCCGAAGGTGTCGACGGTCACAAATCCGCCCGTTCCGGTGATCGTAAACCAGACATCGTTGTCGATGCTGTTATTGTTAAGCGTCATGCAGGAGGGGATGGGCTTGCCCCCGTTCGCCGATGTGGTGTCTTGTTGGCGGCTCGAGTTCACGGCGACCGCCGTCGCCTTGCTGACGTTGTTGTTCGCGGGCGGTTTGGCCAAGACGTCCAGGGCCGGCAGCAGGATGAGACCGAGGACGAGGAGCATGGCGCCGAGCGCCTTCGCCGTCGCGTGGATCATGATGGAGTCCTTTCATGGCTTCGGCATCCGAACGCAGGGGTCCGAAGCGCGTTGTCCGCACGTTCGAGTTGTCTCGATTCTTCGCACCATCCGCCTCACCTGGCGGCGTATCAATCAGGAGCCAGGATCGTTAGGCCTCCCGCCGGCTTTCCAGCTCCGCCGCCCGAACGGCCAGTGCCGCTCAAACTGCTCACCGTCCATCGCGTGCCGGCGTTCTTGGGTCGTGCCGACCCCGCGTGGTGGGTCCGTCTGCCGCATAGCTCGCGGGTCGAACGCCCCCGATCATCGGCGCCGCTTTCGGCCCCTCGGTGGCACGCAAATGCCGTCACACACGAGGCCCCCACAACAGCTCTCGGCGCTACACGGATCCCCATGCTTCCCGCAGGTCGAGACTGCCTGGGTCTCGCCCTTCACCCCCAGCAGGGCCAGCGCGCCGAGGCCACTGCCGACCACCAACCCCTGCAGCACCTGGCGGCGGGATCGGCTCCGTGCAACCTCTTTGGCCAGTCCATCAAAACGGGTGTTCTCCACGGTCGTTGCTCTCCTTGTACGCCGCCCCGGCACCTGCCAGGACCTGCTCCCAGCATGCGCCGTGGCGCCGCCAGCACCCGCGTGAAATCACCTGGTTGGATCACCTGGTTCTGGCTGGTTGGATCACCTGGTTCGGGGCAACGGGGGGAGTAAGCGCCAGGCGGGCAGGCCGTCCGTGTCGGGGAGCTGGAGGCGGATCCCGGTCCACCGCGCGAGCGGACCGCCTAAACCTGCCGTTTCACGGACAAGCAGCCAGTATCCGCAAAGGAGCGTAGCTCTGGTCACCTGGGCAGGATCGATTGCGACCGAGAGGGACGAGATGGCAGGCATCGGTCACGGCAGCGCGGCCGCCACCCACAGCGCATGTGGGTGGCGATGTGACACGGTATTGCCGCGGCGCACGGCTTCGCGCGATGGTATGGTGCCGAGTGGGTCTGTCACGGCGGGAGGATTGGCGACTTCGGCGATGCGCGATTCCGCTTTGGTGACCGAGCGTAGCCACCGCAACGGTGTTGTGCGAGACGCCCGCGTCCACTGATCCGTGGGGAGATCTGCCGGCGAAGGGAGCCCGATCCTCTCGCGCTCCCCTCGCCATGACGACTACGTGTTGGCGCACGCCCCATTCACACAGGCATTGAAGGCACTCCAGGCGCAACACACACCACCGCAGGGGAATTCGGTGGCATTGTCACAGCACGACGGGCCTTGCAAAGGAGCATACGGCTCATCCGGCGAGCAGGTCTCCGTGGACGAATCGCAGCAGTTATAGATAGCCGTGCCAACGGCCTTGCAGAGTGTTTCGCCGGTGGTACAAATCGAAGCACGCGATTCGCACCGACCATTGACGCACAGCGCCCGCCGCGAACACTCGGTGTTGGTATTGCACCGCTTGCCAGCCTCCGCTCCCTTCATGCCGATCAACCCGAGGACCGTGCCGGCCGCCCCAGCGCTGAGGCTCCTGAGCACGGCACGACGGGAGGTCCCGCCGGACAGCGTCTTCGTGATCGCATCAAATCGCTGACTCTCCATGGTGATCCTGATCCCTTCTGAGGCACCGGCTCCGGTCCACTCGCGTCGTCCCTCGACCCGGAGGCCCGCTTGAGGTTTCAGCGTAGGAGGCTGCCGGTATCAGCACATGGGTAGAACTACGCATTGGGGATACGCATTTGAGAGCGCCGCGACGGGGAGGAGCAGGGCGTATGCGGAGTGATCGGGAACGGGAGAACCCCGACTGGGACTGCCTGTAGAAGGCCTGAGGGACAAGACTTGTGCAAGACCTGCCTCAGGGTTGGGTTCAGAACAGCGACAGGGAGAGATGTTTGCGGACACGGGTCCATGATCCACATTCGAGATAGAGTGCCAGGTGGCGGGGCGGGGAGCCACACCAGCACGTAAGAGACGAGCCCGGGCAGAACCTTCCCAGGCTCGAACTCACGCCAACGGTGTCGATCGACTAGTCGGGGCACAAGCATTCTCCACCGAGGGTGATCACCCGCCCAACGCCCCCTGGACAATGGCAGCACGTTTGGCTCTCTGGGAAGTAGCACTCGCTCCTGCTGCAGCGGCGCGCCCCTTCATCGCAGACAAGTCTGCCAATCCGAGCAGAGGCCTTGTCGGCACGGGAGGCGAACGCCCCTGTGCTGATTCCGCCGAGCAGTGCTCCCAGTACCCGGCGCCGGGTAGCGCCGCTCCCGGTCGCTTTTGCCAACGCGTCAAATCGGAGATTGTCCATGACATAACCCTCCGGACCATGAGCCAGAGGGCAGACGCCCCTGCATCCCGCAACTACGGCTCAGGCCGGGTGCGCCGGGTCCGTCATCACGGCGCAGGCGATCAGCAGCCTCGGCGCGCCGGAGGGATCACTGTCTGAGGCAATCGCCTCGTAGGGCACAGAAGCGGATTGTCAATGAAGCAGACGCCTACGCTGCGGGATAGTCAGTTTGACCGGCCGTGAACCGTGGCCCCACACCAAGATCCACTGCGTGGCCTCGTCCTGAATCGCCGTGCTGATCCGGCCAGCGCGCCCAGGCGATCATGATGATGCCGAGCGAGATGACCACGCTCACCACGACCACCAGGGTGGTGGTCGTTGGCCGGGGCCAGCCTACGCCAGACCGCCCGAGCGCCGCCGCGCCGGCGAATGGAAGCAGTTCGACAGGCACACTCCAGGACATGGCGGCAGGCGACTACGAATTGCCGGCGATCGCCGAACCCTTGAGGAGTTGCGCGGGGCGATCACGCCAGTCAGTGAGCGCCGCGCCAGAAACGCCTCGTAGTCCGAACGCTTGATGCGGTAGCCGATCCGCGTGCCGAACTAACGGGTCTTTGGCTCGCCGGTGCCGATCCTGTGACGCACCGTCGGCTCGTGGGCGCCAATGGCTTCACCTACTGAGGGTGGTCGTCGTGGACATTGGCGACGGAGAGGAATCATCGACTCCGTCGGGATGCCGGTCGACGGCATGCATGCGCGGTCTTCCTCGATTCCAGGAAGTAGGGGATGAGAGCGGGCTACCCCTTGATTCCCGACAACCGCACTCCCTCGACGATGTAGCGCTGCATGATGAGGAAGACGATCACCAGCGGCAGCGCGCCGACCACGGCGCCCATGAACATGTAGGGCAGGTTGATCGTCTGGGCGGTGATGTACGTGGAGAGAACGATCTGCGTCGTCCATGATGACGGGTGCTGGCCGATCACCAGCGGCCAGAGGAAGGCGTTCCAGCTGTTGATGAAGCTGAGGATGCCGAGCGCCGCCAGGACGCCGATCGAGTTCGGCAGCACCAGCCGCCAGTAGATGCCGGCGTGGCTCAGGCCATCGAGGCGCCCCGCTTCTTCGATCTCGACCGGAAAGTCGAGGTAGAACTGGCGGAAGAGGAACACCGCGAAGGCGTTGAAGAGACCGGGAACGATGATCCCCCATAACGTGTTGACGCCGCCGAGATTGGCAACGACGACGTAGCTGGGGATGAAGGTCACCGCGCTGGGCACCATCAGCGTCGAGAGGATCAGAAAGAAGACCAGGCTGCTGCCCCGCACCGGCAGCCGCGCCAGCGCGTACCCCGCCATCGAAGCGAAAAGAGTCTGCAGCAGAAGATTCGCGATTGCGATGATCGCCGAGTTGCGCAGGCCGACACTCATCGGCGCGGTCTGATCGTTGAAGATCCCTTCCAGGTTCTCACGCCAGTGCGTCTCTTGCGGCCACCAGACCCAGTCGAAGGACGCCACCTCCGGCTGGGTGATCACCGCCGTGCGAATCATCAGGTAGAACGGAAAGAGGAAGAGGAGCGCCAGCGCTATCAGAGCGACATAACGTAGGGCTGGTCCGAGGTAGCGGTACGTGAAGCGTTGCAGGTCGAAGAGTCCGGACCGAGGTCGGGGGGGTTGCGCCATGGGAGTGGAGGCCATCAGGTCGGTCCTTTTGCTCAGGCTCTACGGCCGAAGCCGAAGATGCGGCCCTGGACCAGCGTCACGCCGATGATCAGCGCCGTCAGGATAAAAGCGCCGGCCGAGCCGCGGCCGTAGTCCTGATCGGCGAACGCGACCCGGTAGAGATAGACCAGCGGCGGCCGTGCCAGCCCTTGATTCCCGGTCGAGGCCGCCGTGCCGCCCAGGATGTTGAAGAACTCGTCGAACGCCTGAAACGCCGCGATGAAGCTCAGTAAGAGCACGGCGATGGCGGTGTTGCGCAGGCCGGGAAGTGTGATGTCGCGGAAGGTGTTCCAGCCGGTGCGCGCGCCATCGACCCACGCGGCCTCGTAGAGGGAGCGCGGGATCTCCTGCAACCCTGCTATGAAGATGATCATGTAAAAGCCGACTTGCAGCCATAGCCGGACCGTTATCAGGACCAGCCAGTACCACGGCGGATCGGCGGTGCCGATCCAGACGACGCGGTTACCGCCGAAGAAATCGAGCAGGAGTTGACCAAGCCCGAAGGGCAGCCCGGGCTCCTCGCCCAGGGTATACAGCAGCCAGTTGGCAAACCCTGAAGGTAACCCATTGAAGATACCCATCCGCCAGATCAGCGAGGCGACGACGTAGGAGACCGCGGTCGGAATGAAAAAGACGGTGCGGAAAAACCCGGTGCCCCGCCCAACGCCGTTGACCATCATCGCCAGGGCCAGTGAGACCACGAACGTCAGCGGCACGATGAAGAGGGTGAAGAGGATGATGGTGACCATTGACTCCCGAAATTCTGCGTCGCCGAGGATGGCGGCGTAGTTCTGGAAGCCAACCCAATCGCCCAGGCTGATGGTGTTACGTGCCTGGGACAGACTGATCAAGAAGCCCCAAACGATCGGGAGGAAGGTGAACAGGCCGAGGCCAATCACCATCGGCGCCACGAAGAGCCAGAAGGTGATCGTCGCTGAATGGTCGCGACGGCGGCGGGTCGGTGCAGCGGGCGCGTCGAGTGCCACGCCGGTGGCGGCTATCCCCAATGCCCCTCGTTTTGCCATCTACGTGCCCTCCTGGCGACGAACACTTCTCGTCGCCACCCCCACAGTAACCGGCCCAAGTCTGGGGCGAAGGGAGAACTGCCGGCGCAGGAGCCGAAAGCCCCTCTCCCTCACAAAGGGAGAGGGGTTGGGGTGAGGGTTATCCGCCCAGAACGCGCGCCAGCTCCTCCTCGCACTGCTGGGCCGCGTTTGCCACCTCGTCGGCGGCGGGTGCGCCTTCTTTGACGATGCGGGCCAGGGAGTCCAGCATGATCGTTTCCATCGCCGCCGTGTACTGCGGCGGTAAGAACTTGCCATGGTCGTAGAGGATCTTGACCGCCTCGGCCGGCGCCCCTTCTTTGAGCGGCTCCGCGGCTTCGGCCGCGCTGATGCGCGGTGGGACGTGGAACCCATAGGAGAGCGACCAGTCCTGCTGGGCTGCCGTGTTCTCGATCCACAGCCACTTGACGAAGTCCTTGGCGGCCTGGACATTCTTGCTCTTAGGGTTGACCATCTCCGACCAACCACTCCAGAAGGTCGCCGGCCGCCCCTCGCCATCGAGTGCCGGCCAGGGCAGGATCCCAAAGTCGTCGCCGATTTGAGCGCGGATACCCGGCATCGCCCAGAGGCCTGTCCATTGCATTGCCGCCAGGCCCTGAGTGAACGCCGAGGGATCCCACCAGTCCGTCGGCGAGCCCTCCAGCAGCGCGCCGGTGTCGTACAATTCCTTGACCTTGGTATAGGCCTGCACCGTCCGCTCGTTGTTGAAGGCGATCTCGTTGTCGGCCAGGATGTCGCTGCCCGCCGACCAGGGAGCGATGTGGTGCAACGCGTTGATACCACCGTCGTTGCCGAGGAAGAGCCCCTTCACCCGGCCGTCGTCGAGCGCCGTGACCGCGGCGATGACCTCGTCCATCGTGGTCGGCGGGGCGACGCCCTTCTCCTCGAGGATGCTCTTGCGGTAATAGAGCAGACCCGTGTCGTCGATCATCTTGATGGCGTAGATCTTGCCGTCGATGGTGTTGACGCCAAGGTCGTTCGGATGGAAGTCGGCCTTCACCTCCTCGGTGAAGATGTCGTCCAGCGGTTCGACCTGACCAGCCTTGGCCATGGCGACCGACGGATGTCCTTCGTAGACGTCCGGGCCCTCGTCGGTCAGGAGGGCGGCGGGAAGTAAGGCGAACTCGTAGTCACCGGTCTTCCAGACCATCTCGACCTCGACATTCGGGTTGATGGTCGTGTACTCCTCGGCGTAGCGTTGCGCCGCCTGCTGAGTGCCCTCTTCACCATACTGGTGGTACCACTGGACCAGCTTGATCTTGTCCTGGGCGGTGACCCGGGTCGACGGACCGAATCCTGAAAAGACGACAGCGCCACCAGCAACCGTGACTGTTTTCACCAGGCCGCGGCGAGTCAGCCGAGTCGATTCCCACCGCCTGTCGCGCGTTGTCGCTCGCTTCGAGTTTGAGATCATCGGGTTCCTCCTGGCCGCCTCCGATGGCAAGCCTATCTGTCGCGTCCGGGCCGAGGATATGCGCGGGGTGCCCTGGAGGCGGGCACTCTACGACCGGGCTGGAGACCTGTCAAACGGGGGTGAAGGGACTGGGAGCAGAGAGTAAGACGGCAACGCGAACGGGGCCGAGGGAGACGATTTGCGGGCCCGCGGGTCCGGGAGCGGTACCTCACGCGCTCTCTAGGATGGGTCTGCCGTGTGCAGAGCCTGCCGCGTGCTGGGGGTCACCCAGGGCCGTCGCCGATCTACGTGGCTATTCTGGCAGGGGAGAGCGGAGGGCTGCCTCCGCCAGATGGGTGATGGAGGAGCAGATTCGGCGCTGGACTTCGCCAGGACGGCGGGAGCCGGCGTCTCCGGCGTGGAGGGCCATGAGCAGGATGATCGTGGCGATAAGCACAAACGGGGTGTCCATCACTATGTCCTCAAGGGTATGCCGTCGTTAGCAGCGGATCATTGGTCCATCGATCACGGGCACGATCTCCCCGGCGGCGACAGCCCGTTCGAACTGGGTCGCCGGCGCGGTAGAGTCCGCGCCATGCGAATCGCGATAGGTGGCCCACACGTGACCGGACAGGTCCTTGCCCACGGCAAGGATCGTGAGCTGGTTGTCGGCGCGCCAGATGGTACGGCCTGCACGGACGTATCGCTGCCCTGGGGCGAGAAAGCTCTGATGCGGCTCGGTTGCCATCGCGATACTCCTTACAACAATGGTGTCGTGGCGACTGCCGCCTGCACCGTGTGGGTGTCCCTGGTTCCGGAGCGAACCGGATAGGTCCACCTACCTCATTCTGACCGCCGGTGGCCGGGATGACTTCCGCTATTCGGATAGGTCCACCTACCTCATTCTGACCGCCGGTGGCCGGGATGACTTCCGCTATTCGGGTGAACCGGTTGAGTGATTCCGGAAAGCGGGGGTGAGTTGAGGGACCAGGGCGAAAACGGCATTGCCGGTGATGCCGGCGCTGAGGTCACTGCTCGGCGCTATCTGGTGAAGAGGAGAGGGGGTGACGCCACGTGGCGCCACCCCTCCCGAGAGGGAAGGAACCCGGGCCGTTACGGGCGGCGCGGGGAAAAAGGGGGCCGCGCCGGCGTAGGAGCACGGCATGCCGTGCCGCAACGACGCGGGTCGGGATAAAGATCGCGCCGGGATGGCGGCGCGGAATAGTATGGCTTCGTGTCCCGCTTCATCCAGAGTCCCGATCAGATGCTTCGAAGCGGCTGCAGCGCAGTCAGTCCTGGGAGCGGTATGCTGGATTTCCTGCCCGGATGCTGCCGCTCACCCAGACTGCGGGGGCATCGGCAGCCAGGTCGCTACGGCGATCCGGCGGCACGCTTTGCCGGAACCCCTATTGAGCCCAATTCAGGGTCGCAGTGGCGATCCCGGCGGCATGCTTTGCCGATATCCCCATTGAGCCACAACCCGGGCCCGCTGCCATCCTCCAAACGGGTGATCGCAACGGGTGATACCCAGGCATCGTCCTATACCGTTCCCATCCCCCAAACGGGTGATCGCACTGAGTAATACCCAGGCGCCACCCTGGTCCGCTCCCCAGCCAGGCGAGCCGACCCAGAATCTGCCCCCGGCCTTCTGCATCATTGATCCTCGTCGCCAGCCCCTCGCCCTGACCAATGGCGACCAGACCAAGGATCAGATGCAGAACCTTGATTACCCGGTGGCCATCGCCGGAAGCAAGCGCTGCTGCGTCAGCCCCAGGGTCAGCACGAGCACGCCCCACAACAGGGCGAAAGCGACGATGCCAGGATCGACCCCGGCGCGAGCGGTCAGGGCCGCCAGGACCCAGAGCGATAGGACGAGCACGAATCCGATCAGCATATGGACGGGAATCAGGGCCCGGGCATTGCCGGTCCAGAAGAGCGCACCAAGGACGATCTGATTCAGCCCGGTAAGGCGAATCACAAAGAGGGCGACGGGGGTCGCGTATCGCACCTCCGGCCGCCTCCTTGCTCACCCGACCAGCGATCCCACTGGTTCCTGTTGCGATGAAGGCCAGGAGATCCTGGTTGAGGCGCGCCTTCTCGGTGAGAAACAGACCATGCCCCGTGTCGTAGACCGCGAGCCGGGCGCCAGGAATGAGCTCCGCGGTCTTGCGCCCACAAAGGTCGAGCGGCGCAAACTGGTCGAGTTCTCGGCCGACCCGACGCTTGCCGCGCTGCACACGGAACTGACCGGGTACCCCGTGCCAGATGGTGCGATGTCGCCGAGCCACCCGGTAGGGGCGGCCACCCGGTAGGTGCAGCCACCTCCGCATCCGGATAAGCGGAGACGGCACGATCCGAACATCGCGATTCCCTCTCGAGGGCATGAGCCTGGTGCGACTGACAGGCACAGCTTGCCGTGCTTGTGCCGCCACCTGTAGTCGCGTCTCGGGAAGGTATGCCGCTACAGTTGCGCGAGCTTGGCGCGTTGATGAGGTTGATGTGCTGCGGATTCGGGAATACACCGACAGCGACTGGCCGTCCGTCTGGGCAATCTTCCAGGAGGTCGTCGCCGCCGGCGATACGTACGCGTATGACCCCGCATGGTCGTCCGAGCAGGCCCGCGCGGTGTGGGTCGAGCCTCCACCCGGCCACACTGTTGTCGCCTGCCACGGATCGCGGGTACTCGGGACCGCAAAGATGGGACCGAATCGTCCTGGTCCGGGCGCGCACATCGCCACGGCGAGTTTCATGGTCGCCGGGGCCGCGCGGGGCCGGGGAGTTGGGCGCGCGCTCGGCGAGTACGCGCTCTCCTGGGCACAAGAACAGGGGTACGCGGCGATGCAATTCAACGCCGTTGTCGAGTCCAACCACGTCGCGGTGCGGCTGTGGCGGGAGCTTGGATTTCAGATCATCGGGACGGTTCCCGAAGCCTTCGCGCACCCCGCGCTCGGCCGCGTCGGCCTGCACATCATGTACCGGCGCCTTTGAGCGGAGTGTCAAGCCGTTCCGAGGGAACGAGCGCCTCGAACGAAACGAGCACCGGGCGGTTCAGATGCCGGGGCTTGGGCGGGCCTAGCACGACGGGTTCCCGAGCGATGACTCGAGCATGACCGGCTCCCGGGTGAAGACTCGAACCTGACGGGCTCCCCGGCGAAGACTGGTTTGCGCCGACACCTCGTGGCTTCGTTCAGTCCTCACGCGTGGCGGAGGCGACGACGGGGGTGTAATGCAGCTCGGAGTCGGGGATTTCCGGGAGCGAGCGGATTCGCTCCGCCGCCGCGCGGATCGTCGGCGCCATCCCCGATCCCAGCAACCCTTCAACGCTCTCGAAGATGTCGACAAAGACCCGACTGAAGTCGCGGTAGTGGCCAGGATCGTCATTTGTCCCGACGATGTGGAGAGGGCGTGCCTCCACGTCTTGGAAGCCCGCGGCCAAGAGGAGGCTGCCCAAGCGTTGCCCAATGAACGGATCGCCAGCGTCGGCGGCGATCTGTGCCTCGTTCAGGGCAGCTATCACTTCCTTGACCTCGGGATATGCCGGTACGGTGCGCAAGCTCGAATTCTCGACCTCCAGAAAGCGGCACGTCCCCCCAGGGCGGAGTACACGTCGTACCTCGCGCAACGCCCCCATCGGATCGGGCACGTGCTCGATGATCCAGGAGCCATGAACGTGGTCGAACGCCTGGTCGGAAACGGCAGATCCATCGCGTCTCCGACGACATAGATGGCCTCCGGATGATGAGCTTGCGCCGTCTGGAGTGCCGACCGCTGCCGATCCAGCCCCACGACGCAAATCCCGGGAAAATGGTGGATGAGCTGAGCCACCATGGCCCCCACGCCGGTCCCCAGATCGAGGACGCGATCCCCCTCCCGCGCCGCGAAGCCACGGAGCACTCGCTCCCCGATGAACACCGCCTGATGCTCGAGCCGAGCCACCTCGTCGGGATCGGTCGGCCCGTGGATGTAGCGGCTCATCGCCGTCCTCGACAGTGCGGCACGTGCTACCAGGGTCATAGCGAACAGGTGACCAAGCTACGCCGAGATCGACAACACCGTAAGAGGTGCCCTCACCGCTTCCATTTTCAACTTCCGACCGTTGCTCATGGCCCTTGAGGGTCACGACCGAGGCAGGAAAATGGTCGCCCCAGCTCCCGCAGTGGCAGGCCCGATATGTCGGACTGAGGGACCATTTCCAGACCTGGGGGCGGGCATTACCGGAACCGATTCCAAAATCAGCCGCGTCCCTCTCATCTCGCGCGATCGTCCTAGGAGGCCCGCTTGGGGATGTGTTGTTTGTTACGGCGTCGGCGTGGCGGCTTCGAGGCGTCGCCGTTCCGAGAACCCCGGTGCTCCCACCGCCATGCGGACACCGGTGACCGTCGGTGGCTCGGTGATCGTCTCGACGACCTGGTGGTTACGCGTCCCGGATCGTCACGCTCGCCCTGGGATCCGTCGTCGATGAAGCTCTGGCCATCGTCATTCACGACGGGATAGCCGTCGATGGTGATCGTACCGAGGAACTGCCCGTCCGCATCCGAGAGGATCTGGACGGCGGTGAAATGGGCGGTGCGCTCGTCGACCGGTTCCCAGCGCCCGACTTCGCTGCTGACGAACGCCACACCCATCGGACCGACTTGCGTCGCTTGCAACCCCATGACCACTGAGCCATCCGCGGCGAAGTAGCCTGGTGCCAGCCCGCCCGGCGTGGTGGCCATCCAGGTGCCGACCCAGGCGTGCCCGGTGAAATCAGCCGGCGTCTCCTGGGCAGCCAGGCCGTCGATGCCGTCGACTGATCCCAACGAGGCCAGCTAACACCAAGACGACGGCGGTGATCAGCGCGATCCTATGCATGATGCATTCTCCTACTCGTGTCTACTCCAGACGTCTCGCTGACGGCCGCGGAGTCCATCGGACCCTCAACGACCGCCCACTCCGTCCGCGATGTACGTAGCCCCTCAATGGGACCCGCCGATCATGCGCGCGGCCGTTGGTCTGGCGCATCGGTAGGCGATGCGTAATTTCAGGATGGGGCTGAGCTAGGTATACCGCTCTGGTTCGCCGCTCCCAGCAGACCAAGGTCGCGTGCGCGGGCAGTAGCCTCATGCCGGGTATGGACCTGGAGCTTGGTCAGGATGTGCGCGACGTGGGCGTTGACCGTGCGACGGCTTAGGAAGAGCGTGTTGGCGATCTCCTGATCGGTGCGCCCCGCCGCGACGAGCCGCAGGACGTCGATCTCCCGCACTGTGAGCACGCTGCCATTCACCGTGGTCGACACGGAAATCGCGGCCGCGATGGTGATCGTCTCCCCGAGCAACAGCCGTTGACCCGCCCCGTGAAGCTCGGCGAATCGCTCTGCGCCAAGGGCAGCCCGTGCGGCGGAGGTCGCGCGGTCGTAGTTGACGCGGGCGGAGGGCCTGAGCGCGCCGCCGGCCTCCTGGGCCAGGGTGTCGATGCCGCCCAGGAGGCTCGCCGCCGCCGCGGATTGCCCGTACGCGCTGGCGAGCTCCGCCAGACCGGCGAGGGCGTGGATGATGTACCAGCGATCGTTGCGGCTCGACTAACAGCCCGAGCGCTTCGTGATAGGCCAGGGCCGCCTCGTGACCATCCCCTCGATCACGCGCAAGTTGTGCGAGGCGACACAGGGCCATGCCGACGCCTGAGGCGTACCCCGACGCGCGAAAGCGCGTCAGCGACGCTTCGGCATGTCGTGCAGCCAGGTCACGATCACCGAGGCTGAAGACGATGCTGCTCAAGTGGATGAGCGCTACTGCCTCCTCCACCCATGCGTCGAGCGCGCGCCACCGGGCGAGGGCATCCACAAAGAGGGACTCTGCCTCGTCCCAGATCTGTTGAACCTCCGCAATGAGGCCGAGCAGATGGACGGCGTGCGCGACGATCTCCTGATCGTCGATCACTTCGGCGATGGCGAGGGCGGCGCGGGCCAGCGGCGCCGCCTGCTCAGACTCACCCTGCGCCCAGAGAAGTGACCCGAGACCGACTAGCGCTCGGCACCGCGCGTCCGTCTGGGCCTCCGCGGTGTGGGCTAGCGCCCACTCCAGCCATCGCCGCCCCTCCCGCAGGTGGCCGCGTCGCAGCCAGAAGAGCGCGAGCGCTCCGGCTAACCTGAGAACGCCCTCGGCATCGCCCACGCCGGCCAGGAAGGCGAGCGCCGCGCGCAGGTTGGGCTGCTCATCCTCGAGTTGCTGGAGCCGATGGTCGATGTCGGTGAAGGGGCCAAAATGATTCGGGTACCCTCGTTCGCTCATGGCCAGACAGTAGGCCGCGTGTCGCCGCCGGGTTTCGGTCTCCTCCCCGGCTTGTGTCAATTGCTCCAGCCCGAACTCGCGGATGGTCTCCAACATCACGTACCGAGACTCCCCGCTCGGACGGCCCTCCGGTCGCAGCAGGCTGCTCACCACAAGGGAGGAGATCCCCGCCAGGACATCCAGGTCAGGGACAGCCACTGCTGCAGCGCCCTCCAGGGTGCAGCCGCCGGCGAACACGGCCAGGCGGCGAAAGAGAGCTCGCTCCTCCTCCGAAAGGAGGTCGTAGCTCCAGGCGATGGCATCCCGCATCGTCTGGAGACGATCGGGGACATCGCGCGGTCCACCCGTCAACAGGGGGAGGCGCGGCTCCAGCCGCGCCGAGGAGGGCCTGCGGCAGCAGCACCGGGACACGCGCCGCGGCTAACTCGATAGCCAGCGGCAGCCCGTCCAGATGTCGGCAGATCTCGGCGACCGCACCCGCGTTCTCGTCCGTCAGGGTGAAGCTGGGCAGCGCGGCATGCGCCCGGGCCACGAAAAGTTGCACGGCGTCGACCTGACACAAGGCCGTGGTAGTCACCGTGGTTGCACGATCCGGGAGGGGCATGGGCAGCACCGGGAAGCGGTGCTCGCCGGAGACTCCGAGCGTCGTGCGGCTCGTGACGAGAATCGTGAGCGCGGGACAGGCGCCGAGCAGGTCGACGACGAATGTCGCCGCGGAGAGCACGTGCTCGAAGTTGTCAAGGACCAGCAGCGATTGCCGGTCCCGCAGTGCCGCGACGACCCGTTCGCCGATGGGTCGATCGCCATGCTCTCGCACACCGAGCGCCTGGGCAACCGCGGAGGGCACGAAAGTGGCGTCGGTGACCGAGGCCAACGGAACGAAGACCACCGCATCGGTAAAGCGGGGCGGCAGCTCCTGCGCGACCCGGAGCGCGAGCCGGGTCTTCCCGACGCCACCAGGTCCGGTGAGGGTCAACAGCCGAACCCCGTCGTCCTGCAAGCGGTCCTGCAGTGTCCTGAGCTCCGTCTCGCGCCCGATGAGCCGGGTCAGCGGCGCCGGCAACGCAACGCGAGAGCGCGTTTCCTGGGCCGCGGGGGTCGGCTCCCACAGTACCGGTCGCGCCGCGGCCAGCAGTGTTGTCCGCTCGTCCTCGCCAAGCCCAAGGCCGTCGGCGAGCAGGCGCACGGTCTCGAATCGAGGAGCCTGGCGCAGCCCCCGCTCCAGGTCGCTGATGCCGTTGCGACTCAGCCCCGCGCGTTCGGCCAGGTTCTCCTGAGACAGCCCCGCTCCACCGCGCAACCGGCGCAGCAGCTCCCCGAAGGCCATGGTGGTCCCGCTCATCGCCGCCTGCTCTCGGTTCACGCACTCGTTCATCCGGGGCGTGTGGTGTGTCGCACCATCGTAGCAGGCAAGGACTGCGAACTTGGCGATATCTGGGCACGAACTAGGCACGTTCCGTGTGGCGGCAACGGTCCCTCCCCCGCATGCTCGAGCCAACCTCCGGTTCGTTCTGCTGGACCGGAGTCTCGTGGCAGCGCGTCAGGAGCCGGAACATGGTTTCCCCGTCCTCGACCGTGCTGCCTTCCTCCACCGATCGCTGGGTGGTGGCACCCGGTCCTTGGAGTGCTGTTGACGGGACTCGGGGTCGGGCTGCTCGTGACCGGCATATGGGATGTGATCGCGCCAGCCGATCCTGCGCGGTCGGTCGCCAGCGCCATGGTGGTGGTTGCGGCGGTGACCGGCCGCGCCGCCCCCATGGCTCCTGCCGGGAGATGTGGCGGAGTCCGGAGCTGGGGACGCGGTCCGTGCCGGTCCGGGGCGACTGCGCGAGCCCGCCGGTTGTCTGGGTGCTGATCTCGCGACGGGTCGGCGCACCGAGTCCGCCCACCTGGCCTCCGTCGCGGTGCTGCTGCCCGCTGATTGTGGCGACCTGCGCAACACCATCACGGCGATGGCGTCCCTGCCCTACACGAGCCACGCCATCGAGGCCGATCTCCTTCCAACCGAAAGTGCCACTGACCCGCTGAAGGCCGCCCGCATCGGTCTCGCGGCAGCCGCGCTCTTCAGTCTGCCCGACCAGAAGCCGCGGGTGACGCTGGAGGAGGGGCTGGATGGCGGGCGGGGTCGGGAGCGTCACTTCCTGGAGGAGTCGGCGGCGGCGCGCTGGTTGGCGCCCGAGTACCGCGCCATTCGGACCTGGGACACCGCGAGTGGCTACGAGGCGGTGGAGAGCAGCCGCGCCAATCTCGCCCACGCGCTCTCCAGGCAACCGTCCCTCGGCGGTGGCGTCGGTGTGGAGTAGTGGGAGACTCCACTCCTGTTCGGGAGGGTCTCCCCCCTCCAGGCGCACCCATCGAAGAGGGGTGGCACCAGGCTCCCGCAGAGAGTTTGGCGCCCTCCGCACCCGGTTGCGGCCAGCGACCGTGTCTCCCGGATCTGATGACGACCGGAGCGACGACTATCCGGCAGTCGCTGCCGCCGGGAACTGGCCGTCCCGCTCGTAGCGGCGACGTTGCAGCTCCCAGGTCTCCCAGTTCTGGAACATGTCCGGCACCCGCGGCAGCGTCTCGAAGACCTCGCGCGTGACGCGTATCCGCCGCCGCGATGTCCGCCGCACTCACCTGCCCGGTCGCGCCACCGGCGTTCTCTTCGATCTCGGGCACCGTGCGCGCGCCCACCAGGGCAGTGCTGACCCCGGGCCGCCCGAGCAGCCAAGCAATCGCTAACTGCGGCACGGTGAGACCCGCAGTGGTACTGCTGTGGCTCATTGCGCAGCCAGTCGCAAGGGTATTCGAGCTGACACGACCGTCGCGATTCGGTCGGAAGCATCTCTCAAGCTCCCGCCCGACATCTCAAATGGCCTGATGCTCAGTACCGAATCAGGGAACGCCTGAACAGCCTCCCCTCAATGTGCGGCGGCCGCACTGAGATCGGGAATGTCTCGCCGGCCCTGCTCGAACTCCCCGATGCGCCGGCGATACGCCCACCACATCAGGATCGAAGCTGGGGCCGTGGTCAGCACGAACCCGAACCAGACCGTTTCCAGCCCACTCCCGAACCAGCGCACCGCGATCCAGGCGAGCAGCACCGAGAGCCACATCGTCGAGGCGCCGATGAGCAAGGGGGTCCGCGTGTCGCCACTCCCGCGCAGACTGCCGCTGCTGACGAACCACAGCGCCCAGAAGGGGAGCGCGATGCTCAACGCCCGCAGTGCTCCAGTCCCGGCATCGATGACGGCCCGATCGGCCGAGAAGACATTCATCACCCGCTCGCTGAAAAGGAAGGTAAGCACACCTCCAATTCCCATCCAGATCAGCGCCCAGCGCAGCGCGATCCGGGACGCTTTCCTCGCGTCTGCCGGCACCCGTGCTCCGATGCTCTGGCCGACAAGCGCCGTCGTGGCGATGGAGAACCCTAAGGCCGGGAGGAAGGCCAGCGACAGCGCTGTGAAGGTGATCTGCTGCGCCGCCAGGGCGTGGGTGCCAATTAAGGCCACGACCCCAACCAGGACCATGAACGCGCCCGAGGAGAGCACTTGCTCCGCGGCTGCCGGCACCCCGAGCGTGAGCAGTTGGCGGGCGATGGCGAGGCGAGGACGCCATCCCCATGACCCGCCGAGCGAGATCGCCTTGCGGCCCCGCGCCATCACCACCAGCATGTACGCGGCGCCCAATGAACGCCCGAACGCGGCGCCAAGCGCGCTCCCGGCGACGCCAAGGGCCGGCAGCCCGAGGTGGCCAAAAATGAGCACGTAGGCGACGATGACGTTCACGATGTTGGCCAGCACCGCCGCTTGCAGCGGCGTGCGACTATCCCCAGCCCCGCGCAGCACCGCTCCGCAGACGAACGAGAGAAAGAGCGCGATGCTCGTGGCGGCGGTGACTTGCAAATAGGTCGTGGCCGCCTCGGTCACGTCAGGCGCGGCGCCAAAGAGGCCAATGACCGTCGGGGCCGCGACGAACATCCCGATCGAGACCGGAATCGCAAACAGGAGTCCCCAGACGATGGCCTGGCGGGCCAGCCGATTGGCACGCTCCTGCTGGCCGGCGCCGATCGCTTGCGAAACCAGGACCGTCGCCCCGATGTCGATGGCTGAGAGGATCGAGATGATGAAGAAGACCAACTCGAAGCCGATCCCGACGCCGGCCACGGCCGCGGCGCCGAGGCGCGCCACCATGAACGTATCAACCGCCCCAACCAATGTCTGGAGCAGATTCTCCCCGATGATCGGCGTGGCCAGGGTCAGCACTCGACGCTGGGTCATCGGCTCGATCGCCGCCGGCTCCGGGGCGGTGTCGGCTGCGCTTCCCTCGCGCTCTGGCTCATGCGCGTCGCTGGTCAGGCGGGCCATTGCCACGACCTCCAGTTGGGTCAATGGCTCGGTTGAGATTGCTCCCTGGAATGATGGATCGTCCGAGAGGAGGGTGCCCTCGTTCCTGGCTACAACCGCCCCAAACATGTTCTCCGCCGCTCTTCGGTCCACGCGCTTCTCCCGGGGTTCTCCGCCGCATCAATATCAATAGAGAACGGCTCTATCACTCAATAGTCGTTCAGGGAATGTCAGAATCGACATCTCGCAAGACGATCGCGCTGGGTCGCTCCAGATATGACGCACATGGACATAGTTTGTGAGATGGCACGGCTCTGATTGCCACGACCCAGATATGACGCACGTGGACATGGTTTGTGAGATGCCGCGGCTCTGATCGCCACGACTCGTCGGTTGCGGCTCCATCCGGGTCTGACTGTCGGTTGGATCGCCGGTGTTGCCATGCTCCAAGGGTAACCGGGCCGTCGCACGACGGAGTACTACCTCGGAAGTAATCGATGCTGGGCGGCCTTGCATCCATCATGGAGACTACGCCCGGCGATAACGAGCCGTGGCTCACGGATCCACAATGGAGATCGGGCCGTCGGCGCCATGGGGATGCGAACAGGAAAGAGGCGCCGCGATTGGCCGCGCTCCCCGCGTAGTCGATGTCGGTCTAACCGTGGTGCCAGATCAACGAGGGGCGGAGATCAAGATGCCGGACGGCGCCCACCACCTGGCAGTCAGTGATCCCGGAGGGCTCCCTTAGGAGAACACCTCCGTCCTCCAAAAGCTTCCCCTCGGCGCCATCGAGTCGGCAGACTTTGTGGCCTTGGTGACGGCCATCCTCTATTCCATGGGATACAGCTATTACGCGGGGTTCTTCGAACGGATCTCCCTGCCGCCACCATGCCGCCGCCATTTCCGGAGCTCAGCACTACCGACTACTTCTTGCACGCCTTTTCCAGTTAATCGGGATTGCTCGCGGCCACATTGGCCAGCAATCCCCTATCGATCTGTCGTTCCGACGACAATCTGGCAGGCGTTTTGGGTGAACGCTCCGTTCCTGGTCGTGCCGCTCGTTCTGGGTCAAAATGCGCGATCTAACGGATTTCTGGACCAGGATCTGGCTCTGCTCCTTGGCGCTGTAGCGATGGTGGCTGTCATCGCCAGCCTGCTCAAACTGTCGGCATTGAGGGCTTTGACGAAGCGCTGGGGATCGCGGGCACGGTTTCTTATGCGTTTGGGATTTTCCTGTTCTTCGGTGTCTATTTCCGCCTGGAAGGCTCCGCGGACGCTACGAAATTTATCGAAGGACGGCTGCAGCCGAGCTCGACTATCGTCATCCAGACCAGAGATACCGAATCGCCGGTCAACGGAGCTCCTCTCCTGGTGGCGCTTGCGCGAGGTGGCTTTTACCTCGTGCAACAAGCATCTCCCGCACCTGTTGCGCCTGTCGTCTACTTCGTGCCGGAGAGCGAAGTGCTCACGGCCACCATGCAACGTGCTGGTTCGCCCACGCCAACGCCGTAGACTCCGAGCGACGCCCCTCCCCATCGCGGCGCTGACGGTAGCGTGCGTGCTCGCCAGCGCCAGCGTCCCGGGATGATGACCTCCCAGGTAATCGACCGCGGCCGACTCCAGACCCACCATGGGACCACGCCCGTGGCGGTCGGCCACCGGCAGGAGCATCCGCAATGGGGTGCGAGACCGACACCGCTCCGGCGCCGCTCGTCCCCGATTCACCCGGGAGAAGATTCCATGCCGCAACGAACTGTTTTGGGATCACTCGCCTGCGAAGTGCCCGTGTTGGCGGGTGGAGCCTCCGACGCGCCAGGCGCGAGAGGGAGCACGGTGGCGGCTCGACCGTTCGCCGCGCCCTTCGTCGAGACCGGGGATGGCACGAGCCTGTTCTACAAGGACTGGGGCACGGGACAACCGGTCATCTTCGTCCATGGTGGACAACTCGGCGCCGACATGTGGGAGTACCAGCTGCTTGAGCTGGTCGACCACAGCCTGCGTTGCATCGCCTACGACCGGCGCGGCTGCGGACGATCGAGCCAGCCCTGGCATGGTTACGACGTCGACACGCTCGCCGACGACCTGGCCGCGGTGATCGAGCAGCTCGGGTTGCGTGAGGTTGCCCTCGTCGGCCACTCCAACGGCTGCGGCGACATCGCTCGCTACCTGTCCCGTCACGGCGCCAGCCGCGTTGCCCGCGTTGTACTGATTGGTGCGACAACCCCGTTCCTGCTGAAGACGGCGGACAACCCCGACGGCGTGGACCAGAGCGTCTTCGACATGACGGTCGCCGAGCTCTCCCGCGATCGGCCCCACTTCTTTCCCGCCGGTGCGGCCGCGTTCTTCGGTGTCGGGCTGCCAAACGTCTCGGTCTCGCCCGAGATCGTCCAATGGGGGGTCGGGTTGGCCCTCCAGGCGTCGCCGCGGGCCACCGTCGCCATGACTCGCACCTTCGCCGAGACCAACTTTCGGCCCGACATGGCCGCCTTCACGGTGCCGACGCTGGTCATCCACGGCGCCGGTGACCAGTTCGCGCCACTCGAGCTGTGTGGGCGCAGGACCGCGGAGCTCATCCCTGGCGCCCGGCTCGCGGTCTACGACACCGGGCATGGCCTGTTCCTCACCGAGAAGGAGCGCCTCAACCACGACCTCCGCGACTTCATTGCCGCCTGAGCCCATAGAACACCGGAGGACGCTGCTTGCCGGGCAATTGACCTTCTTCATCTCACACATGCGAGGCGAGTAACGTCAAAGTAAGAGCGCATGCCGTTCACGCCGTAGCAGCACGGCCCAGCAGCACGCTGGCGACGTTGCGCTTGTCCAGAAGAGAACGTCTTCGACGTCGGGGGCGGTGGCGTATCGTTGCCCAGCCGCTGGCCTTCGCCCTCGTCGTCGGACAGCGGGAGCTGGGGCTGCGGCGTGCGTGGGCTGCCGAGCCGAGGTGTGGGTGGGCTTGGCACCTGGCGCGCCACCTCCCTCCGCCGTGTCCCACAACGTCAACTGGATCAAATCCGGTGGCGCACGTTCGCGCCATTGATGCGTGGCCTGCTGCGGGCCGCGAGCACTACCACGAAGGGACTCATCTCCATGCACCAGAGCGAGCCTACTCGCGTCTCTCGCCGCGACCTCCTGATGGCGGTCGCGGCGACCGGAGCGGTCGCCGCGACCGCCCCGGTACTCGGCCGGACCGGACGAGCGGCCCCTGCGACGCCCACCCCGATCAGCGGTCCCGACCGGCTCTTCCGGGACCTCCGCGTCATCGTCGCCCAGCGAATGGCGGAGCTGAAGATCCCCGGTGTCGCCGTCGGCGTGATCGCCGGCGGGGAGGAGCTCGCCGCCGGCTTTGGTGTCACCAACGTCGACCACCCGCTGCCGGTCGCGGCCGACACCCTCTTCCAGATCGGCTCGATTACCAAGACCTATACTGGGACGGCAATCATGCGGCTGGTCGAGCAGGGGAAGCTCGACCTCGAGGCTCCGGTCCGGGACTACCTGCCCGACTTCCGCGTCGCCGATCCCAACGTGTCGGAACACGTCCAGCTGCGCCACCTCGTCACCCACAGCGCCGGCTGGTTCGGCGACGGCTTCACCGACACTGGCGACGGTGACGACGCTCTCGCCCGCGACGTCGCGGGCATGGCTGACCTACCGCAGATCGCGCCCCTCGGGGAGTACTTCAGCTACAACAACGCGGCGGTCGCGCTCGCCGGTCGGGTGATCGAGGTGGTCTCCGGTGAGACCTACGAGGTCGCGCTCGCCGACCTCGTGCTGCGACCGCTGGGATTGGAGCGGAGCTTCTTTTTCGCCGAAGAGATCATGACCGAGTCCTTCACGGTCGGGCACCTCGCCCCGCCGGACGACCCGGACGGGCCGCCGCTTGTGTCGCCGCAGTGGGCGATCCCGCGCTCCCAAAATCCGTCCGGCGGGCTCGTCTCCAGTGTCACGGATCTGCTCCGCTTCGCGCGCTTCCACCTCGGTGACGGCACGGTCGGCGGCGCACGGGTGCTGAGTCCCGAGGGCATCCAGCGGATGCGGACGCCGCACGGACCGGGGGGCAGCGTCGGTCCGAACGTCCTGGATGGGGTCGGCGTTAACTGGCAGCTCTGGAGTGTGGGTGGCGCCCGGGTCGTCGGTCACGGAGGGGGCGGTGTCGGTCAACAGTCGGGGCTCGTGCTGGTGCCGGAGCGGGAGTTCGCTCTGGCGGTGCTCACCAACGCGGACGCTGGCGCCGCGCTCGGACAGGAGCTGACCGAGTGGGCGCTGGAGCAATTTCTGGGTCTGATCCAGCCACCTCCAGCGACGATCTCGGTGCCGCCGGAGCGCCTGGCCGAGTATGCCGGAGACTTTGCCGCCGGGGATGGATCGGCGATCTTCCGCGTCGGGACCGAGGGTGCCGCCTTACGCCTCGACCTGCTCGTCGCCGGGCAGGGGGAGCCAGTTCTGACGTCGCCGCTCAAGCCGGTCGGCGACGACCTGGTCATCGCCGAATTCCTGGGGCTGACGATCTACGCCGACTTCGTACGGAACGCGGCCGGAGAGATCGGCTGGCTGCGCTTCCTGGGCCGGCTGGCGCCACGCTCAACCTAGGCCCCGCCGTGTCGCGGTTTGCCCGGGACGCGTTCAGGACTGCTGGCCGAAACGTCTCCGATTGATTGGACGACCCTACGGCCACCTCGTCCCGGCGATGACAATGCGACGAGGTCCGAGCAGTCTCGGTAGCGGCTTGATCATGCGGATTGCCCGGCTCCCCTGATGACCTGGCCGCTGCAGGGGGCGGCGGCGAGCGGAAGACCGCCGGTGACCTGGGCAACGGCACAGCGGGAAAGGAGATTCCGATGAGCTCGAGGGATTCGTTGACCGTGCGCCGGGAGACCTCGATCGATGCGGTCCTTGCCGCGGAGCTCGACGCGATGTTCGACGATGGCGACTTCTGGGACGCCGAGCAGGGTCAGCGCTTCCTCGTCCACCCCGACACGCTCCTTCTCGTCGCCCGCTGGGACGGCGTGGCTTGCGGGTTCCTCACCGCCTACCGGCTGCAGCGCTTCGACCGTCGCCGGGCTGAAGTGTTGCTCTACGAGATCGGAGTCCAGGAGCCGTTCCAGCGGCGTGGGGCTGGCCGCGCGCTTGTCGAGGAAGCGAAGCGGTGGGCGGCAGAAATGGGGGCCGCCGAGCTCTGGGTGATGACGGAGGACGACAACGCCCCCGCCCGCGCGCTCTACGCCGCGACCGGCGGCCGCGAAGTGCCGGGCCTCACGATGTTCGACTATGGTCTAGAGCGGTAACACAATCGCCTCATAGATGGGCAACAGGCGGACATACCACGGAGTCTCCTCCTCAATTCGGAAACGCTGCTCCCGTTCAGCCCGCCGCTGTTTGGCACCCTGGCGGCGGTGAATCTCCGTGATCGCTCGCTCGCCTAGCCGGTGCCGCTGGGGGTGATGGCTGACCCCGTGATGGTGCTCGATGCTCTGACCTGGGACTCGGTCAGTCTCGGCGGACCGACTACCACCGGCGGTGGGCTGGTCTTCATCGACGCCACCTCTGACGGCGTCATCCGTGCCTTCGACATCCGGACGGGTGTACTCCTCTGGAGGATCAACTCCCGGCCGGAGGTCAAGCCACAGCCATGTCGTACGAGCACGAACGCCGGCAGTACGTCGTCATCGCCGCCTGAGGACATGGCAAGATGGGCAGCCCGCTGGGAGACGCATTGGTCGCGTGTGCACTACCGACCAACCCCTGAAGGTCGTGGGGGCAGCCGCCGTCGATAATCGTGACGCGGGCCGCCGGTTGCCTCGGCCGGTTCGCGGTGGCACCGCCGAAGAGGGGTTTTCTGCATTGTCCTGAGACAGAACCTTGTACCAGTTCAGGCCGGCTGGAACAGCTCGATCGGATTACCGGATGGGTCCTCGAGCAGGATCTGCTTGCCGCCGTTGCCGGTAACAATTTCGTTACGGAACCGGGCTCCTGCCTTCTTCAGCTGCTCGACCAAGGCCGCCAGATCCACGACCTCGATCCGGATGCGATTCCAGCCACCAGGCGTCGGCAGGTCTCCATTCGGCATGGCCTGCCCAGCTCCACCGGCGCCGGGTTGGTTGAGCAAGAGCTGCAGATCTCCACGAGACACCATGGCGAATCCTGGCGCCGGGTGCGTGTTCACCTGGAAGTCGAGGAGCTCGGTGTAGAACGCGATCGCCGCGTCGACGTCGGTCACGATGTAGCGGACACTCATCTTTCCCATGTCTTCACCCCTGGGTGTTTCCTAGTTGACTCCGAACCGAGCGAGATATCCAAATCGGCCACCGTGGTGGCGTTCGTAGCGCAGCCCCACCGTGCGTGCCTGCTCGCGCAGGTCGTGGAGCGACACCATGTGTGGATCGGGCTGCCCCTCCCCGACGACCAGCCGCCCACCCTGCTTCAGCACCCGACGCAGCTCGCGAAGCGTCCGATCCTTGTCAGGAACCTCGCCGAGAGTGGCGACCAGGTAGGCAGCATCGAACGTCGCGTCCGGATAGGGGAGCGCGTCTGCGTTCCCTTGAGCCGGGACAATAGTGCGGACTCCATGCGCGGCCGCTCGACGCATCGTCTCCTCGAGCATCCCTGGCTGCAGATCGAGGATATCGAGTTGCCCCCCAGGCTCAAGGCAGCGGGCAACGTCGAGGGTGTAGTACCCGGTACCTGGTCCTACTTCGAGTAACCGTTCCCTCGGTACCGGGGCAAGGATACGAAGGAGTTGGTCCCGCCCCAGGAAAGGACGGGGCAGGTCGAGAAAGACGCGCTGACCGTAGGGGCAGGCCGACGGATTACGCCGCGTTTGCCACGCCCAGGTCCCCGCTGCGCCGGCACCCAGGAGCAACGTTCCGAACACAATCGCCGTTCGTCGCTTGCCCACTCATCATTCCTCCTGCTTCACCTTCAGGTACACAAGCGCGGGTCCGGCCTGGGCGAACGGCGCCGTGAAGCTGATGCTGCCGTCACTCGGGACCGCCACCGTGACGCCCTCCGTCGTTTCGCGGCCGGTGACGCTGTACCACTCGACCGAATAGGCGCCGGCCTCCAGCGTCACGGTAAACGGCTCGGCCGTCTCGCTCGGCTGGAGGACGAGGTACTCCGTGCCCGGGTTCGCCAGCACGTACCCGGTCGAGCTGAGGTCACCACGCGGCTCCATCATGACGAGGTCCATCCGCTGCGCGAAGCGGAGCGTGTCACCCATCGCGAAACGTGCCGGCGCGAACGATTCGTAGGACGGGACGCCTAGCGAAGGATCGAGCGGGTTGACGACGTCGATGATCCCAAAGTCCATGAGGATGGGGTTGTGGCCACGGAGAAAGGACTTCCAGGCCCACAGCGCATCGCCCAGACCCGCCGCGTAGTGATCCGTATCAGTGATCACGACCTTCGTGCCGTCGTTGGCCGGCGGATCCACGAACCACCGGGACGCGGGACCTCCGGGCAAGGTGGGGAGGGGCTGGTCGTCGAAGCCGGGTGAGATCCAATCCGCGGGGCTGTTGAACAGCGGATCGTTGACCTTGCTCTGATCTGGAACCGGGAACTGCATCGTCATCCCGACGGGGTGCTTGTCGTACCCCATCTGCTCCTCGTACCGCTTGACGAAATCGATCACCCAGTACTGCCACTCGGTGGAATCGCCCGGCGCGAGGTCGGACGCGGACAGGCCCAGCGACTCCGCGAACGCCGGGTCGAGGGTGCCCCCGCCCGACGACTCGTTCGCGACCTCGATAGAGAACGTTGGGCAGATCGTGGACGGTGTCGATGACCTGCTTGATGTACGCCTCCTGGAGCGTCCTGGACGCGCGGGTCGAGCGGCAGAACCTGGTAGTCGTCGATCGACGTGATATCGATCCCGTTGACGTTGTTGGCGGCGTGGAATGGATGGCCCTCGACGTTATCGGGCGCGGGGGAGAGGTGGAGACCGAAGCCATCGAAGAGCATGACCGCGACGTAGATGCCCTCGTTGCCGGCGGCGACAACTCGATCGCGGAGCCGGTCGAAGTAGGCCTGATCGAACGTCGACAAGTCGAATTTCGGCTTTCCGTCCGTTGCCTCTCCGGCCCCGGTGCGCGCCCAAGGCTGCGGCGTCATACAGAGGTGGAAGGCACCCCCGGCCGCCTGGGACTTGAACTGCTCCCACCGCCAGAGCCGGATGAAGTTATGGCCGTGGTCTTTGAGGAACGCGAGGTAGGCGTCGTAGTCGTTCTGCTCCGGGGTCTCGGCGCAGCCGGCGCCCGGTCCGAGCCCGTCGTGGAAGTTGTTCCAGATGTGCGAGCCGGTCAGGTAAACCACGCGCCCATCGGCGGCATTGCCGGGGCCGATCGTGAAGTAGCGCGGATTGGCGGTCGAGACGACGAGAGGGCCAGCCGCCGCGAAATCGGTTGCCGGCGCATGGCCGGACTGGGCGGTCGTCGCGTCTTCAGCGATCGTTGGAGTCGCCGTGCCGGGATCCGATTGGGCGAAGGCACGAAGTGGGACGACCAGGGATGTCCCGGCGGCCGCGACAACTTTGGCAAACGTTCTTCTCCGCATGTCTCGTCTCCAACGGCTCTAGTGGTTAATGGGTCGGTTTGTGGTCTGTGAGATAGCGCTCCCGCGGATAGGGGCCGGGACCGGTTCGCGGGCCCCGGCACCCTGGCGCTCTGGTCAGGGGCAACCCCCGTGACACGACATAGTCGTTCCGCGCCGCGCAAATTCGACATCGACGCACGACCGACGTTGGTGGTGCCAGGCGCGGGGGGCGCGGTGTACTCAGTGCGCTCACTCCGCGTCCGGCATGGGCGCCTCGAGGAACCGCGTACTCACCGCCAGCAGCATTTCGGCTCCGTCAAAGACGATCGAGACATGCGTTGTGCCCGGGAGGATGGCGAGTTGGGACTTGGGCAAACCGGTCAGATCACCCGGCACTCCGCCTCCCAGCAACCGGAACAGCTCAACCACGTGCTCGGGTCGAACGACGTCGGAATCCCCGATGACCAGCAGGGTCGGGGCCGCGATTGCCCGAATCTCGTCTTCCGGCCAGGCATACTCCTGCATGTCGAGATCCTTCAGCTTCTCGACAAGCGTGGGAAAGTCGTCCGGGTTCGGGGCGTTGCGCAGGTAGGCCTCTTCGAAGGGAGTTCCCGCGAAGATCTCGGGGGTGATCTCCGAAATACCCGCCCAGACCTCGGGGTAGACGCCTGCGGTGGTGTAGGAGACCGAGATGACGACCATTTTGCGCAGGCGTTCCGGATGGCGCATGGCCATTTGCAACGCCACACCCCCGCCCATGCTGTAACCGAAAATGTCGGCCTGCGCGATATCGAGGTGCTCCATCATCGCCGCGACGTCGTCGGCCATCGGCTCGTAGCGGATCGGGCGGTCGATATCGGCCGTGTGCCCGTGGCCCTGCAACTCGACCGCGATGACTCGCCGGGTCTCAGCCAACGTCGACAGGATTGGCCCCCACAGGTCGATTGTGCCGTAGGCGCCGTGCAACAGCACCAGCGGCTCTCCCTGGCCGTGGATCTCGTAGTACATCTGCAAGCCGTTGACCGGCGCGTATCCGGTCTCGACAGCGGTGGCGGTCATCCCCTCTCCTTCCGATGATGGCGTTGCCAACTCTTTATCTGCGTCGGTCTGCGCTACGCCGTGTTTCGGCGCGACGAGCGAAATTCCGACAGCGGTGACGCTCGTTATGAATCTCCACCGTGTTTCGGCGCGACGAGCGAAATCCCGGCAGCCGTGACGCTCGTTATGAATCTCCTCCGTCGCATCGCGCTTCACTCCCATGGTTGCCGGTAGCCCTCAGGCGCCGGACGCGGCTCATCGAATACGTTTCCGAGAGCGGCCAAGCCTACTCCTCTTCAGCCTCTCCATCACCCACTTCGGCTCGTCACCGCGGACGAAGGGATCGCCCCCCGCGGTCGAAACTCCGGCACTCACAATCGGTCTCCGATGTGCGTCCGCAGCGTGCGTACTGCCTCGTGCACGCTGGCACGGGCCACGGCTTCTGAGCAGCCCAAGGTTGCGGCGATCTCCGTGTAGCTCAGGTCGTGGAACTTGCGCTGCACGAGCGCCACCCGCTGCTGGGGAGGCAGGCAGGCGACGAACGCCTCCACCTCGCGAAGCAGCGTGTGGGCATCTAGCCGGCCCGCTTGATCCGGAGACGTGCCCTGGACCTCTGGTGCCCGCTCCTCGCCGGGCGCACTCTTTGGTCCGCGCCGGCATGGGTCGCTCAAAAAGGCATTGGTCGCAATCGTGAAGAGCCACGCCCGACCGCTCGCGGGCCGGTCGATCTCGAAGGCGTGGAAAGCCTTCCACAGCGTCTCCTGATAGAGATCGTTGGCCGCGGCGCGGTCTCCGGTCAGGTGGGCGCCGAAGCGGTATATGTCTGCCTGGTAGCGAGTCAGCACCTCGTCGAAGGTCGAGCAGCCGATACCCGAGCGCCCGTCAACACGTTCCATATCTCCAAGTCGTTCCGTGCAATGCCTGCGCATGCCACCCTCGCTCTCTGCCAGGCGCGACTCGAGCACGTCAACAGAGCAAACCCTGGCAGTCTGCATGACAAGTCTGCCGGCCGTCGGCTCTGGTGACTTCCTCCAAATGGGTGATTCGGGTTGGTTGTTTGCGCTGGCCACGGTGATCCCACCTCTTCATCTCCGCGAACGAGTTGAAGGTATTGAACCGGGGTCTATCGAGGTGTCACCTGCGGCCGGCCCTGCTTTGTCGCCATCGCCGCCAGTTGCACCCGGGAGTCAGCCTGGAGTTTGGTCAACAGCGAGGCGACATGGGTTTTGACCGTGTTTGAGGAGACAAACAATGCCTCCGCGATCGCTTTGTTCGAGCGCCCCTCGGCCACGAGGGCCAGCACTTCCTGCTCGCGCGGACTGAGCACGTTGGCCAACAGCGGCGAAGCTTCGAGCCACCTCTGGTTCAGGAGCAATGCTGTACGTTTCCTGCAGAGCCGCCAGCGCCTGATCCAGCAACGCCGCATAGGTCCGGGCGCGCTGGGCGGCGACTGCCGTGGCAACGACCGCGTCCTCCAGCGCGTTGCGCACCTCGTCGGATGGCTCGGCGATGACGGCCGGCGACGTCGTGGCCTCGATCGCGCGGGTGCGAGATATTGTGGCCTGCTGCAAGTCGACCCGACCGAACTCAGGCGCTCGTCCCAACTGGAGTGGCCTGGAGTCCCTGCTATCAAACACGTCTACTCGTGATGCCATCATCGATCCATTCGACACGGCGATTGTTCGTCCTTGCCCCGCGTAGCCGAAGCCCATCAATCGATCCATTCAACACGGCGATTGTTCGTCCTTGCCCCGCATGGCCGTAGCCCATTCAGTGGAAGGGCAGACTCCATGTTCCGCCAGGTCAGGACGACCGTCCATTCCCTCGGAGGTAACGGCGCGTGATTCAGATTCCGCGAGATGCACGCCGCAATTCCCGGACAATCGCTCCGTACCCGTCTCCTCCCGGATCGATGGCGACGGAATCCACCTAGTCCTGCCGGAATCATTCAGAAACCGGACAGTCCCCGTCTCCCATAACCATGGGAGACGGGGTGGGGGATGAGGGTTCTCCTCGACGATGCCTCCCTGTTCACCTAAATCCCAAATCAGCGTGTCCGCGCCGCTTCGAGGAGTTGCCCCGTTCTCCCCGCGACGAGCGCGAGGGTGAGCAGCGCGGAGGCGACGATCGTGGCCACCGTGCGCACGCTGTTCCACGCCGTCCAGCGGGGGACGTACCGCGTCCATTGCGTCGCGCCCTCGGCACTTTCTGGGTCGACAGTCGCCAATGTGTTGTTCAATGGCACGTTGAACACTATCGTCACCAGCACCGCACCGATGAGGTAGACGCCGCCGCCCATCAGCCGCAACATGGCCACCGGTTCCCGCCACTTGAGCAGCGAGGAGACGACGAGCGCGACGCAGGCCAGGGCCGTGCCGAAGAGCGCGATCATCAGGGGCGGGGTGACCGCCATGACGTTGATCGATTGCATCGCGGCGATGCCTTGCGCTGGCCGCAAGCGGGCGAGGGCCTTCATCACAAAACCCGAGAACCCGAAAAAGACGCCGCCTACCAGCCCGCTGCCGAGAGCCGCGAGCAGCGTCAGGGGAACGAGGACACCGCCGCTCATCGCGCGCCCACCATTGAGCTCACGTCCCAGACACCGGTGGCGGCGGTCTCGCGAGCGTAGTCGGAGAAATCACGGGGCTGCCGACTCAGCGCTCGTTGCACGCCGTCCGACAGGTTGGCATTGCGCCCGTCCAGGACCGTGGTGAACAGATAGTTCACCAACCAGACAAAGTCTGGTGGCACACCCTGATCCGCAAGAGCAGTTGCATTCTGTTCCGGGGAAACCTGCACGTACCGGATCTCGCGACCGGTGGCCGTGGCAATCTCCGCCACCGCCTGGGCGAAGGTCAGCAGCCGGGGACCGGTCACCTCGTAGAGTTGACCCGCATGCCCGTCCTCCGTTAGCGCCGCGACCGCGACGTCCGCGATGTCGTCAGCATCGACGAACGGCTCCCTAACGTCTCCGGCGGGGAGCACGACCTCGCCACCCAGCACTGCATCGAGCAAATAGTTCTCGCTGAAGTTCTGGTTGAACCAGCTCGACCGCACGATGGTCCAATCCACGCCGGACGCTTGCACGACCTCTTCGGCGCGCAGGGCCTCGTCCTCACCTCGCCCGGAGAGCAGGACGAGCCGCTGCACCCCACTCGCCACCGCCAGTTCAACCAGCGATCGGACCTCGTCGACCGCGCCTGGCACCGCCAGATCCGGGTAGTACGTCAGATAGACCGAGCCGGCGCCCCGCAGTGCCGGTTCCCAACTGGCGCGATCCTCCCAGTCGAAGGGTGGTTCACCGGAGCGGGAGCCAATTCGGACGGGAAGCCCGCACGTCGCAAGCCGCTCCACCACCCGGCGGCCGGTCTTGCCCGTGCCGCCGAGCACCAACGTAGGTTGCTCGAGGAGCCTGGGGACCGCGCTCAAGCGAGTTGCGCCAGCGTCGGATGCTATTCGGTTCGGGTCACCGCGAACATTGCCAATCGTCGTGGTCATGGTCTCCTCCATCGTGTGCGCTCGTCGCAACTAATCGACAACGCCGTCCATTGTTGTCCTCATTCATTGGCTTCACAATGATCGAACGTCGCCCGTAAATGCTCATTCGTCCAGAAATGATGGACGGACGGGGATCCCAGGCGTAGACTCGCGCTCATGAGCCAAACTGGAACCTCTGCCGAGTCACTCGGCGAAGCGCTGCACGTGCTGCGGATGCGTCGCAGCTTCTACAGCCGGTGCGAGTTCACCGCACCATGGGGTCTGGAGTTGCCGGCTATACCCGGTTCGCTGATGTTTCACGTCGTCACGGCGGGCCGCTGCTGGCTCGAGGTCGAAGGCGGGGAGCCGCGTCTGCTCCAGCTCGGTGATCTCGGGCTCGTACCGCATGGTGAGGGTCACCGGCTGGTCAGCGAACTTGGCATCCCCGGCGCGGAGCTCATGGCGCTTCCCCGTGAGGAAGTAAGCGACCGGTACGAGGTCATCCGGATGGGCGGAGGCGGCGCGCCCACGGGGCTCGTCTGCGGCACGGTTCGCTTTGATCACCCGGCCGCCCAACAGCTCGTCAGCCTTCTGCCGAGGGTGATCAATGTCGAGGCGTGGACCTCACCGGAGACGGAGTGGATCGCCAGCACGCTGCGCTTCATGGCCGCGGAAGCTCGGGAGCCACGGCTGGGGGGAGAGACGGTCATCACCCGTCTTGCCGACATTCTGGTCATCCAGGCCATCCGCTCCTGGATCGAACAGGACCCGGCAGCGCAAACGGGGTGGCTCGGGGCACTGCGTGATCCCCAAATCGGACGTGCCATCTCGCTCATCCATCGCGACCCGGCGCGAAGCTGGACGGTCGCCTCTCTGGCGGATGAGGTTGCCATGTCGCGTTCGGCGTTCGCCGCTCGCTTCGCGGAGCTCGTCGGCGAGCCGCCCATGCACTATGTCACCCGCTGGCGGATGCAGGCCGCGGTCACCTGGCTGCGGGAGGGCGATGCCACGCTCGGCGAGCTCGCTCTCCGTCTCGGCTACCAATCGGAGGCCGCATTCAGCCGGGCCTTCAAGCGCTTCGTCGGTGTGCCGCCGGGTGCCGTTCGGCGATCGCGCGCGATCGCGCCCGGTGGCTATGTTCGCGATCAGGCGCGGGAATCGGGCGCGGGTGTGGCAGCGACAACCCTACGAAAACCGTAGAGGCTACTGGCAGGCATAGCCGGGCGATGAGGAGAGTGAGGTGGCGCCAGATGGCGCCACCTCACCCTAGAGGAAGGGAACCCGAGCCGCTCGAGGCAGCGCGGGGAGGGAAGGAGCCCGCGCCGGGCATGGCGACGCGGGTCGGAAGAGAGACCGCGCTGGGATGGCAGCGCGGAGAGGGAAAAGCGGAAGGTGACGGCGCGTCGTCGTGACACGCGTGGCGGTCTCGATTCCCGTGGCAGTCGTCACAATCGTTGCGGCGCTCACCGCGGTCTCGGCAGGGCCACGAGTTGGGCCTTCTTCTTGTTCCGGCGCTTCGCCTCGCTCTGGGAGATGGTGGCTCCGAGGCCAAGAATCGCCAGAAGGCCACCAGTCAACGCCGCGAGTAGCCGACGGCGGGTCGTTTCGGTTGAAATGGTCACGTGGTTAAGGGGTCGTTCTTCCATGATGGTCATCCGTTATGCTGGGAACTACGAGTTCTGGGGTGGTGCCGGGGTTTCCTGCCCGGCTGATGTCGTTCATCCCGCCTGCCGCTGGGTCATCGCTGCCGGGTCGCTTCGGCGATCCGCTCCGGCACCCTTTGCCGGTACCCCCAGTAAGCCACCTTTCGGGCGTGCTGCCTTCCTCCAAACGGGTGATTTAGCTGGTACCCCCAGTAAGCGACTTTTCGGACGTGCTGCCTTCCAAACGGGTGATTACGGCGGGTGAATCCAACGTGCTCCCCTGACCCACTCCCCCGGTCAGGCGACCCGGACCAGATCCCGGCTGGTCGGAGCGAGATCTGACCCGGCATCGGGATGGTGGAGGTGGTAGAGGCGGGCATAGAGGCCACCGGCGGCCACGAGCGTCTCGTGCGTGCCACGCTCAACGATCCGCCCCCCGTCCAGCACGATGATCTCGGTGGCCTCGCGCACCGTCAGCAAGTTGTGCGAGATGACGATCGTCGTGCGCCCGCGCATCGCGTTCCGCAACGGAGCCAGGATGCGCTCGCTGGCGCCGGCATCGAGCCCGGTGGTGGGCTCGTCGAGGATGAGGATCGGGGCATCGCGGACCATGGCGCGGGCGATTGCGAGGCGCTGCCGTTGCCCGCCCGAGAGCCCGGCGCCACCCTGCGCCAGGAGGGTGTCATAGCCCTGGGGCAGGGCCTGAATGAAGGTATGGGCGTCGGCCGCCTGCGCCGCCTGTACGATCTCGCTCTCCGTCGCGTCCGGGCGGCCGTAGGCGATGTTCTCGCGGATGGTGCCACTGACGACGAGCGACTCCTGCAGCACGACCGCCATTGTGTCGCGCAGGGCGTGCACGCCGACCTCGCGCAGGTCGTGACCATCGAGCAGGATCTGGCCGGAGGTGGGGTCGTAGTAGCGCAGCAGCAATCGTACGATCGTCGATTTGCCGGCCCCACTTTCGCCGACGATCGCCAGCGTCTCTCCCGGCGCGACCCGGAACGATACGTCCTCCAGAGTCTGGTCCTGGCTCTCAGGATAGTGGAACGACACGGCGTCAAAGCTGAGCGCGCCCTGGGGTGCCGCGAGCACGCGCGCGTTCGGGCGGTCACTGACCGTCGGCTGCTGGTCGAGGATCTCGATGACCCGCTCCGCTCCAGCGGCGGCGGCCGACACCGAGTTCGCCAGTTGGCTCAGACCTCGCACGGGCGCATAGAGCTGGGTGAGGTAGGTAGTGAAGGCCAGCAACCCGCCGAGGGTGAGGTTGCCCTGTGCCATCTGCCAGGAGCCGGCGGCGATGACTACCAGCACGCCGGCAAGCTCGAACAGGTCCAGGAGCGGGGTGAAGAGCGCCCGTAACCGGGTCAGGTGCAACTGCGCCGTGACGTTGCGCGCCCCCTCCCGCTGAAACCGCTCGATCTCGCTCTGCTCGCGATTGTAAGCCTGGACCAACGGTACGGTGGCCAGACTCTCCTCGGCGATCGCGCTGATGGCGCCGCTGCGCTGCCGCTGTTCGCGCGCGATGCGCTTGATCCGGCCCGAGAACAGATGTGACGCCAGCCAGAAAAGAGGGCTGGCCACGAAGGCCAGCAGGGCGAGTTGCCAGCTCAGCGTGAGCAGCGCGGCGACGAAGAAGACGATCCGGAACAGGTACGAGAGGAGATCAACGGCGCCGGAAATGAGGAGGGTGTCGATCTCGGCCACGTCCCCGGTCAACCGCGCGACCAGGTCCCCCCGCCGTTTGCCAGCGAAGAAATCGGGCGGCAGGCGCTGGAGGTGGGCGAAGACGCGCGTGCGCACGCCGAGCAGGAACCGCTCGCTGATCCAATCAGAGAGATAGTCGTCGCCGAAGGCGACCAGCCCCCCGAGGAGCGTGAGACCGAGATAGGCCAGTGCGATCCAGGGAAAGAGGGCAAAGTCCTGGGGAACGAGCACCTCGTCGACCAGCAGCTTGTAGAGCCAGATGGCCGCGGCATCAAAAGCCGGCCCGAGGGCGACGAAGAGGAGCAGCGGCAGCAGCCAGCGCCGGTACGGGCGGGCGTCCGGCCAGAAGCGGCGGATGATCTCCCGCAGCGGTACGCCGGGAGCAGTCGCCACGTTGGTCTCCGGCGTCTCGTCTGATTGTTGCCAGAGCCGTCGCAGGCGCGCGATCGGCGATCTCATCGTCTCCCTCTCCTTACCCGGGAACAGCACGCTGCCCGCCTCGCCGGGGAGGCGAGGCGGGCAGGCCATCGTGGGGAAATGGCGTCGTGCCGCGGCTTAGTTGCGGTCGCGCCGGTCTTCGCGCCGGTCCTGCTTCTCGTCGCGGCGGTCCTCCCGCCGGTTCTCGAGGCGCCTCTGGCGCGCGGTCGCGTTCTTGCTGACGACGCCCTGACGGAACGGCTGCGTGGCAATACTCATCTGCGATCTCCTTCATGCATTCCCGACACCCTCTGCCGGCTGCATCTACTCTGCCAGCTTTCAGTCCTGCGGCCATCCTCCCAACGGGTGATTACCCAGGGTGAATTGCGCGGTCAAGGTTCGCCCTCCTCCAGAGGGATGAGCCCGCGCGCCGCCGTCTTCAGCAGGAAAGAAGCGGCCCTGCTTGTCTCTCCAGAAGTTCAAACTCTTTAAACCCTTTAAACTCTTTGCACCCTTCACGCCGTTCGTTCCGACTCCGGCATTGCCACGACAACCTTCCTCGGGTTTCGTAGCCGGGGCCAGCGGACGACCAGCCATGCCGGTGCCGCTCCCTCGTCCCGAAGCGTCATCTCACGTCTCTAACCTCAGCCCAGTCTCCCGGTCGAAGAAGAGCAACCCCGCCGGATCGAGGTGCAATCCAACACGCTCTCCGGGTGGCAGGGCGGCGATCCCGGGCACCCGCGCCGTGAGCGCGCCGCCATCCCAGGCCGCGGTGACCACCGTCGATGGCCCCAGCGGCTGGACCACCTGGACCGTCGCTAGGACGCCATCTCCGGGAGGGGTGAGCAGGATATGTTCGGAGCGAACACCGAGGTCGACACCGTGAATTGAGGAACCGGCGGACAGAGCGCCTGCTGTCCGCTCCGGGAGCGGGAATACCGCCGCGCCGACGCGATAGACGGTGGCGCCATCTTCCACAACAAGTTGCCCTTGCATGATGTCCATCGGTGGGGAGCCGATGAAGCGTGCCACGTAGGTCGTGGCCGGGCGGGCGTAGACTTCCTCCGGGGTGCCGTACTGCTCCACGCGGCCCTGACGCATCACCGCGATCCGGTCCGAGATGGAGAGCGCCTCCTCCTGATCGTGGGTGACGAAGATCGAGGTCGCGCCTAGCCGGGAGTGGAGGAGTTTGATCTCGGCGCGCATCTTCAGCCGCAGCGCCGCATCGAGGTTGGAGAAGGGCTCGTCAAAGAGGAACACTCGCGGTTCGCGGATGATCGCCCGGCCGAGGGCCACCCGCTGCTGCTGCCCGCCGGAAAGCTCGCGCGGCAGGCGATCGAGGTACGGGCCGAGTTCGAGCAATGCGGCGACCCCTCCCACCTTCGCCGCGATCTCGGCTTTCGGCCGCCGCCGCAGCTTCATGGTGAAGCCGATGTTCTCCGCAACTGTCATGTGCGGGTAGAGCGCGTACTGCTGAAAGACCATCGCTACGTCGCGCTCGTAGGGGGTGAGATCGTTGACCCGCTGCCCATCCATCAGGATGTCGCCGGCAGTGATCTCCTCTAGACCGGCGATCATGTTCAGCGTCGTCGATTTCCCGCAACCCGACGGCCCCAGCAGGGTGACGAACTCGCCGTCCGGAACGCGCAGATTCACTCCGGTGCAGGCTTCCACCGCCCCGTAGCGCTTTGTCACCTCGACGAGATCGACCTCGGCCACTTCGTTCTCCGTGGGTGACGGGATGGCGGGGTGGCGGGGTGGCGGGGAATCGTACTCCCTGCCACCCCGTCACCTCGTCACTTCCGTTTTCGCCGACTGGCCGGCTTTGCCGGCTGCCTGCTCGGCGCCAGCTTCTTTTCGATCCTATCCGCCGGGACCATTGGGAACATCGGGTCGTCATCGGGTGGCTGGAGAGGCAAGGCGGAGGTCCCAGGCAGGCCACCGAGGACGCCCCCAGCGAAGATCAGGTCGTCCAGCATTTCGACTTCGTCCCAGGTCGGGAAGGCCCCTCCGGCCACCGGATTGACCGAGAGGTGAAACAGATCTGGCCGGTTGTAGTGTCCAACCGCGTCGAAATCGAAACGCGCCTCAGTCACCGCGCCGGGGTCGATATGCGCGTAGAGGATGCCCGCTTCGTCCCAGAGCGGTCCCGCCAGATAGTCGCCCAGAGGGCCGACGATGGCGCTGCCACCGCGGCAGAGCGGATCGTCCACGGCGGCCAGCTCTCGCCGCGAGTCCTCATCCAGATCGGCCGGGTAGTCGGTTTTCCTGACGAACTGATTGCATGCCAGGACGTGGCAGCGCCCCTCCAGCGCGATGTGGCGGATGGTCGCCTGCCAGCTTTCGCGGGAGTCCGCGGTCGGCGCCAGGTAGAGCTCAACGCCCTGGGTGTAGAGCGCGGTCCGGGCCAGGGGCATGTAGTTCTCCCAGCAGATCAGCCCGCCGATCTTGCCCAGCTCGGTCGGCACCACCCTCAGACCGGCGCCGTCCCCTTCGCCCCAGATGAGGCGTTCGCTGGCGGTCGGCTTCAGCTTGCGATGGTGATTGAGCAGCGCTCCGTCCGGGCCCCAGACCAGCAGCGTGCAATAGAGGGTGCCCGCCGTGACCGGGTCGCGTTCGATGACGCCGACGGCAAGGTGGATCTTCAGCTCGCTCGCGGTAGCCGCCAAAAGACCGACTTCTGGCCCCGGCACGCTCACCGCGTTCTCCGCGTAGCGGCGGAAGAGGGCGCGCCCCGCCGCACTGCGGCTGCCGACGACGGCTCCGAAGCTCAACCCTCGCGGGTAGCCGGGAATAAACGCCTCCGGAAAGAGGACGAGCTGGGCTCCGTTCCGGGCTGCTTCTCGCGTCAGTTCGACCGTTTTTTGCACCGACCCATCGCGGTCGAGGAAAACAGCGGCATCCTGCACCACGGCGACGTCGAAACCGGGATCTTTGCGCGATGGCATGACCGTTTCTCCTTGACGCTTTGCCCCTCATCGCCAGCCCGGCCCAGAGGGCACCCGGCTCCTCGCACAGGAAGAAGCGAGCCACTCCTCGACTCCTCGACCTCTCGACTTCTCGACTCGCCTATCCCTTGATCGCGCCCTCGGCAAATCCCATCAGGATGTACTTGCGAAAGACGATGGCAAGCACGATCACCGGCACGCTCGCCAGAGCCGCGGCGGCCACCATCTGCCCGACCGAGGTCTGATACTGACCGGCGAACTCGGAGATGGCAATGGGCACCGTCTTCGTGTTCAGCCGGGTCAGAATGATCGCAAACATGAACTCATTCCAGCTCTCGATGAAGGCGAAGATGCCGGTGGCGAAGAGCGGCGGCAACGAGATCGGCAGCACGATACGGGTGAACGTCTGGATGGTGCTAGCGCCATCGATGGCGGCTGCGTTCTCCAGCTCCGGCGGGATCGACTCGAAGAAGCCCTTAAGGATCCAGATCACGATCGGCAGCACGAACGAGAGATAGACGAGCACGAGCCCGGCGTAGGTGTCGATCAGCCGCAGCCGGGAGAGGACGATGAAGAGCGGGATGATGATGACGATACCGGGGAACATCTGCGTCGCCAGAGTCATCAGCAGGATCGTGTTGCCGCCCGGCACCGCGAGGCGGGCGATGGCGTAGGCTGCCGCCGAGCCGAGTGTCAGCGCAATCCCGGTCGTCAGCAGCGAGACCAGCAGTGAGTTTTTCAGCGCCGGGACCAGACTCTGTCCAGTCGCCAGCACGCCACGGTAGTTGTCGAGCGTCAGTTGACCGGGGGACAGGTTGGGCGGCACGCTGGTCAGCGCGATCTGATTCAGCAGTGAGGAGACGATCATCCAGGCGACCGGCGCCAGGGTCCAGAGCGCGAACACCAGCAGCGCGATGCGCACCCCGGCATCGGCCAGGAGTCGCTCCACACGGCGGCGCGCCCCGCTCTTGACAGTCCGGCCGGAGCGATCGGTCGGGAATGGCGCCGGCGCGGCGGCCCCGCGGACCTGTGCATCTGCCCGGGTCATCTCATCCCCGTGCTCGCGAGCGGGGCGCACCCGGCTTGAGCAATTTGATGAAGACGAGCGCCAGCACGAACATGATGAGAAAGATGATGTTGGCGATCGCCGCGCCGTAGCCAAAATCGAGGAAGTTGAACGACACCCGGTAGGCCAGGAAGTTCAGCAGCAGCGTGGCGTCGGCCGGTCCCGCTTTGGTCAGGACGAAGATGAGGTCGAAGACTTTGAACGACCAGATCGTCTGCAGCACCACCGCCAGCGCCAGCGGCGTGCGCAGCCCCGGCAGGGTCACGTAGCGGAAGCGCTGCCAGACATTGGCGCCGTCGAGCTTTGCTGCCTTGTAGAGCGCAGCCGGGATATTCTGCAAACCCGCCAGCAGAATGAGCGCGATGAAGGGCACCGATTTCCAGACGTCGGCCAGGAGCAGCATCCGTAACGCCAACCCCGGCGTGCCGAGCCAGTTGACGTAACGATCGGTGATCCCGAGTCCGGTGAGAAGGGCGTTCAGCGCTCCGTAGTTGGCATGCAGGATCCACTTCCAGAGCACCGCGTTCGCCACCGGGGCGATCGCCCATGGCACGAGCAGAATTGTGGTGTAGATGGGGTGACGTCCCGCCTTCGTGTTCAGCAGGAGCGCCACCCCGAGGCCGATGGCGAGCACCAGGAGCACCTCGGAGACGGTGAAGTACGCCGAGTTGCGCAGGGCGAGGGTGAAGGTTTCGTCTTCCGCGATGCGCCGGTAGTTCTCGCCGCCGGCCCACGCCGTTCCGAGCGCCCCTGCGCTGAGCTTTGCCTCTTGAAACGAGAGGACGATCGAGCGGGCGATGGGGTAGAGAATCACTCCCGCCATGACGACCAGAGCCGGTATCACCAGGAAGACCCCGGTTCGCCGCCGCCGCCGCTCCAGATTCCCCCCGGACGGCCTGGGTAGCGGTACGCGGGGTTGCTTTGAGATATCGGCGCCCACGGACATGACTAATCGGTCTCTTCCTTGATTGGCGTACCCAGACCGTGGGAGGCTAGGCCCCTCCATCTGCCTCCTCGAAAGCCCCGTGAAGTGGGCAGGCATGCGGATGCGGGATTGAGAATGGACGTGTCGCCGTATTCAGCGCACGTCAGGGTGGTTTCGTGTTGCTTGCCGGGCGCTTTGGCGCCTAGCAACCCCGCGCTGACGCTCGCTCTTTCACCATCCGAACCCCAGGGTGGGATTACCCCTGCCGCTGGTTGACAATCTCCGTGACGAGATCTGAAGCGTCTTGCAGTGCCTCTTCCGCCGTCTTCTCCCCTTGCAGCGCACGCTGGATCTCGGTCCCGATTGCCTGCGTCACCTCGTTGTAATCAGGGGTCACGAAGGAGTCGTAGGGGTGTTGGGCCTGCTCCAGGACGACCGCGGCGTTCGGCGCGCCCTCCTGCACCTCCGGATCCTCGAGCACCGAGAGACGGATCGGCAGCCAGCCGGTGTCCAGCACCTGCCGTTTCTGCACCTCTGGGTCGAGGTAGAACTCGATCAGCTTCATTGCCAGCTCTGGGTCGGCTGAGGTGTTGGCGATCGTCCAGGCGTCGGTGCCGTCGATCGAGGCGGTTCCCGCCGATCCTGCGGGCAAGAGCGCGGTGCCGAGCTTGCCCACGATCTGAGAGGTCTCCGGATCGTTGGCCGGCTTCCACATAAACGGCCAGTTCATCATCATCGAGGCGTTGCCCGCGGTGAGGACGTTGGTCGCTTCGTTGATGCCGATGTAGGAGATGGCACCGGGGTCGGTCGAGCCGTTGGTGTACATATCGACCATGAGCTGCAGCGCCTCGAGGCCGGGCGCATCGTTGAAGATGGGCATTCCGTCGTCGCCGTAGAGGGTGCCACCCGCCTGCTGCAGGAAGACCATCCAGTAGGAGGCCACGCCGCCGATCCCCTCCGGCGCGCCGTAGTTCAGCACCCAACCGTAGCGACCGTCGCGGGTCAGCTCCTGCGCATACCCCTTCAGTTCGTCCCAGGTCGTCGGTGGACCGTCCAGACCCGCTTCTTCCAGGTGCTCCATGTTGTAGAAGAGGGTCAGCAGCGAGAGGGTGAAGACGACCCCGAGCCGATTGCCGTCCCAGGTCACGGTCGAGAAGGACGACGGCGGCAGGTCGTCGACGAGGTCCTGCGGCAGCATGTCGTCGAGCGGAGTGAGGAACTGCGCGAACTCCGGTACCCAGCCGGACATGTAGTAGACATCGTGGACGTGCGTGCCGGAGGCGAAGTTGGTCGCCATCTTGTCGTGCAGCTGCGGCCAGGCTACGGCCTCGTACGTCACCTCGGCGTCATTCGCCGTCTTCCAGGCCGCAAAATCCTCCAGGGCAAATTCAGCCACTCCCGGTGGCGCTGGATCGGGAGCCAGCGGCGAGAGTACCGAAAGGTTGGTGGCGGCCGACGCGCCCGGCGTCCACAGACCAGGAGCGTAGCGCGCCGCGGCCAGCCCTGCTCCAGCCGCAGCGCCACTGCGCAAGAGGGAGCGGCGATCGAGACGGCCGCCGGCGATCCTCTGAGTTGATCGATGCATGACGATCTCCTTTCCCTGTCCGTGTTCGGTCTGCCATGGCAGCCGCGCCGCCGCGCCACGCCTGGCGACACGCCTTCCGGAGCGCCGCGAGAGATTTCCCTGACCCGACGTTGGCGAGATGCTATCCGGGGTACAGGAAAAGGGCAAGACGCGGCGAGCGGGGCGCTGCGCTGAAGGGGGCAAGGGGGAGAGCGCTACGTAAGGTTCGGCTCGACTCCTCGCTAGGGGGAGACGGCTGCGACTAGCGCTCTTCGACTCGCTCGTCTTGCCGTCTTGCCGTCTTGCCGTCTTGCCGTCTTGCCGTCTTGCCGTCTTGCCGTCTAACGTCCGCAATGGAGAGCAGACATGGCGACCACGACGACATTGAACATCCAGGGCTATCGCGGTGAGGCGGTGCCGAACCGGTTTCTGCGTCCGGAAGGTGCCATAGACCACCTGGCGGTGCTGCTGCCCGGTATTCGGCTACACCCTCGACATGCCGCTCTTCTACTACGCGGAGAATCTCCTGCTGGATCGGGGGTGGGATGTGTTGCGCGTCGAGTACGCCTACAACAAGCACCCCGAGTACCAAACCCTGTCAGCGCCGGAACGACATCAGTGGCTGCTGGCGGATGCGACGGCGGCCTGGCGTGTCGCTCTCGGTCAGCGATCCTACGAGCGCGTCGTCCTAATTGGGAAGTCTCTCGGCACTCTGGCGATGGGACACCTGCTGACAACGCCAGCTCCACCTCCCACCCTGGGAGCCGCCTGGCTGACACCCTTGTTCGGTGAGGAACGGTTACGGCAGCAGATTCGGCAGTACGGCGGACCCTCTCTGTTCGTCATCGGTACCGCCGATCCGCACTTCGACCCGGTTGTCCTGGAGGAGATGCAGGTGGCGACGATCGGCGAAGCCGTCGTCGTCAGAAACGCGGACCACGGTATGGATATTCCGGGAGATCCCATCGCCTCCGTCCGCGCTGTCGAGCGCGTCGTCGAGGCCCTCGGCCGATTCCTGGCGTGACCCTATGAACACGGGTCTTGATGTCGCGGCTGTCCAGATAATCTTCCCGGCCGTCTCGCCGTCTCCTTCTCGACTCCTCGACTTCTCGACTCCGACTCTTGACGTCCATCGTCCACGGCCGTACGCTGCGTCCACCGGCGTGACCCGCGCCGAACCCCTGACCCGGTGCTCACGCCGCCGGCCTGGAGGGGCAAAGGGGCTTCGCCTCGGGAGTGGTCCTCATCTCAGATGAGGACCGAGACGTGGTCGTTCTTCGCCGGGGCTGGCGGTCCCGGGAGCGTGAGTCCCGCGGCGGCTGGCCGGTGAGGAACAACCGACCATGACCAAGAACAAAGCGCAGAAGCAGGCCATCCGCGGCCGCATGGCCAAGACCGGCGAGCACTACACCACCGCTCGTCACTACCTCCTCGATCTCCATCGTCCCGAGCAGGCCGACGCAAACGCCAACTCCCTCTCGTCCAGTGATGAACCGTTGGCTGCTGATGGGTCTTCCGCCGCGCCCGACCAACCAGGCCCAGGGTCCTCGAACCTGGTTCATGCCACACCATCTGCCGTTGAAACGGCGCTCCCGCCCCGCGTGGCCGAACCCGGTGTCAGCGACGCCGCCGTCCAACGCGCCACCGGTAGGGAGTGGGATGAATGGTTCGCCCTGCTCGATGCCTGGGACGGCACCGCGCACAACCACGCTGAAATCGCTCGCCACGTGCACGAGACACATGGCATCGACGGCTGGTGGGCGCAGAACGTCACCGTCGGCTATGAACGGGCCCGTGGCATGCGTGCGCTGCACGAGCGGCCCGACGGCTTCTCGATGAATGCCAGCAAAACCATTCCGGTGCCGGTCGAGCGCCTCTTCGTCGCATTCGTGGACCAGGACGAGCGCGAGCGCTGGCTGAAAGGGCTTGAGCTGCGTCCTCGCACCAATCAACCCAACAAGTCGGCACGTTTTGACGTGCTGCCCGGTGAGACGCGGCTCGCCGTCACCTTTGTTGCCAAGGGGCCGGAGAAAAGTTCAGCCCAGCTCCAGGTGGAGCGCCTCCCGAGTGCTGAGGAGGTCGAGCGCTGGAAAGCGTTGTGGCAAGAGCAGCTTGCCCGGCTGGCGGTTTACCTGACCGAAGAGCCGCCCCGGCGGTAATCAGATCCAGACCAAACGAAACATGCGTGGATCGACGAGCACCCAGGATGAGGCTGGGCGTCGTCTGTCCAAGAAAGGCATCAAGACGTCATGATCACGAATGTTGCAGTTGTCGGGGTCTTCGTGAGCGACGAAGACAAGGCGCTTGACTTCTACGTCAACAAGCTCGGTTTCGAGAAGCGGGCCGACGAGCCGATGGGCGACGGGCTGCGCTGGATTGAAGTGGCACCTCCCGGCGCTACGACGCGCATCGTCCTGACACGAGGCTACGGCGACTGGAGCCAGGAGAAGGTAGGTCAATTCGCGGGCATCGTTTTCGAGCCGGACGACATCAACGCCACCTACCAGGAACTTTCCGCGCGCGGCGTTGAATTCACCGAGCCGCCGACCGCGCAGCCGTGGGGAGGAGTTCAGGCTCTGTTCAAGGACCAGGACGGCAATACGTTCGTCCTCGTCCAGCGGTAGACGCGGAAACTCACCGCCTCTATCGCGTATTCATTGCACCTCGCCATCTGTGTCGAGGAAGCGTGAGAACCCCGCGTCCAGTGCACTGGGCGCGGGGTGCGCGGCGCGGAGCACTGTGAACGCGCTAGAGCAACTGCCGCAACGTGTTTGTCATCGCTTTGACGAGATCGGGTCGACCGTGAAACTGCGCCGGAGTGTTCTGAAAGACGGCTATTTGCCATTGGCTGTTGGACTTGACCGCGACAACGGTCTGCAACGCATTGGCGTCCGGGTTGAGCTCGCTCTGTCCCGGGGGCACCATGCCGACGATGGCGCGGAGGACCGCGACTTCCGGAGTCAGCCAGCGCACACCCTCGATCTTCCCGACGTAGGTCGCCGTGACATGGTCGGCGAAGATCGCGCCGATGTCGGTTGCTATCTGCTCGCGACCGACCATCTGGCTGCCATCGAAGCCGACGACGTAGGCATCCTCGGCGAAAAGGACGGCAAAGTCATCGGCGGCGCGCCTGTTCCATGCATCGAGAAGGCGTTCGTGCAGGCCGCTGACCGCGTCCTCGTCGGTTCCGTGTGCTGCCGCCGGTCGTGCTGACGGTACGTTCATTCCGACTTCCTCAAGTCAACCCACCGGGAACTGACAAGCCCTTCTTGGCCGACACGTCTTCCGCTGTCAGCTCAACACTGAGCGCTTGAACCGCACCGGGAGAACTCAGCAACTTGCGGACAACCTCAATTCTGGCGCCCGATCCTGATGCAGGCCATCCCTAGCCGGCGGCTGCCTCGGGTGTGGGGAGCTGATCGGTCGCCACAATAGGGATCGTCGCCAACTGCTCACGGCGGGTGCCGCCGAAGATCTCGGCCATACGATCGGTGCCGATTGTTGGCGCCTCACGGTAGAGGTAGCAGGCGCTGACCCGGTGCGGCGCGGTCTGGAAGAGGGGCGGCGCCTCCTCGACGCAGATCGGCATGGCGTAGGGGCAGCGCGTGTGGAACGGGCAGAACGAGTCGCCCGTTGGCTGGAGATCGGCGGCGGGCCGGCCGAGCGCGCGTTCGCCCTGCCATGGCTCGTCGGGATCGGGCAACGGGATCGAGCCCACGAGTAAGCGGGTGTAGGGATGTTCGGGCTGGCGGACCACAAGTTGAACATCGCCCGCCTCGGCCATCGCGCCCCGGTAGAGCACGATGATGTCCTCGCTGATCTGGTAGGCGGTCGTCAGGTCGTGGGTGATGTAGATGAGCGAGATCCCGAATTCCCGGTTCAGCTTGAGCAGGCTGTTGAGGATCGTCGCCCGTAGGGAGGCGTCGACCATCGAGACCGGTTCGTCCGCGACAATCAGGCGTGGCTGCATCAGCAGCGCCCGCGCGACCATGATTCGCTGCCGCTGACCGCCGCTCAACTGGTGCGGGAAGCGGCCCAGTGTCTCCGCGGCCTGTAGCCCGACGGCTGACAGAGCCTCGGCCATCAGTGCTCGTCGTGCCTGCTTTGATTTGGCGAGCCCGAAGTTCCGGATCGGTGATTCGAGAACGTGATCGACCTTGTAGAACGGGTTGAAGACCTCGAACGGGTCCTGAAAGATCGCCTGGACATCGCCAAGGTACGACCGACGTTCCTGAGCGGACAGATGCTGGAGGTCTTTGCCGCGGTAGAGCACCTCTCCCGTGGTGGGAGCGATCATCCCCAGGAGGAGGCGGACAAGAGTCGTCTTGCCGCTGCCGCTCTCGCCGACGATGGCCGTTACCGAGGGGGTCTCGCTGTCGATCGTGAATGAGAAGTCCTGCAAGGCGACGGTCTGGGTCTTGTGGACGAGACCCGCGCCGAAAACCTTGCTCACATTCCGCGCTTCGAGCAATGCGGTCATGACACTTCGTACAGATGGCAGGCGGCCAGATGGTCCGGCCGCAGCTCTCGTAGCGGCGGCATCACGACCTTGCAACGGTCCATGACGTATGGGCAGCGCGGGTGGAAGGGGCAGCCGGTTGGCGGGTTGAGCAGCGACGGCGGCGAGCCGGCAATGGCCTGCAGATCGTCCTTGCCGTCGAGTGATGGCAGGCTGGCGATCAACAATTGGGTGTAGGGGTGGAGTGGCTCACGGAAGAGGTCGCGCACCTTCGCCACTTCGACCAGCTTGCCGGCATACATGACGCCGATGCGGTCGACCGAGTGGGCCATCAACCCCATGTCGTGGCCGATCTGGATGACGGCGGCGCCGAGCTCCGACTGCACCTGGCGCAGGGTGTCGATCACCTGCCACTGGACGACGACGTCGAGGGCGCTGGTCGGCTCGTCGGCGACGATCACCTGGGGTTGCAGGCTGATGGCGATGGCGATGCAGACGCGCTGCTTCATCCCGCCGCTCAGCTCGTGGGGGAACATGTCGGCAACACGACGGCTGAGCCCGACTTTCTCGAGCAGCTCGGTCAGGAATCGCTCGAACCCGCGATCGTTGAGAGCGGCGCCATGATCGCGCAACCCGATCGCAATCTGCTCCTTGATCCGTTTGACCGGATTGAGGGAGTTCATCGCCCCTTGGGCGACCAGGGAGATCTTGGCGAGGCGGGTGCGCCGCATTGCCTCGTCTTCGAGCTCCAGCAGATTGACGCCGTCGAGAATGACGGTGCCGTCTTCGACCCGTCCCGGGGGTTTGATCAGGCGAAGCAAACTGAGGGCCATGGTCGACTTGCCGCTGCCCGACTCACCGACCAGCCCGAACCGCTCGCCCGGGCGCAGAGTGAAAGAGACGCCGTCGACCGCCTTCACTGGCCCGGCCGGCGTGTGGTAGTAGACACGCAGTCCCTCAACACGCAGGATTTCGCTGTCGGACATCGAGCAGCTTTCCCTCTTCCCCATCACCCTCATGAGCGGCTTGGTGCGCAGACGGTAGGGTACGATCGAAATTTCGTCAAACGCAATCTTCACTGAGCGCAGCGAGTGCAGCTGCAGATAGCTTCGTGCCGCGCAGCAACTATCGGTCAGTCAGTTGATTGACATACAACCCGTTGGGTGCTAGTCTGTCGGTCAAGTGATTGATGAAGCATGGGGTTGACCACGTGACTGACGAACCGCCCGGGGAGCCCGCGGCCACGACCGGCAATCGCCGCGCCCTGGTCCTGGCCGCGTATGCCCGTATCGCCGCCGATGGGTTCGAAGGGCTGCGCACTCGCGATGTCGCGGCCGACGTTGGGGTCAACATCGGCACGCTCCACTACTACTTCCCAAGCAAGGAAGCTCTCATTCGCGCCGCCGTTCGACACACCACCGCGACGTTCGCCGCCACGCTGTCGAGCAAAGGAACGCCAGCGGACCAGCTACGGGGCCATCTCGAAGGTCTGCGTCACCTCTTGAAGACGGACCAGCAGCTATGGGCGGTGTCGAGTGAGTTCGCCCTGCGAGCCGCCCGCGACGAAGTCATCGCCGACATGGCGCGGCAGGCTGATGATCAGTGGTTTGGGTTCCTGCGCGATCTGATCGCCCGGGGCGTTGACCAGGGCTGTTTGGACAGCAGCTGGAGCCTGAGAGCGTTGCGGCGATCCTCATTGCCGCGATCAAGGGTCTCAGCATGCCGACGATGGGGTCGTTTCGGCCCGAGCGGATCGACCAGACCATCGATCAACTGGAACGCTGGCTGGGGTTGAGCGCGGTCTCGTCGCTCCAACCCAGCGCGGAGTGACGCATCGAGGAATGGTCAGGTTTGGTCATCACGGCGTGACTGTTGCCGCGATCACCCCGGTTTCGCTATGAGGAGGAGACAGGACATGGCAAAGACCTATCGCGTCAATCCCGCCGTGCGGATCAGCAACGCGGTCGTGGCCGCGCTGCTGCGTCGTGGGGTGAAGATGGGTGGCAATACCTTGCTCACTGTCCCCGGCCGCAAGTCCGGCCAACCACGAACCACCCCGGTCACGATTCTGGAGTGGAATGGCGAGCGCTGGCTGCAATCGCCCTTCGGTGAGGTGAACTGGGTGCGCAACCTGCGTGCCGCCGGCCGCGCTACTCTGACCCGTGGCCGGCGGGTGGAGCCGATCTCGGTCATCGCGCTCTCCCCCGCCGAAGCAGCCCCGGTGCTCAAGGGAACACTTGCCTCGTACCCGTCACTTATCAAGGGCTACTTTGACGTCACGCCAGAGTCGCCTCTAGCGGACTTCGAACGGGAAGCACCCCGCCATCCCATGTTTCGCGTGATCCCAGCAACCTGATCCACCAGTCAGCGGGAGCACCCGCATCCCATGTTTCGCGTGATCCCAGCAACCTGATCCACGTCGGCGAGGGGGAGAGAGTCCTCGCTACCCGTAATAGTGCGCGCTGCCTCTCTTACGGCCAACCAGCGCGAGGGGCCGGCGCCTCGACGGTCAGCACCTGACCCGTCCGTTCCTCGCTCGCGGGATCACCCCATTTGGCCGCCAGCATGAAGAGCGTGCTGCCGGCTGCTCCCCCGAGCATGCAGGCGAAGCAGCCGCGGTCGAGGTTGACTGTCTGCAGCACCTCACCACCTTCGCGAACGCGCACGCAACGCGTGTTGGGAACGTCCCCATACCAGACGGCGCCTTCCGCATCGAGGCAAATGCCGTCCGGGAAGCCGTCATCGAGGTCCGCCCACACCCTCCGGTGCGAGAGGCCGCCATCGTCATCAATGTCGAAGGCTGTGAGCTTGTTGCCGTAGGACTCGGCGAGGATCAGCGTCGCATTGTCGGGGGTCACGGCCATGCCGTTGGGAAACGCCACGCCGTCCGCGACCTGGCGGGCCGAGCCGTCTGGCGTCACGAGCGCGACGATGCCGGGGGCGAACTCTCCCTCTGGAAAGTCGAAGCCAATGCTGTTGACGTAGGCGTTGCCCCGACCGTCGACGACGATCTCATTCCAGGGAAATTCAGAGAAGTTCGTCAGGTCCGCATGGGGCACGAGCGACCCGTCGGGCTCCCTGCGCAGGAGCAGACCATCACCACCGGAAAGGATCAACAGGCGTCCGTCGGGCAACCAGTCGAAGCTGAACGGAAATGTCTCCATGCCGACGACGACGTCGCTGTTGCCCTCGAGATCGACGGCGATGACTTCCTGCGCGAGCCAGTCGGCGAACCACAGGCGGTTATCGCGCCAGCGTGGCGACTCGCCGAGCCCGATCCCGGTCATCAGGATTTGCGGATCAGACATCGAAGACTCCTTCCTCGTGACGGCCCAGGAGAGGGGCCTATACGGCAGTGCGCCTCCGACGGCTATGGCGGTTGCGCCCGCCAGGAATCGTCGCCGGCTGATCGGCGCGGCCGGAGGATCACTTGTCCTGGTGTGATGCTTCGCCCGCATTGCTCCTCCAACGCCCGACCTCTGCGTGCCTCACCTCGTTTCAAGTGGCGCCAGATAGTCGTTCGTCGCGGGAGATTTTCGACAGCGGCGATGCCTCGACTTCATTGCCACCGACCGGGGTGGATCGCCCAAACGACGATGCCACCAGGACCCGGCCGCTTCTCCTGCAGCGTCACCGTATCGCTACGGGGTCGTCACCGACCGGGCTGGTGGCCCGACCAGTGCCAGTGACATCAGACCGGAGGAGCATGGCCTCCGACTCGAGTGATGAGTCCACCCGCGCGGCCAGGAACTCCTCCCAGGTGCGACGGCCCACTACCCGGTCCGGGGCCAGGTTCGCCCCAGCCCGGAACGCGCGGGCGGCCTTGCCGGGGAGCCAGACCGGCAGGATCAGCCGGTGCATGTTACGGGTCTGGAGATACCCGCGCATCAGCTTAGCCATCTCGTACACCCGCGGCCCGCCCATGGCAGGTACCAGACCGGCCGGCGTGCCAAGCGCAAGGTCCACCAGCCGGTCCGCCACCTCCCCGGGGTCGATCGGCTGGAACCGGAACCCGGCCGGGACCGGGATCACCGGCATCCTGGCCATCTGCTGCACGGTCTTCAAGAGCAGGTCGTGGAACTGGGTGGCGCGCAGTATCGTCCATGGTAGTCCGGAGTCGGCCACGATCCGCTCCGCGGCAAGCTTGGATGCGAAGTAGCCGAACATCGCGCGGTCGACGCCGCTGGCGACCGGGATTCGGTCGGCCCCGACGACCGAGATGTAGACCACGTGCCGCGCCCCAGCTCGCGACGCGGCCCGTACCAGGTGCCGAGCCTTGTCCTCGTCGCCCTTCATCTCGCCGGCGAGATGCATGATGATCTCGGTTCCCGCCACCGCGGCCTCGATGCCCTTGCCCGTGGCCAGGTCACCCGTCACGAACTCAATACCTTCATGGCCCTCATGACTGTGCCGGCTGAGCACTCGCACGACATAGCCAGTGTTCCGCAGTCGTGCCACGACGAGGCGCCCGAGCGTGCCCGTGCCGCCGGTTACCAGAACGGGGGATATCTGCATGATTGCTCTCCTTATGAACTTTGTCTGTGCCGAACCGCCCGCGATGTACGACACAGTCGACCTCCTCGACACATCGGCTGGGCTTCGTCAGTCTCCTGCTGCTATGACACGCCGCGACGAGAGAACGTGACCGATGAACGAACTCAACTCGACAAAGCGGTCCATGCGTCAACCTCGGGCCTTCATCGGGTCTTCGTTGTCACATCCGTTGTGTTTGGGTCGTCACTGTTATGACACGAAGCATCGTGTCTTCTTTGTCACATCCGTCGTGTTTGGGGCGTCACTGCTTTGACACGAAACATCGTGTCTCCTTTGTCACATCCGTCGTGTTTGGGGGGTCATTGCTATGACACGAAGCAACGAGAGGATGTGACCGATGGACGAGAACGAGTGGCTGGCAAATCGCTTCGAGGAGCATCGGACCCATTTGCGGGCAGTTGCCTACCGGATGTTGGGTTCGCTCGCCGAGGCCGACGACGCTGTTCAGGACACCTGGCTTCGGCTCAGTCGATCGAGGGGCGGACGAGGTCGAGAACCTCGGCGGATGGTTGACGACGATCATTGCCCGCGTGTGCCTGAACATGCTGCGCTCGCGCAATGTTCGACGCGAGAATTCCTTCGGGGTGCACTTACCGGACCCCGTCATCAGCCTGGACGGGGAGTTCCAACCGGAGGAGGAGGCGTTGCTGGCCGACTCGGTCGGCCTCGCGCTCCTCGTCGTACTCGATTCCCTGACCCCGGCGGAGCGGCTCGCGTTCGTGCTCCACGACATGTTCGAGCTGCCCTTCGAGGAGATTGCTCCCATGATCGGTCGCTCTCCTGCGGCAGCGAGGCAGCTCGCCAGTAGGGCACGGCGACGGGTCAAAGGCGCCGAGATACCGACTCCCGATCCCGATCTCGCTCGTCAACGAGACGTGGTCGACGCCTTCTTCCTTGCGGCACGTGGGGGTGATTTCGACGCCCTCGTCGCGCTGCTCCACCCCGACGTCGTGCTGCGATCCGACTTTGGCGCCAGGCGGCCCGCCGTCGCCGAGGTGATCCACGGCGCAGCGGCCGTGGCGCGGCAGGCACTCCTGGGCGCTATCCCAGGTGCCCGCCTGCATCCCGCCCTGGTGAACGGAGCAGCCGGAGTGGTCGTCACTGTGCGCGGACGGCCCTTCGCCGTCATGGGATTCACCGTTGCCGAGGGCAAGATCGTCGAGATTGACGCGATTGCCGATCCCGAACGCGTGCGAAGGATCGCCGCGGCCGTTCTTCGCGACGAGTCGCCAGCGGGGCGACCCGACGCCCCCACAGTATGGAGACGAGGAAAGTAATGGTCCAAAGCACCTCGAAGCACGATTCAACGACACCGCCGCAAACCCACGTGCCCAACAGCCGTGAGTTGGAAACAGCCCGGGTGCTGGAGGCGCAATTCGCGCTAAGGAGCAACCTGCAATCGACTGCTCAGGCGCAGAGCTGGCAAGACCGGGCGGGACCCATGAGCGTGACGACCGAGGTAGTCACGGCGCTGGAAGCAGCGGCATTCGCCGCTGCCGTGGCTGCGGAGCGCGCGTTGTCGTTCGCGGCGGTGTTGGATGAGGCCCTGGCCGTCCTGGCCGATGCGGGACGCCCTCATCCTGCTCTGCCACCATCGCGCGACCTCTCACCCTATGTTGCGTTCCTGAGCCCACGGGAGCGGGAAGTACTGGCGCTGGTGGCCGCGGGTCACACGAATAAGGCGATCGCTGACCTTCTGTTTGTCTCGCCCAACACGATCAAGACGCATGTTGCCTCGCTCCTCACCAAGCTGCAGGCCGACTCGCGCGTTCAACTGGCCGCGATCGCGGCGCGGCAGGGGCTGGGATAGTCCTGCCGGTCAAATGAGCGATCCGATGAGCAGTGGCCTGTTGGAGCCCGTTACGCACGAATCGAGTTGACAAAATGGGCGATTCCACCAGTGGCCTCGCCAGACGACAACCAATACGGCGTTGACAGACGGCGAACGCGATGTATGATCCGCGCCACAATCCTTCGTCGGGACCGTGACGCGGCATTCGGCCAATGGCGGCCAAACGGGACGGGCAGCGCCCGCCCCGGCCACCCCGACGCAGCGAGGATGGAGGTGGACCCGTGACAGAACTCGAGGCAACGAAGCTCTCGCGGCGGGACGTAGTCAAGGCCGGGGCGTTGCTCGCCTCCGCTCCGCTCATCGGAGCCGGTGCTGCGTCCGCACAAGAGATACCAGAAGTTCCCCGCAACCGGACCCTGATCCTGCGCTGGAGCCATCAATCCCAACCGACCCACGTCGAATACGATCTGTGGAATGGTTACCTCGTCGGCGCCCGCCACCAGAACGGCATCAATCTCTTCTACGAGCCGCTCGCCTTTTACAGCGCGTTCGCGGACGAGACGATCCCCTGGCTGGCCGAGAGCTGGGAGTACAACGACGATCTCACCGAGCTACGGATCGTCACCCGCTCTGGCATTACCTGGAGCGACGGGGAGCCATTCAGTGCCGAGGACGTCGCCTACACACTCAACGCCGTGCGGGAAGCGGGATCGAAGATCCAGTGGGGCGTCAACGTCGACCAGTTTGTCGAAGAGGCGACCGCCGAGAGTGAGACCGAGACCCTGGTGAAATTCAAGGTTCCGGCCCCTCGCTTCTTCTACTTCATGACCTACAAGTACGACATTGGCCTCTACATCGTGCCCAAGCACATCTACGAAGGCGAGGACATCGCCTCGTTCCAGGCCTTCGATATCGCAAATGGCTTGCCGGTAACGACGGGTCCCTGGCGGCTCTCCTTCTCCTCACCAGAGCAGAAGGTCATCGATCGCGCCGAGAGTTGGTGGGCGGTCGATCAGGGGCTGGTCGACGCACTGCCCGGGGTCGAGCGGATCATCTACCTCCCCTGGACCGAGGAGACCCAGGTTGCTCAGCAACTGATCAGCAACGAGGTTGACTGCTCGATCGACCTGCGGCCGCTGACGATGGAGACGATCCTCGCCCAGAACCCGGCCATCATTACCCACACCTTCAGCGACCCGCCCTACGGCTACGTCGATTGGTGGCCGACCTCGCTCTACGTCCACAACGAGCGCGAGCCCTTCAACGACCCCGACGTCCGCTGGGCGCTCAGCTCTTTCATCAATCGCGACCAAATCATCGAGGTGGCGCTCGCCGGCGCCGGCAGCGCCTGGCCGTTGCCATTGCCGTCCTATCCGGGCCTGGAGCCCTTCGTCGAGACTATCTCTGACCTGCTCGAGGAGTATCCAACCCTGGAATTCAATCCCGAGAAGGGGGCGGCGCTGCTCGAAGGGAAGGGCTGGGCGAAGAACGCCGATGGCATGTGGGCCAAAGACGGCGCAACGCTCGACGTGGACATCACGAGCTTCGCCGTCATGGCCGACATCGGTCCGGTGATCGCCGAGCAGCTGCGGCAGCAGGGGATCAATGCCTCCTTCGCCATGCCGCCCGATGCCATCTCACGCTTCGAGCAGGGAGACTACAACGCCTCCCTCTTTGGCCATGGTGGCAGCGTCAGCGCCGATCCCTACTTCACTCTGGCGCTCTACCAGTCGAGGTCAGAAGCCGTCCCCGGCGGCCACCAGGTCAACTTCTCTAAGTGGCACAACGACGAGTTCGATCAGATCGTCGACGAAATGGCCGTCACGCCGCCGGAGGACCAGGAGGCGTTGATGGAGCAGTGGCGGCGGGCGATGGAGATCTGGCTGCCGGAACTTCCCGATATCCCGATTCAGGAGTGGTACCACCGCATCCCGATGAACACGACCTACTGGCAAGGTTGGCCGACGAGGGACGATCCGTACGTCAACGGCGCCTTCTGGCACCTGACCTTCCAGCTCGTCCTCAACCGGTTGACGCCGACGCAGTAACGACTCCCCCTCATCCCCAGCCCTTCTCCCCATGCGTGAGGAGAAGGGAGCATGGCCCGGACGCCAGCCGCGATCCCCTCTCCCATCGCAATGGGAGAGGGGTTGGGGTGAGGGTTTAGCACCGAGGGTTAACTCGTGCGCCTTGCCTATGTTGCTCGCCGAATTGGCCTCTTCCTCGCCGTCATCTGGGCGGCCGCGACGCTGAACTTCTTTCTGCCGCGGCTCTCGGGTCAGGACCCGGTCCGAGAGAAGCTGATGCAGCAGGCGGCGGCCACCGGCAACGTCCAGACCGGTATCGAGGCGATGGTGCAGGAGTATCAGCGGGAGTTCGGGCTCGACCAGCCGCTCGGGCGACAGTACCTGACCTATCTCGGTAACGTCGCCCGGCTGGACTTCGGCTACTCGATTGCGAACTACCCCCGCACGGTCGTCAGCATCCTGTCCAATGCGCTCCCCTGGACGATTGGCCTCCTCTTGACGACCACGTTCCTCGGCTTCGCGCTTGGCACGCTGGCCGGTGCGCTGCTCGGCTGGCATCGTTCACCTGGCTTCATCCAGTACCTCTTCCCACCCTTGCTGACCCTCTCCGCCATCCCCTTCTTTCTGCTGGGGCTGGTCTTGATCTACCTGTTCGCCTTCAGGCTGCACTGGTTCCCGCTCTTCGGTGGCTACACCCCCGGGACCTTCCCCGCATTGAATCTGAATTTTGCCCGCGACGTGCTCAAACACTCGGTCCTGCCTGCCCTCTCGATCATTCTCGCCTCGTTGGGTTTCTGGGCCATTGGGATGCGCGGGATGATGGTCACGGTCGAGGGTGAGGACTACATGACCTTTGCCGAGGCTACCGGTCTCAAGGACAGGACGCTGTTCTTCACCTTCGCTGTCCGGAATGCCTTACTGCCCCAAACGACGGCGTTGGGACTCTCGCTCGGGCAACTCCTTTCAGGGGCTCTCCTGGTCGAGGTCATCTTCTCGTTCCCCGGAATCGGCTCCGTGCTCTACAACGCCATCCGGCAGTTCGATTTCTTCCTCATCCAGGGAATCGTCTTCACCATCGTGCTCAGCGTCACCTTCGCCACCCTGATTCTCGACCTGATCTACCCGCTGCTCGATCCGCGCATTACTTACCAGGGATCCTGAGGTGGGCCGCCAATGCTGAGATACCTGCGCCGCAATCGACAGGTCATGGTCGGGGCCAGCCTCCTCCTGCTGCTGCTCCTCTTCGCCGGCATCGGGCGTCTTGTCTGGGACGTCTCCCAGACGGCGCCGCTGTCGGTCACGCCTAACCGGCCTCCCTCGTCTGAGTACCCGCTGGGGACCGACCGCCAGGGACGGGACCTCTTTGCGGTGATGATCGTGGCCACCCCGTTGACCCTCTATATCGGGCTTCTGGCCGGCGTCATCGGTGTCACGATTGGCACCGCGGTGGCCCTGATCGCCGCCTACAACGGTGGGCGGGTTGATGCCATCATCCGCGGCGTCGTCGATGTTGGCCTGACAATTCCGCCGCTCCTCCTGCTGATTTTGCTCGCCGTTTCGCTGCACTCGGGTCTGACCGTCACTCAGATGGCCCTGGTGATCGCCTCCCTCGCCTGGCTGTACCCAGCCCGCACCATTCGGGCTCAGGCGCTGTCGATCAAGGAACGGGCGTTCATCCAGGTCGCGCGTCTCTCCGGCGCCAGCGGGGCCAAGATCATCTTCCTCGAGATCATGCCTAATCTGTTGCCGTACCTGGCGGCCACTTTCGTCGGCACGGTGTCGGCGGCGATCCTGGCCTCCATCGGTCTGGAGATCCTCGGTCTGGGCGTGATCGAAGCCAACACGCTGGGCATCACCCTCTACTGGGTGAACTACTACTCGGCGCTGCTCCACGGGATGTGGTGGTGGTTCCTGCCGCCGGTCATCATCATCATCATGCTCTTCATCGGCCTCTTCGCGATCTCGGCCGGCCTGGACGAGCTCGCCAACCCGCGGCGGCGACGTGCGGTCTGAGGCGGGAGCCGGAAGAGGGTGACAGGTGATTGGGTGATGGGGTGACAGAGAGAAAATCTTCCGACTTCCGACTTCCGACCTCCGACTCCGCTACGGGCACGGTAGTCGTCGGGGCGGGACCGGCAGGGGCGGTCCTCGCCGCGCGGCTGGCCGAGGCGGGGGAGGACGTGCTGCTGCTCGAGGCGGGGCCGGACTACGGCCCGGCAGGAGAGAGTTGGCCGGAGCGGCTGCTCGACCCGACGCTGATGCCGGTCGAGGAGGTCTCCTGGGAGTACACCTCCGCCTGCCGCACTGGCACCCCGGATATGGCGTTGCAGCGGGCGCGGGTTATGGGCGGCTGCTCGTCTCATAACGGCTGCGCGGCCGTCTGGGGCCACCGCTCCGATTACGATGCCTGGGCTGTGGAGAACCCGGGTTGGAGCGCGGCCGAGGTCGAGCCGCTCTTCCAGGAAGTGAGTTCCCGGCTGTTGGTTCATGTCCCGGCGCAGGAGGAGTTGACGCCCTTCCATCGCGCTGTCCTCGACGCCGCGGCGGAGGCGGGGTACCCGTTCATCAGCGATCTTTGTAGTCTCGATCCCGAGTTCGGCTTCGCTGTCGGGCCGGTCAATATTGATCCCCTCACCAACGTCCGTTGGAACGCCGCCTTCGCCTACCTCGACCCAATTCGCCACCTGCCGAACCTGCGCATCGTTGCCAACACGCTCGCCGACACGGTGACGCTCGACGGGACGCGCGTGACCGGGGTGAATGTCGTCGGTGCCGCGGGCTCGTCCCATATCGCCGCCGATCGCGTCATCCTCGCGGGGGGCGCGTACGGCTCTCCTCTGGTACTGCTCAGGTCCGGCATCGGCGCGGCGGACGAGCTGCGAGCGCAGGGGATCCCGCCCCGCCACGATCTCCCTGCGGTTGGCCGCAATCTCCAGGACCACCCCGCTATCGGCGTTCACTATCAGGCCACAAAGGAGATGATCGACGCGCTGGAGGCGTTCGTGGCCGGCGGCGGACTCCCCCGGGAAGAGGGGACCATTGGGCTCGCCCGCTCGAGCCGCTGCGAAGGGCCGTACGATCTGCACCTCTACCCAATCGCCTCCCGTCCGTTCGGCGGGAAGGGCTGGCGCTTCCACATCTCGGCGGCTTTGATGTCCCCCCGCTCGCGGGGCACTATCGCGCTCAATCCAGGCAACCCGGCCGATCCCGAGGCGCCCCCAGTCATCGACACCAGCTATTTCTCCGACCCCGGGGAGTACGATCTCGACGCGTTGGCCGACGCTTTCGTTCTCTGCCGCGACCTCGGCGCGCAAGCGTCACTTGCAACGCTGCTCGACGCGGAGCTGGCGCCCGGTCCGGCCGTCACCGCTCGTCAGCAGATTCGCGAGTGGATCCTCGCCCGCGCCTCGCACGATTACCACCCGGCCGGCACCTGCCGCATGGGTCCGGCGAGCGACGCGTCCGCCGTCGTCGACGCCTCGGGGCGGGTGCACGGGTTGGACGGGCTCCTCGTCACCGACGCGGCGATCATGCCCTTCGTCACCCTGGCCAACACGAATCTTCCCACCTTCGTCGGCGCGGAGAAGATCGCCCGCGACCTGCTGGGACATCGGGAGTCGGCAAGACGGCTAGACGTCAAGGACGAGCGGAGTCGAGGAGTCGAGTAGACCCTTCGTGCTCTCCGACTTTCCCTCCCTTGAGCGAAGCGACCCCCTCCGCGAACGGATCACCCGGATACTGTATGAGACAGGCAGCGCAGCCTCTATCGGCTGCGCTGCCTGTCTTATCCGCGACTGGAACAGTGCCTCTGTTCTCGCCACCCGTGGCCGCGACGATTGCCGTACGCCGTGCCGGAACCGGTGCCCGCGCTGGCCTGGCACTGCTGGCTCGGACGTCACATTCTGACGCGAGCTTTGCGGTTGGTCATGCCGGACTGGCTTCGGTGTATGGCCGGCCGTGGTACTTACCGGTGCAGCTCCGGGTGCCGACTCCGCGGTAGGCGACGCAGATGCCGAGGTAGCAGAAATAGTGATCCCGTCGGCCACAGTCCCAGCCGCAAATGCCGCAAATGCCGCAATTGGCCGCGTCCTGGGAGACGTTAGCGCAGTACGTGCCGCAGTTATGCAAGCTCGGAGTGCAGGTCAGCGGCGGAAGTGGGGCTCCGACCCCGCAGCCGCTGACTGGAGCTGCAATTGACGATCTCGGCGTCCGGGAAGGCGTCGCGGATACCGGTGGCGTGCTGCTTGAGCCCTTCGATGCCACCGATCCCTTCCGGTCGCAGCGGCGTGTGGCGGACAAAGTCGGAGGCAATAAGGTCGTCGAGGACAGCGAGGTTTCCCCGGTTCCAGGCCTCCTCAGTGACGCGGCGTGGGACCGCCTTGTTCTGCTCAGCGGACATTGGTGCTCCTCCTGGCATGGTCGCGCCCGCACGGTCGAGACATCCACGTTCATCGTGCACCCGGAAGCCCCCGCGGCATGGTGCGATCGCACGGTTCCGGTAATAAGCGCGCGTTGCAAAACCCCTGGAGTCGCCTGACACTCCCGCTCTTCCTGGATGTGGCCGACTTCGGGTGAGCCGACCCGTCAGGTCGCCGCCTCCTCTACCGCCCGCACGGGCGCTGCGGTAGGATGGCCGTCCCGGTCTGCGCCCGCTTCGCCCAGCGGCCGACGCCGGCCCAACCCCAGGTCGTCATCCGGAAGGAGCCGCGCGTGGCTCTGCTGAACGGGATCCACCATCTGACCACCCTCACCGCCGACCTCGACCGGCTGATCGGCTTCTACGAGCGGGTCTTCGGCGCGCGGGTAACCCTCGACCTGGAGGAAGAGGGGCTGCGCCACGCGTTCATCGAACTCGGGCCGACCACGGTCCTGCACCCCTTCCAGGTGCCCGGGGCCGAGGTGCCTCAACACCAGGTCCCGATGTTCGGGCGGGGCCGGCTCGACCACTTCGCGCTCAACGCCGCCAGCGAGGAGGCCTTCCGCGAGTTGCGCCGGCGCGTGGTGGCGGAGGGGGCCAGCGACGGCGAGGTCATCGACATGGGCTCCCTCCTCAACTTCGGCTTCACGGACCCGGACGGAGCCAGCCACGAGGTCGTCTGGGCCAAGCCGGGCGTTCCGGTCGAGCGCGGGATCCGGCGGGCGGAGTGGACGACGGTCGACCTGGAGTAGCCCGTCGCCGTCCGCGGACGTGCGTTCCGCGCCCCGACTACACAAGGGTCAAGCCTCTCGTGATCTGATCTGGCTCTGGCTGAGCGGCGGGCACCCGATGCCTCCTTCGGCCGCGCCTACGCCGCGTATGGCGAGGTCTTTGATGGTCCTTTCCCTCGCGTGTGGCTGGTAGATTCACGGGGTGCTGCCGAAACGCTGGGGTCTCTTCGACGGCGCTGTCGCTCTCGTCGGCCTGGTGATCATTAAGTGCGCGCCGCGGACCTGACTTCAAGTGCGTCACGCCGAACAATGGTTCCGGGTGTTGAAAAAGGCCCTTGCGGCACGAGGTGCAGTTTGCGATCGCTAACCGGATTGAGCGGATCGGTGGTCTGTCCAATGGCGTGGTGGGCCGATAACGGCCCTACGCGTTGACAAAAGGCCTCCGGTCGCCGGCATCGCCGGCACGGGCCACTCCCGACCCAGCGCATGGGTTCACCAGTGCCCCGGTCTCCGGCCCGATCGATATCACCCGTAGGCGGCTAAGAGCCTCCGTGGCTTCACCGGAAGGGTCAGGAGACTCCCGCAAGGGGCATGACGTCGTCGCTAGCCCGTTGCCGCCAGGAAGAGCTTCAGGTTCTGGCCGGTCGCGGTCAGCAGTCCCTGAATATTGGCATTCAGGAGCCCTCGCAGCCGCAGCCGACGCAAGCCGTGCCACGACTCGGTCTCGGCAAAGCCGGGTACCCTCTGGTTGGCAACCCACATCTGCCGCTTGCGCATGGCTTTCTTATACGCCTCGGTACCGTGGTAGCCGCGCACCCGGTCGAGGTAGACCTCATCAAAGCTGCGCTAGATCTGGCGAGCCTTGACGTTTGTGGTGCAGCTCATCTTCAGCGGCCAGGCGTTGCAGGCCCCTGCTGGGGCTTGGTCGATGCGCGCCCGTTCGGTGTACTTGTGTTTATGGAGATCGAGCTCCGCCTCCAGGTGACGGGAGAAGTGGTCGGCGGGGACAAGGGCCTGAAGTGAGACAGCGATTGGTTCGTCGAGGCGGCGGGACGTTGCGGGACCGAGCATGGCGCCCTCTCGGACGCAGGGTGACTCGGAAGGCGAGCAGTCTACCGCCCACCGTGCCGGAGGACCCCGCCTTTTTCAACATGTGCCCATGGCCCGGCGGACCACCGCCGACGGATGAAAACTCCTGATCCGCGGATGCCGAGCCAGGCTATTTTCAGAGCACGCAGGGGCGTCACCGGAACCGGGCAGTACGCGTGACACGGCAGGGGTCTTCCAGTGGAGCGCATCACCCCATTCAACAGCTCGGAACCGCGGACAGCGGAGCAGCCGGTGGGGATGCCGCAGCGTGGGCGACCGATCCCTCGGCGCCAGCGAGCTCGCGGTATTTCGCGAGACCATCCTGATTGGCAGGGGCACCACAATGCCCAGCCTGGTGCTCCTGAAAGATCCGCCGGCCCTGCTGCGCCATGGCCGCGAGATCCTGACCTCGATCGTGGTCGAGATCGAAAGGCAGGGGACAGGATCCAAGAAGCCCGGTCACACCGCTGCTGGCGGTCCGCGGCGTGGACGTAGGTGGGACATGATTTGTCGGTGGCGTGTCTGTGGTCAGTCGCTCCTCATGGGCGGGTCCTATGCGCTCGGCAGCTATCAGCATGGGATGCGCACGCGAGACCCGGTGCGTCGCGGGCTCGGCCAGCAGCACGCCGTGGCCCACCAGCAGCAGCCCCAGCACGACTGCGGCAACACCGAGGACGAGCAAGCGATCGTGGGCGGGATGCAGTGGTGGCTGGACGTGCGCCATGCTGCGTCTCCCAGGCGAAGGGGTCGCCAGGCGTGCGACTCGCGGGGTGTGACGTGGATGACCACGGGGAATGGCGGCGGGGGGCAATGACCGCAGACGGGGACGGTCGTCCTGACGGCAGCCCCACCTCCGTCGGGCCAGCATCAGGGACCGGCCAGGCAACACGATCGTGAGGCATCTCCAACCCCCGGCGTGAATCCGAAGGCTGCGGTCCTCGCCGTTCCGGCACTGACCTGGATCGCCACCAACGCCGTGAGCGGGTACACACGCGTAGCATGTCGGGTTCCCAGGCCGGCCAGGACGCTGCCCCATGGCGACGCCGTATGAGGTATTTACGAGGGTCCACATGCCGGTTTCTCCTCTCGTCCCGGCTGCCAGACGCCCGACCCGATCGAGCGCTCGCAACGTGCTCCTTGGCACGCGTTGAGCATGCGCCGCGAGCCGCGCGCTGCCATGGGGGGAACTCCCTCAGAAATCCCCCTATTTGTGGCTGGGACGTGGAATCAGATCAGGGCATGCCGGACGGCGATCGCAGCGGCCTCGCGCCGGTTAGACGCGCCTAGTTTGCCCAGGATGTTGCTGACGTGGTGCTCGGTGGTCTTGGGGCTGATGAACAGCTGCTCGGCGATCTCAGGGTTGGTCAGGCGCTGCGCGAGCAGGCCGAGGATCTCTCGCTCGCGACGGGTCAGCATGGGGTGCACTGATCGCTCCGGCTTGGGAGCCGCAGACACGCCGGTTGCGGTGCTCGCAGGACCGGGGCGTCCCGCGAGCACCGCCGTGGCTTCCCGGACTGCGTCGTCGAGCGACGCGGCCTGGCCAACGTGCCACACGTCCGCAAACGTCAGGTCTCCGAGGGCGGACCGGGCGTCTTGTGCTGCCTGGTCGAAACGCCGTTTACCGGGTAGCACGAACGCGTGGCCCAGCTCGGCGCGAAAGCGGTCCGCGGCCCCGAACAGCCATGCCGCCCGTGCGGCGGCGCCAAACGTCACCGCGAACGTGGCGATGCCGGCGAGGCATTCGGCCAGATTCTCCCGGTTGCCGTTCGCTTGCCAAAATTGGAGGGCCTCTCCGTAAGAGGAGGCGGCTTCCGCCCGGTCGCCGCGCGCGCACGCGACCAGGGCGACGCCGTTCAGGGCCTGGCCCTCAGTCCAGACGTCGCGTATGGCCGCCGCACGCGTGGCGGCGAGGCCGGCCTCCAGCTGTCGCGTCGCGGCGGCGACGTCGCCGCCGCCGAAGGCGGCAAATCCTAGGTCGACCAGGATGGCGGGGAGTTCCCGGACGCTCCCGGACGCTTCCGCCACGTCGAGGCCCGCTTGGAAATACTCGGCCGCGAGGTCGTAACCACCCTGGGACAGGCAGGTGTAGCCGAGGATCTCGAGGGCAATGCATGTGCCCCGGACGTCCCCGGTCTCGTGCGCGAGCGCGAGCGCCTCGCGGCCCCGCAACATGGCCTGGGCATGGTCTCCCGCGTTGCGGGCCATCATGCTCGCCCAGGTCAGCGCCGGCACACGGGTATGCGCGGGAACCGGCCGGCCGTCGGCCAACGCCAGCGCGCGCTCGACCCACTCCCTCCCCTCGCGCCGGTGGCTGCGGGCGAACCAGAAGGGCGCTGTCGAGCCCGCGAGCCGGAGCAGCCCCTCGGCATCGCCCACCGCCGCTAACCAGGCCAACGCGGCCCGCAGGTTGTCCCGCTCGGGATCGATGCCGAGCAGCACTGCAAACTCCTGCCGGTCCTGGTACGCGCGGTCCAACTGCTCGCCAAGGAGGAGACACCAATCGGCATGGGTGCGGCGAACCTGGTCCGCTGCCCCTGCCTCCACCAAACGTTCCAGCCCAAACTCGCGGACCGTCTCCAGCATGGTGAAGCGGGGACGCTCGGCATCGGTGCTCGCCAGCCGCACCACCAAGCTCTGGTCGATCAAGACATCGAGCCGGGCGAGGGCTTCGAGCAGCGTCAACCCGGTGACTGCAGCGGCCGCCTCCAGCGTCCAGCCGCCCGCGAAGACGGAGAGGGTGCGAAAGACGGCCTGGTGCTCCGGCGACAGCAGTTCGTAACTCCAGGCCATCGCACCGTGGAGCGTCTTGTGGCGTACCGGGGCATCGCGTGGGCCGTCGCCGAGCACCTGCAGACGCTGGCTGAGCAGCGTCAGCAGTGCCGCGGGCGACAGAATCGAGAGGCGGGCCGCCGCGAGCTCGATGGCCAAGGGCAGGCCGTCCAGCCGCCGGCAGATGTCCGCCACCTTCCGGGCATTCGGCGTATCCAAGGCAAACGTCGCATCGACGGCCCGCGCGCGTTGGACGAACAATCTTACCGCCGGGGCGTCTTGCACCTGCTCCAGCCCAGTGGCGCCGACCTCGGGGACCGAGAGCGGGGGTACCGCCAGCAGCTGCTCACCCCGCACATGGAGCGGCGCCCGGCTCGTGGCCAGGACTTGCACCGCCGGGCACCCCGCCAGGAGGGCAGAGACCAGCTTGGCCACTGCGGCGAGGACATGCTCGCAGTTATCCAGGGTGAGGAGGCGTTGCATTGCTCGAAGCTGCGCAATGATGAAGTCCGCAACGGGGCGATCCGCACCGGGAGAGACGCCCAGCGCGGCGGCCACCGTCATCGCGACTAGCGTGGGATCGGTAAGGTGTGAGAGATCGACGAAGATCGCGCCATCAGCGAAGAACGGAGCCACATCGTGGGCCACGGCGAGAGCGAGCCGTGTCTTGCCGACGCCACCGGGACCCGTCAGCGTCAGCAGCGGGACTGCGTCGTCCAGTAGGAAGGCGCGCGCCGCCACCCGCTCGGCCTCCCGGCCGATGAGCCGGGTGCGGGGATTTGGGAGCGATCTCAACACGGGCGAGGAGGCCGGTATCACCATGTGACAAGTCCTACCCATTTAGGAAACAGATGGACCCATAGTGTGCCTGATTCTCTGTTGGTTATCTGTCTCGGCGAGTGATGGGGCCGATCATGGGCCCGCGTATGGCGATGTCGCGTTCGGCGAGGTTGATCTGGCACTCGCAACCCCGGAGCAGTCCCAGGCATTCGTCTCGGGCGGCCCCTGTATCGTGGAAAGTCAGACGAGCATCAACGCCCTGGGTATCCAGGCGGTCACCCGCCAGGTCATATTTCCCACAACTCCGCCCCTCACCACGACCACTGCTCCGTGAGTTCGAGCATCGAGGGCAGCGCCCCCGAACAGTAGGGCAGTGCCGTTGACACCAACAGCCCCGGCCACATCGGCCGGGGCTGTTGGTGTCCTTGAGCGACCATGAGCAGACAGCGAACGGTTCCACCGAGTGCGGGCGAGTGCCGTTGACTGGTTCCGCACTTGCGACCGCTTCACCTTCGATGGAAGTTATACGGATTCCGGTTGAACAGTGACACATCGCCGAGGGACACCCTCACCCTCCTGCCCCCGCGGTGGCAGAGGGGGGCGAACGGCGCAGGCGAGGTTTTCCATCACTCATCACCCGGATTCCGTATTAGGTGCGCTGCCCAGGCGCTCACGCCAGGAGGGCGATCTGGTGCCGGTCGTCGGTTGGTGCGACCCGCGGTCATCGTGGCATCCTCAGCACCCAGTTCTCCCCATTACTCTTTCAGTGGATCGAGGCCGGCGTCACGGGAGCAATATCACGTCACCAGCCCTCCGCATCGAAGCGGCGGAGGGCTAGTCTGGCGTTCATCACCTGAATTTCGTGTAAACGGAGCGACTCCCTTCACCCCCTGAGCGAAGCGACTCCCGCTGCACGAATTGGCACCGCCTGAGCCGAAGGCGACGCCCCCTTGGGCTCAGCGAGCCCCTCACCGAAGCGCCCCTCGTTCAGTCGGCCGCCTGTGGTTGCTGTTGCGCCTCCTGGATCGCCTTCCAGACCTTCTCCGGGGTGAACGGGATGTCGAGGTGCGTGATCCCGAAGGCAGAGAGCGCGTCGATCACGGCGTTGGCTGCTGTCGGGGTGGCGCCGATCGTCGCCGCCTCGCCGATTCCCTTCGCACCGAGCGGGTTGATCGGCGTCGTCGTCGTGGTGTGATGCGTCTCGAACGTGGGGAATCCGTCCGCCTTTGGGAGGGCATAGTCGTTGAGCGTGCCGGTCAACAACTCGCCGTTGTCGTCGTAACGCAGCTCTTCCCAGAGGACGAGACCGATCCCCTGGGCCAGCCCGCCGTGCACCTGACCGGTGACCAGCATCGGGCTGATGATGTTTCCGCAGTCGTCGACCGAGAGATAGCGGAGCAGCTCGACCTCGCCCGTCTCCGGGAAGACCTCGACCACCGCGACATGGGTGCCGAAGGGGAAGGTCTCGTCCGCTGGTTTGAAGAAGTCGGTCGATTCCAACCCGGCGTCGATGTCCTCCGGCAAGCTGCCGCCGTAGGCGGATTGCGCGATCTCCGCCAGCGTCGCGCCGGTCGTCGGCACGCCCTTGACCCGGTAGGTCCCGTCGACGAGCTCGATGTCCTCGGGAGAGGCCTCCAGCAGATGCCCCGCAACCTGATTGGCCTTGGCCCGAATCTGATTGAGCGAAAGGACGAGGGCGGCGCCGCCAACCGCCAGACCACGGCTGCCCCCGGTGCCGTTGCCGTGTGCCGTATTGCCGGTGTCGCCATGGTGGACGATCACCTTATCGAAATCGGCCCCGATGTAGTCGGCGGCGAGCTGGGCAAAGGTCGTCTCCTGCCCCTGTCCGTGCGGCGAGATTCCGGTGAAGATCGTCACCTCACCTCCCGGCTCGACGCGCACGGTGGAGCTTTCCCAGGGACCAAAGCCGCAGATCTCGACATAGGAGGCGAGCCCGATGCCGAGATAGCGCCCCTGCTTGCGCAACTCGGCCTGCTCCTGCCGCAACCGCTGATAGTCGACCAGCTCCAGCGCCCGGTCGAGCGGCTTCTCGTACTCGCCCGTGTCGTACCGCTCGCCGGAGAGCGTGGTGTACGGGAATTTGTCCGGCGCGATGAAGTTGACCCGCCGCACCTCGGCCGGGTCGAGCCCCGCCTCGTCGGCGATGAGGTCCATCAACCGTTCCAGATAGAACGTCGCCTCCGGGCGTCCCGCGCCGCGGTAGGCGCCGTTGGCGCCCGTATTCGTGTAGACACCCTCGACCACGTAGTCGAGGTTCGGAATCTCGTACGGTCCGGTCGACATCACCCAGGTGCACCAGGCCAGATCCAACGCCTTGGGATAGGCGCCGGAATCGAGCACGATTCGCGCCCGGAGAGCCTGGATGCGGCCATCGCTGTCGGCGCCGACCTCGAACTCGCCCCACTGGTTGCGGCCGTGGTTCGTGGCCAGGAAGTGCTCGCTGCGCGTCTCGATCCACTTCACCGGGCGTTGCAGCTTGAGCGCCAGGGCCGCCGCGATGTAGTCCTCGTGATAGGCGCCGAACTTGCAACCGAAGCCGCCGCCGACTTCCGGCGCGATGGCCCGGACCTGGTTCTGGCCCAGACCGAAGGCGCTGGCGATCTCGTTGCGGAAACCATGGGGACCCTGGTTCGAGGTCCAGATGGTGAGGCCCCTCGTGATCGGGTCGGGCGCGGCGAGGACACCCCGCGTCTCCATCGGCATGGGATGGCAACGCGCGGCGCGGATCTTGGCCTGCACCCTGACCGGCGCCGCCTCCAGCGCGGCATCGACCTCGCCGTGGACCGTCTCCTGGCGGACGCTGACGTTGTTCTTGACCGTGTCATAGAGTTGCGGTGCGCCCGGCTGTCGCGCCTCGTAGGGATCGACGACCGTCTCCAACGCTTCGTACTCGACCTCAACCGCCGCGGCCGCGTCTGCGGCCTGCGCCTTGCTCGCGGCGACCACCGCGGCGACCGGCTCGCCGATGTAGCGCACTTTGCGCCGCGCCAGCGGCTCGACCCCCGGGACGGGGATCGAGTCGTCCTGCTCCGCCTGCGGGATGTACTCCTCTGGAGGCTCGCCCGGACCTTCGTAGGCCTCGACCGGGTACTTGTTGGCCAGCATGGGTGCCAGATCGCGTCCCGTCACCACGGCGACGACCCCCGGCATGGTGAGCGCTTCGGCCGTGTCGATGCCGGCGATCGTGGCGTGGGCGTAGGGACTGCGCACGATCGCCAGGTGGACCATGCCGGGGAGCGTGATGTCGTCGACGTAGATCGAGGAACCGGTGATCAGCCGCGGGTCTTCTTTGCGCTTGACCGGCGCGCCAACATAGCTTCGCAGTACCACTTCGCTCTCCTCATTCCCGGCCCCGCCCCCGATGGCGATGGCCGTGACCAACGTTTGATTCGTAGGTCGTCAGTATCCGCTGATCGACCCCAATGCGCTATCTCCTCGTCAATCCATAAGGAGATGGCCAGGCGATTCTGGAGTGCCATCGTACCGCGTGGCTGTAGGGGCGACACCTGCAACTGCGTCGCCCGCGTCACGCCGCGGTGGCGTGCCGGTTTCCAGTTTCCATTGGCCACCTACGTGAGCTGAGCCCGCGCCGCCTCCAAGAGGGACTGATTTCCAGTTCCCACACCCATTGCTAAACGGAGTCAACCTCCGTATAGTAAACGGAGGATCGCTCCGGATATGAATCGCGGCGCATCCCAGGTCCCGGTAGGCCGGGGCGAGCAATAAGGGGAGCGATCCGGATCGGGATTTGACCGGGCGAACTACCGGCGCAGTTGGCCACCGACGCGATGGTCGATCGCGTGCGGACAGTGACGGCTCCCGGATCCAGGAGTGCGTGGAATCCCTATGAAGGAGGAAACCCGTGAATATCTACGAGGCGCTCTACACGACACGGTCCATGCGTCGCATGCGGCCCGATCCCATCCCTTACGATGTCCAGGCCCGCATCCTCGATGCCGCCATCCGCGCTCCGAGCCCCGGCAATAGCCAGCCCTGGCGTTTTCTGCTCGTAGACGACCCGGTCATCAAGCAGGAATTGGCGCGTCTGTATCAGGAGAGCCAGGCTCTGGGCCTGGCCTCGCACTACGCGGCCCAGGCCGCCGCGACCGGCGTCACAGCAGAGGAAGCCGAGCGTGCCGATGCGCAGAAGCTAGGTTCCGCCAAGCACCTCGCCGAACACTGGGCAGAGGTGCCCCTCTTCCTCTTCGGTTTCGTCCGTGACGATGCCACGGGCAGCACCATCATTCCCGCCCTCTGGAGTGCGATGCTCGCGGCGCGGGCGGAGCAGATCGGCAGCACCTACACGACGCTCCTTTCAGCGTTCCGGGCGAGCGAGACGATGTCGCTGCTCGGCGTGCCGGAGGACGAGGGGTGGACGATGGTGGCCTGCATCGCGATGGGATACCCGACTGGGCGCTGGGGAGTCCCGCCGCGCCGGCCGGTCGACGAGGTCGCCGCCCGCAATCACTGGGATGGCAGCCTCGGCTTCACGGTACCCGAACCACTCTGGCCCTCGCGGTGATGGGGTGAACCGGCATCGACGCGTCAACGACCCCTTCCGTCTCTTCATCCTCTGCGCGACGCGACACCCGCTGAGTGCCATCGCTCTCTCAGCCCCTATGTCCGTCGCAGTCCGTCGAGCATCAGGGAGAGGAGGCGATCGGCTGTTTCTCTGTCGCCGGATGCCTGTTCCGTTGCCCAGGCGATCCCGTTGACGAGCGTGAAAAGGTCCGAATCATCGATGTCGGCGCGCACGTCTCCCGACGCCTGGGCACGGGCCAGCAACCGCGCCCCAGCCGATCGCATCTGAACGCACACCGGGCCTGACGCAAACCGATCGTCGGCCGGAGCGCAGAAAAGGGTGGCCGCAAGACCGCGAGACGCCGCGGCGTGGGTGACTACGGCTCGTAGCCAGCCGATGAGCGCGTCGCCGGGAGTCGGGGAGTTGAGCAAGCCGTCTGCTTCGGTGGTCAGCGCTTCGATCTCGTCGCTCAAGACTGCGGCCAGCAAGTCCGAGCGGGTGGGGAAGTGACGATAGAGCGTGCCGATGCCGACGCCGGCGCGCCGTGCAATATCGTCAAGAGAGGCGTCAGCACCATGTTCGTCGAACGTCGCTCTCGCCGCCGTCAGCAGCCGCTCATGGTTGCGCCGCGCATCGGCTCTGAGTGAACGCTGCCGGGGCGCTCGTGCGGCCGTCGTCGGAGGTGTCATCGCGTGTCCAGGCTGTTCAAGAGTCCAAGTATTCGCGGAACAATGCTATCAACAACGTCTCAACGCTCGTCGTGCCATCGTCCATGTATTCGCAGAGTGATGCTATCCACAGCGTCCCAACCCTCGTCGTGCTGGAGTGCAGGTATTCGCAGAACAACGCTATCAACAACGGCCCAACGGTCGTCGTGCCCTCGTGCCTCTCCTGGAGAGGCGGTCGCCGCGAGGCTCGCACGCGTGGGAGTACTCTATGCCGAGTCCCGATAGTGTCGAGCGCGGAAGTGCGAGGCAATCTGGTGCGCGTCAGCGCGAACTAACGGTAGTGTCGAGCGCGGAAATGCAGGGAGTCTTAATCGCGGCAGCGTGATCACCGGATAACGCTATAAGATCGGGCGATCCGATTGGAAACCTACTAGGCCAAAGTATCGAGTCTGGAACGCTGGAGGCCGTTGGCCGAACTTCCGGCCATGCGGGCGGGAGACCACGAATTGAGATCGAAAGGACGAAACTGACCGTGAATCCTCTGCGCCTGGACTCTCGACAATCCGCGGCCAAAGCGGGCGGCCGCCTCAGCCGGCGCCGCGCACTGACTCATGCCGGATCAGGACTCGCTGCCCTCGGACTTGCCGCTGCGGGCGGGCCACCCGCCGCGCTCATGGCCCAGGAGGCGAGTCCTCCCGCCGACGAGCCGGCCGCCGCTGATGCCCCGGGCATTGTGACCCCGGCGCGGGCGGCGCTGGCCGTCGAGCGCCTCCCGGACCTGGCCGAGACGATTCTGCGGGAGTCCGGGGTGCCAGGGATGGCCGTCGCGGTCATCCATGACGACGCGGTCCTCTTCAGCGGCGGGTTCGGTGTGCGCGAGTTGGGCAAAGAGGAAGCGATCGACGCCGAGACCGTCTTCCAGCTGGCCTCGGTCTCCAAATCCCTGTCGGCCACGGTGGTCTCCTCGGTCGTCGCCGATGGCGCCATCTCCTGGCACACCCGCATGGCGGATCTCGACTCGGGCTTTGCCTTGCACGATGCCTGGCCGACGCAGAATGTGTCTTTGGCCGATCTCTTCGCGCACCGTAGCGGCCTGCCTGACCATGCGGGGGACGTGCTGGAAGACCTCGGTTTCGATCGGGACCAGGTGCTCCACCGGCTGCGCTTCCTGGAGCCGGAGTACAGCTTTCGCGAGGGGTACGCCTACACCAACTTCGGGCTCACCGCCGCCGCCGTCGCCGTGGCGACGGCGGTTGGGATGTCCTGGGAAGATCTCTGCGAGGAGCGCCTCTTCGCCCCCCTCGGCATGGAGCAGACCAGCTCGCGCTTTGCCGATTACATGGCCGAGCCCAATCGCGCCATCCCCCACGTCAAGGACGGAGCCGACTGGGTGGTCACGCCCCAGCAACGCGACCCGGACCCGCAATCCCCCGCCGGCGGAATCAGCTCGACGGCACGCGACCTCGCGCAGTGGGTGCGCTTGCAGCTCGCGCAGGGGAGCTTCGACGGCACGCAACTGATCCCCGCCGCGGCCCTGGCCCCGATGCACATCCCGCAGGCGGTGAGCAACGTGCCGCAAGACCCGGCGACGCAGCGGGCCGGGTTCTATGGCCTGGGGTCGAATGTCAGTTACACCGATTTCGGTGCGGCGCAATGGAGCCACTCCGGCGCCTTCGCCCTGGGCGCGGGAACGGCGTACTATCTGCTCCCCGGATCAGGATTTGGGGTGCTGGCGTTGACCAACGGCGCACCGGTCGGCGCCCCGGAATCACTCTGCCTGAGTCTGCTCGACCTGGCGACCACCGGCGACGTCACGCGCGACTGGTGGCAGTTTGTTAGCCCGCGTTTCGCGGCGATGATGGCCCCAGAGTATGGGCTGGGAACCGATTGGGACACCCCCCCGGCGAACGCCACGCCCGCCTCGCCGGATGCGGTCTACCTCGGCACATACCGCAACGACGTCTATGGCGATGCCGAGATCGTGTCGACCGCGGACGGTCTCGCGCTACGGATCGGCCCTGCGCCACTCGAGTTTCCGCTCACCCACTACGACCGCGACACCTTTTCCTGGCAGCCGGAGGGCGAGAACGCAACCGTCCGCAGCGGCCTCTCCTTCCTGCTCGACGAGCAGGGCAACGCGTACTCGTTCCGGGACGAGTATCTGGCTCAAGACGGGACCGGCATCCTGACCCGGGTCCAACAAGCAGAGCCGTAGTGCTCCATCTGAGGAGCTAGTCAGGCATTCGTGGCGGGCAATGTGACCCGTCCACAGGCGTTGCCCTCGCCATCATTCGGGTTAGGAGCGCCGTGTCAGATCTTTTCGCCGCTCGCGCCCAGATGGGCACCTCGCTCGGGTTCCACATCGTCTTCGCCGTGCTCGGCATGGGGCTACCGGTCCTCCTCCTCATCACCGAAGGGCTGTGGCTGAAGACCCGCAACCCGGTCTACGATGACCCTCGTCCGGCGCTGGGCGAAAGGATTCGCCATCCTCTTCGCCGTCGGCGCGGTCTCCGGCACGATCCTCTCCTTCGAGCTGGGACTGCTCTGGCCGATCTTCATGCGCTACGCCGGCGGCATCATCGGGCTCCCCTTTTCGGCCGAGGGGTTCGCCTTCTTCATCGAGGCCATTTTTCTTGGGCTCTATCTGTATGGCTGGGATCGCCTCTCACCCCGCGCCCACTGGCTGACCGCCTTCCCGATCGCCATCAGCGGCACGGCCTCGGCCATCTTCGTCATCTCCGCCAATGCCTGGATGAACAGCCCCGCCGGGTTTCGCATCGTCGATGGCCAGGTGGTCGACGTCGACCCCATTGCCGCGATGTTCAACAGCGCCTGGTTCCAGCAATCGCTGCACATGGTCCTCGCCGCCTACATCGCCACCGGGCTCGCCGTCGCCGGGCTCTACGCCTGGGGGATCCTGCGCGGCCGCAACGACGCCTATCACCGTGCCGGGCTGACGATCGCCATCGCCCTCGCCGCGGTCTTCGCGCCGCTGCAGCCGATAAGCGGCGATATCAGCGCCCGCTGGGTGGCCGACAACCAGCCGCCGAAGCTGGCCGCCCTGGAGGGGCAGTTCCAGACCGTGGCCGGCGCCGCGTTGAGCATCGGCGGCTGGCCGGACCCGGAGACGCGCGAGACGCGCTACGCCATCCAGATTCCACGCCTCCTGAGCCTGCTTGCCTACCACGATCCGAACGCGGTCGTGCGCGGGCTGGATGAGTGGCCGCGCGCCGACCAGCCCGATCCTCGTGTCGTCCACATCGCCTTCCAGATCATGGTCGGCATCGGCTTCGGTGTCGTGGGGCTTATCGCCTGGTACTGGCTCGCCGCCTGGCGCAACCGGCGGCGGTCGCCCGGACCGGAGCCTTTCCCGGACCCTGGCTGTTGCGGGCGTTGGTCTTCGCCGCGCCGCTCGGGTTTCTGGCCATCGAAGCCGGGTGGGTGGTGACCGAAGTTGGCCGCCAGCCCTGGATCATCTACGGGATCATGCGTACGAGTGAGGCGGTGACGCCGGTGCCCGGTCAGTTCGTGGCCCTCGGTGGCTTCACCCTGGTCTACGTCATCCTGGCCATCACCACCGTCTGGCTCCTCGTTCGCCTCGGCCGGCAGCCGTTGCCGGAGCTGGCGCCTCCACCCGGACCGCCGTTGCCCGATCCGTCTTCCACTCGTGGCACACCATCGGACGAGGATGCGCGCCATGCCCTGGCCTGACCCGCAGAACCAACTCGCCTTGATCTCGGACGAGGACGCGCGCCATGCCCTGGCCTGACCCGCAGAACCAGCTTGCCTTCGTCAACGGCGCGATCCTGCTCCTCGGCGTCCTGCTCTACGCGCTGCTGGGCGGCGCCGATTTCGGTGGCGGTATCTGGGACCTGCTCGCCGGGGGGCCGCGCGCCGCCGAGCAGCGCAAGGTCATCGCCAGCGCCATCGGCCCCATCTGGGAGGCGAATCACGTCTGGCTGATCTTCGTTATCGTGCTCGTCTTCACCGTCTTCCCGCCCGTCTTCGCCGCGCTCAGCATCGCCCTCTACATCCCGCTTTCGCTGGCACTGCTGGGGATCGTCTTCCGCGGGGCCGCGTTCATCTTCCGCACCCCGGCCCGCAATGTCGCCACCGGCGCCGGCGTCTGGGATCGTGTCTTCGCCATCGCCAGTACCGTCACCCCGGTCTTCTTCGGCATGTGCGCCGGGGCGGTTGCCTCGGGGCAGATCCGGCTCGTCAGCGGGCTGCCGGTCAGTGACCCCTGGCGCACCTGGCTGGCGCCCTTTCCCCTGGCGATCGGACTCCTCGCCCTCGCCACCTGCGCCTACCTGGCGGCGGTCTACCTGACGCTGGAGACGACCGGCGATCTCCAGGAGGATTTCCGGCGGCGGGCCCTCGGGGCGGGCGTGGCGTTTGCCCTGCTGGCGGCGCTCGCCCTCATCCTGGCGCGGAGCGGCGCCCCCTGGATCTGGCACGGTCTCACCAGCCGCGCCGCGGTGATCGCGGTGCCACTCGGAATCGGCCTTGCTCTTTTCTCCGGGTGGGCGGTCTTCGCGCGTCGCTACCGGCTGGCGCGGATGACGGCCGCGGCCGAGGTCGCCCTGCTCCTGGCGGGGTGGGCGCTGGCCCAGTATCCCTATCTGGTCGTGCCCGACCTGACCTTCGAGAACGCCGCCGCCACGCCGGCAATGATGCGCGCCGCGCTCCTCGTCTTCGGTATCGGCGCGCTCTTCCTGATCCCGTCCCTCTGGTTCCTCTTCTCGGTCTTCAAAGCCGACCTCCCCGGCGCGGTCGACGTCGGCTACGGGGCGTCAGGTCAGGACGGCGCGTGAGTGATCAGAGATTCGAGTGATGACCGCCGGAGACGGGCACCGGCCGCGACCGTTCTCCCTCTCCTGCCTCCCGTAGCCTTCGTAGTCTTCGGAACCTTCCATAACGCTCATCCGACATCCAGGTGCTCCGAACCCGCCATCCGGCATCGAGGCGCCCCGCAACCTCCATCCGGCAGCGAGGTGCTCCGCCCCCGCCACCCAGCGAAGGGATCATCCGGATTCCGTATCACTCCTCGTGCCGGGACGCTCGATAGCGCGACGGGCTGGAGATCAACTCCAGCCCGTCATCACACCATGTCGTGTCGGTCGCTTACGCGGGGTTGATGTTCTGATTGACGCGGAAGAGGTTATTGGGGTCGTACTTGGCCTTGATCTGGGCCAGGCGGTCGTAGTGCTCGCCGTAGGAGGCCCGCACCCGGTCCTGCCCCTCCTCCATCATCATATTGACGTAAGCGCCTCCCGATGAATAGGGGTGCAGCGCCGACCAGTAGGTTCGCGTCCAGTCGATCATCCGCTCGTTGTCGGCCGGGTCCGGGCTGACCCCGACCATGACCATGCCCCAGTTGGCGTCCCGGTAGTTCCAGGGGGTGGCGTCCTTCGCCACCCGGCCGGCGACCCCATTGATCGGGTAGAGATGCATCGTCGACTTCCACGTCGGCAATTGCTCGGCGTACTGGACATGGATGTCGACGGCTTCGTCCGGGATCTCCGTGACGAAGTCCGCCTTCCAATACCATTGGTCGCCCGCCGGATAGAGCCCGTCAAACATGCTATTGAGCGCGGGATGGGACAGCGGCCCGACCCAGTCGAGGGCGGGAGTCCCGAACTGGGCGCGGATGGGAGCGAAGACTTCCTCGGGTGTCTCACCGGTGTAGGCCCAGACCACCCCGCACATCTTCTGGTTCCAGAGTGCCTCCGGGAAGGGCGCCACGGAGGGAACCGTCAGAAAGGCGAAGAAGCCGTTGATGTCGTCTGGCGCCTGAGTGATGAAGTCCCGGTACCAGCGCAGCACCTCGGCCGGAGCGCTCTAGCGGCCAGAGCATCGGTCCGGCATAGAGGTTGGGGAGCGGATGCAGCTTGAACAAAAACGAGGTGACGACGCCGAAGTTGCCGCCGCCGCCGCGCAGCGCCCAGAAGAGATCGGGGTTCTCCGTTTCACTGGCGGTGACGAAACTGCCGTCGGCCAGGACCACGTCGGCCTCCAGCAAATTGTCGATGGCCAGCCCGAGCTGGCGCGTGAGGTGGCCGATCCCGCCGCCGAGGGTGATGCCGCCGACGCCGGTGGTGGAGATGATGCCGCTCGGGGTTGCCAATCCGAAAGCGTCGGTGGCGTGATGGAGGTCACCCAGTAGCGCGCCCCCTTCGACGCGGGCGGTGCGGGCCTCCGGATCGACCCGGACGCCGTTCATCGCCGAGAGATCGATCACCAGACCGTCGTCGACACGTGCCCAGACCTGGGCCATTGTGGCCGCCGCCGCGGATGGCCACGATGATGTCGTTGTCACGCGCGAAGTTGACGGCGGCGATCACGTCGGCGACGGTGGCGCACTGGGCGATGAGCGCCGGGTGCTTGTCGATCATCGCGTTGTAGATGACGCGCGCCTCGTCGTAGCTGGGGTCGCCCCGTTGGATCAGTGGGCCGCGCATGGCGGCGGCAAGGCTGGTAACGGCTGTTTCATCGAGGGTCGCGGTACTCTTCTTGGCGATCGTCGTTGCCATGATTGGTCTCCTTACTCCATCGTACGGGTCTCGCGCCCAGACCGCTCCATCCGGGCGCAATCCCAGAATGCGTTCCACGCCCGTATTGCGCATCCGCCACGATTACGGAATTCGAAAACCGAAGGTCGAATCGGCGTCTCCGTAATTCTTACGGTGGCGCCTTGCGCCTCCTCAGAGGAGGCCAAGGCGAAGAGCGGCATCGGCCGCCTCGCGCCGGTTGGCGACGCCGAGCTTGTTGAGAATGTGGGCGACGTGGGACTGGACCGTGCGAGGGCCGAGGAACAGCGCCGCCGCGATCTCCTTGTCTGTCTGTCGCTGCGCCAGCAAGCGCAAGACCTCTACCTCGCGCTCTGTCAGACCCGCGGGATACGTCTCACCGGGTGGTGTCGGGGACAGACGAGCCGCCACCACGTTAGCCCGGGCCAGGGCCAGCGTCGCCCCCAGCGGGACACATATCTGACGGACATCGTCCAGGAGGGTTTCGGCGTCGTGGGTTGCTCCTTGCACCGCGCGAAGCTCGGCCATGGCAAGAAGGGTCAACGCTCGCTCGAAGGGCGCCTCGCAGGAGTTGGCAAGTTCGAGCGCCGCTGTGAGATGCGTCTCCGCGTCCGTGAAGCTCCGTGCCGCCGTCTCGATCTCGCCGAGGAGACGAAGCGCAGCCTGACGCACCAATGGCTGATCGGGTTCCGCGGCAAGAGCCAATGCCTCGTTTGCGCTCGTGCGAGCGCGCTCGATGTCCGCATCTTCCACATGAAAGCGGGCCCAGGCGAGTCGTCCGGCAGCCTGGCCGAGCACGCTGCCGCTCCAGGCGAGCCACCGGTCGTGCGCCGTCAGCCAGGTTTGGGCGCCGGGGAGGTTGCCAGCATCCAGGAGGAGATCAGTCGCCAGGCGCTGAAGAAACAGTCCCTCCTGGTGAATGATGTCTCCTGGTGCGGTGGCGGGTCCATCCGGGAAGAGTTCCGCCACCTGCTCCCAGGCAATCTCCGGTTCTCCTCGGTAGAAGGAGAGTGATGCCACCGTGGCCCGCACTTCCCGCTGGAGATAGGCATTACCAGGAGCTGGGAGCGCGCGTAGGATGTGGTCTGCCTCGTCCCACCGACCATCGAGAAGAAGACAGCCGAGCCAGGCGAGTTGGGAGGAGACGTCGGGACGGAAGGCGCCACCGGCGCGGCCGATGGCCGCTTCCGCTTCGGCTGCGACTTGCCTACGCATGGCGGGATTAGCCGCGCCAAAGGTCAGTGCAACGTCCCGCAACTCGTCGAGCAGGGTGAATGCAGTCAGGGCGTGATGGTCGTACTCCGCAAAGATTTTGCGCGCCTGCACCCAGGCGCGACGAGCCTCTTCCGGGTGTCCGAGCGCCGCGCTGGCGATCCCGAGCCCATGATAGGCGTAGGCGGTGGAGAAGCGGACTCCACCACTCGTTTCCGGCGTTGCCGTGAGCAACGTGATGTATCGCTCGGCGCTGGCGACGGCCGCATCAGGTTGACTTGCGGACGCGCAAAACCAGGGGTAGGTGGCGCGTCGGAAATGGAGTCCCGCGGCATGGAGGAGGTCTGCGACCTTCTCGTCGCCGGGTGCATCGGTTGGCGCCGACTCCGATGGCACATCAGCAAGCCACGCCCCGGTCGTCGTGAACATCCGGGTCGCCGCCAACGGCATTGCCTCGAGCGCCTCAGCAGCTTCCACCATCGCCGCGAGTCCGGATTGGAACCGGTTCGCGTAACAAAGCAGAACGCTGCGCTGGTAGAGGATGTCGGCGGCCAGGATCGGATCGCCGAGCCCATTGCTGAGACGTTCGGCCTCGTCAAGAATGCTGAGAGCTTCCGCTGGCAGAGAGAATCGTTTGAGTCGAGAAAGTCGGAAAAGAAGCCAGCAGCGTCGGTGTTCCTCTCCCGCAACTCCCTCTAGAAGGTCCGCGGCAGTCTGCAGTCGCTCGGCCGCGGTCAGCCAGGCATAGGCGTGCTGCGCCCGGTCGGCCGCCTGCACCAGCCACTCCCAGGCGCGAGGATCGCCGGCCTGTTGCAAGTGATAGGCGACCGAGTCCGGGTCGGGGTTGGCGGCCGCCATCAGCGTCTCCGCAACATGCCGGTGCACAAAGGCGGCGGCGGGGGGGCAAGACGCCTTCGTACAGGGCTTCACGGGTGAGGGCGTGGACAAAATTGACACTTGCGCCGTCGCGTCCAGCGTCCAGAAGGTGGGCTTCGACTGCTCGCTCGACGATAGCGAGCAACGCCTCATCGTCGAGGCCCGACACCGCGCTCCAGAGCGCGAGCGGCACCTCTTGCCCGATCACCGCGGCAATCGCTAGCGGCTGTCTCACGTCCTCACCGAGCCGCTCCACACGCCCGTCGATCACCTGGCGCAGGAATGCCGGCACCACGACGCGGTCGATCTCGCCGAGCGACCACCTGCCGTCTGCCTCTTGGAGAAACCCTTCCTCTTCCAATGCGCGCAGGATCTCGGTCGCGAAAAACGGATTGCCATCCGCGTGCTGGGCCAGATACGCGACGAGGTGCGTTTCGTCCTGGGCAGGGAGACGGTAGCGCGTTGCGATCAGGGTGCGCAGGGCATCGGCGTCGAGGCGTCGCAGGTCGATGCGCAGTCCTTCCGCTTCGCGTACGAGGACTGGCAACTGCTGGGAGAAGGGACGGCGCCGCGTCAGTTCGTCTGCGCGATACGTAGCGAGGAGAAGGATTGACCAGTGGCGAAGGTGGGGTGCCACGTGGCGGAGCAGTTCCAGACTGGCCGGGTCGGCCCAGTGGAGATCCTCCAGGAGCACGAGGATCGGACGGGCGGAACTGAGCTCGGCGAAGAACCGGCGAACGTCCGCAAAGAGGGCCGCCTGGTCAGTGACGCGCTCCAGGATACCCCCGGCGAAGGCGGTCGGAGGGGTTGGCAGCGCGGGATCGCACGGATAGGTAGCCGCCAGATCGAGCCAGGGTCCATACGGTGGCGTGTTCGTCAGGTCGTAGCAATGGCCGCTCAGCACGCACGCGCCGCGGGCACCCGCTTCCCGAGCGAGATCCCGCGCGAGAGTGGTCTTGCCGATGCCGGCTTCGCCACCCAGAAGCACCAGGCGTCCATGACCAGAGAGGGTCGCGGCCAGCTCTTCGCGTAGGAAGACCTGCTCCCGCGTCCGGCCGACGACTACGGGGGGCGACTGCCGAAAGGTGATACTCGATTGGAAAGGGGTTGTGCCCTCGGCCACGGCGTGCCTCGTCTCGACGTCACGGTGTCGATTCGGTCGCGCTGACAGTGGCATCGCGAACCGAGTTGCGGCCCGCGCTTCCGTTGTCGCTGTGGACGCCTAGCGGCGATGCACCTCACAGGATGCCCGCCCCTGAACGCCCGCTCTATCGTCAAGACCTGTCGTTCCGTCGATTTTACCGGTCTCTTGCTGGATACGCATGTTTCTGGTTTCGGGGCATCGATCCGACAGGCGCGAATCGGCTCGTTTCACAGCCAATTCGCGCCCGCTCTGGCTCGCTCGGACCACCAGACGAGCCAGAGCGCGGTGCGACAATCGTGTCATCCCCAGGCACGAGGGATTTCGTCCAGAAGTCACCGGTGCCGATCGACGAGATTCCTCGCTGCAAACAACTCGGAATGACGCACGTTGCGGACGCCGCTCTAGCCGCGGCGCCCCCACGCGCGATCAGAAATAAAGCGTGATCGTGTGGCGGTCGTAGTCGGACGAGGTGACGAGAAACGGGGCATTCCTCGTCAACGACGGATCGACGTTGCCGTCTTCGAGGCCAAGCGCAGCCGCTGTGTCCGGATGCATCGTCACGGACTGCGGCGCCCGGCCCCGAACGGCCACATACTCATTGAGCTCTTGCTCGTACGCGTCCGCGGACCATCCCGCATCCGGCTCGTGGAAGGTCACCTTTCCTTGCAATTCCACGTTTTCCATGATGTCAGCCATTAGGGCATCACCTCTTTATCTGTCACACTGAATCGCATGTAAAGGACCGATTTCCAATACCTCATCAGCACGTGTACGGAGCAAGCATAAGGGGAAGGGTAGCGATCCGGCGACTTGCCGCGTGCATAGAGAGCGGCTATGACCGGCCAATCTCCATCAACGGATGCTCAACTGGGGAAGGCACGAATCATGATTCTGCACGTCGAGACACAAGCGGTTCGACCTATTTTCCATCGTCCCAGCCCGTCAAGAATCAAGCCCTAACCTCATCCGTCCCGATCCCTCGCTGACCTGTCACGACCTCGTACACTCTAGTAAACGGGCAAAGGGATACATGAGGACATCACGGGTGATAGAGGACGTTTGCTCCGTGGTGTCACCATCGCTCGCACCTGGTTCAGCCTCGGCCGGTACGCGATAGTAGCCATAAGAGATACCCACCAAGACGGACGTCAGACTCGCGGGTCTGATGAGAGACAGCCACTCCATGACGATGCCAGACGGGGAGTCACATGCCCAGGGCAACAGAAACGGAAACAGAAAGTCTGTCCGGATTTGCACGTCGTGCAGATCCGCTACCGTGGCGACGAGCGAGCGCTTCCGGAGAGTGATCCCGTCGACGCCTACGCGGCGTGCGGGGCCTACACGCTGCTGGGTGAGGCGACGATCATCGAGCCTGGGTTCCCGGAGGACCGGCGAGACACGGAGCCGACGATCAATCTCGGTCTGCTCGGTGGCGAGATTGCCGAAGCGGTGGCGGCGGGTCGCCGCGCGGGCAAGCCGGTGCTGGTCGTTGGCGGGAACTGTGCCGCCGTGCCCGGCGTCGTGGGCGGGTTACAAGAGGCGCACGGTGCTACGGCGAAGATCGGCCTCGTCTGGTTCGATGCCCATGGTGATTTCAATACCCCTCGCACCACGCTCTCCGGTATGCTCGGCGGCATGCCGGTGGCGGTCTCGGCCGGTCTGGCCTACCCGCGCTGGCGAGAGTTGTCGCGTCAGGCGTCGCCGCTGCCGACCGACCGTATCCTGATGGTCGACGTTCGCAATCTCGACCCCGCCGAGGAGCAGCTCGTCCGCGCCACCGACGTCGTCATCGCCGCGCCGGCTCCCGGCTTCCCCGGCGAGGATTTGTCATCAGCAGTGCAGGATCTCGCCGGGCGCTGCGATCTCCTCTACCTGCACGTCGACTCCGACATCCTCGACGAGCGCTACGTCCCGAACCACCATACGAAGGAGCCGGACGGCCCGAGCATGGAGCAGGTGCTCGCCGCGATCGACACGGTGATGTCCACCGGTAAAGTGGCAACGTATGCGGTGGTCTCTGTCTGGGCGGACGGCGACGGCGGGGACGTCGCGGTCGATTCCGGGGTCAAGCTCATCAGCGGCGGCCTGGAGGCGTGGCGACGCTACGGGAGCGCGGCGGAGCTACGCTGACCGGCCGGCTTTCCGCCGCTGGCAGGCTGCGCCCTCAGCCCCGTGTCGAGCTCACTCCGAGCAAGAACCTCAGGACGATCTCGTTGAAGATGTCCGGCCGCTCCATCTGCGGGAGATGGGCGGCGTCCGGGATGACCGCCATCTGAGCGCTTGGGATCGCGGCGGCCAGGGGGCCGGCCGCGTCGCGCACGTCCATGACATCCTTGTCGCCGTACAGAATCAGGGTCGGAGTGGCGATCTCCGCCAGCCGGTCGGCGGCTGGCGGGTCGAGCGGGATCTCCTCCCCCTCCCAGTCGTCGCGGGCGAAGAGGGCGGCGTTCATCTCCCGCACGCGCTCACGCACCTGAGGATCGACCGCATCCGGGCCACGATCTGGGCCATCCACCCACATCCTGAGCTCGTATTCCACCGCGCCGGGAATGTCCCCCGCCTCCTCCAGTTCGTTCACGTGCTCCCATCCGGCGCGCAGGGTCGCCGACACCGGCGTCCCGGTGCGCGCTGCGACGGCGACGAGGGCCGAGACCCGCTGGGGCGCGGCAATCGCGGTCTCGATAGCCGTCTGGCTGCCCATGGAGACGCCGACGACATGGGCTCGCGTGATCCCAAGATGATCCAGGAGCCCGATCGCGTCCCCGGAGGGAGAGAAGGGCACTGGCGGCTTGCGGGTTTCCCCGAAGCCGCGCGCGTCGAAGCGGACCACGGTGAAGTGCTCGGCGAAGGCGGGAATCTGGGCGTCCCACATCCGGCGGTCGCCGATCCCGGCATGAAGCAACAGCACCGGCGGCCCGCTACCGGCCACGTCGTACGCGATCCGGGCTCCGTTCACCTCGGCGACGCCGTCCTGCGTCCGTATGTTTGACTCCGCCATCGACCCGGCCCTCCTCGCGATATCGTTGCTCAAATTCTTGGGACAGGCACGACTGCAATCCTGAAGTGGAATGTGCCATCTGATGGTGTGCGAGACGAAAGGATTTCCGGCTTCGATCCGACGGAGAACCAGTACTGCCAGATTGCAAGAATGCCGGAGGCGCGACAAACGCACCTCCGGCATTACCCAGGCAAGATGATGAAACGGGAAACCTTACCGATGGCGGAAGGTGATCCGTCCCCGGGTCAGGTCGTAGGGGGAGAGCTCGACCGTGACGCGGTCGCCGGGCAGCACACGGATGTAGTTCTTGCGCATCTTGCCGCCCAGGTAGCTGAGCACGGTGTGCTCGTTCTCGAGCTCCACCATGAACATTGCATTCGGCAGCGCGTCGATCACTTTGCCGTCGACGGTGATCGCGTCCGGGTTCTCACGCCGGGTGCGCTCTTCGGTCGGCGGCGCAGCCGGGGCGGCGGAGCGGACCGGTGGCTTGCGATATGCCTGCTTCTTCTTTGCCAAATTCTGCCTCCTCAGGTCGTCGTTCGGTCGTCGTGTGGCGGTGGTGCGCCCGGAGCTCCCGGGCGCCTGAGTACCGATCGATGTCTTTTGCTTAATCTTCTCGCTAATTACAGCTCATTGTCGAGTGTCTGCACTCCAGCTTACGACATTGGAGCAGCAATTGCCGCCCGGCGGGTCTCACGCGCATCACGGTAGCAGCCGTCGCAGTAGACCGGGCGCGCTGGATCGGGGCGGAAGGTCGTCTCCGCGGTCTCACCGCAGGTGGCGCAGACCGACTGATGCCGCCGGCGTGATCTCCGCGCCGGTGCCGAACCATTTCCCGCGCCAGTCTCCCGGGCGGCGGAGGCCACTCCACGCTCGGCGTCGACCCACTCGGGCCGCCGCGGGTCGCGGCCATAGCGGCGCAGCAGCTCGCGGCCGTCCAACTCCGGCGCGGTATCGGCGGCAACCGGGCGCTCTCGCCCAATAGCTCGTGCCCGGTGCGGAGCGGCCTCGCGCCCTGCCGCTGCTTCCCGGCGCGGGGCCGCGCTGCGCCGTCCGCGAGGACGAGCCGCTTCGCGGGTCACCGCTGGAGTCTCAACCGTTGGAACAGTAGTCTCCGGCGCGATTTCCGCGTGACCGTTGCCGTTCCCATCGTTCAGCCCATTCCCTGTGGCAAGCAACACTTTCGCGCCGCGCCAGGGGGTGCGCTTGATGGGACGGGTGAATCCACGCTCCAGCCGCCGCCATTTGGTCATGTCCTCAGGACCGAGGAGGGTGATCGCCTGCCCCTGCCGCCCCATGCGACCGGTACGGCCAATGCGGTGGGTGAGCAGCTCCGGCGACTCCGGTAGCTCGATGTTGATCACTTGCGCGACGTGGCTGACATCCAGTCCGCGGGCGGCGACGTTTGTCGCCACCAGGATCGGCACCCCGCCGTTGCGAAAGTCGTCCATCACCCGGTCGCGGGCGTTCTGCGACAAGTTCCCCTGCAGCGCCGCTACCGGGTAGCCATCCGCCTGCAAGCGACGGGCGAGCTTGTTCACGCCATGCTTGGTCCGCCCGAAGACGATCACCGAGCCGTCGCCGCGATGGTCGAGCAGGTCTTCCAGGACCTGCATCTTGTCGTTGTTGCCGATATCGAAGGCCAGATGCTCGATCTGCTTGACCTCGCCCGGCTCCGGAACGACGGTCACCGTCTCCGGATCGTGCAGGTGCTTGCTCGCCGTCTGCTTCACCCACGATGGCACCGTCGCCGAAAAGAGCGCCGTCTGCCGATCGGGTGTGGTGCGGGCGATGATCCGCTCGACGTCAGGCGCGAAGCCGCGGTCCAGCATCTCGTCCGCCTCGTCGAGGACGAGGAAACGAACCCGGTCAAGCCAGATGGCGCCCTGGTTCAGCAGATCGAGCACGCGGCCGGGAGTCCCGACTACCACGTGCACGCCGCGGCGCAGCTCGTCGCGTTGCGGACCAAAGGCCCGGCCGCCGGAGATCATCAAAGTCTTCAGGCCGCGCGGGGCGCCCAGCTCGTCGATCACGCCGGCGACCTGAACGGCCAGCTCGCGCGTCGGGGTCAGCACCAGCGCCTGCACCTTCCTGACTTTGGGATCGACAACTTCGATCAGCGGCAGGGCAAACGCCAGGGTCTTCCCGGATCCGGTCCGCGCCTGGCCAATGACGTCTCGGCCATCGAGCAGCAGCGGCAGCACCTCGGCCTGGATAGGGGTGGGGACACTAATCCCCATTCCGGCGAGCGCTGTCAATGAGGCATTGCTCAACCGGAAATCACCGAACGAAAGCGAGGTTTCGCCGGTCTCGTGTGTATACGGTTCAGACATGGACAAAAAAGATCCCTCTTGCGCGACGCCAGCAAACGATCGGGGCGGAACACTCCGCCCCGGAGGGAAACGGCTCGAGCCGGTCAGTACGGCTCGGCGTTCCCCGGCGTCACGATAAGAGGGGAAGAAGGCGTACTGTCGCGCGGGCGATCCCGCGCTCCCTGTCGTTGACGAAGTATACCATAAATGAGGGAGACGCTGCACTCAGGGGGAGGAAGGGGAGTAGGCGGTCGCTGCGCTCACGGGGGAAGCAGCGAATTACCGGAAGCGGATCAAGAGTCGCCGGGCAACCGTTCGTCGGTGTGCGGCCTCTGGTTGACTACTGGTGATCGGCGCCAAAAAAGCCCACGATCTCCGCGGATCCCATGGCCTCCTGCGAGAAATTGAAGCAGCCGTCGTTCGCCATCTCGCGCGCGCTGGTGACGAACGCGCTGAAGGCCGCTCGTGCCAGCGCCGAGCCCACGCTGACGCGTTTGACCCCAACCGCGGCGAGCTCAGCCAGGCAAAACGTTGCCCCTGGCATGCCCATAACGACGTTGACGGGCTTGTCGACCGCCGCGCAGACGGTCCGAATCGATTCGAGATCATGCAGACCGGGGGCGTACAGGACATCCGCGCCGGCCTTTGAGAAAGCCTGTAGTCGTCTGATGGTGTCATCCAGATCGTTCCGGCCCCGTATCAGATTCTCGCAGCGAGCCGTCAGGACGAAATCGTCCGGCAGGTTTCGGCTCGCTTCGGCGCCCGCACTGATTCGCTCGACCGCGAGATCGAGCGCGAAGATCGGGTCGTCGGGGTCGCCGGTGTAGTCCTCGATCGAGCACCCCGCCAGCCCAGTCGCCGCCGCGGCGCGAATCGTCTCGGCCACACTTTCGGGGCTGTCGCCAAATCCCTTCTCGAGATCAGCCGATACCGGAAGATCGGTCGCTGACACGATCGCGCGACAATGGGCCAGGGTTGCCTCCCGTGACACCCGACCGTCTGGCACGCCGAGAGAAAACGCCAGTCCGGCGCTCGTCGTCGCGAGCGCTGGAAAGCCCATCGCGGCAAGGATGCGGGCGGTGCCGATATCCCAGGGATTCGGGATGATGAATGCACCTTCCTGAGCGTGAAGAGCGCGAAACACGTTTCCTTTGGTCATGAATGGTCCTCCAGCACCTCTGGCCGCTCGCGTGGCGGTCAGTTTCGGACTGCCGTGTGGCGTGCTGCTCCTCCGCCCGATGTTAGACCCTTTCCAGGTCAGCTCCTGTCCTGTATGGGAGGTAGGCGGAAGCGCGCACTCTGTTTCGATGCCACCGCTTCGCTGGCTGGCCCGCTCTCGCAACGCACGGATACCCGTGCTCTGGCGCACGGGGTACGGGGATGGGTCATGAAGCGCCCGGTGACGCCGCGGGAGGGCCTGGACATTTGCCACCGCCCGCTGCTGCAGCTCCGGCACGGGAGGAAGGTCTGCCACGATCGCCCCGTCGCGGATCACCACGTGCAGGAGGGGTGTGGAGTTCTCCGGCGCCGGCTCGTCCTCGAGTTGGATGATGTCCTCCTGGAACTCGCCGATCCGGTAGACCTGCTTTCGGCCCGGCCAGGTGCTCTTTTCGCCGGCGAGTTTGATCCGCGCCGGGTCGTCACCCTCCTCGTACCAGACCAGCTTGTAGACCGCGCCCAGCACACCCCCGACCGTCCCGCTGGCGACCGAGCCGAGTCCGACGGCCAGATTTCCGCCGACGCCGAACCCGGCGATCGGCGCGCCGGCCTCCAGCAGCTCCGCGATACGGAACTCGTCGATGTCGCCGCTGACCAGGACCCTGGTCTCGTCCAGCCCAGCCTCGTCCAGAACCTGCCGCACGTACTGGCTGTCGGCCAGCAGATCGCCGCTGTCGAGACGGACCGCGACCAGTTCGTGGCCCAGCCGCGCCTTGACGTCGTGGGCCACCTCGACCGCGGTCTCGATGGCGGAGTGAACGTCATAGGTGTCGAGCAGCAGCGAGTAGCGGTTCAGGCTCTCGGCCACGGCCCGAAACGCCTCCCTCTCCTCCGGGTATGCCTGCACCAGCGCGTGCGGGATCGTACCGCCGCTGGGCAGATCGAAGATTTTCGCCCCGCTGACGAAGGAGGTGCTGGCGCAGCCGCCGATGAAGGCCGAGCGGGCGGCCAGATAGGGATCCTGGGCGCGCCGGAACCCGAAATCGGCTATCTCCCGGCCGGCCGCCGCATCGACCAGCCGCGCCGCCTTTGTCGCGATCAGGGTCGAGACGCCAACCGCCCGCAGCAGACCCGATTCCAGGAGCAGTGCCTCGCGGAACGGGCCCGTGACCCGCAGTAGCGGCTCATTGGCGAAGGCGACCGTCCCCTCCGGCATAGCCAGGATGTCGCCGGTGAACCGGAAGCGGCGCAGCTCGTCGAGGAACGCCGGGTCGTACGATTTGATCCGGGCGAGGTAGGCGAGATCCTCCTCGGTGTAGCGGAAATCGCCGACGAAGGCCAGCGCCGGCTCCAGCCCGGCGGTCAGGAGATAGGTCCCGCCGAACGGCGCCGAGCGGGTGTAGAGGTCGAATGTCGCCGGCGCGTTCAGTCCCGTCCGCCAGCTGACGTAGGCGGCGTCCAGGTGATACAGATCGACAAGGAGACCAGTGGTCGCCTCTATAGGGGGGAAGGGGGGCGCTGCGCTGAGGGGGAGGAGGGGGGAGAGGAGCACGACGGAAAAGGCGCTCGTCCTCGTCCCCCTTTACCCCCTTGAGCGAAGCGACCCCCCTCTTCCCCCCTCTCAGCCATTCCCGATGAGGCGCCGCATGAGCTCGTGTTCCGCCGCCTCGACTTCGACGTCGGCGGCTATCTGCACGGAGCCCTCACCGCATCGGGCTAAGCGGGTGCGACCGGGAGCCGCATCGTCTAACTCGACGCGCACCTCGCACTGCTCGAAGCGGAACAACTCGGGGCGAATCGCCGACAAGATCGCGAGGGGATCGTGCGGGTTGTTCTCGTTCACACCCCTGAACGCCCACCAGCGCCTGACCTGGTCCTCCAACAGGGAGCCAATGCCATCACCCGCCCCACGAATCTGCGACATAGCGGTCTCTCGCAGCCATACGCGTTCCGTGACGTCCAGGCCGCAGGCGGTCATCGGGATGCCCGAGCGGAAAACGATATCGGCCGCTTCGGGATCGCACTTGATGTTGTGCTCCGGCCGCTCCATCCAGAATGCGCCACCCATGATGTAGAGATGATGTAGGGAGGCCGCGAAGGAGTCGTCGGCCGTGATCGCCGCGGCCACGTTCGTCAACGGCCCAATGGCGAAGAGATCGAGTTGTCCCCTGTGCTCCGTTGCGGCTCTGCGGAGCAGATCGATCGCGGTGTTTTCCTCATCCACATGCACCTGATCGAGGTCAGGAATTCCCTGGCCCTCGTGACCTGCCCACCAGACCGGGCGCCCGGTCAACGTCTCGCTGGCCCCGATCCCGATTGGGACATCGGAGTGTCCCATCCGGTCGAGAACATGGCGGGCCATCTTCGCCCGCAATAGGGTGTCTCCGTAGACCGTCGTCACCCCGACGAGCTGCACCTCCGACGCTCGTGCCAACAGTACGAGAGCCAGGATGTCATCGACATCAGTGCCGATGTCCGTATCGAGAATCGCGGGGCGCCGCATTCGTGGCTCTGTCACGTTTGACCTCAATAAGGTTGGCGGAGTGATGGCCACACTCGCCAAATGGACGGGTCTACTTCAGACCGGTACCAACAACACTGCGGACGTAGTACCGCTGAAATGGCAGCAGCAGCAGCAGGGGAATGACGGCGGCAACGATGGACGCCGCGAAGAGCTGTTCCCACAGTGTCTGAAACTGCAACTGAAAATCCGAGAGGGCGACCTGAACCACCTTGTACCGCTCATCTCGGACCGCGATGAGCGGCCACAGGAACGACTCCCACTGGAAGAGAAAGAGCAGAAGCGAGGCGCCGACGATCACCGGTTTAGTGAGCGGCAAGAAGATATGGAACAGGATCCCGAGCCAGGATGCGCCGTCGAGTCGCGCCGCGTCGACAAGATCGTTCGGGATTTCGGCGAACGCCTGCCGGAAGAGGAAGATGGCGATGCCGTTGGCCACGCCGGGGACAATCAAGCCCGCATACGTGTCGACCCAGCCGAGCTGTTGGATGAGGTCGTAAAGCGGAATGGCTATCGCTTCGAACGGCACCAGGAAAGTCACCACCGTCAATCCGAAAAGTGCTCGCTTGCCCGGAAACTCCAACCTGGCGAAGGCGAACCCGGCTAGCGCCGCGACAAGCAGCCCTCCCACGACCGTCGCAACGGCCACCACGCCGGTATTGAGCACCGCCCGGCCGAAGTCCTTGTCGAAGAAGATCACGCGATAGGCCTCGAGGGTCGGAGTCGTTGGGTAGAGCGCCTTGAGTGAAAAGGGCATGAGGAACTCAAAAATCTCGTCCCGGGGCCGGAGCGACGACGCCAACGCCCACAACAATGGTCCCACCACAAGGAGGCCGACGAATATGTAGAGGAGGTGAAGCAGGATGCGTTTGGCAACGGTGATCGGTCGTGTCGGCATCCTGCATCCTCCCGTGTTTGGAGCAATCGGAACTCGGCGGCGACGACGACGAGCACCAACCCGAGGAGCACCATCACCATGGCCAGAGCCAGTCCCATGTCGGTGTAGACAAACCCGGTCTTGAATGCCTCGTACATCAGAACGTTGGTCGAAAGTTCCGGCCCACCACGGGTAAGCAGATAGACCGGAGCGAAGAGCAGCAGATTGATTGCGGTGTCGGTCACGAGGACAAAGAGGATCGTCCGTTTGAGGAGCGGAAGGGTGATCTGCAGGAATCGCCTGGTCGCGGACGCGCCGTCGAGCATCGCCGCTTCATGCAGATCGAAGGGGATAGCTTGCAGCCCACCGAGCAGGAAAACCATCCAGAAGCTGACACCCTTCCAGCTGGCGATGGCGATAACGCTCCACAGTGCCTGATCGGCACTCGTCAGGAACGGTTGCCGCGGCAGCCCGACGGCCGAGAGCAGCGCATTCAGCAACCCCGAGTTGGGATCGAGCATCGTTTGCCAGAGGAGCGCCGCGATCGGCACCGAGATGCCGATCGGAATGAAAAAGATCGTCCGGTAGAACGTGATGCCTCGTACCTTATGGTTGGCGAGGACGGCGAGGAGCAGCGCAAGCACGATCTGAACCGGGTTGATCACGAGATTGAGCTTCAGCGTGACCCAGAGCGAATCCCAGAAGATCGGGGTGTCGAAGAGGTATTGATAGTTGTCGAGTCCGACGAAGACTCGCTGGGCGCCACTGCCGAACGTCGTGGTGTGGAGACTTCCCCAGGCGGCGAGTCCTATTGGATAGAGGCGAAAGACCGCGAGGCCGATCAGCGCCGGCGCCAGAAGTAGGTAGGCCGCCGGCCAGCTCTGGCGACGGGCCTGTCGCGTGATCGCCGCCGCTCGTGACGGAGCGGCCCAGAGCTGAGCCGGTCGCTCCCAATTACCCTGTCAGAGACACTCATCGGCGCCTCCCACCTATATGAATCGGGTGTGCGTACCCACTCTGTGGACTGTTTGCAGCGCGGCCGGGGGAGCGTGCCATGGTCGTGCTCGTCAGGTGGCGGCCAAGCCGGCGACCGGATCGTTCCCGGTCGCCGGCTTGGCAACGTGAGCGGTTATCGATATCGCGCCAGCGAGCGATCGATGCGCTGGACTGCCGCGTCGAGCGCCGGTGCAGGCTCAGCGCCGTTGCGGATGTCCTCGAGGGTCGTTCCCAGGATATCCTCAAACTCCAGGTACCCGGGGGTCAACGGCCGCGGGACGGCGGTGTTGCGAGCCTCGTACGCACTAATGCGGTAGGCCCCGAGTGGGAACTCCGCGTATGTCTCATCCGTATCAAGCGTCTCGAGCAGTTGGTTCGCTGCCGGGAACTGACCATGGCTCTCGAACCAGACGCGCGTGCCCTCTGGAGAGAGAGTTAAGAAGCGCAAGAACTCCGCGGCGGCTTCCTTGTTCTGCGAGAAGGCTGAAATCCCGACGTGCCAGCTCCCAGTTGGGGTCGCTACTCGTCCGTCCGCGAAAAACGGGTGCGCGGCAATGCCGAAATCAAGTCCCTCGACCTCGGAGAACGGCAGGACGTTCCACTCACCCCCAACGATCATTGCCGCGTTGCCGGCTCGGAAGAGCTCGGGGGTCTGTGCGGGGTCGACGCCCTTCGGACTTACCTGCCAGGTGTTGAAGAGATCTCGGTAAAACGTCGCGGCGCGAATCCAGTTCTCGGAATTGAGGTACCCCTCCGTTTGCAACCCGTCTGGGCTGATACTCGGTTGGTTCAGCGATTCAGGGAGAGCCAGGATCTGGTACGGGCGGCTGACCTGGTCAAAGACCATACCCCAGGTGTCAGGGGCGCCATCGCCGTTGGTGTCGGCGGTCAACGCCTGCGCGGCCTCGACCAGCTGCTCCCAGGTCCAGCGTCCATCGATAACAGCGTCGATCTCGGCATCAACGTTCGAACCGTCGACAAAAGACGGTGGCGGCTCGACGCCGGCCTCCTCGAAAAGTTGGCGGTTGTAATAGAGGAGCTGAGTCGAGGTGTTTTGCGGCGCCGCCATGAACTGGTCGCCGTGGTGTCCCGCGTCCCGCGACGCTGGCACCCAGGTGTTCTCCATCTCCTCAGGAGTGAAATACTCGTTGAGGGGCTGGAGGAAGCCACGAACGGAGTAGGAGGCAACCAACGGCACATCGACGCTGATCAAGTCGACGTCGGTGCTCTGCCCTTCCATGCGGATCTCGATGATCTCAAAGAGCTGGCGGAACGGATACGTCTCCAGTTCAACCGTGATGGACGGATTGGCTGCCTCGAAGGCGGCGACCACGTCCAGCATGTTCTCGCCCCATTCGTCGGACTGGGTGATGAAGTTGAGAGTTACCGGCTCCTGGCGGGCGGGAGCCGCCCAGGCCCCGAGCGGTCCTGTTGCCGCGAGACCGTTCAGTGGCAATCCGCGCTCCCGGAGTCGGCGAAGTTGCTCTCGTCGTTCAGGTCGAGCTGAGAGCCGACGGGGACGAAGACCCAGTCGTAGCTCGCCCGGCGCAGCGTCAGCACGAGAACGCCAAATGTGTCCCAGTTGCGCGCCTCACTCGTCTCCAGGATGCGGCCGAACCCATAGTGGCTGCTGCCACCCGTACCCACGACGAACTGCCGGATGCCACGGTTGCGGTCGAGTTGGCCGGCCGGATTCTGGGGCGCGAACCGCTCGTAGTGATGCTCGTGCGCGGAGAGCACCACATCCGCCCCCGCATCGTACAGCGCCTGCCAGGCCGGTCGCATCGTCTCATTCCCGCCGTGCGCATTCCCCGAGCTAAACAACGGATGGTGCCAGTAGGCGAGGGTGCAGGTTGCCGGGTGGGCCGCGAGATCCTTGCGCAGCCAGCGCCCCTGCGGCGAGTCTGTGTCGCAGCCCCCGACCTGGATGCAGTTGGAGTTGAGTACGACGATGTGCCAGGCGCCGAGGTCGTAGCTGTAGTACCCCTCCCCCCGTGTGCCGGCCGCCTCCCCAAAGTAATCGAAGTACGCACTGGCGTCTCGGGTCTCGTATTCGTGGTTTCCGGCTGCCGGGCGTGTTCGCGCCTTCTCCGACCCCCACGTGGGGTCGTAGCAGCGGGTGAAATCCTCTTTCGAACCAGTCTCATAGGCGTGGTCGCCGAGGGTTGCTACCGTTCCCGGCATGTCCCGGATCAGCGCCGCGGTCGCCTCGTCGCCGCGCGATACGCAATGCGCGATGTCCCCGGCGGCGATCAGGATGGGAGGTCGGCCCCGCACCTCGGCGGCAGGCTCCCGTTGCCCAGCCGATGACACCACGAGTGCTGGTCCATTTGTCACCTGCCCGTCGGCGGTGAAGTCAGCGAAGCCACCGATCGACGCACCGGCGAGCAACATGACTAACACCGCCCAAACCTTGGCCATCGTGTCGTTTCTCCCGTGACCGGAGTCAGAATCGGCTTGGGCTCATATCAGACAGATTGCTGAGTTGCACGAGCGCATCGCCGTATCCCGTCTCTCGCTCGCCATCGTACGCCGGTTCACGGCACCACGACGGCTCATAGCACCCGCACTGAGTATCGTGACTGAAGAGGGCGTCATCCTGAGGCGCAGAACTTGCAGAATCTCCCGGCTTTGATAGCCATTGCTGTTCAAGCTCCGAGATTCTGCAAGTTCGCCTGAGAGCTCGAAATGACGCCATCACCCTGTCGGTGTAGAAAGTTTGACAAGGGCCGCGGCAATGGGGGTGCCAGCTCCTCCGAACGATGGCGTCCGAGCAAACCGGGCACTATGATGCAGGGCGAAGGGAGGCACATGGTCGATATCGCACCCCGCATCCCCGATGAACCAAAGAACGGCCATTCACCCGGTGGTGGATTGGCACTTGTGCGGCGCGCGGCCAGCCCCGGGCTGCGGAGCATCGCCCGCGACTACTGGGGATACGCCGAGCGAACCGGAGTCCCGCTGCGACGGCGCGAGTTGCCCTCGGCGGACGTCATCTTCATTGTCAATCTTGGCGAGCCCTTGCTGGTCGCACAACCGCGATCGGCTACTAGCATCATCCCCACTGGTGGCGGATTCGTGGCCGGGCTGCACGAGACGTACTCCCTGACCCAGACCGCCGGCAGCCAGGCCGGCGTCGAGTTGCGTCTCTCCCCGATTGCGGCGTACCGGCTCCTGGGACAGCCGATGGAGACCCTGACCAACCGCTCCATCGCGCTCGATGCGCTCTGCGGTCCCTGGGGGGTCGAACTGGTGGAGCGATTGCAAAGTGCAGCTACCTGGGACGCTCGCTTCGCGATCCTGGATGCCGCTTTGACCGCCCGGCTGGCCGCGGCCACTGCACCATCGCCGGAAGTGGCCTGGGCATGGCGGCAACTGGTCGTATCCGGCGGCAGGGTGCCGATCGCGACGCTGTACGACGAGCTTGGTTGGAGCCCGAAACGGCTCATCGCCCGTTTCCGGGAGCAGATCGGCCTGCCACCGAAGCAGGCTGCCCGGCTGCTGCGTTTCCACCGCGCGACGACGCACATTGCCGCCGACTCGCCAGACTGGGGAGCCGTGGCGCGGTCGTGCGGCTACTACGACCAGTCTCACCTGATCCACGAGTTCCAGCGCTTTGCCGGCGACACCCCGGAAGGGCTCGTGCGCCGCCGGCTGGCCATCGGTGGTGGCTTCGCCGCTGATTGAGAATTCGACACAGGAGAACGATGGACCATCACATCTGCGTCACCTGCGGCGCTCAGTTCCCGGCAACGGCCGAGCCACCAGCGACCTGCCCGATCTGCGAGGATGAGCGCCAGTACGTCGGACATCAAGGGCAGCTGTGGACCACCCTCGAGCAGCTTCGTGATGACCACCGCAACGTCGTCGAGCCCGTCGATCCCGGTCTCACGGGAATCGCGACCGAACCGCGCTTCGCCATCGGCCAGCAGGCCCACCTGATCGAAACGCCTGCCGGCAATCTGCTGTGGAACTGCATCAGTCTCGTCGACGACGACACCGTGGCCGCGGTCGAGCAACGCGGTGGGCTGGCGGCGATTGCCGTCTCACACCCGCATTTCTTCACCGGAATGGCCGAATGGAGCGGAGCCTTCGGGGGCGTCCCGATCTACATCCACGCCGACGACCGCACCTGGGTGACCCGGCCCGACGATGCCATTCGATTCTGGCAGGGCGAGACGGCGGACCCCTTGCCGGGGAGTGGATTGACCCTCATCCGATGCGGCGGCCACTTTCCGGGGAGCTGCGTGTTGCACTGGCCTGATGGCGCCGGCGGCGCCGGGGCACTCCTTACCGGCGATACGATCACGGTCGTCAGTGACCGGCGCTGGGTGAGCTTCATGGAGAGTTACCCGAATCTCGTTCCGCTCGGGCCGGGCGCCATCCGCCGCATCGTGGCAGCGGTCGAGCCGTACCCCTTCGAGCGCCTCTACGGCGGTTGGTCAGGGAGCGTCGTGGCCTCCGACGCGAAGGAGGCGGTGCGCCGCTCCGCCGAACGCTATCTCGATCGCATCGGCGGGTAATCTCCGTGGGATCCTGCATCCTGCGTGACCCGGAACTATGGTCAGATTGCGCATCCCGCTCGCTTTCGTCCTCTTCCTCCGTTTCCGGATTACTAGGGACTCTGGGAGATCACCGCGCTGGGTGGTTGGTGCGAGGCACCCTGCCGACGGATGACCGTTATGGAAGATTGCGAAGGCTACGCGAGGCAGGGCGGAGCAACGATTACGGCCGTTGCCCGTTTCCGGCGGTCATCACCTGGACCTCGTATATGGAGGTCAAAAATCTCCAATACGAACACCTGTGCGGATAGCTATCGTGATCCCAGTCGCCTCGCCGTGAGGCGTGATGCAAGCAAAGGAGGTTTCCGATGCAAACCGCAACCCGGACAGACGCTGGGACAGGTCACCATGTACCCGATCTTGGGCTACCGGGATCTGCCGGCCGCCATCGACTGGTTGTGCCGGGTCTTCAGCTTCGAGCCACTCGAGCTGATGAAGAACGACGACGGCACGTACGCGCACGTCGAGCTGCGGCTGGGGGACGGCGTGATCATGCCGACCACGCGGCGCGACGAAGTCAATCCCGACAACCCCTGGGAGGGACCGATGACCACCCAGGGCCTGTACGTCGCGCTCGACGGCGTTGACGCGCACTACGAGCGGGCCAAGACCGCGGGCGCCGAGATCGTGCGCCCCCTGACCGACACCGACTACGGCTCTCGCGAGTACTCCGCCCGCGACCTCGAGGGAAATCTCTGGAGCTTCGGCACGTATCGACCGCAAGTTACGTAGCCCGCGCGGCGGTCCCCCTCGTACTCCGCGCGAGGGCAGACTCATGTCGTCATCAAGTCAATCTATCGATGTCGCCGAAACGCGGAAGACTCAGCGAGAAGCCCAGAACAGCACGCGCTTGAACGGGTAGAAGTAGGGTCTCGTCTCCTCGAGTCGGGGGAGGAGCCGCTCCCGGTACCGCTCCAGGAAGCGCGGCCAGAGCTCGCCCGGCAGCCGGCGTTCGTAGTCGGTCAGCGTGCTCCCCCGCACCCACTCCACGACCGCGTCCCGTGACTCAAGTTCGTGGGCGTAGACCTGCAGGCGCACCTTCTGACGTCTGAATCCGAGGCGGTGCAAGAGCGTTGCGTACGCCTCTGGCGCCAGCACCGGAGATTGGCGCACATGGCCCCCAAGAGCGTCCCGAAAGGGAGCTTCACGTGCGACCTCGACCGCTGTCGTATGCGAGAGATGATCGTCGTTGGCGGGGACCTGTACGGCGAGTTGACCGGTCTCTGTCAGGGCGGTCGCGAGCCGGGTCAGGAGCGACTCGTGCTCGGGGATCCAGTGCAGCGCGGCGTTGGAGAAGACGAGATCGAAGTCTCCGTCGCTCGTGAAGGCGCCGATGTCTCCCTGCTCGAAGCGGAGACCGTCGCCCGCGAAGACCGCGGTCTTGGCCAGCATCGCCGGCGAATTGTCGATGCCAATCGTCTCCCGAGCCGCGAGACGCCGGTGAAGCTCCCGCGTCAGCTCGCCGGTGCCGCAGCCGAGATCGACCACGCGCATCCCGGGCCGGGGCTCGACCAGATCGAGGAGATCGAAGAAGGGTTGCGCCCGCTCGCCCTGAAAACGCCCGTACTGCTCTGGATTCCAGTCGGGCGAGGGTGATGCGGCAGAAGGGGAAAGCGCGGTTTGGGGAGAGGAATCTGAGTCTTTCCCGCGTTTCGGAGGCATGGGGAGTATTTCCTCGCGGGACAGAGAGAGCGGGTCCATCGCGGTCGAAAATCGGGCGACAACGCTGAACGCCGACAAGACCAGGTTTGACCCCGTCCTCGTCGGCGTTCTGCTGGCTTTTCGCTTTCGGGATTGCTCCCGTCCGCGTCTAGCGTGCTATGAACGTACACCCTGGGTGCCGGGATGTCAATACCCTTTTCAGGATTTCCCTGATTTACCCGCGAGTTGGGAGCGCAGTGCCGAAGCCGCACGCCCGGTCGGCACGTCGAGCCTGCGGCAACCCTCCTCGTCGGTCCCTTCCGGGAAGGCGCAGACGCCCTACTCGGCCCACCGCCCGGCACCCCGAAACCCGGTCACCCTGATACCCTATAACCCATGACCCGATGACCCTCCGGGAGTAGACGGTGACGTCGCTGTTACAGATTGCGAGAAGCCGAGCGCTGGTCGTCCTCATGCTCGGGCACTTCTCGAACGACATGCTGGGCGGCGTCCTGCCGGTGCTCTTCCCGATCATGAAGCTCCAATATGGGCTATCGAACGCCCAGTTGGGGCTGGTGACTCTCGCCTTTACGGCCACCTCGTCGCTGACCCAACCCCTCTTCGGCTACTTCTCGGATACCCACGGTCGCCGCTGGTTTGTGCCGGCGACCCTTATCTGGGGCGCGTGCTGTGCGGCGTCCTACGGTTTCATCACGAGCTACCTCGCCTTCATTGGACTGGCCGCGCTGGCCGGAATCGGCTCCGGGGCTTTCCATCCACTGGGAGCGTCGAACGCGGCGGCGGTCTCATCCGACGAGCACCGGAACGCGGCGATGTCCTTCTACACCGTGGCTGGGGGGATCGGCTATGGCCTCGGTCCAATCGTTGGCTCGCTCCTGTTTGGCGCTTTCGGTCCCCGCGGCAGTCTCGGATTGCTCGTTCCGGGGCTGACCGCCGCCACCCTGATCTGGCCGCAGATGCGCCTCGTCGAGCGTGCGCGAGAGGCGCGAGAGGTCGCCACCAGAGCGATGCGCGCCAGTTCGGATTGGGGCTCCCTGTCGCGCGTGATCCTGGTCACGATGTTTCGCTCGTGGGTGTTCCTCTCCGTGCTGCAGTTGAGCCCCATCTGGTACTCCGAGCTCGGTTTCAGCCAGGCGTTCTACGGCTCGCTGGCGGCGGTGATCATCCTCGCGGGCGCGGTTGGCACCCTCTTCGGGGGTGGGTTCGCCGACCGCATCGGGCAGCGCCGCGTTATCGTGGCGACGCTACTCCTGACGATCCCGGCGCTGCTCCTCTACGTCGCCTTCCCCGGCCCTCACGGGCTGCTGCTGGCTGCCCTCTTTGGGTTCTTCTGCGATGCCTCGCTATCGGTCACCCTGGTCATGGCGCAGCGGTTAGTGCCGGGCCGCATCGGCGTCGCCTCCGGCGTCATCCTCGGGCTGGGGTTCGTCACCGGTGGGATCGGCGTTCCGATCACCGGCCGCATCTCCGACCTCTTCGGGATGCAGGTGGCTCTGGCAAGTCTTTCGCTGCTCCTGGTGCTCGGCTCGCTGGTAGCCCTGACGATCCCTACTCCGCGCGCCGAGACGCTCGAGTATGGTGCCGATCCGGTCGCGGCGCGGCTCGATGCGCCGGCGCCCGGCGGCGCCCGCCGGTGACGGGACGATGCGCTTTGGCCGGGTCGAAGGTGTGGTGACCCCAGTCGAATCGGACGGAACAGCGCTGCTGCGCCTGGTGGTCTGGCTAGATACCGGAACCCGGATCGAGACTGTCCGCGAGGAGGTGCTCGCTCCCCTGCGTGCAGTAGAGGGGTTCGCGGACCTGGTCTGGCACGCCGACCAGTGGACGCAGGAGACGATCGGCACGATGCTCGCCGAACGCGGCTGGGAAGCTATCGGCGCCGGCGATCTTCCCGCGCCCGACGATCCGGACGACCCAGGGGCGTTGCCGCGCTCCGCACCCTACGCCGTTCGCAACCTGTCGTGGGGATGAGGCGAGAGTCGGAAAGCGGGAGGCGGGAGTCGGGAGTCCCAGTCCCGGAGGCAGGAGGCGGGAGGCGGGAGGCGGAAGGAACTCCGCCGTCCACCGATCGACCTCAGACTGCGCCAGCAGCAACGATCCTCCAACCTGGGCTGCCACCCGCCTCTCCACCGCTCGACTCCACGACTCCACGACTCCAAGACGACACGGCATCGGGCACGCATCGTCCCTTCTGGCGATCCCGGCGTGGCCTGATCGCCGCGTTGCTCGGCATCCAGATCCTGCTCGCGGCGATCGCGCTCGGGGTTTGGATCTGGACGCCGGATCGACCGGCACTTCCACCGCTGCCGACGGAGAACGCTCCGCTCGACGGTGAGGGCGCGACCTACGAGAGCGCGCTGCCACTGGCCCAGGCTCTGGCGGACTCCTGGCTCCCCGGCGCTGTGCTGCTCAACGCCTCGATGCAGGTCGACTGGCCGTGGAGCGTTCCGCAAGAGCCACCGGAAACGATCCCAGGCACCGGTTGGCTAACCTACGCCTTCGTCGCTCCCTGGGACCCGCCGGGCCGGCCCCCCGGCGCGGCCTCCCTCGGTATCGTGATCGAGCGTCTGTCCGGGGCGGTCGTCAGCCAGGACACCGAGGGCTGGGAGCAAGCGCCCGAGTTCCGGCCGCCTCCGCCACCAGCAGCCATCGACTCGACGGTGGCGACGTCGCTCGCCGAGGAGGCCGGTGGCACGGACTTCCGCCGCGCGTGCCCGCAATACCGGCATCTCTCTCGCACGTTCCCGGTCGCGGCCGGGCGCACGGAGTGGGCGCAGCATTGGGTGGTTATCTATGAGGACACGCGCATTCCGGACTTGCATGGGCTGCTTTTGCGCATCGACGCCCAATCGGGGGAGATCCTCGACCGCGCCGGCGACGCACCGGAGTGCTCCGTCCTGCCCATGACTCGTCTGCGATGTTGGCTGCTGGCGATCGAGGGTGATGGGTGATAGGAAGTGATCTCTTGTTCTCCTGATCACCCTAGTCCGCCAGTCACCTGGAGGTCCCTTCACCGTGAGCGTAGCGAACAATCACCCATCACTAGCCGATAACCGGAACAAGGATCAATCACCTTATGGGCTCCTCACCCGATCACCCTCGCTTCGTCGACACTCGCCGCGTTGGTGATGCCACCGTGACCGCGATCTCCGAAGGCGGCCTCCTCTGGCCGCCGCGCTTCCCGGTCCCTGAGCCGGAGTGGCGGCAAGCGATGCCGGAGGCGGACGCGGAGGGCCGGGTCTGGCTTGGGCTCAACGTTGTCGTCATCCGGCTAGGTGACGCGCTCATCGTGGTCGATCCCGGGATGGACGATCCCGACTCTGCCTGGCAGCGAGACCGCCCCCGGGTCTGGCCCAATTGGACCGTCACCCGCACGCCTGGGATGGTCGCGGCGATGAGTGCGCTGGGAATCGCACCAGAAGACGTCGATCACGTTGTCATCACCCATCCCCATGCCGATCACTACCCCGGCGTGACCGTCGCGCGCGGCGGGACCCTCGTGCCGCGTTTTCCGCATGCCCGTCATTACCTCGGCCGCGCGGATTGGGAGGGAAATCCCGCTCGCGGCACGCCCGGCTCCGATCTCGACCGCCTGGAGACTATCGATCGGCTCGGGCTTCTGGACTGCGTCGACGGGGACCAGGAGATCGTACCGGGGGTGACGATCCTGCCTGCCCCTGGTGAATCTCCAGGGCATCAGATCGTACGTTTGGAGTCGGCCGGCGAGGTCTTCTACGTCCTCGGCGACGTCGTTCATCATGCTTGCGAGGTCGAGCACCCCGCCTGGAAACCACCTCACGGTGACCGCGACGCGCTGATGGCCTCGCGCGAGCGCATCTTCTCCACCGTCGCGCGAGAGGACGCGCTACTGGTGACCGCGCATGAGCCGTTCCCGCCATGGGGCCGGATCGTGCCGACGGGCGACGGATACCGCTGGCAGCGGTGGTAGGATGACGCGCCATTTGAACCGGATCGCTAGCGGCCGCCCGCCTTGAGGAGACGTTCTCGCAATGACTGTGAACTTGAAAGTACTCATTTCGGCCGACATGGAGGGCACCTGCGGGGTCGTCTCCTGGACGCAGGTGATGCCTCCGGAAGTCGTCGGAGGCAGCGAGCCCAATTCCCAGGACCGCTACCTGCGTACCCGTGAACGGATGACCGCTGAGGTGAACGCGGCGGTCGAAGGGGCGCTGGCGGGCGGCGCTAGTGAGGTGATCGTCAACGACAGCCACGACGGGATGCGCAACCTCATCCCCGACCGACTCCACCCGGAGGTGCGCTTCATCACCGGCAGCAACAAACCTCTCGGCATGATGCAGGGCGTCGATCTCGAGGGCGTCGGCGCTGTCTTCTACACCGGCTACCACGCGAAGGCCGGCACCCCGGCCGCGCCGCTGGCGCACACCTGGAGCGGCTGGCTGAACGATGTCCGGATCGACGGCACGTCGACCGGCGAGTTCGGCATCAATGCCGCCGTGGCGGGCTATTTTGGAGTCCCCGTTGTCCTCGTGGCGGGTGATGACAAGGCTGTCGCCCAGACCCAGGCCCTGCTCGGGGAGCAGGTCGTTGGCGCGGTGGTGAAGGAGGGGATCACCACCTTTTCGGCGCTCCATCTCCACCCCCTCAAGGCGCAGCAGGTAATCCGGGAGTCGGCCGAAGCGGCGATTGGCCGGGTGGCGCAGGCGCGGCCATACACTCTGGAGTCGGGGAGAGCGGTCGAGCTCGAGTTCGATCACCAGGCGCGGGCGGATCAGGCGGTGCAGGTGCCCGGCGTCTCCCGTACGGGCGAGCGGTCGGTGAGCTGGATCCCGGAGGATGGTCGAGAGTTCATCCGTACGTTCAACGCCGTGATGATGTGCGCCGCCATCCGCATGTCGCCGTGATGGCGTGGGGCAGACGGATCGAACGAGAGGCGAGGGGCTGAGCCCCCTCGACGTCGCTCGGGCGACGCCGTTCTCCATGGCCAGTGAGTTCGACCGGTGGCTGCGCGCCCACAGCGCGACGGAACCGGAACTGACCGTCGCCATCTTCAAGAAAGCGTCCGGGAAACAGACCGTGACCTTCGATGAGCTGCTGGAAACGGCGATCTGTCATGGTTGGATCGATACCCAGACCAAGAGCATCGATGACGAGCGCTACGCGATCCGCTTCGTTCCCCGCCGGCCAGGATCGAACTGGTCGCCCAGGAATCGGGAGCTCGCGCGGCGGCTGGTACGCGAAGGTCGCATGACTGCTGCCGGCGACGCCTCGCTGCCAGCGGACCTCTGAGCGGGCTCAAGAGCTCCATTAGCGAGCTTCGAGTTTCGCGATCTCCGCGTCCAGGTCGGCGAGACGCTTGCGTGCCACGGGAAATCGTTCCGACCACTTGTGGCGGTCTTCCTCTTCGTCATCTCGCTCCTGGGCCAGACGCGCCGCTTCGCCGCGCAGCGTCTGGCGACGGTAAGCCCGCGTCGCGCAGGTGTCGCAGTGACCCCGCCAGTCGAGCCAGTCTCCGCAGACCGGGCAGGGTCGGGCCAGGTCGGCGAGCGTCGGTCGCTCCGGGAGCGGCTCCCCATTGAGCGCTCGGTCGCGCAGGTCGAGGGCGAAGACCGACGCGCTTTCGCTCAGATGGCGCTCCAGCGCCTCCCGGCGCTCGGCCGGGACATCCTCCGGCACCAGCGCCGCCGCGTTCCCGGATCGCTGCCGCACCTGACCGCGGACCACCGGGCCGCCACGCTGGTCCCAGTCGACCTCCTCCTCCCAGCGAAAGCGCTCCGGCCCGATCGAGAAGGCGATGCTGAGCGGTTCTTCGAGGCGGACTTCGATCTCCGTAATCGGTGTCTCGGGAAGAAGAACCGGGGGCAGGGGAGGGGTCGCGTCGAGCGCGTGCAGATCGTCTTCGATCGTTGCCAACGAGTGGTCGAGCAGGTCCATCCGCTCGCGCCAGGGGTTCTCCGGCTGCCGTGCCGCGAGCGCTCGCTCCAGGTCATAGGCGGCCATGTCGCGGCGCTGGCGCAGCGTATCGAGCCGGTTTTGCATGGCCGGATCGACGGCGGGAGCCCGTCGGCGCACGATGCCGTCGGCATCGGGTTCCGCTGCCGCAGGGGCGACCGGTGGCGAGCCCGCGTCCTTGTTCTTGCCGAAGAGACGTTTCCAGGTCATATCGACGCTCCCGAATCGCTGCCAAGCATAGTGGCTCATGTCGTCGGTATCAGATCGTCACGTTCAGCGACTCATTTCCTCCCAATGCGGTCCAGGCGACGCCTTAAGCGATAGTCGGGCACAGAACTGGGAGGAACCGAGAGCCCCTCTCCCTTGCAAGGGAGTGGGGTTGGGTTGAGGGAATGCGCGGCCACCCCGCTTGACCCGTAGCCAGGTCGCGGCAACAATCGCGCGGCCGGTCCGCGCATCGGCATCACAGCTGGGAGTCGAGCATGCCGGGTGGTGTCATGGAGAATCGAGCCGGATTGCAGTCGGGGGGAGATCGCGAGATAGCCTGGACGCCGGGTCAGGCGCACCTCGAGCGCTCTCGCCTGCGCCGGTTCATGGCGCGCCACGACGTCCCGTCGTACGACGCCCTTCTGGAGCGGGCGAACGCCGATCCCGGCTGGTACTGGGGAGCGGTCGCCCAGGATCTGGAGCTCGTCTGGAACCGGCCCTACAAGGTGGTGCTCGATCTCTCTCGCGGTGCGCCCTGGGCCGAGTGGTTCACCGAGGGAGGCTTCAACTACGTCACCAGCGCACTGGACCGGCATGCGGACGGTCCTGGTGGCGACCGCACCGCACTGATCTGGGAGGGTGATGACGGCGCTATCCGCCGGCTCACATTCCGCGAGCTGCAAGACGAGACGAACCGCCTGGCGAACGCGCTGCGACAGCTTGGCGTCGAGCGAGGAGACCGCGTCGGCGTCTTCATGCCGATGCTGCCGGAAACCGTGGCCGTGGTACTTGCCCTGGGGAAACTCGGCGCCATCTTCCTGCCGATGTTCTCCGGGTTCGGTTCGGAGGCGCTCGGCTCACGGCTGCACGACGGTGAGGCGAGCCTGCTCATCACCACCGACGGTGCCCTCCGCCGCGGCAAGACGGTCGCCATGAAGGCGGTCGCCGACGAGGCGATGGCCCAGGCGCCAACCGTGCGAACTTGCCTCGTCCTGCGCCGCACCGGCGAGGAGGTGCCGTGGATCGCCGGTCGGGATGTCTGGTGGCACGACGTCGTCCCCGGCGCTTCACCCGAGTTCGAAACGGTCGCGACGGACGCTAACGAGCCCTACATGCTCATCTACACCTCCGGCACGACGGGGCGCCCAAAAGGGGCTGTGCACGTCCACGCTGGGTTCCCGGTCAAGGCCGCCCACGACCTGGCTGCCTGTTTCGACGTCCAGGTGGACGACACCCTCTTCTGGTTGACCGATCTGGGCTGGATGATGGGCCCCTGGCTGATCTGCGGCGGCTTGATCGTCGGCGCGACCCTGATGCTTTTCGAGGGAACTCCCGACTTCCCCGCTCCCGACCGTCTCTGGCGGCTGGTCGACGATCACCAGATCACCGTCTTGGGTGTCGCCCCGACTGCCGTGCGGGCATTGATGGGTAAGGGGACGGAATGGGTCCGCGGCCGGGACTGTTCCTCGCTGCGCATTCTCGGCTCGACCGGGGAAACGTGGAATCCTGGGCCGTGGCGCTGGTATTTCGAGGAGGTTGGGAAAGGGCGCTGCCCGATCATCAACTACTCGGGTGGAACGGAGACGAGTGGCGGTATCGTCGGCTGCGTCACGCTGCGGCCGATCGTCCCCTGCGGGTTCAACACCCCCGTGCCCGGCATGGACGCCGACGTGACTGACAACGCCGGCCGTTCGGTGCGCGGCGAAGTCGGCGAGTTGGTCGTGCGCCAGCCGTGGGTCGGCATGACGCGCGGTTTCTGGCGTGATCCGGACCGCTACCTGGAGACCTATTGGAGCCGCATCCCCGGAGTGTGGGTGCACGGCGACTGGGCGGAGATCGACGACGACGGCCAGTGGTTTATCCGCGGGCGCTCGGACGACACCTTGAAGGTCGCCGGGAAACGGGTCGGGCCGGCTGAAGTGGAATCGGCGGCGACCGCGCACCCCGCGGTCCAGGAGGCCGCCGCTATCGGCGTGCCACACGAGGTCAAAGGGGAGTCGATCGTCGTCTTCGTCGTGCCCCGACCGGGAATCGAGGTTTCCGACTCGCTGGCGGCAGAGGTCCGGCAGACGATCGCGGCTCAGCTCGGCGCAGCGCTGCGACCACAGCGCGTCGTCTGGGTACGTGACCTGCCGAAGACCCGCAACGCCAAGATCATGCGCCGGGTCATTCGCGCCGCCTACCTCGGTCTGCCTCCCGGAGACGTCACCGCGCTGGAGAACCCGGCAGCGGTCGAAGAGATTACGGCGGTCTCCGAGTCATCTCGAACATAACCGCCACGCACCCTTAGGCACTACCCGTTGCGGAACGCGGGTAGGCGGCATTAGGTCACGTGGGACTCCAGACGCTGCTCGCGCACTAGTTCCTAAGCGAGTGCCCCGGCTTCGGTCACGTGAGACTGCGATCGCTGCTCGCGTACCAGTTCCTGGGCGAGGACTACGGCTTCTGTCACAACCTGGTGCAACGAAAGGGCTCGACCGGCTGACCACGCCGCGGCGAATGACTGCTCGCCGAGTGCCGCTCGCATCATCTCGATTGCTCGTTGGTCCCCGTCCAGCCCGGACAGATGAATCCATGAACCAACCGTCTCATGAAGTTTTTCTGCTGCTCCCCGCAAGCGTGCTGCTGACTCAGGCTTGCCGAGTTCCGCCGCGATGATTCCAAGCCTGATGAGGCCGCCGACCATGAACCGCTTGTCACCCCGACCATGGGAGAGAGTAATGGCCTTCTGGTAATGCTCGATTGCCTCGGCCATGTTGCCTTCCTTGCGCGCAATTTCCCCCTGCATGGCAAATGAGTACGGCGCTCCCCAGGTGTCCCCTGTCGTGCGTCGAAGCGGTGTAGCCTCTTCGAGAAGCGCCTTCGCCGTTTTGGTATCACCCCGTATAAGCGCCATCCCGGCGAGATTTTCGAGAGCAAGCACGATGAGGAACGCGTGGTTCATTGCACGGGCAATGTCCAAACCTTCCTTCAACAGCGCTACAGCACGTGCTGGATCCCCAAGCTCTCCGACTGCCCGCGCCTGAGTCACCAGGGCCGAAACGAGCCCTACTGAAGCCTCGCCACACTCGCGCCAAAGTGCGATGCTCGTCTCCTCGAACTTCACGGCGGCATCTGATTCACCTTGCATCAAGGCCAGAGCACCCGCCCACATGAGTGCCCAGGCTCTGACAGGGGCGGCGACGTCCACAGTTGGCGCGACCGCCCGCTCGAGCCACGAGCGACCCTCGGATCCTAATCCCCGGATAAGCCAAAACCACCCGAGTCCGACGGCGAGACGGAGACACATTTCGAGCTCGCCCCGGCGATTAAGCCAGTCGAGCGCGGACCTGGTATTGTCCTGTTCAACCGCTAACTGATCGAGCAGCCGTGGCTCCGTCGATTGCCAAAGTCCATTCGCCAGCCCCTCAGTCAGGGCCAGGAAAAAGGTGGCGTGGAGCGTCCGTACTTCGTCAGCCTCGCCTGCCGCGACGAGTTGCTCCAGGGCGAACTCTCTGATCGTCTCCAGCAGACCGAAGCGTGGATCGCCGGTCGCGTCTCCACTTTGACGAACCAGGCTCTTGTCGATGAGGGCTTCTAGCCCGCTGAAGATATCCAGACCGCTATCCGTGCCGGCAATCGTCTCCGCCGCTTCCATCGTCCAGCCGCCGGCGAACACGCCGAGCCTTCTGAACAAGGTCTGCTCTTCCGGTGTCAGCAACTCGTGGCTCCAGGCAATCGTGTCCCGCAGAGTTCGTTGCCGCTCTGGTGCATCGCGCGCCCCGGTGGTCAAGAGCGGTAGACGCTGTTCCAGCCTTGCCAGGAGCGCCGATGGCGGCAGAAGCCTGATCCGGGCAGCGGCGAGCTCGATCGCCAGCGGGAGCCCATCGAGCCGCTGGCAAATCTCGGCGACCGCCGCGGCGTTATCGGCGGTCAGGGCGAAGTTGGGCACGATAGCTTGAGCCCGCTGCACGAAAAGATCGACCGCCGGCACACGAGCCAGCTCGCCGAGTGGGGGTAGGGTGTCAGGTTCCGGCAATAGGAGTGGCGGAACGGGTGCGAGATGCTCGGCCCGGAGCTGGAGAGGTTCCCGGCTCGTCACGAGGATAGCGAGCCGTGGGCACTCTGTTAGTAAATCGGAGACATGCGGGGCCGCGGCGACCACTTGCTCGAAGTTGTCGAGTACGAGCAGGAGGCGTTTTGGTCGCAGAAACGTGATCAGCGCGTGTTCTATCTGCGAGACATTCGTTTCGCGCACTCCCAGCGTGGCCGCGATGGCCGGCAGCACCAGCCCGGGATCGACGAGTGGGGCAAGATCGACAAACCAGACACCGTCGGGGAAGGTGTCCAGCAGCTCGGCGCCGGCTGCCAGCGCCAGTCGCGTCTTGCCGGTCCCTCCGGGACCGACGAGTGTCACCAGCCGACGATCCTCCTGCTCGAGTAACGCCACGACATGAGACACATCCTCGGCGCGACCGATCAAGGGCGTCAGCAAAATAGGAAGGTTTGTCTCGTGTCGTTCGAGGGATGGCAGCGGCGGAAAATCGGCCGGCAAGCCTGGGGCTAGCACCTGGAAGATTCGTTCAGCCTGCAGGAGGTCGCGCAGCCGGTGTTGGCCAAGATCGTGGAACGCCACATTCTCTGGCAGCTCATCACCGGCCAATTGCCGGGTCGTTTGGGTGAGCACGATCTGGCCGCCGTGCGTGACCGCCAGAACCCGGCTCAGCCGGTTGAGAGCCGGGACCTGGTGGTACTTGCCGGACGAGTCGGGGACCGCCTCCCCGGTGTGGAGGGCCATGCGCACCCGGATCGGGTTGGGAAGCTGCCACGGCTCCTCGACGAGCGACCGCTGCGCGTTTATGGCGGCTGCAAGCGCGTCACCGGCCGTCGCGAAGGCGGCCTGGATAGCGTCCCCAACCTGCTCGTAGCGGTGACCTCCATGAGCGGCTATCGCCAAATCGAGGAGAGCCAGGTGCCGTTCGACGGCGGCGCGCATCGCTACATGGTCCTGTTCCCAGAGGGCAGTACTGCCCTCGATATCGGTGAACAGAAAGGTGACCGTGCCGCGCGGAAGTTGAAGCTCACTCGTCAAAACGGGCCTCCGATCCCGGAAATCATCGGCAGCGCGTTCACAGTCGTCAATGGACTGAAGTCTTGGACTCTCCCATGCGGGAAGGCCGCGCCTGATCCCAGACAATAGTCCCCATGCCGAATGATTCGCTTGACGCCTGCCCTGCCGGGTGCCAGCATTCCCTTGACGGTCCGCTCACTTGCCCGAGATAGCGATATGGGTGGGACCGCGCCCCCGCGGGCTCGCCCGCGTTGCCCCCGCAACAGGGTTACGATTCCCGGTCCAGGACGGTCCTCTTGGCGCGCCGCTACCGACAGTCACCGGTCTTTTACGATCCCACCCCCTCCCGGTGGCCGTGGGTGCTTGCGCTGCTCCTCGTTTTCGGAATCATCGCCGCCGCGGCGGTGATCCGCCCCGGTGTCCTCCCCCTTGGCAGGTTGAACGAGATCCTGGTGCGAGACGCATCGCCTCCGCGGATCGCGCCGACTCCAGAACTGGCAGTTGCCGCTAGCCCTACGGCGCCCGCCGATCCGGATCCGGCGGCCATCGCCCAAGTCGAGGACGCCAGCCCGACGCCAGCGGTTCCGGGGCTCTCGGCGGATGAGGTGGCGGCCGAATGGGTCGCGCGCTGGAATGCGCGCGACTACGCCGGGATGTACGACCTGACCTCCGGGACGGTGCGCCGCACCCTGCCACTGGAGGAGTTCACCAGTCGCTACCAGGGTATCGACGATCGCGCCGAGCTGCACTCGGTCCAGGTCGAGCTCACCGGTGAAGCCGGAGATTCGTCGCGTGTCCCGTTTCGGGTCACCTTCGCATCAGGAATTGCCGGCGAGTTCAGCGAGGAGAACACGCTGCCGCTGGTGCATGAACAAGACGGATGGCGGGTGGCATGGACGCCATCGACCATTTTCAGCGAGCTCGGGAACGATGGCTGCGTCGACGTCGACCGATTGCCCTCTGGTCGCGGAAAAATCCTCGACCGCAATGGTGAGCCGCTCGCCTACGACGGGCTCGTGCAACGCGTTGGGATCGTCCCTGGACTGATTCCCGCTGAGGATGAGGAGCGCATTCTGCGCGAGTTGAGCGACCTGACGAAGATGGAAGAAGACGCCATCAAGGCGCGCTACGAGGAAGCGGACCCGAGCTGGTTCGTGCCCATCATGGATTTCCCGCGGGAGGAGAGCGAGCGTCTTCTCGATGTCATTTCTCGCCTCCCTGGAGTCTCGGTCAAGGCGGAGACGGCGCGGGTCTACCCGCTCGGGGAGCGCGCCGCGCACATCACCGGCTATGTCTCGGAGCCGACCGCCGAGCAACTCGAGGCGGATACGACTCTCGTGTCTGGCCAGCGTATCGGACAGGCCGGGATCGAGGCCGGAGCCGACGAAATCCTGGCCGGCGTCCCCGGTGGCCGCCTGATCGTGGTTCATTGCGATTCGCGCGTCGAGCGATCGCAGATCGCCTCGCGTGACCCCGTGCCCCCGCGTGACGTCGTGCTGACGATCGATCGCGCCTTCCAGGTCTCGGTGTTCGACGCGTTGCGAGCTCAGGGCCCGACGCAAGGCGCTGCCGCTATTCTCGACCCACGGAGCGGAGCGATCCTGGCCATGGCCAGCATCCCGAGCTACGATCCCAATGGGTTCGTCCTTGGGTTCGTCGCTCAAGATCGTGCCGAGTTGCTGTCAGAGGTGCAACGGCCGCTGCTGTCGCGCGCCGCGGAGGGTCTCTATCCGACCGGGTCCGCGTTCAAGCCGATCACCTTCGCGGCGGCCATGGAAGGGTTGGGGTACACCCCGGAGACGGTGCTCGACTGCCCTTCGACCTTCCGTCTCGAAGGCGCGAATCAGGTCTGGGAGGACTGGACCGTCGCCTACGGTGTCGGCGCCCAGGGCCCGTTGACGCTGCATCAGGCGCTCGTCAACTCGTGCAACACGGTCTTCTACGCCATCGGCCGCGACCTCGACGCGATGGACCCGGACTATCTGCCGCGGATGACCAAGGCATTTGGTTTGGGGACGCCCACCGGAGTTCCATACCTGCCGGAAGCCGCCGGAGCGGCGCCCGATCCGGCATGGAAGCTGGAGACCTTTGGCGATTATTGGGCGACCGGTGACGCGATCAACCTCGCCATCGGCCAGGGCTTCTTGCAGGTCACGCCACTGCAGCTTGCAACCGCATACGCCGCGATCGCCAATGGCGGCGACCTTCTTCAGCCATTCATAGTCTCCGAACTTGATCGATCCCGATGGAGCGCGAGAATCGATTGGTGAAAGGGTCGTGCGCGGGCGGCTGCCGATCTCAAATCGGACGTTGACCGCGTTGCAGGCGGCCTTGCGCGCCCAGACCAGTGACCCTTATGGCGCGGGCTCGTACCGGGTCTTCGGTGACATGACCTGGCCCATCGCTGGCAAGACCGGGACGGCGCAGCGCAACGCCACCGCGGCCGCGAAGCCGCACTCCTGGTTTGCCGGGTTCGGCCCCTATGGCGCCGAGGCGGAAATTGCTTCGGTGGTCATGTTCGAGAGCGTGGGTGAGGGCGTGAGCTTCGCGGCCCCGGCAACCCGCCGCATCTATGATGTCTGGCTCCAATCGGACTTACGAGGGTGATAGGGTGATAAGGTGATAGGACAGGGGACCCCTCGGGAGGGGACAATGACGGAGCCCGTCTTACCAGCCAAGCGCCGTGAGCGCAGCCAACGAGCATCCTATCACCACGACCGTAGCGAGTAATCACCCTATCACCCATCACCCTTCGCAGAAGAGGGAACAGACCATGTACGGAGCACGCGGCCGCATCGGCCTGATTACTCTCGCCAGTGACACGAGCGTCCTGCCCGAGTACACCCGGGCCATGCCGGAGGGGGTTGCCGTCTATGCGGCCCCGATCGTCCTGCCACGCGGTGAGGTGACACCCGCCGCACTGGCGGAGATGCTTGCGGAGGATCAGCTCGAGCATGCTGCCGAACTGCTCGTCTGGGCGGACGTCGACGTCATCGTCTTCGCCTGCACCACAGGTAGTCTGGTCCACGGCGTCGGTTGGGATCGCGAGTTAGTTGGCCGCATCGAGCGAGCCAGCGGCCGTTCCGCGACGACGACCACCACCGCGGTCCTCGACGCGCTGAGAGCGGTAGGGGCCTCTTCCCTTGCCGTTGCCACACCGTACATCGAGGAGCTCAACGCAATTGAGAGTCGAGTTCCTCGAGGCGAGCGGCTTCCGGGTCGCCGGCATCGCTGGGCTTGGGTGTGCCACCGATGCCGAGATTGGACGGCTGGAACCAGCGGACGCCGTCTCGTTGGTGGAGCGGGTCGACAGGTCGGATGCCGACGCGATCTTCATCTCCTGCACGAATTTCCACTGCCTTCCCGCGGTCGAGTCACTCGAGCAAGCCCACGGCAAACCGGTGGTGACGAGCAATCTCGCCGGAGCCTGGGCCGCGCTGCGCCGGATTGGCGTCGAGGACACGGTCCCGGGATACGGCCAGCTCCTGAGCCTGCCTGACTGCTCCGCCATGTTGGCGTGATGACGAACCAACCCGACAGCGACGAGACTGATGATCTGCCTGCCGAAGTCGACCCGACCAGTGGCGAGCCAGTCATACCTGATCGGTGAGACGATTTACCTGCGTGGTGCGGAGCTGGGCGATGCCAAATGGGCGACCGCCTGGCGGCCCTCGCCGTTCCCGATCTCCGCCGAGGAAGCGGAAGAGCAGCTCAAGAAAAAGGTCCCCGAGGACGACGAGCGCCGCAGGGCGCTGCTGATCGCTTGCCGAAGGGACGACGGGCGCCCAGTCGGATCGGCGCGCATTGATGACTCGGATCCCACCGCCACGACAATCTCGTTGCATGCCGACCCCGCGCTGGGGGCGGCGGGAGCCCGGGTGCAGGCGGAAATGCTCGGGCAGTTGGTGCCGTGGGTCGCTGGCGAGCGAAACCGCCCGGTCGTCGTGCTTGCCACGGACGCAAACCTGGAACCGGTGGTGACGGGGGCGGAGTCGCTCGGGATGCGGCCGGCGGTACGACTGCGCGAGGGCGTCTGGCGCGATGGCCGACGTCACGACGCGCTCTTCTACGAATACTTGAACCCCACCTGGGTCGCTCGGCTTGGGGATCCCGGCGCGGGCATGGCGGAAGCCGGGGAGCCGGTGACCACCCCAAAATCGCCGGCGCCGCGCAGAGATCCGGCAGCCATCGTGCCACTTCCGCCAAACGCGCTGATCGGAAGCCAGCGCCTGGCTCTTCGCCCGATGCAAATCGACGACGCCGAGGCGATTGCCAATCTGATCCGTGCCGAGCCCGATGCCAGTTTCGGTCACAGCCGTTTTCCCTACAGCGCGATCATGCTCGCCGATTGGTATGGCGAGATGGCGGAGACCGAACCGGCCAAAGACATCGAGTTTGCCGTTGTCCTGCGCGAATCAGGCGAATTGATCGGCGAAACGGGTCTGTATGACGTTGAATGGATCGCGCGCACGGCGGAATCGGGCTACTGGCTCTACCGCGCCAGTGACCGGGGCAAGGGATACGGCACGGAGGCGAATCTGCTGCTCCTCGAGTACGCCTTCGAGCGACTGGGATTGAACATGATCTGGGCGTGGGACAAGGAGCGCAATCCGCGCTCACAGGCGGCCATCCGCAAACAGGGCTACCGTGATGCCGGCCGCTTCACCTGGACCGGCTACGGGCCGGACGGCTTCGAGAACGCGCTGATGTTCGACCTGCTCGCCGCCGAATGGCGCGCCGCGCGGGACGCGGGTGATGGGTGATAGGGTGCTGGGGTGTTGGGTTATAGGTGATAGGTCATGGAAAGAGAGTGTCCGTCGGCGTCCGCGATTCCTTCGAGAGGTTCGAGAAGTAGCTGGGACGACGGCCCTACGTCCTGACACCCATCACCTATCACCCACTACCCACCACCCTCAACTCACCGTCAACTCCAACTCCATCCCTTGCGCCCGGTGAGCGCCCTCGCCAACCGGACAGAAGATCGTGTACGTGCCGGGGGTGAGGTCCGCGTTGAGTCTCGCCGAGTCTCCCGGTTGCAAGGTGTTGGCCAGGGTCTTCCTGATGCCCTGTCCCTCGAGCACGAAGCTGTGCGGGGCGGCGCCATTATTGACGATGGTGAAACGGACCGGTCCCGCCGCCAGCTCCGTGGGCATGTCAATCTCGAAGTTGGTCAGGGAGACATCGACGAGTTCGGGTGAGCCCTCGGTTGAGCTCGTTTCGGCCGTGGCCTCTGGAGTCGCTGCCGCTTCTCCGGCGATAGCTCCACCGCTCCCGTCCCCCGCAACCTGAGCAATCATCACCGAAATGCTGGTCGAACCGCCGGCCGCGGGAACCAGATAGGCAATACCGGCGTAGCCGGAGTCGTCCAGCTCCTTCATCCCGACGATCAGCGCGCCGTCGGCGTCAGCTGCGCCGCCGATGTCGCCACACGCCAGGTAGGTCTGGATCTGGTCTGCCGAGAGGTGGACCTTCAGGGCATGGTCCTCCGTCAGGAGCTCATCCAGTGATTGCGGGATGTTGGTGAACGCCGCCTCCGCGATGACCGCGTCGCTGTTGCCGGAAACGTCACCAACGGGAACAGTCAACGAGTTCAGCGGCTGGATCACCTCGCCAAGCTCGTCGCAATCACCGATATGGATGTGTGAAGGCCGCGGCGGTGACGCCTCCTGGGCCTGACCGCCGGGGGTAATCAGGGTGGCCCCACCAAGGGATAGGCACACCGTCAGAATCATGATGCCGAAGCGCGACGTCTTCACCGCAATCCTCCCCGGCTGATCGACTCTTCGACTCCTCGCCAGTACGGTCCCTATTGGACGACGATTGTCCCCGTCATATTCGGATGGAATTCGCAGAAATACCCGAACTCGCCTGCCTCCGGGAAGACCTGGCTGAAGCTCGCTCCCGGGGCGATGGTCCCGGATTGCAGAACATCGCGCTCCTCGCCGGTCGCCGTGTGTGGTACCTCGTCCTGGTTCGTCCAGGTGACGGTGTCGCCGGCCGCGATCTCGACGCGATCCGGGCTATACGCGAAGTCACGGATATCGACCGGGACCTCGGCGGCGGCTGGCGCCTCAGCGCCCTGCGCGGCGTCCGCCGGAGTTTCCGCGGCAGCGGGCGTTGCCGGTGCGTCAGGCGCCGCGGCCGTGCCGCATCTGCTCGTCTTCGGCGGCCTGCTCGTCTTCGGCTGCCGCCGCCTCCTCGGACAGGTAGACGGACACCCCCGTTCCGGCGTCGGCACCCTCGAGCACGGCGACCCCATGGTGGCCCGACTCGTTGAGCTCCCGCAGCCCGATGACCAGATCGCCGTCGATGACGCGACCGCCGATGTCGCCACAGGCGATGTAGTTCTGGATCGCCTCCGCGCTCTCGTGAATGTTGATCGCGTGCGGGCCGGCCAGGATGTCACCCAGCGGCAGTTCGACGTCGGTATCGCTCTGCTTGACGAGAATCGCGGACGCCGCGCCGAAATTCTCACCCGCGGTGAGCTCGGTAACGTCATCGAGGGGAACGACGATGTCGCCAAGGTTGTCGCACGTGCCGGAGTGGATGTGGGCCGGGTGTGGTGCGTCTCCCTCACCTTGTCCCCGCACCAGGGGAGCGCTCATCGTCAGGATCACCATCAGAATCGCCACGGGAATACCGAGAGCCAGCCAACGTCGCGCGCGTGTCATGGACGAGAACCTCCTTCGCCGAACCCGGCGCTGGTCGCCGATGCCATTGGACCCGACCTCTCTTGTCGAAGTCGGTTGATTTCGACTGACGTGCTTGCCGATTCTATCAACAACGCCCGCGAATTTCTTTACAGCCGCTCGCTATGCAAGAGGACCGGGAAAACCCACGCGGCCGCAACGAAAAGCCCCTCTCCCATATCAACGGGAGAGGGGTTGGGATGAGGGCCGGCGCCGAGTTACGCGCCCACCAGTTCGCCGATCTTCTCTTCGACCTCGTTCACCTCAGGGAAGCGGTCAGTAGCACTCTTGGAAAAAATCTTCTTCCGGTTGAGGAAGACTTCGAACGATCCCGTTTCGCCGGGGGCCACCGTCACCGCCCGCAGCTGATCGTGGTAGTCGTGCAGCAGGTTCTCCGCCAGACCGGCGGCTCGAGCAAGATACCCTCAGGAGGTGCAGTACTCGATCCGCACGGTTGGCTTCTGCTTGGCCCGGGTGTTGCCGGCGGCGCCTTCGTTGGTCATCTCGTCTCCTCCGTTCGTCTCCATTCCTCGCGGGAATAGGAACTCATGTCCCAATGGCCACTCCAGTGGCGAGTGTCGCATGAACCGGCGGCCAGTACGACCTCCCATCCCTCATCTGTCGCACGCCGCATGCCCGGCAACGGGGGTAGACTGAAACCCGAGATGTGTGGAGACACGTTCTGGAGAGCGCGGATGCCGCGTTTCCTCATGTCAAATCAAAGTCTTCTGACGGATCGCCCGCATCTGACCCGTCGCCAGACGCTCCTGGGCACGGTCGGCGCCGGACTCCTTGCCGCGTTGCCCGGGTTCCGCTCCCGAACAGTTGCTTTGCAGCCCGCCGACCCGGTGCGCCCGGAGGGGCCAACCGCGCCCACCGGTGCTGCGCGCCCTGGGGGGCGCCTGGTGGCCGGAACGCCACGTGAGCCCGATTCCCTGCACCCCTGGCTGGCAGGGACAGTGGCCGCCCTTGATGTCCTTGAAGGCGTCATGGACGGGCTCCTCCGTTACACCGCCGAGGGGAAGCTGCGGCCGGCCCTGGCCGAGGGATTTTCGATCAGCGACGATGGGCTGACCTACACCTTCGCGCTGCGACAGGGCGTGCGTTTCCACAATGGGGAGCCGTTTTCCGGCGAGGACTTCATCGCCGCTTGGGAGCTTTCGCGGGATCGGGAATTCACCGCGCTCAGCACGCTCGGGTGGCAAAAGGTGGAGAGCGTCGACCTGCCCGACGATGCCACGCTCGTCGTGACGACAACCGAGCCCTACGCCCCGTTCCTTTCGACCGTGGCCACCACCTATCTCTGCCCGAGAGCGGCATTGGCGGAGGGAACCGACCCGTTCCTCGAAATCTTCAGTCGCGCGCCGATCGGGACCGGACCGTTCCGCGTTACCGGCTGGGATCCGGGCAGCGGAATCGCATTAGGGCGCTGGGACAGCTACTGGGGCGAAGCCGCGCGCCTGGAGGGAATCGAATACCGCGTCCTGGCAAGCGTGGACGCGCTCCTGGTGGCGCTCGCGGCGGGGGAGATCGACCTCGCGGGCGGCGCCGGCGCGATCCCGCCCCCGCGCGTCGATGAGGCGACAGCAATTCCGGATCTCACCGTCTTCCGGCACGGGACGATGAACTGGCAGCATATCGACCTGAAGCAGATGGCTTTCTTGCAGGAAACACCGGTGCGGCAGGCGCTCGATTTTGCCACACCACGTGAGCGCATCATCCAAGAGATTCTCTCCGGGCGGGCGATTCCGGCCTTCGCCGACCAGTCGCCCGAGTCCTGGGCGTACAGCGAGACGCTGCAGCCTCGCCCGTTCAATCCGGAGCGCGCGGCGAGCCTGCTCGACGATGCGGGACTGCTTCCCGGGGAAGATGGCGTGCGTGCGCGGGATGGCAAGCGCTTCGAGATCGACCTCTGGGCGGTGCAGGAGGACGACCAGGCGCGGGCGATACTCGAGATGATCGCCGCGGAGTGGAACGCCATTGGAGTCTCGACATTGACCCAGTTCGCGCCACCGGTCGAACTGTGGGGGCCGCTCGGCTACCAGTTCTCCGATCGTATGACCGGGGGCCTCTTTACCTGGACCAATGCCAACGACCCGGACGACCTCTACTACTGGCACTCGTCACAGATCCCGCTCAGCCCGGGCACCTCCGGCGGCAACCTCCCGGCGTTCTTCTATCCCTACGCCTTCCAGGAGGAGATCGACGAGCTCACGGTCAATGCCGCGTCAACCCTAGATCTCGCCCAGCGTCGGGACATCTACGGTGAGATCCAGGAACTGCTCCTGGAAGAAGTTCCAGTCCTCTTCCTCTATTGGGAGGAGGCGTTCCCGGCCGCGAGAAACACTGTCGGTGGATTCTGGCCCAGCGCCTGGACACCGCTGCTCTGGAACGCGGCCGACTGGTACCTTGGCAGAGGCGTAGACGGTAAGACGGCGAGACCCGGTGCGCGTCATTCTGAATAGTCATGCCGCGAGGCGGCGCGACGGCGACATGAATGACAGCGTTTCTTACACCAGCCTGTCATTCCGAGGGACGAGGAATCTCGCCGTTTTTTGCCCCGAGGCCTGCTCTTACGGAGATTCCGCTACGTCGACACTACGGCATGACGGGCTTCGCCATCTCACATCACCGAGGAACCGGAGGGGGCTCATGACAGAAGACTGGCAAACCGGCTACATCGAAGCGAACGGGCTCCGGCTGCACTACACCCGGACGGACGGCGACAAACCGCCCATCGTCCTCGCCCATGGGGTCACCGACGCCGGACCCTGCTGGTCGGCGGTGGCCGAGGCCCTGGCGCCTGACTACGACGCCATCATGGTCGATGCCCGCGGTCACGGCCACTCAGACGCGCCTCAGCGCGGCTACGGCCCCGCGGAGCAGGCCGAGGATCTTGCCGGTGTCATCGCGGGTCTCGAGCTTGACCAACCCGCGATCCTCGGTCACTCGATGGGAGCGGCAACAACGCTCGTCCTTGCTGGTACGTACCCCGACCTGCCAGGCGCGATTCTGCTGGAGGATCCCCCGGCGTGGTGGACCGGCAGACCTTCTACGCCGGCTGCGGACGAGCGCCGCGTCGTCATGCGCGACCGGGCGGTCAGGCTCAACAGCAAGACGCGCGAGGCGTTGATTGCCGACCAGCGCGTCGAGCAGCCGGGGTGGTCGGATAGAGAGCTGGAACCCTGGGCGGACGCAAAGCACCGATTCAGCCCGAACGTCCTCAGCGTCTTTGAACAGGACAACAGTACGAACGTCGATTGGCCAGTCGTGATGCGGCGCATCACCTGCCCGGCCCTCCTGATCACCGCCGACCCCTCCCGCGGCGGGATCGTCACCTCCGATAGCGCCGCGGCGCTCAAGGCACTCGTGCCGCATCTCGAGATCGCTCACGTCCCGGAGGCCGGCCACAACATCCGCCGCGATCAATTCGTCCGGTACATGGACGTGGTGCGGCGATTCCTCGTCAGGCATCAGGAGCGGGGGACGATCGCGTCCTGAGCCGAGGCGGACCTGGCCAGGCTATCTTCGGCGTCAGCAGTCCTTGCCGCTTGATGCCGCGGTCGCTTTCAGCAATCGCGCGACCGCCTCGAGATCGACCTTCTCTGGTTTCGTGTACCGGATGCAGCCCTTGCCGATACTGGCCCCGACGAACTCCGCCCGATGCGCTTCGAGCGCGTCCGATTTGAGTCCATAAATGGAGATGTAGTTCTTCTGGCTGGCGAAGCTGAATTCAACGACCCCGACTTTTGAGTAGGACGGCATTCCGTAGTCCATACCCTCCTCGTAGCCGGGCAGGTTTTCCAGGCACAACTGCCTGATAGCGGCCAGGACCTCCCGCCGCTCAGCCGGGACTTCGGCGAGGTAGGCGTCGACGTCTATCGCGTCGCTCTGCACGAGAAGCGCTCCTTCCAGCGGGACAGATGCAGCCTACTGAAACGGGCGCCAGCGATCAATGACGCCATGCGAGTGACTGGTGTTCGAAAGCGCCTTCAGGAGTCGCCTCGCCTGCGCCGCCCCGCTGGCGATGAGGTCGGCGATCTCCTCCGGGCTATAGCCCGCCTCCGTAAGGATTTCGGCAGTCTGCTGACCGAGCAGCGGCGGCGCCAGATGCGCGCGCACCGGCTCGCCGTCGAAGTGATACGGCCCTCCCGGCACACGCAACGTCCCGATCCGCGGGTGCTCGACCTCGAGGACGAGATCCTGCGCCCGCGTCTGGCCGTCATCCATCGCCTGGGCCACGTCGCGGATCGGACCGCAGGGCACTCCGGCGGCATCCAGCAGACGCACCACTTCGTCGGTGGTGAGTGTTTGCAATCGCGGCTCCAGGACCGCGTAGAGCGCTTCTCGGTTGACCGAACGGTCTGAATTGTTCGCGAAGCGCTCGTCCGCCAACAGCGACGTCATGTCGAGGGCGGTGCAGAAGCGCTCCCAGAGCGAATTGTTGCCAACGGCGATATTCACGTAGCCATCGGCAGTAGGAAAGGTGTCGTAGGGAGCGATCATCGGGTGGGCGTTGCCGAGCTGTCCGGGAATCGCGCCGGTCGAGAGGTAGAGCCCCGCCTGGTAGGTGAGCATGGCCACCTGACCCCCGAGCATCGAGATATCGACGTAGCGCCCCTGGCTGCTGCGTTCGCGGTCGAACAGCGCTGCGACGATGGCGTAGGCGGCGAACATACCGCCACCGATGTCGGCAATGGGCACCCCGAGCCGGGTCGGCGGGCCACCCGGGTGTCCGGTGATGCTCATCATGCCGCTGGTGCCCTGCACGATCAGGTCGTACGCGGTGCGCTGATAGTCGGGGCCGGATTGCCCGAACCCGGAGATGGCCGCGTAGACGATCCGCGGGCGGCGCGCCCTGACCGCGTCGTAGCCGAAGCCGAGTCGGTCGAGCGTACCTGGAGAGAAATTCTCGACCAGGACGTCGGCGCCGTCGATCAGTCGCCAGAGCGCTTCCTTGGCCGTGTCCTGTTTGAGGTCGAGGGCGATCGAGCGCTTGTTGCGGTTGACGGAGAGGTAATAGACCGACTCGGTGTCGACGAAGGGTGGTCCCCAATGGCGGGTGTCGTCGCCGCGACCGGGGATCTCGATCTTCACCACGTCAGCGCCAAGGTCGCCCAGCATCATGGTGCAGTACGGCCCGACCATGACGCGCGTGAGGTCGACCACCCTCACGCCGTCGAGCGGCAGCCCGGATTTCTTGCCGCCAGCCTGCTGGCCGGCTCCACCCTCAGACCGCGCCATCGCCCGCCCATACCCCCTCGATTCGGTCCAGCATCACGACGCCGGAGTCTACCAGTGGATGCGCGTAGGAGCCGATGACGCCGTCCTCAACCCAACTCCTCTGCACAAGCCCTGGGTTCGTGGTTGGTAGCAAATGGAATTGCGTGGCGCGCCACCGTTCCCTGTGGGGGCGACGCCAGCATCGTCCGCGCTGAACTCTGCGGCAGTTTCTCGATCGCGGTGTCCATTCACTAAGGAGAGGGGCTTAGCTCGCAATCGGGTTCGTGCTCCCTTCTCCCCGCTCCGAAGGGGCCGGTCGTCAGAAAGAGGGTTGGGGATGAGGGGAGTCGCGGCAGCACGACGACCGGCTGAGTATTGACAGTGATACGTACTACTGTTACGATAGCGATATGAGCGGCAATACACCCGATAACAGCAAAGACAGGATGGTCGGTGAGACCTTTGACGAGAAAGGGGAGGACAGCTTTCCCGTTGCCTCTGACGTCGTTCCGTCGAACGCGGGGCGCCTGTCGCTCGGTGAACTCACCGATGCCGCACGGGTGTCGGTGCGGACGGTCCGCTACTACATCGCCGAAGGGCTCCTGCCGCCGCCGGAAGGCACGGGTCCGGGGAGCGCCTACACCCAGGGTCACCTGGACCGCTTGCGGCTCATCCAGCGGCTAAAGGAGACCTACTTGCCCTTGAAGGAGATCCGCCGCCGCTTGTCGGGTCTTGGCGACGACGATGTGAGGAAGGTGCTGGCGGCTCAGGATCAGCGTGAATCTTCACTCGCGGTCTCCGGATCCGGGGAGTCGTATGACGAGTCGATGTCCGGAGCGCGAGAGTACCTCGCTCTGTTGGAGTCCCGGGAGCGATATCGGACGGAGCCGATGGAGCTGCAGTTCTCCGCGGCGTCCGGTCCAATGGCTGCCGCCCAGCCGGAACCAGGGCCCGGCCCCGAGCCAGTGCGGAATCGGGCGCCACGGGCAGCGGCGGTTGGCCCGGCACGAAACCGGGCAATGCAAACGGAGTCCTCGTCGAGCCAGGCACCAGGATTGTGGCACCGTATCCCGCTCGGTGATGAGGCGGAGCTGGTGATCTCCGATCGGGTCTACGATCGCCATCGTGATCGCATCGACTGGCTGGTGCGCTGGGCGCGTAAGGTCTTTGGCTGAAGCGACGGACCGGCCGCCATCACGCCCTTGACCACAATTGTTCGCGCGCCATTACCGCCTACGGAATTCCCGTAGCGTGCGTCGCTACCCGCCGGTCCGATAGCTGCTGGCGTAAGCGGTCCGCGAAGCAGTCATACCTGGCACCTACCGCCCGAAGGCCGCGTGTCGTGATCTGCCAGCCTCATAGAGCAAAGGAGCCTCACCATGCCAAACGATTCCATGCCGCGTCCCGATTCCGGGTCTCATCACGCCTCCACCACGGAAACCATCCCCGGGCTCCAGGTCGAGGCGCGGTGGGAGAAGCCGCTGGTCGCGGCCAACGGCAGTGAGGCGACGCTGCTGGTGCGCGTAATCGCCGCGGCCGACGGACAGACCGAGGGCGGCCGCGCCGCCCCGCTCGACGTCGCATTCGTCCTCGACCGCTCTGGATCGATGCACGGTGGCAAGCTGGAGCTCGCCAAAGAGGGGATCGACCTCGCTGTCGCCCGGCTACGGGACGCGGACCGTGCCGCTCTGGTTGTCTACGACGATGAGGTCGATACCGTGCAGGCGCTGGAACCGGCGACACCCCGGCTCAAGGCGAGCCTCCGTCTCGCTTTGCATGGAATCGACCCCGGTGGGTCGACGTTCCTCTCCGGTGGCTGGGTCGCCGGCTGTCACCAGATCGCCGAGGCGCTGCCCTTCGCTGGCGCCGACGACCGGGCAACGCGCATCCGGCGCGTCATCCTGCTCACGGATGGGCTGGCCAATGTCGGCATTCTCGATCCGGGAGAGCTCGCGCGGCACGCCGGAGCGTTGCGGCGGCGCGGAATCGCCACGACGACACTCGGTCTCGGACAGGACTTCGACGAGGGCCTGCTCAGCGCGATGGCCGAGGCGGGCGGGGGCAATTTCCAATACGTCGCCGACCCCGAAGGGCTGCGCGCGTTCTTCGCCCACGAGCTCCAGGAGCTGTTCAGCGTAGCGGCAACCAGTTTCGTCGTGACGCTCAGCGTCGCGCCGGGGATGAACGTCGAGCTCGTCTCCGCCTTCCCGGTCGAAACCCGCGGCTGTGCGCTCGACGTGGCTATCGGCGATTTGCCGGCGGGCGACGAGATCGATCTCGTGTTCAACCTTCACGTCCCACATGGCGTCGCTGGTGACCTGCTGCCGGTCGGGGTGGTGGCCTGCTGGACCGATCCCCGTGCTGACGCGCGGAACGAGATCGACGCGAGTCCCGCCCCGCTTCGCCGAGCGGAGCCGGGTGAGGTCGCGGCGGCTATACCCGACGATTTCGTCGTCGAGCGAGCCGCCCGACAGCGGGCCGCCGCCGATCGGCGTGCGGCGCTGGACCTCGATCGAGCGGGTCGCATCCAGGAGTCGCGGGCCCGGATGGTACGTTCGCACCACTTGCTGGCGGCCGCCCCCATGACCGCGGAGGTGCGGGCCGATCTCGACGAGACCACGGCTCTCGCCTTCGAGTCATCTTCAGCCCCCTACAGCTCGCACGTCCGCAAGTCGGCCCAGTACCGGGAAACTCTGCGCCGTCGTGGTCGCCAGGGCCATGACCCGGGACTCGGTAGTGAAAGCCGTTGACGAGGGCATCGAACTTCTTGCGCACCAAATGACGTGTGATGGAAAGCCCCGCCGACGCCTTACGGTCCCCCTCTCTCCGGCGAACGAGACCGCGTTTCCGCAGAGAGGGGGCGGCCGGGTATCTCCTGGAAGGCGGGGTGCGGGGCAACTGACTGTAACGATGCCGCCCCTCTCGGCCCCTGCCATGTTCATCACCTTCATCATATTTATCATCTTCGCTACATTCACCCCCACCGTGGTGGTCCCGGGATGGGAATGCCTGCTGCCAGTCCGGGCTTCCGCATGTAGAAGTTCCTGGTCGGCGCGAGCGGGTCCGCTCGCCCGGTCCCCTCTCCCGTCGGAGAGGGGTGTAGGTGAGTGAGGGCGGACTCCCGGCTGTGGTTCAGGCCGGAACGGCCCGCAACTCCGCGGCCGTCTCCGCGATCCGCTCCACCTCTCCCGGAGCGATGGTTGGCGGGATCTGGAGGATCGCCTCCCGAATGCCGATCTCCCGCAGCCGACCCATGAAGTCGCGCAGCGCCTCCGGAGAATCCCACGGATGCTCCTCCGGCAGAATCGCCGGGACATAAAGGTGAGAACGGAGGATCTCATCGGGCTCGCGCCCGACCTCGGCGCAGGCCTCGTTCAGAAGCCGATTGCGTTCCTGCATCTCGGCTATCGAGCCGGTTGAGTTCCAGCGATCAGCATAACGAGCCACGATGCGCATCATGCGCGGGCCGTGCGCGCCCAGGGTGAACGGGATACGCGGCTGTTGCAGAGGCGCCGGGCGAAAAGGCGCCTCCCGCACCTGATAGTACGTTCCCTCATAGGTGGTCATATCCTGGGTGAAGAGCTGATGGCAGATCTCGACCGCCTCCCGGAAGCGCCCGATGAGCTCGGCGTTCGCGGGGAAGGGGATGCCGAACATCTCGTGCTCGGGCACAAACCACCCCGCGCCGAGGCCGAACTCGAGCCGGCCACCGGAGATGTGGTCGACCGTGACCGCCTCCTTGGCGAGCAGCGGCGGATGACGAAACGTATTGCAAGAGACGAGCACCCCGAAGCGGATGCGCTCTGTCGCCATCGCCAGTCCCGCCAGCAGCGTCCATGGCTCGAAGATCGGCCCATCAAGCTTGAACGGCGGCACGTAGTGATCGGCCAACCACAGACTGTCGAAGCCGAGCCGCTCCAACCACGCCCACTGTGCGGCGAGCTCCGGCCACGGCCGCTGTGTCGGCGTCTGTATCCCGACAAGCATCCCTTCCGCCACGACTTCTCCTTCCGACTTTCACGGCGTGCAACCAGAGCAGGAGCATAGCAGCGGCACGGAGAGAAATAGCGGGACGGAAAGAAATAGAGGGCCCTCTATGTCGAGCATTCAATACAGAATGAAATAGCGAGCTTTCTGCGGCGACGCTGGGCGTGAACGATCCTCCCGAGGCCGCCGCCATCGTTCGCTTCATGCTTGGTGCGCCCCTCGATTTCGACCCCGGGACCAAGTCGGTCCACTCGAACTTCGGCTTCAACGTGCTTGGTCGCGTCATCGAGCGCGCATCCGGGCAACCCTACGCCGAGTATGTTCGCGATCACGTGTTGACTCCGTCCGGCATCCGCGACATGCGACTTGGCCGAACGCGACGCGAAGACCGTGCGCCGGGGGAGGTCCTCTACTACAGCCCGCCGGAACTGGGCTTGAGCGAGTCGGTCTTCTGGGGGGAGGGGTACGTCCCGCTCGCGTACGAGTCGTACTACATGGAGGCCCTGGACGCCCACGGGGGCTGGATTGCCAGTGCAGCGGACCTGGTGCGCTTCACCATGGCTGTCGATGGTCAGCGTGGAGCGACGCTGCTGAGCCCAGCGGCGCAGCAGGCGATGATCACCACCCCTCGCCCGAAGGAGTCGGGAATCGGATCGGGTTGGGACATGAAGCCGGTGACCGCGGGCCTGGGGTGGGACACGAAGCCGGTTCCAGGTGGCATCGAGTGGTCGCATGGGGGCGCGTTGGCGGGATCATCCGCCGCGTGGCCGTTCCACGGCCCGGACGAATTGACGATGGCATTTGTCTTCAACTCGCTGCCTCTGGAATTTCGAGAGTTCTTTCTCGAAGCGGGCGAGGCAGTTCTGGCAACCGCAGGTACGGTCCAAACGTGGCCGACGCACGATCTGTTCTCAGAGGCCGCGCCGATGGCTACGCCGGGCGCGTAAGGCGTTCCGGCCTACCTGCTCACCACTCGGAGGAGATCGACCCGGGGGTCGGGCCAGTAACGGCTCTTCACCTCCACGTGGCGCACGGTGAAATTCGTCGTCCACCCCCAAGCCCAGAAAAGCGGATCTGAAGACGTCCGCTCACAGTGGGGACGCAAGAGAAACCCGGACGAGGTCTTGCCACATGCTGCTTCGCCGATAGCCAATAGCAATCGCACTACGTATAGAGGCGAATGGCATCGGGGGGCACGGTCAGGGCGACTTCCTGGCCAGCGGCGACATTGCGCGCCGTGCCGGAGACGAGATCAACCAGAACCAGGTCCGAATCATCATCGACGCGCACGTCGAGCCGCGTAATGGGACCGAGAAACGTCACCAGCTCGATCTGTCCGCGCAGCGCGTCAGGCGGAGCTTGCGTGGGGTCGATTATCGATGCGGCTTCCGGCCGCCACACCGCCAGCACGCTTGATCCGGCCGGCACGCCACCGTTGAGCGAGACCGGCAGGCGAACACTGCCCCACGGGATCACGGGGTGGCCGTCGATCAGCTCCACGGTGGTCACGCGCCGATTGCTGGTCCCGATGAAACCGGCGGTGAAGCGTGTCGCCGGTTTGTCATACAGGTCTCGCGGCGACCCGATCTGGCTAACTCGACCGCGCTCCATCACCACGATCCGATCCGAGAGCGCCATCGCCTCCGCCTGATCGTGGGTGACGTAGATGACCGTCAAATCGAGCTGCCGTTGCAGACGCCTCAGCTCCGTGCGCAGCTCATCGCGGATCGCGGCGTCGAGCGCGGAGAGCGGCTCGTCCAGGAGGAGCAAGGGCGGCTCCGCGGCCAGGGCACGGGCCAGCGCCACGCGCTGCTGCATGCCGCCGGAGAGCTGGTGCGGGTAGCGGTCGGCCGCCTCCTCGAGATGGACCACGGCGAGCAGCTCGCTGACCCGGCGCTCGATCTCGGCCCGCGGCTGGCGCCGTACCCTCAGGGCGAAGGCGATGTTCTCGTAGGCGGAGAGATTCGGGAAGAGGGCGTACTGCTGAAAAACCATCCCGAGACCGCGCGACTGGGGCGAGAGGCTGGTCACATCACGCCCGTCGATGACGATGCGCCCGGCATCAGGCCGCTCTAGCCCGGCGATCAGCCGCAGTGAGGTTGTCTTGCCGCAGCCGGATGGCCCTAGCAATGAGACGAACTCGCCGGGTCTGGCATCGAGATCGACGCCATCGACCGCGGTGGCGGCTCCGTATACCTTTTCCAGGCCGATGGCCTTGAGACCCGCGCCCATTGTGTTCCCGCTTCTTCCGACTTCCGACCAACGTCGTCTACTTGTTCATGATCGGCGACGCCATCGCCGCGGCGGGCAGAGAGCACGATCAACCCCATTGAAACCAGCCAGGTAAACGCGAAGCCGAGGACCGCCAGCGCCGCGGCGATGCGGCCGTCGGTGAACTGCGCCTCCGCCTGATAGAGCGCGAACGTCTTCCACCCCGTACCGCCGAGCAGGCGAGCGATGACGTATTCGCCCGAGGCCAGCGCGGCGACGAGGAGCGCCGCGCTGAGCATGCCCGGCGCAATGTTCGGCAGGATCACCCGTCGCCCGATCTCAAACCAGCCGGCGCCAAGGGTCTGTGCCGCTTCGACCAGCGTGCGCAGGTCGACCGCCGAAAGGGCGGCGTCGATGGCGCGGAATATGAACGGCAGCGAGACAAGCGTGTAGGTCAGCACCAGCACCAGCGGGCGGCTGACATTGTACGGGCTGATATAGGTGCGGATCATCGCCAGCGCCAGAACGACTCCTGGCAACGCCCAGGGCACGATGGCCAGAAACTCGAGCCAGCGTTTGAACCCGGGAGCGCGCAGGTGCACCCAGAGGAGCGCTGGCACGACGAGCGCCAATCCGATGAAGAGCGTGGCGACCGTTGCCATCAGACTGCGCTGGATGCCGCGCAGGATCTGGGGATCGTTGAGACTCTCGCGATAGGCGTTGAGCGTGTAGCCCTCGGGCAGAACCGTCTTACTCCAGACAGTGGCCAGGGAAAAGAGGACGGTAGAAACGAGCGGCAGGACGAGGTAGATGACGACGGCCGCCAGCAAGGCGTAGCGGAGCACGGTCCCCAGGTTGAACTTGAATGACCGCCGCGGCGGGGCTACGACAGCCATCGCTGCGACCGCTGCGTCATGGTGTAGGCGACGGAGATGCCGAGCGCCATCAACACGGCCAGAATCAGGGAGAGCGCGCTCGCCTTGCCGGGATCGAAGTTGAGGTCCCCTTCGATGTAGTACCCGATCTGGATCGGCAGGATATTGAGGTTGCCGCCGACCAGGGCGTAGGCCGTCGCGTAGGCCCCGAGCGCATTGGCGAAAAGGAGCGCCGTGGCCGCCACGAAGGGCGCGGCCATCACGCGCAGACCGACCCGCCACCAGTAGTACCAGTTCGAGGCGCCGAGCGTCGCCGCGGCTTCGCGCCAGACCGGTTTCAGTCTGGCTATCGCGGGCGTGAAGATCAGGATCATCAGCGGCAGCTGGAAGTAGAAATAGACCATCGTCAGCCCGGTCCACGAGTAGAGGGAGAAGCGGCCGGGGTAGAGCTTTAGATCGAGCCACTCACGCAACAGGAGCGTGATGAAGCCATTCGTGCCCAGCAACGCGATGAAGGCGAACGAGAGTGGGATGCCGCCGAAGTTCGAGGTCACGGCCACCAGCCCAAGACTCCACTGCCGCCAGCGTGTGCTGCCGGCGACAATCGCCGCGGCGGTCAAACCGCCGATCACCGCCCCGAGCAGGGCGGTGCCGAGGGAGATCAGGACGCTGTTCCCGAGCGCTCGGGCATACAGGGGATCGGTGATCACCAGATAGTTGGCGAAGGTGAACGCCCCGAATCCTTGCTCCCGCAGACTGTCCCGGATCAGCACGATCACCGGGACGATCTCCATCAGCAGACAGAAGATCAGGAATGGAAGTAATGGCAACGGCAGCGACCGCAGCCACCCAGGCGGCTGCGGCCGGTGCACTCTCTCGGCCACCCGCGTCAGATCGATAGCGTCGCTCGCCGCGGGTTGGCTGATCTGACTCATCACGCCCTCATGAGAGCTAGTAGCTATCGGCCATCGGCTGTTGGCTCACGACCTCTGTCTCGCCAACTTGCCGACTGCTCGTGCTGATAGCCGATAGCCAATTCAGCACTTACTGCCCGAGGACGACCGGCCCCCAGTCGTCGGCGATCTGCTGGAAGGCGATGAACCCCTGGTTCCAGTCATTGATCGTGCGCACGCTCGCGTATGCCTCGGCCGGTGGTCGTTTCGCCGCGATCTCTGCCGGAATCTCGATATCGGGCAGGATCGGCGTCGCATATCCCTCGGCGTAGAGGGTCTGCCCCTCAGGAGAGAGGATGTAGTTGCGCATCAGGCGCGCGGCATTCGGGTGAGGGGCGAACTTGTTGATGATCGAGGCGTACGGGCCGGCGATGCTGCCGTCCTCGGGGACGACGATCTCGAGATTGACCTGCCCTTCGAGCTGATCGCGGTATTCGAGGGCCAGATAGTCCCACAGGATGCCGATGACCGTCTCGCCCTTCTGGAAGGGAGCCATTTCCGGGGCTGTCGACTTGAGATTGCCGGCCTCGACGAGTTGCTTGAAATAGTCCAGTCCTGGCTGGACGTCGTTCTCGTCGCCGCCGTTGGCGAAGGCCGCGGCGAAGACCGTGAAGTTGCCCTGCGCCGCGCCGCGAGGATCGCTGATGCTGACGCTATCGACGTAGTCGGGCTTGAGCAGATCCGCAAAGGAGCGGGGCACCGGATCGACGAGATCGGTGTTGACCAGGAAGACGAGGTTGCCGTAGTACTGGACGGCCCAGAGACCATCGGGGTGCTTCGCCCAGTCGGGAATCTGGTCCCAGGTGTCGTTCTTGAACGGCGCGAGAACCCCGAGCTGAATGGCGGTCGGCGCGAACTGGATCCCGATGTCGCCGATATCGCCGATCGGGTTCTCCGCCTCGGCCAGGAACTTGGCGATCTCCTGCGCCGACGAGAGATCGGCGTCCTCATGCTCGGCGATGTTGTACGTCGCCATGAACGTCTCCCACATCTCGCCGAGGTTCGCCCAGTAGTCGGGCATCCCATAGGAGACGATCTTGTTCTCGGCCTGCGCACCGGCGATCAGCGCGTCCATATCCGAGGCGTCCGTGGGGAGGTCGGCCTCCTCCTGGGCGCTCACCAGCCCGGTGAAGGGGGTGAAGGCCAAGGCGGCGCCAGCGGCGACTCCCCCCTGCACGATGCGGCGACGGTCCAACGATTGCTGGAGCAGATTGATCATTGCCACGCTCCTTCGACGTGCGAGCCGGGCGCTTTATTCAACCAGCCGGTGTCCTGTGGACAATACCATTATTCATCACACTCCAAAAGCCCTGGCTAACAGAGCGTAAAACGAGGACGGGCTATCGCCTACCAGGCGAAGACGGCGAGTCGGCGAGACGGCAGTCGCGAGACAGCCATCGGCTAATGGCCCGAAAGCTGATAACTAATCGCCGACGTTGAACCAGACCGGATTCGTCCAGGCTTTTCGCCCGGCGTCGTCGCGGACGAGGATGCGCGCGTAGGGGCTGGTCCAGGAGACCAGGTCGAATTCCGCTTCGGTAATCCCTTGCTCGCCGATGGTCTGGTATTGCGCGGGACCGCCGATAAGGAAGATGCGGTTCGCCGGCGAGCAGCGGAGGTGCAGCCGCTCCCCCGGCTCGACGACGAGGTCGTAGATCTCCGGACCGCTGCTGGAGTAGTAGTCCCCCGCCTTGAGCGCGGCGAGTAGGGCATCAGGGTCGTTCGTCTCGCTCCTGACCATCACCCAGCCGGCCGTCCGGTCATTGGTGTTGGGAACGAAGTGGGCGTCGTCCGTCGCGCAGGCGGAGAGACGCTGCCCGCGCGCCAGGAGGATGTCGAGCATGTAGGCGCTGTCGGCGCTGTCGTTGTCATCGGCGCAGCTGGCGTTGAAGATCTCGAGGGCATGGATGGGACCGAGCGCCGTGACGTCACGATCGGTCATGGTGTGCCACTGCGGATGAGCAGCGACGACGAACGCCCCGGCGTCGAGCGCTCGTCGCGCCAGCTCCGGTCCTGTCTCCTCCAAGGGCGAGGGAGTGAATTCGAGCGGCAGCCCGACCGCCAGGATGTGCCAGTGCCTGCCGAGCTCCATCCGGTCCTCGGCTGGGTGTAGCTCCGCGCCGAGAATCGTGGTGAAGGACGCCGAGCGGAAGGGCCGGGTGTCGACGAGCGGCCAGCCGTAGTGCTCCATGAAGTGCTCGGTCAGCGCCAGGAAGTCGTACCCCGCGGTCTCGTAGAAGCGGCAGACCTCCTCCGGCGAGCGGTGACCATCTGAGAGGGTCGAGTGGGTGTGCAGGTTGCCGCGCCAGAAGCGGCCGGGCCGGGAAAACGGCGTTTCCACAGACATCTCCGGAATGCCGCGAGGGACCGCGGCTCTTGGCTATCGGCTATCAGCTAGCAACGGATTCGTGAGCTGTGTGCCTAAGGAACCGGCTCTACCAGTGGCATAACGTGACACATGACCTATAGTACCGCCCATCCGTACCCCATGGAGTCGAGCCCTGATGAAGGTGACCCTCACCTGGCTTTGAATCACGCTACGCGCGCCACCGTTGCCCCCGTTGTCACCACTGCCGTCACCATCGCCACCATCCGCCCAGCGGAAACCATGCGATGCCTGCCCTCAGGACGCGGGGTGTGCCCAGAAGCCGATCGCTTGCAGGTATCCTGCACTCGCACCACACGCCGCCTCGGCACCGGTGGGGTGACGGGACGGTCTGGACCGAGGGCGAGCCGCGTGAGCTGCCGGTCCTGAGGAGGGAGCATGTTATGGATCGTCGTCGACTTGTTCTCGCCGCCTCGTCCGCGGCCGCGCTGACCGGCTCGGCCACCCTGGCCCCGCAAGGCGCGCTGACCCAGGTAGTGCGCTCCTCGGTTCCGGAGTATGTGGGCGCCATGTCGATCATGCGCCGCAGCGTCGACTGGGTTGAGCGAGAGGTCTCCCGGCTGCTGGCCGAGGAGAACTGGGACGATGAGGAATGGCAAATCGATATGCTGGCGCCATTTGCGGCGGTCGAGGCTGTCCGCGAGGCCGGGCGCTCGATCGTGGCGCCGGGGAAGTTCGCGACCGCGCATGAGCGCTGGCTCGATGCTGTGGACGAACTGGTGGCCGCGGGGCTGCATCTGCGTACCGGGGTGCTGGACGACAACGACCGCTCCGTTGCGTTCGCCAGGCGATCGTTGGATCGCGCCAGCGTCCTGTTGGACGAAGTCGACGCCTTCTTGCCGAGGCGCGTACGCCCCTTGCCCTAGTCCTCGGAAGACGACAGCAGCCACCGTGGGAGACCCGGCTTGGGTCACGTGCTGGACCGCTACCCACTGCTGAGCTGGCATGATGCCTCAGCATGGACCCCGGATCTGACTGCAGTCGTTGCCCGGACTGGCGACAATTCGACGTAGGCGGGAGGCGCCTGACCAGGGTGCTCTCCCGGCAGCACCTGCTTCGGACATTGCCCAGTATCGCCGCACCGGACGTATGACATGAGCATCGGCACGTGGCAAAACCCCCGGGAACTGGATCATTCATTGTGTTGGGTCGCTCGGCTATGACGCGCTACCGTGCCCGGAGTCGCAGTCGGCCCTCACCGGTGTAGACATCGAGCTAGACGTTCAGCTGCCACGACCGCCGCCCCGAGATCATCGATGAGGGGTCTACCTGGTCGCGGATGGCCTCTCTCGCGAGGACCACGCCGAGCAGAACGAGCGCGCCGCCGCCGAGCTGGCCGGGGGCAGCGACTCACCGAGGAGCGCGACACGGTGGCCCCACGACCTGGATCCTGAGGCGATCACACCCGAGTTCTGCAGACGAGAGGGCAAGACGCGGAAGCCATCGCGGCACCCAGATCATGCCGGCGACCAAGGTCGAGGCTCCCTCGATCAGGAAACCTTGCGGCAGCGGAAGGACGTACAGATAGTGGTCGCATCGGATTCACTGCCGATCACGTCGTTACCCCGCGACGACCACGAAAGCGAGGATAGCCATGCATCACCTCTCGCGCCGGCGGGCGGTCGCCACCCTGCTCGCGGTTGCCGGCCTCCTGCTCCGGGCGGAGCGGCGCGGGCCGACCACGAATACGTCGCGGTCGTCACGAACACGCAACTGGGCCCTGCCGGTGAACCCGGGATGATCGGCAAGACGCTCGTGGTCGAGGAACGGGCCGCGTTTCCCGAGTACATCGAAGGGTGCAACGGCGCGATCATGCCCGCCTTCCACGTGCGCGTTGAGCGCAACGGTGGTGAGCGCAAGCGCCTCTTGATGGGGATCGACCCGACCTTCCACCCCGATCCTCCGGCGCCTACTCGGGTGCAGCCCGGGGACCGCTTCGTGGTCGGGGAGACCGGTGGGGGCGATTGCGGTGACGGCACCAGTTTGCTCTACCTCCATCCCGCTGCGCCGTCGTAAGACACCCGTCCTGCCTTGCCCACACTGCCACCTACGACGGAGCACCCGTTGGCCCCGCGGCGAAGCGAGGGCGTCGCCGAGAGCGCCCAGGCAGAATTGCTGACGATCATCGAGGCCGCACGGCGGGCCGGCGTCTCGCGCCACCGTCCGCGGCTGAATCTCCAGCGGCCATCTTCCCGTGGTGCGTATCCAGGGCCGGCACCGCACGCGTCCAACTGACCTCGCCATCGCTCAAGTCATCGCCCACCGCGGTACGGTGGGCCGGATTTGCGGCGGGGTCGGAAGCCACCAGTCAAGACCCACAGGTCATAAGTGAGACCAGACCTGTGTCATCAAACCGCCGGCAACTTGCCATCACCAATCACCGTGCTGCCGTTTTCCACCCGCTGTGTGATTCTTGCAAACGAGCGCCGACCGGCGTAGGCTCTACAACGCGCATGGGCATCCTGCCCGTCCTCGCGTGTGCCGCCCCCCTTCACCACTGTCCCCGCAGAAGGAGAAGTCCCGATGCGTCTCAGGACGGTGCTGCGTGTGGCCGGGTTGATCGTCGCCATCATGGCGAGCGCCACGAGCGTTGTCGCGCAGGAATCATCTACCCAGCACACGGCCGACATCTGGGCAGGTAGCTGTTCCAGCCTTGAGGAAGCCGTCGTGCCACTGGCCCCGGTTGTGGTCCCGGAGGGCGATGCCCAAGGACAAGCGGGCGCCGCACCCGTGGCCCAGTCAGTCACCGAGGTGCCGCTGCTTCTGATGGATTTACTCAGCGCGAGCTACGCCGTGGCTGTGCAGGGGTCCTCCGAGCAGACCGGCATGCCGATCGCCTGCGGGGAGATTGGCGGTGCACTGAGCGAGGATGGCTCATTGGCTGTCGGGCTAGAGGCGATGAACGGCGCGAAGATGAGCGGTGTGGCCTCCTTCGCACCGACCGCGGCCGGTGATGGCACTCTGGTCACCGTCCTTCTCGTCGATGAGCGGAGCGGTCGCGAGCGCGGCGATGAGGGCGTGGACGGTGTCGACGATGGCGTGACCGGCGTCGATGAGGTTGAAGATGGGGCCGGGGAGGCTGACGGCGTGGGCAACGTGGCCGTAGGGCCGGCCCCCGATCTAGCGCGAGGAGTGGACGACGCCGACACGATCGATCCTGCTGACACTATTGCCGATCCCCCTGCGTCGTCTTCTCACCCGGGAGAGGACGGGGCAGTGGACAGCCCCAACCGTGACAGCGAACGTGTTCGTGACGGAGACGGTGAGGCCGACGGCAATCGTGGGGATGGTGGAAACAGCGGCGACCGCGATCACGAGGGCAATGGTGGGGATCGCGGAGTCGCGAGAGCGGGCGAGGATGGTCGCAGTTCGAGGTAGGGCCCGACATTACCCTAACCCGATCATCCTGGCCGGACTGCCGAAGGTTTCTCCGCGCAGACCTTGAACCTCGCTCCGCAGCCGTTGCCGATCCTGCCAGCGCTGAAGCGTGATACGATGTACGTACGCCTCGCCTCGCACGTTATCCCTTCCCTGCGGCGAGATGAGGTTCAACGCCGCGGTGGTACTCATCCTGCCACCGCGGTTTTTCACGGATCGAGAACACCGGTGGTCGGGAAGCGGGCCTTAGCAACGGCTGCCGAAACGATCCAGCACTGACATGGCGTCCCGCATCGATAAAGCACGATGTTCGAGCCCGCGCTGCGGCAGCAGAGGTCTTATCGCATCTGACGCTTGGGCCGACCCTCACCTATTGGACACCGAGCGAGACGTCGCTGCTGTCCCGCCCGCCGTTCGAGACGATCGACCCAATCGTGTACCTCCACTTCGACGTAGCAGGTCTTACTAGCCTTAGCCTCACCCGGCCGATCGGGGTAGGCATAGCACCGTTTCAGGCTGATTCATGGCGCGTCGATTTGTTCCAATGATTCGATCAACACTCAATTGAGTTCCATTCATTCGCGCAGCCCCTCCTCGGAATTGACCAGACGCAAATCCGCGAGGATTCGCTCACTCATGGCAGCGGACCGCGGCCTTCGGCGTAACACATGGCGGCTCGCATTCAAACGGACACTCACCCGCCACCAGAACAGTGGGTCGTGCCGCTGTCTGCTGCGCCCCCGGACGGGGTACACGGCAGTCCTTGCCCGGCGCGGACCTGTGAGGGTTATGCTAGGAACCCATTCGAGTCAGGCACTGATGTAGGAGGAGCGTGGTGGGGGACGACCACAGCCGGGAGGAGCGCAAGCACATCTTCGCCATCAATGGATCGGTTGAGTTCCTGAATGTCATTCGGGACCTGTTCCAGGAGGAGGCCTACAACGTCACCACCACCAACTTCGTGCCCAGCTCCTTCGAGCAGATCGCCGCGGCGCAACCGGATGCGCTGATGATCGACGTGGCGGTGGGCCAGTCGGCCGGTTGGGAGTTGCTGGAGCAACTGCACGCGGGCGCGGTAACGAGCGGCATCCCGGTGCTGGTCCTCTCCACCAGCCCGCGCTTATTGGAGAAAGCCCGGGAGCAGGCCGAGATCTACGGCAACCACCGCTACCTGGACAAGCCGTTCGACGTCGACGCCCTGTTGAGCCAGATTCGGGAGATGATTGGGGAGGCGTGAGCCGGGAGACGAGGCGGTCTGGACCTTGCGAAGGGCAGCGTATGTCACTGCCTGCTCAGCGGAAGGTTCTCCCATGTCCCTGGTGGACGAAACCCCTCCCGAACGGGTCCACGATTCCCTCGACGAGCTCCGGCACGAACTGAAAACGCCGCTGACGACGATCCATGGCCGTGCCCAGTTGCTGACCCGCGCCGTGCGGCGCTCGCCCTCGCTAACGGAGGCGGAGCGGACACAGATGCTCGATGCGCTCACGACGATCGAAGGCACTGTGCGGACCATGGTCACGGTGATCGACGATTTGAAGGGTACAGGCGGGGGTGCTGACGGCGACTCCGCGTGATCGTCGTCCTCGAGGGCTGACGGTGTGGCCCTGATGGCGGCTCAACAGAAAAAGATGCAGTGGGTCAGCGCCCCTACCCGGCAGTGTCGCTCTGATCGCGGCTCAATAGAACAAGATGCAGTGGATCAGCGCTCCTGCCCGTCGGTGGCCTCGGCGATGAGGGCTTGCGCGGCCAGGACCTCGGCGAGCACGGTCAGCAACTGCTCGACGTCGAAGGGTTTGAGCACGACGCGGATGCCCTGCCGGTCCAACTGCTCGGCCATCACCGGATCGTTGACCGTCCGGGTGGCGGCGGTACACAGCACCAGCGGGATGCGGGCCAGCGCCGGATCGAGCCGGACCAGGGTGAGGAACTTCCAGCCCTCCTCCTGGGTCCCCTCGAAGAGCAGATCCTGGACGATGATGTCGGGGGCGAGGGCCTTGACCTTGTCGAGGTTCAGCAGCGCCAGCGAGGTGGTGACCCGGTAGCCCTCCTCCTCGAGCAGCTCGGCCAGCAGGTCGAGGATCTCCTGGGTGTCGTTGACGACGAGGATATGAGGCTGACGACCGTCAGCGGGCATGGATGCGCCTTTCGGATGCGTGGCGGGTGCGGACCAGGACGATCCGGCAGCAGGCCGTCGCCGCTCCCCAAGAGGCGGTGACACCAGGGGGGATCCCGCCGGGGTGCGGGACAGGACACGATCACATGCGTGTATGGACGCAGCGTAGCACGAGGGCTGCATCGCCACATCCGGTGCGTCGCACAAGAGAACAGCGCCGTGAAAAAAGCCTCTTCAGCCTCGCATCAGGCGACGTATTCCCCACGCTCGTAGCATTCCTCCGATCCTGCGATTGTGCGCGGGACGAAGGGATCTCCCTCAGGCCAACGTCGATCGAGCTGCACGATCTGTCTCCCGCGGTGCTGGTTTCCAGTCGCTGCCACCCGACCTTGATCGATGACCGACTACCGGCCGCTCATTGACGCGGCCATCACTGCGTACAAGGCGCTGCCTGACCTCGTCGATGTCCGCCTCCAAGGCTCGGTTGCCCGCGGGGAGGCGGTCACGGGCCAGTCGGACATCGACTTCACCGCCGTCGTCGCGCAGGCTCCCGACGAGCGCACGCTGGCACGGCTGCAGTATCGGGCCACGCGGCTGGCGCGTCATTACCCGGTCGTCACTCGGGTCGAGCTCGATGCCGTCTCCTTGGCAGACCTGATACCGTTCCAACGCTTCGCTCTCTCCAGCGATTCGCTGAACGTCTATGGCACCGACACGCTGACGGTAGGCGACCGATGGGTCGATCGGGGGGAACTCGCGCCTGGTGACCCCGGACGCGGCCGCGTTGCTCGTCGACTATTGGGGCCTCGTCGAGGAAACGCGCGATGACGATGACGAAGCGATGCGTTTCTGTAGCCGGATCGTTGGCAAGGACCTGCTCAAGTGCGTGCGCGCGCTCATCCTCTTGCGCGGCGGCGCGTATGAGGTTGCTATCGATCGCATCCACGTCCAAACCCGGAACGTTGCTCCCGAGTTGGTGCCGCTGGCAGATCGGCTGTACCGGCTCTACCGTGCACCGGTGACTGACCCGGCCGTCATACTTGCAGTGCTCGATGAGGCAACGACTGACCTGCCGCCCGCGATCCGTCGTGTGGCGCGCCCGTAAGATCCGTGAGGAGCGGGCGCAAGGAGTCCGTGTGATGCTCGGCCCCGCCAAACCCCGCCGCCTCGACGAGCCGATCGCCGTCTCTCTCAACGGGCTCGTACCCATCCACAATTTCTATCGTCATCTTGAGGCAAAGCTGGACCTCGGCTTCGTGCGAGAGTGGAGTCGGGAGCTGTATGCCGGCCGGGGCCGACCGAGCATCGACCCGGTCGTCTTCTTTACGCTGCAGCTGGTCATGTTCTTTAAGGGTGGCAACGCCGACGCAGCCTATACTCCTTAGGGCTGCCGAAACACCATTCGGTGCCGGGGGCGCCGCGGACCCCGTATCCACCGCGGCTCTGGAGGGGACTGCCAACGTGCAGTCCTTTTTTGTTCTGCTGCGGAATGGGGGCACTGATCCGGTGAAGGCCACCTGGAGATCGACGTGAGACCGGTAAGACGGCATGCCGCCTAACGCGGAGATCACCGCGGATGCTGCTCCGCCACAGGGGTTCTCGCTGCGGGAGTTCATCCACGACGAGGCCTTCGGGGGTCTCCTCCTGCTGCTCTGTGCCTTCATCGCGTTGATCTGGGCTAATTCACCCTGGGGGGAGACCTACGACACGGTGTGGTCGGCGGAACTCACCCTCGGCACCGTGCAGTTCCACCTCACCGAGTCACTGCGGCACTGGGTCAATGACGGCCTGATGGTTATCTTCTTTTTCGTCGTTGGTCTGGAGATCAAGCGCGAAGTGCTCGTCGGCGAGCTGGCGTCCCCCCGACGTGCGGCGCTGCCCGCGATTGCGGCCCTGGGTGGCGTGCTCGTCCCGGCCGGGATCTACCTCCTCCTCAACCGGGGAGCTTCAGGTGAGCAAGGATGGGGCATCCCCATGGCGACCGACATCGCCTTCGCATTAGGAGTCCTCGCGCTCCTTGGGGACCGTATCCCACTCGGATTGAAGGTCTTCCTCACCGCGCTGGCTATTGTCGATGACATTGTGGCGGTGCTGGTGATTGCCGTCTTCTACACGGCGCAGGTCCACTGGGAAGCGCTGGGCCTCGCCGCCGTCGTCTTCGCCGGTCTCATCGCGGCCAACCGCCTCCATCTGCGCCAACCGCTGATCTACGCTCTGCTAGGGATCGCGCTCTGGGCGGCGGTCTTCGAGTCCGGGGTCCATGCCACGGTAGCGGGCGTCCTGCTGGCCCTGACCATCCCGGCCCGAACCCGGATCGATCCGGATGCCTTTGTCGCCAAGGGCCAGGGCCTCCTCGAGGAGTTCGACCGCGCCGGCGAGCATGGTGCGAGCATTCTCACCAACGGCGCACGACAAGAAGCGTTAGCCGAGCTGGAAGATGCCGTCGAGGGGGCTGGAGCACCGCTGCAGCGCATGGAGCATGTACTACACCCCTGGGTGGCCTTCGCCATCGTGCCCCTCTTTGCGCTTGCCAATGCCGGGGTGCGCATCGAGGGCGACCTGAGTGCGGCGGTGGGCAACCGGGTGACCCTCGGGGTCGTGCTGGGACTCGTCCTCGGCAAGCAACTGGGCGTGACTCTGGGAGCCTGGTTGGCCGTGCGATCGGGAGTGACGGAGCTGCCGGAGGGTGTGGCCTGGCGTCATATCTACGGAGCCAGCTGGTTGGCCGGCATCGGCTTCACGATGTCGTTGTTCGTCGCCGATCTGGCCTTCGCGGAAGCGAGCGAGGGGCCGCTCTTGACCGCGGCGAAGCTCGGCATCCTCGTCGCCTCGGTCATCGCCGGGGTGGGAGGCTGGCTGATCCTGAGCCGAGTCGCGCCTATACTGCGCCGCTAACAGGGCCAGCTTGGCCCAGGGGCGCCGCGTACCCGTTACCCGCGCGGCTATGGAGGGGACTGCCGAATGGCGGTCCTTTTTTTATGTGCGTTGCAGGCCTGGCGCACCGGCCAACGCGATCACTCGGCGAGGGAGTATGTCGGAACTGACCATTGCCACGGCCATCTTCCTGGTCACCTATGGCGTGATCGTCAGCGAGCGGCTCGATCGCACCGTGGTGGCTCTGGCCGGCGGCGCTTTGATGATTGCCTTCGGCATCCTCGATCAGCGTCAGGCCCTGGAGTCGATCGACCCCAACACCATTGCCCTGCTCGTCGGCATGATGGTCATCGTCAATGTGCTGAAGCGAACCGGGGTCTTCCGTTACGCCGGGTGGCGTACGGCGATCGCCCTGGATGGCGATCCCTGGCGGATGATGATCGGGTTCGCGCTGTTCACGGCCATCGCCTCGGCCCTCCTCGATAACGTGACGACGATTCTCCTGATTGCTCCGGTCACCATCGCCATTTGCGACGATCTCGATCTCGACCCGCGACCGTTCCTGATCACCCAGGTCATTGCCAGCAATATCGGCGGCACGGCGACGCTCATTGGCGACCCGCCGAACATCCTCATCGGTGGAGCGACCGGGCTGGACTTCATCGCCTTCCTGCTCAACCTCACGCCGGTGGTGCTGGTGCTGCTGGCCCTCATGCTCGTCGGCTTCTGGCTGGTCTACTGCCGCGGTGGCGCCTCGGCGACACCGTCGGCGCGATGGCCAGCGGGCTCTCGCGAAAGCCGAGGCGAGCGTCCACCTCGGCGACCGGCGGTTGCTGCGCCGGTCGCTGTTCGTGCTGGGGCTGACCATCCTCGGGTTCTTCCTCCACGGCGCGCTGCACTACCAGGCCGGGACGATCGCCATGTTCGGCGCGGTCCTGGTGCTGCTGCTCAGCCGCGTCGATCTGCACGACGTGCTGTCCGAGGTGGAGTGGCCGACGATCTTCTTCTTCGTTGGGCTCTTTATCGTCGTCGGGGGGATCGAGGAGATCGGGCTGCTCGAGCAAATCGCCCAAGGGGCGGTGTCGCTCACGAGGGGCAATGTGGTGATCGCGGCATTGGTGCTGTTGTGGTTCGCCGGCATCGCCTCGGCCATCGTCGACAACATCCCGGCCGTGGCGACGCTGATCCCGCTCACCTTCTCGATGTCGCGCCTCTTGTTCCCGGAATTGGCCGGCTTGGAGGATACGCAACTGGCCGCCCATCCGAGCGTGATGCCGCTGTGGTGGGCCCTGGCCCTGGGTGCTTGCCTCGGTGGGAACGCCACGCTCGTCGGCGCCTCGGCGAACGTGGTGGCGGTTGGCATTGCCGAGCGCCGCGGCGAGCGGATCGGGTTTTGGGGCTTCACCAGGATTGGGGCGCCGTTCGCCCTGGTGAGCCTGATTGTCGCCAGCCTCTATCTGTGGCTGCGCTACTTCGCGGAGTAGCCGGCTTGCACCGCCATCGGACGCTCGACCGGTGGTGGCTCGCAGAACCATGAGCAACTGTTGAAAAATTCCCCGACTGCCGCATTTAGCCCGTACCACGGCCGGGGTGCGCTCGGAAAGAAGCCGCGCTTCGGCGTCGGCTCAAACTACTCGGCGACACTGCAGGCAGTGCGCGCTAGACTGCGGCAACAGCCCTTGCTGTCAATCGAAAGGAGCGCGCTCATGACTTCCGCGGCAATTGTCGAGCGGATTCCCGGCTACTGCGCACTGTGCATTTCCCGCTGCGGGTCTATTGCCGTGGTCGAGGACGGGCGCTTCGTGGCCCTGGAGCCGGACCCGTCGCACCCGACCGGTCAGGCACTCTGTGCCAAAGGCCGGGCCGCCCCGGAACTGGTCTCCCACCCGGACCGGCTGCTGTATCCGCTGAAGCGGACCCGACCGAAGGGCGACCCGGACCCCGGCTGGCAGCGCATCAGTTGGGATGATGCACTCGACCTGACGGCCACCAACCTGCGGCGGTTGGCAGCGGCGTACGGTGCGGAGAGCGTGGTGTTTAGCTGTGTTTCTCCTTCCACCTCGGCGATCGCCGATTCTAAACACTGGATCCAACGGCTGATGCGGGCGTTCGGCTCGCCGAACTACTGCGGCTCGATGGAGCTCTGCGGCTGGGGGCGGCAGGCCGCAACCTACACCTACGGCACGGCCATGGGCTTCGGCGGGACGCCCATGCCGGATCTCGAACACGCCGGCTGCATCCTCTTCTGGGGCTACAACCCCAGCATCGCCCGGCTCGCGCACGCCACCACCACCGTTGCAGCGCTCAAGCGCGGCGCCCGCCTGATCGTCGTCGATCCCCGCCGCGTCGGGCTCGCCAACAAGGCGGACCTGTGGCTGCGCGTGCGCCCCGGCAGCGACGGCGCCCTCGCCCTCGGCATTGCCGGCGTCATGATCGAGCGCGGCTGGTACGACCACGCCTTCATTCGGGACTGGACGAACGGCCCCTTGCTCGTACGCGCGGACACGGGTCGCCTGCTCACGGAACAGGACTTCACTCCGGAGGGCAGTGCGGGAACCTACGTCGCGTGGGATGACACCGCATCGCGACCGCTTCTCTACGATCCGACGACCGGACGCTATGAGCGGGATGGCGCCGACCCGGCCCTCTTTGGTGAATACACAATTCCCACCCCGCGTGGCGACCTCATCTGTCGGCCCGCCTTTCAGCTCGCCGCCGATCTCTGCCAGCGCTACTCCCCGGAAACGGTGGAGGCGATCTGCTGGGTCACACGCGATCAGGTCGAGGAGGCGGCCCGGCTGCTCTGGGAGGCGCGCCCGGTCGCCTACTATGCCTGGAGTGGGGTCGAGCAGCACACCAACGTCACGCAGTTCGCCCGGGCCCTCTCGCTGCTCTACAGCCTCACCGGCAGCTTCGACGCGCGGGGCGGCAACGTCCTCTTTCCAGCCATTCCGTCTGCCAGTGTTGGCGGCGAGGAGCTGGCATCGGCGGAGCAACGCGCCCGCACTCTAGGCCTCCCGGAGCGGCCCTTGGGTCCTGCCAGCGGCGAGGATGTCACCGCGGACGAGGTGTACCGCGCTATCCAGGAGGGGCACCCGTACCCCGTACGCGGCCTTGTCGGCTTCGGAGCCAACCTCCTCCTCTCCCATGCAGAGAGCCTGCGCGGTCGCGCGGCATTGGCAGCGCTCGACTTCTACGTCCACGCCGACCTGTTCATGAATCCTACCGCCGAGCTTGCCGACGTCGTGCTCCCGATCGCCACTCCTTTCGAGCGGGAGGGTCTCAAGATCGGATTCGAGGTGAGCGCCGAGGCGCAATCCCTCGTCCAGTTGCGACAGCCAGTGGTCGCTCCCCGTGGCGAAGCCCGTGCGGACACAGAGATCGTTTTCGACTTGGCCGGCCGGCTCGGTCTCGGGGCGCACTTCTGGGACGGCGATATCGACGCCGCCTACCGTCACCAGCTTGGCCCCTCTGGCATCTCGCTCGATACCCTGCGCGAGAACCCCGGTGGCGTACGCGTGCCCCTGGAGCCGCGGTATCACAAATACGCCGAGGAGACGAATGGCGTCCCGACCGGGTTCGCGACGCCGACGCGCAAAATTGAGCTCTACTCCGAGACCTTTCTCGATCACGGCTACCCGCCGCTGCCGGACTTCGAGGAGCCGCTCGTTAGTCCCATCTCTCGGCCAGATCTCGCCAAGCACTACCCGCTGATCCTGACCTCCGCTAAGAGCAGTCAGTTCTGCGAGAGCCAGCATCGCGCCCTCCCCAGCTTACGGAAGCGCGCTCGCGATCCGGAGGTGGAGCTGCACCCGGACACCGCCGCTGAGCGTGACATCGTCGCGGGTGATTGGGTGACGATCGAGACGCCGGAGGGCACCGTCCGCGCACGGGCCCGCCTCAACGAGAGCCTGGAGCCGCGGGTTGTTTCCGGCCAGCACGGCTGGTGGCAGGCGTGCACCCAGATCGACGCCCCGGCCTACGATGCTTTCAGCGCGAACGGCGCCAACTTCAACCTGGTCATCGGCAATGCGGCGATCGATCCGGTCAGCGGCTCGGTCCCCCACCGCTCCTACCTCTGTCAAATCCGCCCCGTCAAGCAAAAGATCTTGACCGAATGACAGGTCATTCGTCTCATAGTGGTTGGCTCAGTTCAGAGGCCACCGAGAGGCCGTTCAATCGAACCGCCTTAAAATGAACCCACCAGGGAAGTGGGTGTCACCGCAAACCGCGGCGTAATCGAACCGCCTTAAAACGAACCAACCAGGGAAGTGAGTGTCACCGCAAACCGCAGCGTAGTGGAGGATAAAGACTCTTCACCCACGCGGCGCAGAACGCCCGATCGTCTACGGTCAAGCGATGCCATGATGAAGCAACGCTCGTTACCCGCCGGTCGCGGATGAGATCGGTGTTCGGCGAGAGCTGGAACTCCCAGTTGGGCCCGGACTGATGTTCCAAGTCCCGAGGAGTTGAGCAGCCGAACTTCGGGATGGGTAGGACGGCAGTGAGACTGCGCCGACGACCTGCCCTTGCCAGTGCGGGAGCCGTCGCGCGAGGTCGGGGCGCCGCACCTGGACGGTGCTAACGGGAACAAGCGGGAGGGGAGGCGGTCCGTCGCACCACCTCCCTTGCGACGGTCGGCTGTCGTCCCCGCCCGGGATCAGGCAGCCGGCAGGGCGCAGAGGGCCACGCAGACGTTGCCCCAGGGCTGGTAGCAGGCATAGCCCGGGGGCAGTCCGCGGTCGTCCGGCATCCTTGCTCCACGCTCGGCGGAGCCACCATGCACACATCTTGCCCATCGGCTTCGGTTTGGCAGGCGCAGAACGGTCCTGTACGCGGGGGCCCTACGGCCAGGTCGTTCGGACAGCTCGACGCCTGCCGGTTGGCGTCCCACGTGCACGCAATGGCGCAACTGCCGTTGGCCAGTGCGACCGTGCCGGCCGGACAGCTCACACCTCGCAGCCCGGGGCCGTCGTTCTGGCCGTCGCCCCCGCCGTCGTTCTTCCCGTCGCCGCCCCCGTCCGTTGCGCTTGCCCTTGCGCTGCTCACCGCGGTCCTTGCGGTCATTACGCTCCTGCCGTTGCTCCGCCCGATCCTGCACCTGATCCAGCGGCGTCTGGGCTCCGGTCGGCTCGCTCCCAAGACTCCCCAGGGCACCGAGCAGCGGCAGAGCGCCGACCAGACGCAGCAGGCCCCGCCGCGACTGGGTCGTCCCCACCTGGCGCGAAAGCGTATCGAAGCGATTGGCGTCCATGATCGACTCCTCCTCTTGAAGCATGCGGGCGACACAGCAGTGACGGTGGCACGCCCGGACGGCCCAGGAGCCCGCGTCACGCCACCGCCACCACCATGCGCGACCGGATCGGGCCGGTCCATCCGTACATGTACTCATATTGCCGACGCGGCGAGTACTCATTCGCGGCGCCACGACCGGTGTGGCACCGTCCCATGTGGGAGGCAGTCGAGTTTTGAAACCGGTTCGCTGAGGCCTCGTTGGCGCCCGACGCTTTTTCTCTCCGGGCTATTCCCCAGGTCGGACCCCTGGGTCGTTTCGGAGAGAACCCGCATACTCCCATCAGGTTGAGGGGATTGGGCAGCGAAGAGCGTAGGGAGATCGAGATGTCCCTGGACATCACGCGGGCGCGGCGCGAGACGCCAGGGTGCGAGCGGGTGCTCCACTTCAATAACGCGGGGTCGGCGTTGATGCCGCGGCCGGTGCTCGATACCACCCGGGACTACCTGACGCTCGAAGCCGAGATCGGTGGGTACGAGGCGGCCGCGCGGCAGGATGCGGCGCTCGAACGCTTCTATGACGCGGCAGCGGAGCTGCTGCGCTGTGAACGCGATGAGATCGCCTTCGTCGAAAACGCGACCCGCGCCTGGGACATGGCCTTCTACGCGCTTCCCTTCGCTCCCGGCGACCGCATCCTCACCGCCCGCGCCGAGTATGCCAGCAACGTCATCGCGTTCTTGCAAGTCGCGGAACGGACCGGTGCAGTCGTGGAGGTCATCCCCAGCGACGAGAGTGGCCAAGTCTCCGTCGCCGCGCTGGAAGGAATGATCGACGATCGGGTGAAGCTGATCGCCATCACCCACGTGCCGACTAACGGCGGACTGGTGAACCCGGCCGCCGCGGTGGGAAAGGTGGCGAGGGCCGCCGGCATCACCTATCTGCTGGATGCCTGCCAGTCGGTCGGACAGATGCCAGTCGACGTTGGAGAGATCGGCTGCGACCTGCTCTCCACGACCGGGCGCAAGTATCTGCGCGGTCCGCGCGGCACCGGGTTCCTCTATGTCCGCCGCGAGCTGGGCCAGCGCTTGGAGCCGCCGTTCCTCGATCTCCACGCGGCCACATGGGTGGCGCCGGACGGCTACGAGATCCGTCCCGATGCGCGGCGCTTCGAGAACTGGGAGACCAACTTCGCGGGCAAGGTGGGTCTCGGCGTCGCCATCGACTACGCACTCGGCTGGGGTCTCGGGACCATCTGGGAGCGAGTGCAAACTCTCGCCACGGCACTGCGGAGCGGTCTGCGGGCGATTCCGGGGGTAACAGTGCGGGATATCGGCGCCGAGCAGTGCGGCATCGTCACCTTCACGGTAGACGGCATGGGAGCGAGGGAGATCCAGGAGGCGCTGGCCGCGCGATCAATGAACGTATCGATCTCGACAGTGTCTTCCACCCGGTTCGACATGGAGGCCCGGAGCTTGGATGAGGTGGTCCGGGCCTCCGTGCACTACTACAACGACGAGGCGGAGATCGAGCGCTTTTGTGAGGGATGTTAGGGTGATGGAGTAATGAGTGGTTATAAATCGTTAGTACCACTCCTGATCGGCAACAGAGCATTGACGACTTTCGGGTGTTCAAGGGTCAATATCACAGCACAGTCATTAGAGGAAATACCGAGTGATGGGTCGGCTCACGGCTCTGGCGGTCTGTCCCGGAACTCGTGCCACCCAGCCAGTTTTCCAACGTTGATTGTGGGACGAGTTTTGGTACAGCGGCCTGTACCAAGAGCAGCTGGTGCTCGAGAGAACGCGGTAGCGTCCAGAAAACGGTCGATTTTTGAAACTGAGTCTGAGTGGGCATGGCCGGAGGATGAGGGGATGAACAGTTCGGAGAGACCCGCTGTCTAAGCAGATTTTCACCTTAGGTGTATAGTCTGGTGGAAGCGCTGGCATATCGCGAAAGTCGTCTGGGAACGCCACAGCCCTTGGGGAGGGAGCACCATGACCATGAGCGAATCGTCGGCAGCCGATCAGCTCGACCGCCGCGGCTTCATCTCCGCCGCCATCGGCGCGTCAGCGGCATTGACCACCAGCATGATGCCGGCATCGGCCGAAACGGGGACCGCAACCCCTGTCCCCGGCATGGGTGGGACGGCCTACACTGGCGACGTGATCGAGGGTAAGCAGGTCGTCAGCGCCCTCGACATCGAGGACCTCGAGTCCGGCCAGAAGCACCTGCTCTATTTCCAGGGCGTGCAGACGCCCGCGGGCCAGCACTCCTACGTCTCGGTGATGGTCGCCAAGGGCGCGCAACCCGGGCCGTGCGTCGCGCTGATCAGTGGCGTGCATGGCGACGAGATCAGTTCGATCCGCACCGTCCAGCGCGTCATGGAGGAACTCGATCCGGCTGAGATGTCCGGGACGGTGCTGGCCGTCTTCGACGTGTCGCGCCCCGCCCTGCTCGGCATGCAGCGGCGGTGGCCCAACACTGGCCGCGGCATCGGCCTGATCGACATCAACCGCGAATGGCCCGGCAACGCGAACGGCGGCACGGCCTCGTCCCGACACGCGGCGCTGGTGTTCAGTCAGCTCCTCGCGCCCAACGCTGACTACGCCATCGACTTTCACACGGCGGCGACCGGCATGGACATGGCCGACCTCCTCCTGGCGCCCATGGACCAACCGGAGGTGCGCGAAATGGCCGAGCTCTTCCCGATCCGGCAGATCTTCGACTTTGCGGGCTACCCGGGACTGCTAGCTGTTGCCCTCGCCGATGCCGGCATCCCGACCTTCACGCCCGAAGTCGGGGCCCCGCGCATCGTCGACCAGGAGATGATCGCCGACTTCGTGGAGGGGACGATGAACGTCCTGAAGCACCACGGCATCGTTTCGGGCCTAATCGGACGCACGGGCAAGGACACCGCCGCCTTCGTCGGAGACGGCCAGCACGTCGTGGCGGCAAGCGAAGGCGGCTTCGTCGAGTTGCTGGTGGGGCTGGACGAGGAGGTCTCGCCCGGCCAGACGGTTGCGACGCAGCGGAACGCGTTCGGTGAGGTCGTTGCGGAATACGTGACCGACACGGGCGGCCGAGTCGCGGCGTTCCGCACGGATGCGACGGCGGAGCCGGGCGATCCGCTCGTCTTCATCCTCTTTGACTCGACCGCGCCGCAAGAGCAGGACGTGGTCGAAGTCATGCCCGAGTGATGCGCGCGTTGGCCCTTGTCACCGATGACCCTGGGGTCGTGCCTCATGACGAGGGCTGGAAGGCCTGGCGCAGAGCCCTTGGCGTAGCGCGGCCGGTGGGCTCCGTCGGCGGCCACCGTAGATCAGCACGTTGAACCCCCAACGCAAACCGGCGGCGTCCTGAGCCCACCTGTCGGTGTCCGCACTCGGCGAACCTGGAACGATAATGGCCCATCTGGAGCAGCTGACTCAACTCAAGCAGGCGGGCATGCTCACCGAAGCGGAGTTCTCAGCGGCGAAAGCGAAGCTGCTCGCACTCTGAACGAGCCGTCATGCTGAGGTTTTTGTGCAAGGAGGCCTGAACATGCGCTGGTCGAACACGAACGTTTGCCGGTCCCTGGCCACGCTCTGGCTCGCCGTCTTGCTGGGGGTCTCTCCGCTCTTCACCGCCGCCAAGCCGCTCACGCAAGATGCCGTTGGCCAGCCAAACGCTCCCTCGCCAGCTCAAGGTCACGTCGCGGTCATCGCTCACGGCGTCGAGCAGTTCCCGACCCGCGAAGTGGCCTGGCAGATCACCGCTGAGCGCGCTGCGTTGCCGACCCGTTCCACGGCGTCCTACCGCCCGCCGGGCTTTGTCCTGGCGGAGGCGGGTGTGGTGGCAGTGACCGGGAGCAACGGGTTACTCCTCGCGCGGGTGGCGCCAGGGGAAGCGGACTGGATCCCGTCAGATCGGCAGACCGCCATTGTCAGTCTCGAGCAGCAGGCAACCTCCTACGTCGCGATCGCCCTCCTGCCCGCGGCCGACGTCTCAGCCGCGGACGCTGTGCTGGCGAGCCGCGCCTTCACGCTTCCGCGCAATGCCACGTTTGACGTTGTCCTGGTGCGCGACGCGCTGAATCGGAACGATGAGAGCGAAATCGACACCGGAGCCGTGCCCGGGCTCCTGCTGGTGACCAGCGGCACGGTCACGGTGGAGGAAGGGAACGGCGAGACGGTCGATCTGGCGGCGGGTGATGCAGCGGAAATCGCTGGTGAGGCGGTCGTTGTCGGGACGAGTCGGGGGCTGGCGACATTTGTCGTCGCGCAACTCGGTCCGCAAGTTCCCGATATCATCACGCTGCGCGGCGGGCAACCGACGGTCGCGCCCGTCGCCACGGCGACGCCGATGAGGACGCCAAGTCCGACGCAACACCGCCGCCACACCGGTTGCAGACGCGCACACCGTCGCGACGGCACCTCCGACGGCAACCTCGACACCAGCCTGCGACACCATCTCCAATGCCAACCAGCACACCAATACTCTACGGCAACGCCCGTGCCAACACAACCGCCGACTCCCACGGCGACGCCAACCGCGACACCATCCCCAACGCCAACCAGCACACCTTCCGCGACGCCAACCGCAACCCCAACGCAGCCGCCAACACCGAGCCCAACCACGACAGCAGTGCCGCCGCTGCCAGAAGCGGGCTCGCTCTCCATCTTCATTCGCGCCTGCCCGCCCGGGATGACGGTCGAGACGCTGGTTGAGGATGCCTGCAGCGATTCGCCGCCCGGCGTCACCTTGTCGCTGTTCGCCGACGAGACGCCGCTGGACGTGGCGAGCGCGGCCAACGATCTCTGGATTTGGGAAAGTTTGCCGTACCGCGACTTCGATCTCTTCGTGAATGCGATTCCTGATGAATTCGAGAGCTACAGTCTCGGCGTACGGGAGTGCTGTAATGCGCGCGGCGCGCTCGATGTCGCGACCAGCGCCGAGACGCCGGACACCGGCTACACCCTGTATCTCTACCAGCCGGCGGAGGCGACCACGCTACCAACGGGAGAGCCGGACACCGTAAGCGAATAGACCGTCGACGGTCATCGCGGGAACGGCAACGGCTGCCCCGAACCGAGTCAGGGGAGCAGGCGATCCCGGTGGTACTGATGAGTGCGGTGATCCCAAAGGGCACGCTTGCGGAGGTGCCCTTCCTGCGGAACCCCTTCACCGGTGACCAGCTGAGCCAGGTGACCATTGCCGCGCTGACCTAGAGCCGGCACTGACGAGCGCGAGGTGATGCGCGCCACGACGCCCAATCCGACCCGTCCTTCTCATAACAGGTGCCTCATGGCTCTGCGCGCCGGCGCTGCGCCGCAGATGAGAAACAAGACGACATCGCAGATGACGAGTTGGTTCACCTCGACTCACTAGCTTGGTGCCGCGCCGGCCGGCGCTGCGGCAGCGCATCCCGGACGTCCTCGCGCAACTTCCATTCTGGCTGTGGTGGGGCACAGGCTTGGCTCGGGGCGTAGAAAGACCGCTCGACCAGAGCCATCTTATGGATGTAACGCGGGCAGTTGGGCATCCGGAATACGATCGATTTTGGGACAAAGGTTGTCCTGTCGATTCTGCTCCTCTCCGATCGACGATTGAGTGAACGCTGATCGGAAGGCGGTTGCAAACCACAAGCGGGAGGAGCCCCATGCTGACGCAGGTCGCGGAGGGTGTGCTGATCCACCAGAGCGAGTTACTCGAGAACAACGCCGTTGTCGTGCAAGGCTGGGCCGGCGTGTTGCTCATCGACGCCGGGATAACGGACTCCGAAATGGTCTGCCTCGCGAACGACCTTCGTGAGTTGGGCCAACCCGTTGTGGCAGGCTTCTCGACGCATCCGGATTGGGATCACGTGCTCTGGCACGCCAAGCTCGGCGACGCGCCCCGTTACGGTACAGCCCACTGTGCAGCTTCTATGCGAGATCTGCTATCGAACGCGGACTGGAAGGCCCGCGTCGCCGAGGGGTTACCGCCGGAAATCGCCGAGGAGATACCGCTGGACCGGTTCGGCCTCATTACCGGTCTGCCTGCCGAAACTGCGCAGATTCCTTGGGATGGCCCTCAAGTCCGGATTATCGAGCATCAAGCGCACGCTCCGGGCCATGCGGCACTGTTGATCGAGGAACGCAGGGTTCTCGTCGCCGGCGACACGCTTTCTGATGTCTTTATTCCGATGCTCGATTGGAGCGCCGCTGACCCGATCGGGGACTACCTCGCCGCGCTGCGACTGCTCGAGGGCGTGGCGGACGACGTCGATGTCTTCGTCCCAGGTCACGGCTCCGTCGGCGGAGCCGATCAGCTCCGCGCACGGATCGACCAGGATCGGACGTACGTGCAGGCCCTGCGTGACAATCAGGTTGTCAGCGACCCGCGGATCGGCCCATCGGCCAAGAAAGGCTGGGAATGGGTGAGCGACGTGCACGCAGGACAACTCCAGCAGCTCGCCAAAAAAAGAGAGCACGACGGGACGCCCGGATAATGTGCAGGGGCTGTTGGCCGCGCACGTTCTCTTCGCCGGTGGCATGAAGTTGATCACCCCGGTCGCGGTGCTTGCGGTGATGTTCCCGTTCCCGGGCGAGTTCGTCCGCTTTATCGGCATCGGCGAGGTGCTCGGCGCCTTCGGCCTGATCCTGCCCTGGGCGCTTGGCATCCGGCGCGAACTGACCCCGCTGGCTGCCGCGGGTTTGGTCATCATCATGGTTGGCGCCACGGTTTCCACCCTGGCCATTGGTCGCGGCGCCCTGGCGTTGGTCGACGTGGTGATCGGCGTGCTGGCCGCATCCATCGTCTACGGCCGTCGGGAAACCTTCGACGCGCTTCGCCCCACGGCGCCGCGGCTGCAGCCGGCCGCGGCCTAGACAGGCGACGGCAGAGGAGCCTTCAATGCAGATCACGCGCAGTTCGCTGCACCACGCCAAGGGGCCCGAGTTCACGGGCGACGTCTACATCGCCACCGTCGCGGCACCGACCGGGCTGTCGCGTGCGAGGGCGGCGCTGGTGCACTTTACGCCGGGCGCCCGCACGGCCTGGCACACCCACCCGCTCGGCCAGACGATCTACGTCACCGAGGGCATCGGCCGGTGCCAGCGGCGTGGCGGGCCAGTCGAGGAGATTCGGCCCGGCGATCGCGTCTTCTTCGAGCCCGGCGAGGAACACTGGCACGGCGCAGCGCCGAACCGCGTCATGACCCACCTGGTGATGCAGGAGGCCGATGAGTCCGGCAGCGTCGTGACCTGGGGCGCGCGTGTCACTGACGAGGAGTACGGCCAGGAACCCGCCTGACCGCACCGGGCAACGGCTACCCAACGCCGGCGAGGTCGCCTGGATCGGCGTCGCCGACCGGCTGTTCCCGCGGGCAGACGGCGTCCTGCCCGACAGCACGGCCGACGTCGACAAGGAGTCTGCGCTCTTCGCGCACTTCATCATCACTGGCCCGGAAGTGCCAGGTGTGGTCACGCCGAGTGGGATGCCGGGAGCGATCGTCGAGCCGCTGTTCCTCTCCAACGACGGCGACGCCGCGGTGGATCGCCGGCTGGAGGCATGCGCTCGGAGGCGATCGGCAACGGCACGATTCCGAGAGGCAGATCGGTTTCGGCGTCCAGTGCACCGTCACTGGCCTGGTCCGGGAATAGTTCGGCCATGTGAGTCTTCGCTTCGTAGGAGAAGCGTGGGATGAGTGACGGGATGCCGGCGTTGGCCTCGACCTTGGTGGCGTCGAAGTACAGCTCTCGACCCCACACGAGCCCTGCCTCCTGGCACAAATCGACGACCTCCTCAAAGAAGCGCTGGAAGATGTCGACCACCGAGCCGTTGCCGGATGCGGGTCAGGCTGGAGTGGTCGGGTAAGTCCTCGTCGCGGGCATAGCCCAGGGAGCACGCGGTGCGCCAGGTTGAGCGAGGCGGTCTCGATGAGCTGGCGCTCGGAGCGAATGTCCTCCAAGACCATCACCAACTGCAGCGTGAAGAAGACCACCGGGTCGATGCTGGGCCGACCCCGGTCTGCATACAGCTCTCGCGCCCACTCGCGCACGAAGCTCAGGTCGAGCTTCGCCTCCAGATGCCGGGAGAAGTGTGTTGGCGGGGACGAGGTGCTCCAGTGAGACGGCGATGGGCTGGTCGAGGCGGCGGGGCTTGGGTGGACCGAGCATGGCGGACTCCGGGACACGAGCCGAGCGGCGACGGCCATCACTGTAAGTATTTTGCCTGGAGTTACGACTACCCTAGTGAGGAATCATGATCCTCGGCGATCGACCAGGGGGGAGTGCCATGCAAGGCCTCCGGAGCCGAGCACCCGCGCCAACGCTGCTCCCACTCGACCTTGGTGACGAGGCCGACCTGGTGGAGCGAGCGCGGTGGGACCGGCGCGCCTTCGCCCCCCTCTACCGCCACTACGTCGCCCCGGTCTACGGCTACTGCTACCACCGCCTCGGAACCAAGGAGGCTGCTGAGGACGCGACCAGCCTCGTCTTTGCCAAGGCGTTGACCTCTCTTCCGAGCCACCACGGCGGATCGTTCCGCGCCTGGCTGTTCGGCATCACCCACCACGTCGTCGCCGATGCGCTGCGAACACGAAGGCCGGACGAGTCCTTGGATGCCGCAACGGTCGTCGTCGACGCCTCTCCGTCGCTGGAGGAGCTGGTCCTGGTCGACGAGGATCGGCGCCTGCTCCGTCAGTTGCTGGCGCAGTTGCCCCCCGACCAGCGCCACATCGTGGAACTGCGGCTGGCGGGGCTGACCAGTGCCGAGATCGGGCAGGCGCTGGGACGCCGTCGTGGGGCGGTCGACGTCGCGTACCACCGGGCACTCGTCCGGCTTCGCACCCTCGTCGGGGGTGCGGCCGCCGCGCAGGAGGGACACCGTGGCCGGGACTGACGCGAAGCGGCCGCATGAGTGGTGGCGCACCGACGGGGATGCGCTGGTCGAGAGTCGCCTTCGTGCGCTCTACCATCCGCCGGAGCCCGATCCGGCGTTCGTCGCCCAGTTGGAGGAGGACCTCATGCTCACCCGTCCCATCGCGGTTCTGACCCTGGGTGCCAGCGCCCAGCCGACCATCCCGAACGGCCGCGTCCTGCCGTCTCCGACACAGCGCGTCTCGACGGCGTCGCCCCGCCTCCACTCCGGACGCTACCGCTGGGCCCTCGCTCAGTTCTCCACCGCTGCTCTCCTGATGCTGCTAGCGGTCGGAAGCGTGTTCCTCTTTGGTCCCGGTCGACCAGACCGGAAGGGCGACTCCCCGGCCATCATGCCGGTGATCAGCAGCTCACCTGCCACACCTGAGCCATCACCGATGGCTGGCCCGATTGCGTTCCTCTGGGAAACCCGTGGCGATCCGGACAGTCCGCTCGGGAACCCCTCCAAGGTCGCCGTTGCTCCGGACGGGTCCATCTGGGTAGTAGACGCCGACAACAACCGGTTCCAGATCTTCGCCCCGGACGGCACCTTCCTCGAGGCGTGGGGCACGCCGGGCTCTGGTGATGGGGAGTTCGACTTCACCACGCTCGACTGGGGCGGCAACGACGAGGCGGCGATTGCCTTCGCCCCGGACGGCACCTTCTACGTCGCCGATCCCGGCAACCACCGCATCCAGAAGTTCGGACCCGGACCGGACCTTCCTGACCGCCTGGGGCAGCGAGGGGACGGAGCCCGGGCAGTTCGGCACCCCCATCGATCTGGTCGTGGACGGGCAGGGTCGGGTCTACGTCCTCGACGCCAACCGTGTGCAGGTCTTCGACGCCGACGGGCGATTCCTCGCCGAGTGGGGCGAGCGCGGCTTGGAACCAGGGCAGCTGTTCGGACCGTTCGGGATCGGGCTCGACCCCGACGGCACGCTCCTGATCGCCGAGGTCGACGGCAACCGCGTGCAGCGCTTCACGCCGGAGGGCGAGTTCCTCGATGGGTGGGGCGGGCCTGGCTCCGGCGACGGGGAGTTCATCTACGCCATGGACGCGGCGGTGGACGCCGCGGGGCGGGTGTTCGTGACCGACTACTCGAACCATCGCGTGCAGGTCTTCGACCGCGACGGGCAGTTCCTGGCTGCGTGGGGGGAGCCCAGGACCGATGCGGGCCAGTTCATCTCCGCGCTCGGCGTGGCGGTGGGCGGCGACGGCACCGTCTACGTCACCGATGGGGTCAAGCGCCTGCAGGCGTTCCGCGTGGGCGACCTGCCCGTTGCCGGTCCCGCGACCCCGGCCCCGATCGCCAACGCGACGGGCACGCCAAGTGGGTAGCTCTGCTCGTAGGTTCCGAGAGCCGGTTTCAAAACGGCCGCCTGGGGCAGCGGCAGCGGCAGAGTCTGCTTAGCGCTGGTAGGAAAACAGAGGCGCGACCATCGGAACTCTGGCGTATTTGGGTCTCAAAGGGTCTCGGAATCGGCAACTGGGGTCTTTTTCAACAGTTGCTGATGCCCTCTCGGGCACGACCAAGGGACGAAAATAGCCCCCCTGCCGGTACCGAGCGGCTGACCCCCTGGGCCTATTTTCAGACCAGGCTGGGTTGTTGGCCGACGTGACGGCCGAGAACCGGCGCTATCGAAATCAACCGCGGCGCAAACGACCAGTTTCAAAAACGACCCTGCGTGCTTGAAAAAGGCAGTATTTTCGCCTTGATGTCATTTCGCGCGATAAGTGGCGGTATTGGGGGAGCGCACGATGGGGGTGGCGGGATGCGTGCGGGCACGGGGCGGGCCCTTACCTTCCCCCTAGGCGTGCCACGACTGGGGCGAACGCCTCCATCTGCGGCTGGACCACGGTCAGGTAGGAGATGCCGTGCCGCTCGCGCAGCGCCACCAGTTGCTCGACGATCTGGTCGACGCTGCCGAGGGCAAACTCCGAGGACGCCAGCACCTGCTCCGCGGTCAGGCCGAAGTCTGGCGCCAGCTCGGCAGCCGCCGCTTGCGGCCGATCGGTCACGGCCGATCCTTGGAAGAGGAGGGCCAACTCCAGCTGGGCGAAGCGGTCCCCGGCCGCCGCCCGGACCCAGCCGACCTTGCGCGCCAGCGCCTCCTCGGTCCCTTCGGTCCAGTCGATCCCCCCCTCGGGACGCGCCCGCGACACGAAGCCGACGATGTCCGCCTCACGCGCGGCCCAGGAGAGCAGGCGCTTCCCTCCGCCGCCGACATAGATGGGCGGGTGGGGCTGCTGGACCGGCTTGGGCGTCCCCTCGAGTCCCGAGATCGTGTAGTACGCCCCGGCGAAGGTGACAGGTTCCTCCCCCCACAGCCCCTTGATAACCTGCAGCCCCTCCTCCATTCGCGCCACCCGTACGCCGGGCGGGTCGAAGGGGATGCCCACGCAGTCGTATTCGTCCTTGAGCCAGCCGGCCCCGAGGCCGAACTCGAAGCGGCCGCCGGAGAGCAGGTCGATGGTGGCCGCTTCCTTGGCCAGCAGGGCCGGGTGGCGGAAGTCGTTGGCGAAGACGGTGCAGCCGACGCGGAGGGTGGTCGTGACGGCGGCGGCGGCCATCAAGGCGGGCACCGGGGGCAGCGGGTTGAGGTAGTGGTCGGGGACCAACAGCGTGGCGTAGCCGAGCGCCTCGGCGCGGCGGGCGAACTCGGTCCACGCGCTCCCCGACGCCGTCTCCGCGCTGGCAACGCCGAACCGGAACGGGCGTAACATCCTCGGACCTCCTTGATGACGAAGCCTCCTGCAGAGGATAGGGATCGCCGTGCGTGGTCGCAACTCGCGCGGCACGGCGGCGAGCGCGTTTCCCGCTTGCGTTCCCCGGCCCTGGTCCGCTCCTTGAAGAATCTCTGCGACCGTCTGGAGCGCTTCCACCGGTTGAAAGGCAAGCGCTGGGCAAACAGCAGTGCGCCGGCGCCGGTACGGGCGCAGGACCGGCCCTGGCGCGACGGCGCCATCGTCTACATCTTGCTCTCCACTCGCTAAGTCGGCGATCGATGAGCGGCACCCCAGTTTCATCGGCGTCTACGCGGGCGCGCTGGGCCGGCCTGAGGTGCAGGAGTACGTCGAGGGAAGCGACTGCCTGATCCGACTCGGAACACTGCCGACCGACATCAATCTCGGCATCTACACCGCCCACCTCGACGCGGCACGCTGCATCGATGCGACCCGGGACCGGCTGGCAATCGGGCTACACACCTACGAGCGCGTGCGGCTGGCCGACTTCGTCGACGGGCTGGCGCGGACGGATCTGTCACGGCGCACGGTCCGTGACCACCCGCGCCCGCCGGCAGTCGACGTCGAGCCAGGGGACTCCCCGGACGCCCCGATCACGGTTGCCAGCCTTTTCCGCCACCTCGCCGCCTTCCTCTCCAACGACCTGATCGTCCTCGCCGATCCAGGCGACGCGCTGTTTGCCGCGATTGACCTGCCGGTCTACGAGGCGCGCGACTTCCTCGCGCCAGCCTTCTACGCCTCCCTCGGATTTGCCGTCCCGGCCGCGATCGGCACCCAGCTGGCGCAGCCAGACGAGCGGCCGTTCGTCCTCGTCGGCGACGGCGCCTTCCAGATGACTGGGAATGGAGCTTTCGACCTGCGCGCGGCATGGGCTCGATCCCATCGTGATCGTCCTCAACAACGCTGGTTACACGACGGAGCGGCTGATCATCGACGGCGCGTTCAACGACATCCAGCGCTGGGACTACAGCAAACTGCCGGAGGTCATCGGCTCTGGCCGCGCCCACCGGGTGGAGACCGTCGGTGACCTCGACCGGGCGCTGACCGACGCGCGACGGCGCAACGGCCAGTTCGTCCTACTGGACGTGCGGCTCGACAAGCTGGACGTCTCGCCCGCGCTGCGCCGGCTCGGGGCACGCCCGCAGCAGGCGGCAGCGCACGGGCAGGCGACGGGCGACGGATAGCGGAGGCGATCCGGCGTTCGCGACTGCCGGTCAGGCGCGTTCCTGTCCTCTTCGCGAGGAGGCGCATCACATCAGAAGATCTCGCGGCTCAAGGTGCTGCCAGCGTCGAGAGCAAACCGGTGCCAAGCGGGGGAGTTGACGCGGGTCTCGGGCACATGTGGTCGCGGGAGAAGCCGTTGCGCGCACAGAACGTCTCCACGTGTTCCCGTGATCGGTTGAGGGAACGCGACTGGATCGGTCCGTGTCCGGCCGAGCGGGTACCAGAGCCTGGGGTATGATGGGGCCGCCGAGCATGGTTCGTCGTCCGGTCGCAGAAGGACTCGTTCATGACGTCCCGTTGGTGCCGTTGCGGGTGGCTGACGGCTATTCCACTGCTTGTGCTGCTGGTAATGCCCCTGGGTCCGCGGTCCGTCATGGCCCAGGCCACGCCGGTTGCCACGTCCGGGCCGCAGTACACCCCGCTCCTCCCGGCAGTGCTTGCCCCACCCCGCTGGTTTCGAGGTGCCGACGAGCAGATCCATCTGGTCTACGAGCTGGTGCTGACCAATGCCTTTGCCATTCCCGTCGATCTCACCGAACTGGCGGTCCTCGATGCTGACGACGGCACCGTGGTGACCAGCGTGAGCGGCACGCGTCTCAGCGACGCCATGTCGCTACTGAGCAATCCAAGTGCGGCCACCGCCTCGCTGCCAGCTGGGGCGGTCGGGGTGGCGTGGCTGGATGTGCCGTTCTCAGATGAGGATGACCTGCCCGCGCGCATCGCGCACCGGCTCACGCTGCGCATCCCCCCGGGACTGCCCCTCCCCGAGACGATCGTCGAGATTGGTGGGCCGGCAGCGGTCGACCAGCGTCCACCGGTGGTGCTGGGCCCGCCGCTGGCCGGCGCCCGCTGGGTCGCCGTGGGTAGTTGCTGCGATGGCCCACATCGCCGGGCGGTGCAAGCGATCGATGGGGAACTCCATCTGGCCCAGCGCTTCGCCATCGACTTCAATCAGCTCGATGCGGACAATCGGCTCTTTGCCGGGGATCAGACGCTCAACCCGAGCTACCCCGGGTACGGGCAGCCGGTCCTCGCTGTCGCCGACGCCACGGTGGTTGCCAGTGTCGATCGCTATCCCGACCAGATTCCCGAGGCGCCGACGGGGATCACCCTGGAGAATGCCGAGGGCAACCACGTGATCCTCGACTTGGGCGAGGGCCGGTATGCCCTCTATGCCCACCTCAAGCCGGGCAGCATCACAGTCGAGGATGGGGAGCGGGTGCGCCAGGGTCAGGTCCTGGGGGAGCTCGGCAATTCGGGGAGCTCAACGGGACCGCATCTGCACTTCCACGTCATGGACGCGCCGTCGGGTCTGGTTGCCGATGGCTTGCCCTATGGGTTTTCCGACTTTGACCTGACCGGCCAAATACCCCCGTTGGATGAGGCGATTGCGTTGGTGGCGGCCGGAGAAGCGCTGCCTGTCACCGCGCAGCGTGTCGGGCCTCGGCATGACGCGCTCCCCCTCGGGCGCGATGTGGTGACCTTCCCGGAGTGACGTGCCAATTTGCGCAGCCTCGGACCCCGCGATCTGCGCGCAACACCGGTTCCGACAGGAGGCGACCCCCGCGGTCGGCATGACCGGAACGTGATGATCCGCACTGAGGTCCGCTAGCTCCTGCCGTTTACCCCGCCGATGACCTCTACCCGGAGTTCGCCGCTGTCCGCTACCTCGTGCCGTTTACCCCGCCCACGACCTCAACCCGGAGTTCACCGCCACGGCAACGATCGAGACCCGCGGCGCTGCCCGAGGTCATTCCGGCTTCCGTGCACTACTACAATGACGAGGCGGAGATCGAGCGCTTCTGCACGACGCTGAGGACCATAGTGGTCGGGCCATGACTGTGCCCCCAGCGGGACTCGCTCAGAAGCGTGGCCTGCTGAGGGCATGGCGCCCTCGGGGAATATCTGGCTATGGGGTCGGGGCGTTGGTGCTGGGGATGACACCAAGCTGCTGCATCAAGCTCATCATGTTGAACTGGCCCCGGAACTCGGTGATCTTGCCGTCTCTGATCCGGTAAAACACGACTCCCGGCACAGCCACTTGCTTTCCAGTGGGAGGGGTGCCCTGGAACGCACCCTGATGAGTACCTCGACCTGTCCAACGCTCCACCACCCGATCCCCCTCCACGAGCATCTCCTCGACGGTTGAGTGCCAGTCGGGGAACGCTGCGCGCATCATGGTGGCCACCGTCTTGAGGTCCTCGGGCGTCCCTGCTACTGGCTCATGAATGACCGCATCACGGGTCATCAATTCGTCCGCGGCGGATAGATTGCCGCGATTCCAGAACTCGTCGACAAACTGCTGCACGAGCGCTTTGTGTGTTTCGCCCTGCGCCATCACTGCCATAGGACCGTCCTCCTCGTCTGTCTGACGACGCAGCTCGTGCTGGTCGTGTGCCACCACGATGCTCCTCGTGCTGCGCCGGGTCCATACCACAGGTCTGGTATTTCTCTGGGGGCACCGAACCCCTACACTGGCGCTGTCAGCGGGAGGTTCCAATGGACCAGAACGCAACGGCACGACGGACTGAGCAGGACATCATTCGTCTGTGCCACGCCGGCCTGGACTCGCGTGCGCTGCGGGTCGAGGCGCTGCGCCGGCTGCGCAAGATCGTCCCGGTCGACGCGGCTTTCTTCGCTACCGTCGATCCAGCAACGCTGCTGTTCACTGGCTCGCTGGTGGAGGAGATTCCAGAGTCTGTCACGCCCGCCTTTCTGGACAACGAGTTCCTGCAGGACGATGTCACCAAGTTCGTCGCCCTCGCTCGTGCCCCGCGGCCCGTTCAGAGTCTGTACCAGGCGACACAGAATGAGCCCACTCGTAGTCCGCGGTATCGCGAGATCCTGGCGCCGATAGGGTTCGGTGACGAGCTGCGAGCCGCGCTGCGCACTGGGTCGGTGACCTGGGGGGTTCTGTGTCTGCATCGGGAGCTGACAGGCTCCGAGTTTACGATCGCCGAGGCAGCGTTTCTGGAGCGTATAGCGCCCCATCTGGCCGTCGGGCTGCGGACCGCGCTGCTCATCGACGCCGCCACTGACTCAGGACCCGACGGACCGGGACTGGTCATGCTGGCCGAGGATTTGTCGGTGGCGGCGGTGACCGCGCCGGCTGAGCGGTGGCTGGTGGAGATGAGCGATTGGCCCCGGCGCAGCGAACCACCGCAGACAATCCGCGCGGTGGCGGCTCGCCTGCAGGCGTTGGAGCAGGTGGGCGAGGATTCGTCCGCGCGGATGCCTCGAGCACGGGTACAGACACGCTCCGGGCGGTGGCTCGTCCTCCACGCGGCGCGGCTTTCCGGTCCCTATGGGAACGGGCAGATCGCGGTGATCCTGGAGCCGGCCACTCCGGCTGAAGTTACGCCCCTGGTGCTCCAGGCGTACGGCCTGACGGACCGGGAGGCCCAGGTGGCCCAGCTGGTCCTGCGAGGGTGCTCCACGGGTGAGATCGTCGATGAGCTCTCGATTTCGGCGCTGACGGTGCAGCAGCATTTGAAGGCGGTCTTCGACAAGACCGGGATGCGCAGCCGACGTGAGTTCGTTGCCCAACTCTTCGCGCAGCAGTACTTGCCTCGCATGGTTGGGAGTGCCGGTCCCGCCAGTGCCGGAGGAACCCCGGGAACATAGGATGCTCCGGCTTCTGCCCCACCCCCCAGACGTACCTGAATGAGCGTGAGTACATCTCGTCCATCCCGAGGCACCCGACGAGATCCCCGGTGCTCGGTCCTGCCAAGTCCCGCCGCCTCGACCAGCCAATCGCTGTCTCGCTCGAGGACCTCGTTCCGCCAAGCAACGTCGCCCGTTCATGGGATGAACGAGCAGCGGAAGAACGAGTACGTCAGATAGGGTGACTCATGAGGAAACCCGGGAGGGTTCGTGCACCGCGCCGACTTCCATGGCTTCATTGCTCGACCCCAGCCGGAGCTGAGCGGTCTCGCGGCCGGTGAGTCCGGCTAACACCCAGTTGGTGAGGAGCCGGATCCGATTGCGCCACGCCGGGATCGTGCTCAGGTAGTAGCCGTGCCAGAGCAGCCAGGCCGGCAGTCCGTCAAAGGCGCGCCCGAAGACCTCCGCCACCCCGGTGCGGTGCCCGAGCAGGGCCAACCGGCCGAGCGTCACGAAGCGGAACGGCTTCGGGTTCTGTCCCGCGATCAGCCCGGCGATCGCCTCCGCGACATAGTCGCCCATGTGGCCGGCCGCTTGCGCCGTCGGTGGCGTCGGGTCGCCGCTGACGCCATCAAAGGCCCAGGCGCTATCGCCGACGACGAAGACCTCCGGTCGCCCCGGCACGCGCAGCGTCTCGTCGACGAGCACCGCTCCGTTGCGCGCGTGCTCGACCGGAAGGTCGCGGACGGCTGGTGGCGCGCTAATGCCCGCCGCCCAGAAGATTGTCCGGGCCGGGATCGCGCCTCGCGAGGTCTGCACCTCCCGCTCGGTTACGCCCTCGATCGCGACGTCCGTCCAGACCTCCACTCCCTCTTCCCGTAGGATCCGCTCGACCGCCGAGGACGTTACCGGACTGCTCATCGGCACCAAGCGCTGGGCCCGCCCGACGACGACGACTCGTGGCCGCTCATCGGCAAGCCAGGGGTACTCGGCCAGCAGCCCGACCTGGAGGTAATCGCGGATCGTCGCCGCCAGTTCGACGCCGGTGTCGCCGCCTCCACCGACCACGAACGTGAGCCACTCGCGTCGCTCCTGCACGTCGACCGTGTGATGGGCATTCTCGAGGGCATCGATGAGGTGGTTGCGCAGCTCCATCGCGTCGGCCGGGGTGTGGAAGCGCAACGCCCGTTCGCGCAGCCCGGGTAACGGTGGGACCGCGGTGACGCTCCCCAGGGCGACGACCAGATAGTCATAAGGACGGATGCCGGCGCTGGTGCGTACTTCGCGCCGATCCAGATCGATCCCCTCGACTGTGGCGTGCAGGAGATGGAACGTGCGACCGCGTTGGAAGGCACGGATGGGGACGACGACGTCATTCGGGTTGGCCCGGCCATCGGCGACCGTCCAGAGCAGGGGGGTGAAGAGGAGCGCGCTGTCGCGGTCGACGACGAGGACACTGGTGTCCGAGCGGTCGCTGAGTTGCTCGTCAAGGCGAAGTGCCGCCGCCATCCCGCCGAAGCCGGCCCCAAGGATCAGGATCTTGTGTTGCGCCGCGTTGTAGGCGAAGAGCGTCTCGGACCGGTGCCGGTTCCGCCCTATGGTCCCTGCCCGGGACCGTCGCCGGACAAGGGCCGCAACGCCGCCGCTGACCAGCGCGCCTGCCACCATACCGCGCCACCGATTGCTCATTGTCGGCTCCAATCTCGTGTCTCATACGTCCAAGGTCGGACGACCCACTATCGCTGTTGAAGATCGCTTGCAAGTCCTGTGCGCACTGGATCGATTACCCCTGGCAGCTCGACCCGATTCGTACCGGCGTCTATTGTCCGCTCCAGTAGGCCGAGATCCGGGCACAGCGACTCTGACAGCGGAGGAGTTTCGCCGCGCGTTCGGGCCAGTGGGCGCCGGCTTCAGGAGCCGGCGCTCGAATAAGGGAGAATGGCAGTTACGGGATGGCTTAGCTAGGCTGATACTGAATCAGGTTGGGATGCCTCGCAGCGGTGCCGGTTGCTTGGTTAGCTAGGCTAATACAGGACCAGGTTGGGAATGCGCTGGATCCGCACAGGTTGCTTGGTTAGCTAGGCTGATACAGGATCAGGTTGGGGATGCGCTCGCAGCCGCGAGGGGTGCAAGGTACAAGCATGTAAGTCATGGAGGAGCGTGCGACGATGCCACCGACCCCGAAGCTGGGGATCATCCTACCGGAGGGCGAGGGGGACCTGGACGGACGGACTCCTCGCTGGAGCGACTATGTTGCCATGGCCGGGCTCTGCGAAGAGGCGGGATTCGACTCCATCTGGTTCGTCGACCACCTGATCTATCGCAATGACGCCTCCGGGCGCCCCCCGCAAGGAGCCTGGGAGTGCTGGTCGGTCCTGGCCGCGCTCGCCGCCGTGACCAGCCGGGTCGAGCTCGGCTCCCTGGTGACGGCGACCTCGTTCCGCAACCCGGCCCTGCTGGCCAAGATGGCCGACACCATCGACGAGATCAGCGGCGGCCGGTTGATCCTCGGGATCGGGGCGGGGTGGAACGAGGTGGAGTACCGGATGTTCGGCTTCCCCTTCGACCACCGCGTCGATCGCTTCTCCGAGGCCTTCACGATCATTCACGGCTTGCTGCGCGACGGCGCCATCGACTTCGAGGGGCAGTACTACTCCGCTCGCGGACTGCGAGTTGCGCCCTCGGGGACCGCGCCCGGGTGGGCCGCCGATCATGATCGGCTCACGGGGACCTCGCATGCTCCGCTTGACACTGCCGCACGTCCCGATCTGGAACGGCTGGCTCTGTGACACCAGCAGCTATCCGGAGGCGTACCCGTCGCTGGGTGAGCTGGTAGATGACGCGTGCCGTGAGGTGGGTCGTGACCCGGCGACGGTGGAGCGGACGATCTCGATCTCGATCGACCCGAGCGGTCGACGCGAGTTCCCGGAGCATTGGTATCTCCAGGACGATCTGCGCGCGGCACGCCCGTTGACGGGCAGCCCCCAGGAGATCGCCGCCGGCATCCGCGCCTTCGGTGCGCAAGGGGTATCCCACCTCCAGATCTACCCGATTCCGCCCACCGTAGCCACTATCGAGGCGCTCGTCCCGGTTCTGGAGGAGGTGCGGCAGTAGGCGCGCCAACGGTGATGCGGGATGCGAATCCAGAAGAACGATAAGGCTGAGGCAGTAGGTGCGCCGACGCTGATAGGGGATGCGAATCCAGAAGAACGATGAGGCTGAGATCGAACGCTTCTGGGCCATGCTGAAGACGATGGTCAGCCGTAGGGTGCCAGGGTGACAGAGTGGTGAGGCACATCCTGATTGCCCAACCCGTCCCCACTGTGTTGTCTAGGCCCGCGGTCAACGCGCCAGAACGCGCAGTTGCGGCGACTGCTCGAGCAAGACCGCGGATGACCTCGGTCGCCTTTCCCGGCGCCGCGTAGTCAGGATGGCCGCGAAGCAAATCAGCGGCACTGTGCAGCTGCTCCATCTCGCGCACGACTTCCCGCGTTGTGGCATCCGGTTCGCGCCGCACCGGGTGGGTCGCGAACAGCAGGTGATTGGGATCGACTCGGCCGACCTGCACCGCATGGTCGACGCGGCGCGCACAGCGGCAGGGATTGTCGGGGTTGACCAGACCGCACTGTGCGCTCCATGAAGCCGTGCAGCCGTGCACCGCGCCCGGGAGAGCCGCTTCCGAAAGGCGACCGGGCTGATGCCGACGATCTCGGCGGCCTCCTGACTGGTCACGCCGAAGACATCACCCAGGATGTAGGCCAGCCGATGATCGCGGTCGAGGCAGAGGAGCATCCCCTGGGAGCAGCCCAGCTTGATTTCCTCGACCAGCAGCTGGTTCTCGACTTCGGTCGCGGGACCCGGCTCCTCCGAGGCCAGCCCCGCGTCGAGCTGTTCAGCGAAGCGCTCGAAGGTCAGCTCCTCGCGTTCGGCCCGCCGCTTCCGGGTGGTGAGCAGATAGTTGGACGCGACGCGGTAGATCCAGGTGGTGAAGGCGCTCTCCCCCCGGAACGAGCCGAGGTGGGTGATGATGCGGATCAGGATCTCCTGGGTGGCATCCTCGGCATCCGCCGGGTGCCAGAGCATGCGCATGGCGAGGTTGTAGATGCGGTCTCGGACGCCGTCGACCACGGCTTCCAGCGCCGCGCGATCACCCTGCTGGGCGCGGGCGACCAGCGCCTCTAGTGACGACGTCACGGTCTGCTCCATCAGCTTCACCTCAGCGCCCAACGGGGCAGGTGGCCTGGGCGCGGAAGAGGATGGGGAGAATTGCCAGTTCCTCGGCAAGGGCGGCTCGCTGTGCGGCAAAGACCTCGTCTGCCATGCCAGGCAGTTGGAACTGGGTGAAGATGTACTCGGCCCCCGTTTCGTTGGGAATGATGCGCGAGTAGGCAACGGCCTCGATTCCCGGTGTCACCGTCATGTGGAAGTCAATCGTACCCCGCAAGGCATCCGCGACGACACGGATCGGCATCTCTCCCTGGCCCGTCTGCACGATCCACTCATCGACCTCTCGGCGGATGCCGCGGGCGAACCCCACCGCCCACCGGGGCAGGTTCTCCGGATCGGCGAGAAAGGCGAACGCATCCTCAGCGCTCGCTGGCAGTGAGATTGTCTGCGTGTCCGCATGCATGGTCATGAGTGCCCTCCGTCCTGTCGGTCATCGCTGCCGTGGCCGCTTCGTGGCGGCTGCATAGAGTTAGACTCGGGGATGGCGCTCAGTGTGACCGCGATGGAGGACGCCTGATGCTTGACTTGCCGCTGCAGTTGCTCATTGGGATCGTGGCGGCGGTCTTCTTTCGCCAGCGCGGGGATCGGCTCTGGCTGGCGGTGGGCAAAGGCGTCCTCGTCAGCCTTGCGGCAACGCTCCTATTGAGCGTCATCCTCTGGATCACGAGTTGACGGCCATGGCTCTCCGTGGCCGGTGGAAACCGGGGCCGATATCCGCTGGCAGCACCCCTTTCTATGGAACCAACCCCATACGCGGTCATGCGGATCGCTGTGCGACGCGCAATCGGGAGCAGCGCTTGAGATGGTCACTTTGCGCGTGCCTAAGAGAGCCCATGGCTTCCTATCACCTCATCGCCACATCATCTGAGACTGGCGTATAGTGCGGGCATCGCCCGAGACGAAGAGTTGGCCGTCCGAACCGTAACCGAACGGCTGGTCGAGCAATGAGGAGGGGTTTCTGATGCGTCGTCTGCTCGTGGCACTCTGTGCGTTGCTGACTCTTGCTCTTGCCGGGCCCGCCGTCGTGGCTCAGGAGGCGACCCCCGAGGCCGGGACGGTCGCGATCACGGTGACCCGCACGGATGTCCGCTACCTCCTGCCGTTCACCCCGGATGGCCTCAACCCGGAGTTCACCGCGGCGGCGACCGTGGAGGGCACTTGCGGCTTCCCTTCCATCGCCGTCCTCGGTCGCCCCGATGCCTGGGACTGCATGAGCGCCGACAATGAGATCTTCGACCCCTGCTTCGAGCAACCGATGCAGGCGCCCGACGAGCTGGGGCAACTGGCCTGCGTCTCCTCCCCCTTCACCACCGAGGTGACCCTGCTCAACCTGACCCAACCGTTGACGCGAGAGAAGGAGGCGGCAGACGACCCCGGCGCCGATCCTTCATCGGGCATGAACCAGGACGCCTCCACCGACACGATTGAAGCCTGGGATCTGCCCTGGGCACTGGAGTTGGCTAACGGCGACCAGTGCTCGCTGCTGCACGGGACCCTCACCGTGATGGCGGGTCAAGTCGTCCACTACGGCTGCGTCGAGGGCGGGATGGTGCTGGGGGTGACGGATCGTGGCCAGCCAGTCTGGACGGTGAGCTACCTCGCCGAAGGGGAAGTCGCCTCCACCCTCGTCGACGTCATGGTCGCCTGGTCGTAGGCGGGTCAGGGGCGACCCGGAAACCGGTCACCCCTGGCTTCGCTGTCGTTGGTGCGTGTCAGCGGAAGAGGAGTCTCATTGACGACGTGCGATTCGATCGCCTGACCCGAGACCTGGCCACCGGCATCTCGCGGCGCTCTGGCATCCGCCTGCTCGCCGGTGCCGGAGCCGCCCTCCTGGCGCTGGCACGACCCGCCGGCCGCAATGTATCGGCCAGTCACGCGATGCTCGGACCCGGGGATCCATGCCGCGATAGCAGCCAGTGCGCTGGCCGCCGATGCCCCGCTGATTTGCGCCGATAACGGATTTACCTTCGACGGACCGCTCAACTGCTGTACCTATGTGGGCAGCCGCTGTGGCTTCGACCAGGGATGCTGCGGCACAGCGGCCTGTATCGACGGCTTCTGCGACAACATCCAGGACTTTGCCGGGCCGGGCGATCGCTGTCGCGACAGCTCGGTTTGCGTGGGCGCAGATGCTCCTCTCACTTGCGATTTCGTCGCCGTCACCGGCGATTACCGCTGCTGCACGTATGAGGGCAGCCGTTGCGGATTCGATGCGGCCTGCTGTGGTGCCGCCACCTGTGTCAACGGCTACTGTGCCAACATCGCAACCGATGGTGGGCTGGACATTGCTGGCCCGGGCGATCCCTGCCAGAACAGCTCCCAATGCTTCGCCGCGGACACCGCGGTTGCCTGCGACTACGTCGCGGCGACTGACGATTACCGCTGCTGTGCCCAGGAAGGAAGTCGCTGTGGCTGGGACGGCGGCTGCTGCGGCTGGCTTCGCTGCATCAGTGGGGTCTGCAGCTCTCCCAGCGCAAGTGCGGGCTATCCCAGCGATACCGATGCAGGCTTGAACCAGACTGGATTCGGCTTTCCGCCGGGCCAGGCCTGCATTTCCGACGCGCAATGCGACAACTCCTATCCCGAGTTGGGCATCGCCTACTGCGCCGACACCGGCTATGTCTATGGCGACTATGGTGGCACCCAGCATTGCTGTCGTTATGAAGGCGGATCGTGCGGTGGCCCGCTGAGTGACGACCACTCGCTCTGCTGCGGCAACTTGCTCTGCCTCGGTGGCCGCTGCGGGTGGAGCTAGCCGCCAAGAGTTAGCTGCTGCATCTCAAGGGCGGTGACGTCGTATGGACCTACCGCTCGCAGCAGCTGGCCTTCGTGGCTTTTGGGGAGTTGCTCAGCAAGCATAGGATCTTCTCGCACCCTGAGGGAGCCTCCTTTAGACTGCCTTCAACGGGAATGGGGCGATGTGCCCCGGTGCTCGGAGGGAGCCTCCTTTAAACCGCCATCATCGGAATGGGGCGATGTGCCAATGTGCTCGGAGGGACCATGATGGGGGATCAGGCCGTGCCGGGTAGTGATGTCGGAGGCCTTGCCCACCGCGTCCTGGACCGCCTGACGGCGATGAAACTGCGCGTTGGCACGCTGCGTGCCCGTTTGCGGCTGGGTGTCTTGGCGCCGGAAGAGGTCGAGGAGCATCTCACTGCCATCGAGGAGGAGATCGACGCCACGGCGGCGGTGGCCCAGGACGTGCAAGCTTCGGAGGGAGGGCTGAGAAGCACGTAAGCAGCGGCGGGGGTCACCATGGCGTGAGGCGAATCCTGATCGTCGATGACGAGCCGACCATCCGGGAAGCAATCGCCATGGTCCTCACGGACGAAGGGTATACGGTGCTGGTGGCGCCGGATGGCCGAACGGCACTGGAGATGATCGTCGCCGCACCAGATCTCTTGATCACGGATCTGATGATGCCGGGACTCGATGGCTGGGGACTCTTCGATCACGTGCGTGAGGAATACCCGACTCTGCCCGTCATTCTCATGAGCGCCATCGATCTGACCCACTGGCGTGGCCTACCCCCCCCCCGCTTTTGATCACACGGTATTTCTCTCCAAACCGTTCGACCTCGAGACGTTGTTGGCCACCGTCAGGCAGCTAACCTGTCATCGAGGAGCATGACGACCTCACGGGACATCACAACGTCCGTCACACGTCAACTGCGGGTCGTCTGCGCTCGCATCAAGGAAAGTGGCGATCGGCTGACGCAAAGCGAGCGGGCTCGGAGCAATCCGAGCCCGCTCGCCCTGCCGCGTCTCTGTGGGTCCGCGCGATGCTACTCCGAGTCTTCGGGGACGACGTTGATGGCCCGCTGACGGCCCGGATCGCGTGGGTCGGGGGTGACGTCAAAGCTGACGCGCTGCCCAACCTGAAGCATCTCGAAGCCGCGATCGGCCACCGCGGAGTGATGGAAAAAGAGCTCGCCGCTCCCTGAGTCGCCGTCGGGCTCGATGAACCCGAAGCCGCGATCACGAAGCGTTCTGATAGTACCGGTTGCCATCGTCTTGGCCTTCCCTCTCCTGCTGCGCTGCTCGCGCGGCGCCCCGGCGGCGCACGCGCACTGGCTGGAGCCTTGCCCCTGCCAGATCTTTAGCTAGCCCCGGCTGGCTTGCGACCGAGCCGGTTCACGCTCACTGTTGGTTCGCGGCCTCCGCCGCTACTGGCGGCGGAGCGTGTTGCGGCCGCGCGTCAAACGCGCACGGCGACAGCTCCACTACCCAAGCCCCGGCAATCCGCGGATGTCGTGCTTGCGCATTTTACCGCTACTGCACGCCTTCGGGCGGTCAACTTGCCCGTTCGGCCGTTTCCGCAAGCGCCTCATCGGCAAGATGAATCGGCCTCGCGACGTGCCGTGCGCGCCACGGGCATCTGCAGGGGCGGCCTTGGCTGCTGCAGAATGATGCGCAGCTTCGCGCATTGCTCGTTCTCCAACCAGGCGCCCGCATCTTCCTTGATCACGTCGAGGAGCTTTGGCAGATCCATCTGCGACGATCCCCACCAGCCCGCCCAGATCGCCGATCCGGACACAGGAATCCCGCAGGAGCTGCACTCGAAGGCGGCAAGACACCAGAAGCGTGGCTGGTTCGGGTCCCGCACCGGCGCCACACGGTACAACCGCTGATCGTCGCCGACCCGTAGAAATACGCCGAGTCCGCCGTTGCCCCGCAGCTCGATCACCTGGACGTCCATAGTGCCCATCAATGTGCCCCAGTCCGACGCGTGCGAGCGCACAAACCAGAATCGACGGACAGTTGGATACGGTAAGGATGGGCGGTAGCGCGCTCTGGAAGGGGCATCATCACCTCCGACTGCCCGCGCCCGGATGGCCGCGAAGTCTCACGAAGGTGGCGATGCCGCGGAGCGACTTCGCTGCACGCACCTATCGTTCGATTACGCCCGAGGAAAATATCCTGAACGCGTGCGAAGGGAGCATACCATAAACGTAAAACGCGAGGCTTCGGCGCATATGATCGGTGAGACGGTAGTTCCTTTTCGGGGATCTAGGTCCCCAGTCCCAAGTCAGCTAGCGTCCCTTTCCGCATCTCTCACCGTCGCCTCCTTGAGAAACGCCAGGGCCCAGCGCTCATCCTCGTGGAGACCCGGGTCGCCCGCGCCGTTGCAGTCGAAAAGGCAGAGCGTGCCAGTTTCGTAACCGAGGAGAACGGCGGGGTGAATGTATGAGGAGCGGCAGACAGCGCGTGTGTTGCCAAGGCGCGCGGCAACCGAGTCGATGGCGGCGACGATGTTCGCCTTCATCGCCGTCTGCGTCTCGGTTGGACCCATGTCGCGCAGGGAGTGCGCGGCCAGCACCGTTCCTGCCCAGGTGCGGAAGTCTTTGGCGGTGAACTCCTCGCCGGCGATCTCCCGCAAGTAGGCATTGACGTCGTCAGAATCGATCGTGCGTGGCTCGCCGTCCGCATCGAGATACTGGAAAAGGTGCTGACCGGGGAGGTCTTGCAGGCGCTGAATGATCCGCGCCACCCGGCGATCGCGGACGCCGATCTCGTGCATTTTGCCGCTCTTGCCGCGGAAGGCGAACTGCACCGTCGATCCCGAAACATCGACATGCTCGTCCCGCAGGGTTGTCAGCCCGTACGAGCCGTTGTCGCGGGCATACTCGGAGTTTCCAACCCGGATCAGCGCCTCGTCGAGGAGGCGCACGATGGTGGCGAGGATCTTTTCGCGAGGGAGACCCGGCAGGCCGAGATCGGCCGCGATCCGCTCCCGAATCCGGGGCAGGGCCTCGCCGAAGGCGATCATCCGCGTGAACTTCGTCTCGTCTCGGGTTGCCCGCCACTTCTCGTGGTAGCGGTACTGCTTGCGGCCGCGGGCGTCGCGCCCGGTGGCCTGGATATGGCCGCGCGGGTCGGGGTTGATCCAGACATCAGTCCAGGCCGGAGGAATGACCAGAGCATTGATGCGGCGAAGCTCCTTCGGGTCGCGGATGACTGCCCCATCCGGGCCGCGGTAGCTCCAACCCTTGCCGGCGCGGCGGCGGCTGATGCCGGGGCCACCATCGGGGGTGTAGCGCAGCCCCGCGGCACGCGCGGCGGCGACCGGGTCGTCAGCAAGATCCGGGATGGGTGCAGGCGATAGGCTCAGAGCGGGTTTCTCAACTTCACGTGCGAGGGATGCGCCGGTCGAAACGAGCGTCTCTTACCCCGATTTATGCGGACTGCCGGGCTGTGGAGGAGTCGTCATCACGCTGCCATGAGAGCGCATGGGCCGCGATGACATCTTCGGCGATGAGATCGATTCGCTGCGGAAGCTGGTCGGCTGCCGGCGGGCCGGACCCCAGAGCGAGCACGTAATCCGCGGATGTCGCCAGCATCCGCTCCGAGACTGGCCGACTTTCCAGGACCGGCACTAACACAACATCCTCCGCGACGTCCTGGGGCTCGGCGAGCCACTCATCCCCTAACGTCATCTCGCCTGCGTTCGTGACTACCAATTCGTCGTTGCGACGTCCCCGACGCCGAGCGCTCGCACGATTACAGAACCAGGGTCCTCGTGGCCTCCAGGGCCGTGACCTGATGTACGTCATCTGCTGCGTGCCTCGTCAAAAACCGAGCGGGGCTCGGGATTCCCTTATGCATGAACCATGCCAGAAAGGCACAGAACGGGGACCCAGCACGATTCCAATCCGAGCAGCGATGCCAGGTCGATCGGGCCACGACGATCCGGGCGAGTCGCTCGCATACCATGCTTTCCATCCTGTTCCAGGGCGTCCACTCAAACGATCGTGCCAACGCGATCGCCATGCTTTCTGCCCAGTTTCAGGTGGCCCGCTCAAACGATCGAGCCAACGCGATCGCCAAGATTTCTGCCCTGTTCCGGGTGGTCTGCTGAGACGATCGTGCCAACGCGATATGATGCGGCGTCTCGATGTTCGGACGCATGGACCTGTTTGCCTTTACGCACCGTCGAGAGGAGCAATGCTGTGTCTCCCAAGAGCGATCATCTCATTGCCGGTCTGGCCGGATCACAGTCACGTCGCGTTGCCCTCCATGCTGGGGCGGCAATGCTTGCCGGTTTGGGCGCGTTTGCTCTCCCGCGGAGCACGATCGGCCAGTCCACCCCAACCTCTGGCGGCCCTGGAGAAGGTCTCCTCCTGGTGCAGGGTTTCAGCCATGGCAGCCTGTTCCCGACCCAGGGCGACGTGGGAGTCCTGCCCTACACGGTCATCCTCTGGGACGCCGCCGATCGCGGTTACTTTTTTGCCGACACCGCGAGCGGTAGCGCCGGGGTCGTGCCGGCCGAGAGCGTTCTGACCGCCCTTGACGGTGAAGCCGGGGCAGTGCGAGCGGTGCTGGTCGCGCCTGTCGCGGAGGAGAGCAGCGCGGCCGCTTCGGGCCAGCAGGTGTGGGCATTGAGTCAGGTCAGTGGGAGTCTCGGGTCGGACCCCGGAGCCGTCACGTATCAGGGCGAGCCGCTGAATAGCGAAGATGCCCTGGCATTGCTCGGCAGCGCGCCGGCAGAACTACCCGACGGTCCGAGGGATTTGGGCGCCGGTTTCCTCATCCTTGCCGGGCTGTCCGGATTCGAGCCCGCCGATGGCGGTGGAGTGCAACTGGAGATGTCGTAGCGAGCTCGAGGCGAAGAGACGAGCATGGACGTGCTCGTTCGCCGGTTGGACCAGAAGCGTTCACTCAATTGCCTGTTTGCGTCCGCCGGGAGCATCTCACGAATCACTCCCCGGCGGGTTTCACAATTGCGACCCAAGGAAAAATGGGTCAGCGGTCCATACGTTGGGTTGGTTCTGAATTTCCGACCTCAATTCAGGAGATCTTGGCAATGCAACCTCGTCACCTTGCTTCCGCTACTCGCGACCAAACGTTCGAGCACGGAATTTCTCGGCGGGCGCTCTTGCGCGCCACTGCCGCGAGTGGTGTGGCCGCCAGCTTCGGTGGCGCCTTGCGTCTGGCGGCTCCCGTTGCGGCTCAAGAATCGACACCTAGTGCGGCGCCGGCCGCCGCGCACCGCGTGAGCGTCGGCGAGATCGAGGTGGTGGTTCTCGACGACGGAGGGTTTCCGGGGCCCGCCAGCCTCTTCGCGGTCAACGCGCCGGAAGCGGCTCTGACCGAGGTTGTCGAGGCGCAAGGATGGAATCCCGACGCGATTCCTGTGGGGATTCACCCCCTCCTCGTCGAAACCAGCGGTCAGCGAGTGCTCCTCGATACCGGACTTGGGTCATTCGACCCGGGTGGCACCCTGATGGCCGCGCTCGCCGCGGAGGAGATTGCCCCGGAAGAGATCGATGTCGTCCTCATCACCCACATGCACTTCGATCATTTCGGAGGCGGGCTCGATGCCGAGGGTAAGCTCGCCTTTCCAAACGCGCGCTACTTGATCAACGCCGTCGAGCACGAGTTCTGGGCCGCCGAACCGAGTCTGGACGAGTTGGTCGTCCCGGAGGAGTTCAAGCAGGTCTTGCGGCAGACCGCGAAGGATTTCCTCACCGCGGTGGAGGGCACAATCGAGCAAATCGCGCTCGGCGATGAAATCGCGCCGGGAGTCATCACTGTCGATGCCAAGGGGCACACGCCTGGACAACTCGCCGTCGAGGTGACGTCAGGTGGTGAAGGGTTGCTCCATATCGTCGATGTCGCCCACATCCCGGCGCTCCATCTTGCCCATCCGGACTGGTTCCTGGTGTCAGATAACTGGCCGGCGTGGACCGGGGTAACACGCAAGGCGCTGTTCGATCGCGCCGCGGATGAGAATTTGCTCGTCGCAACCTATCACTTCCCGTTCCCCGGTCTCGGACGCGTCGCGAAAGAGGAGATTGGCTGGTCCTGGACACCTGAAGGGTAAGGGGGGAGAGGGGAGGACACTTCGCCTCGCCATCTTGCTCCCAACATCCGACTCCCAACTCCTGAGGGAGTACGCCAATTGATCCGCCCGATGCCCGCGGGACCAGGCTGCTGCGTTCCTCATCCTCGCCGGGCTCTCGGCGTTCAACCGCGGCGTCAACGGCATGGGCTGGCGATGATGTAGCCCCGCGGCGATCTGAATGCCCCACGGTCCCCGCCTGGTTTGCCACGACGCTCACGTCAGTCTCGCCAGCAGCTCGAGATCACTGACTCCATCCACGGAAGCCCCGTGTTTAGCGTCATGCTTTGTTCGCCCAGTGAGCTCGATGTGCGTCGTGGTGTTCCGGCGCAGACGGTGAGTGAGCGGGACGATGACGCCGTGCAAGAGGGGATATTTGCGAGCCAGGAGGTGGCCGGCATGGGAGGACTCGCTTCCGGAAAGGATCCTCGCCTGCGCCGGCAGCGCCGGCCCGGTCGGCGCGCCAAGGGTAGTGGACGGAGCGATGTTGACCTCGTGGTTGTTCCGGATTCGCTTCATCTTCCCGGAAGTATCCCAGGTGCGGACAAACGCTCGGTCGCCCTCGACCGCTATGCTGACCGGCGTCCCGACCGGTGTCCCGTCGCGCCGAAACGTCGTTAGCAGGACGGTCTTTTGCCGGACAAAGGGCGCAAGCGAGACGGTGTCTTGCCCTGCATCTTCGGTCACCATCTGATCCTCGGCAGTGAGACCATCATTCATTGCCATAGACCACCCTTACAGTGACCATCTGATCCTCAGCAGTGAGAACATCATCCATTGCCAGGCACCTCTCATACAGTGACCATCGGATCCTCAGTTGTGAGGACATCATCCATTGCCACAGACCTCCCTATCGAGCGGCGGACATCGTTGCGTCATCACTTATGAGACGGTCAACCCCGCCTCCACGTGACAGTCATCAGCAAACGGTTAGGTACCACCTCTGCTCGCGCTGAGTGAGGAGGGAGTGGCTTCAGGAAACCGGGCGAGGAGCGATGCCGCCACGGAGGGCTCTCGATGGCGGATGATCATGCAGACCCCTTGTCCCGCCGTCTCGTTCCAGGGAAGATGCGCTCCGGCGCAACCAGGGCGGCCAGTAGGCAGAAGCGATCGCGTGGAGAGGGAAGGGGCGAGATGACGGCGGGTGGAACCAATCACGACAAGGACAGGGAGTATCGCTACAACCGGCTGACCTGGCCGGAGATGAACGATGCCATCGCCCGGCAGCCGGTGGTGATTCTGCCGACCGGATCGACGGAGCAACATGGCCGGCACTTGCCGATAGACGTCGACCTGCTGCTCGCCGAGTCAGTCTGCCTGGAAGCGGGACGGCGCGCGAACGGCGGCATCCTGGTCCTCCCTCCGATCCCGTACGGACTTAATCAGCACCATATCGACTTTCCCGGCACCATCCATATCGAGCCGGAGGTGTTCATTGCCTTCTGCCTCAATGTGACCAAGAGCGTCGCCTATCACGGCTTCGAAAAGATCCTCATCGTCAACGGCCACGGGTCCAACGCGCCCCTCATCGACGTCATCGCCCGCCGCACGACGCTGCAGACCGATTCGCTGTGCGCCGCCTGTCACTACATCCATCTCGCCGTGGAAAAGTTCCGCGAGATCATGGAGTCGGAAGTCATCGCCCACGCCGACGAGTTCGAGACCTCGCTCTATTTGCACCTCGCGCCCGAACGGGTGCAGATGGACAAGGCCGGTGCGGACGACGACGTGATGGGAGCATACGTCTCCTCGGACAGCACCAGCCCGTACGTCCGCTTCAATGACTACTGGTCACGTTGGACCGATCTCGGGGTGCATGGTGATGCCCGCCCGGCCACGGCCGAGAAGGGCGAGATCATCTTCGAGACGGCGGTGACGCGTCTGGTCGAGGTGGCGGAGGAGTGGCGGAATTGGCCGCTCGCGGAGCGTCGCGACTTCCACGAGCGGCCGGTGCAGGGTCACATTCGCTGGTAGCGGTAACAATTCGAACGACGCGAGGAATCCTGACTATTCCGCACCGTGGCGCGGCGTTGCCAGGATTCCTTGTTAGCGAATTCAATGCCGAACTATTCCGCACCGCAGCGCGGCGTTGCCAGGATTCCTTGTTAGCGAATTCAGTGCCGATCGGCCAACCGCGGCTAAGGCGTCGGAGTGGCGCCTGTGTCCTCTGGCGTCGCCATTCCCTCCGGTGTCGCCATACCGGCCATAGCCTCCGGAGTCAACATGGTTATCGGCGTAGCCATCATGGGTGTCGCTATCGCCATGGGTGTAGCCATCGCCATCGGCGTAGCCATCACGGGCGTAGCCATGGTCGATGGAATGGCCGCGGAGGCATCCGGAGTCGCCGCCATATCCATCGTCGGCTCGGCAACGACGCCGCAGGCATAGCGAGGGCCGGTGTTGCCGTCTGGCTGGGTGGCGAGGTCATCCACGCCTTCATGGACGACGATCGAGGTGCCATCTGCGTCGAATACAGAGGTTACGCCGGCTTCAAACGTGAAATCGGCCGTCGTGATCTCGATCTCGGCCAGACCGTCTGCTGAGGCTACCAGGTTTCCGAAGTCACCCACGTGATGCTCGCGTCGTCGGGCCCGCCGTGCGGCTGGGCGGTCGGGTTCCAGTGCTCCCCTGCCGAGCTGAACGGCTCGTCTCCCTCCGGCTCGCAGATGCCGAACTCGTGCAGATGCCAGCCGTGCTCGCCCGGAGTCAGCCCCTGGATGAGGAGCCGCACCGTGACGCCGTCGCCGCTTTCGGTAAACGTGGCGAGACCAACGGCATCGCCGGCTGCGTCGATCAGCGGCACGTCGAGGGCGGTCGTGGGGGTCGCCATCGGCGTCGCATCCTGGGCGGCGGCCACCGGGGTTGCTTGCTGGGCGGCAGCCATCGGCGTAGCGTCCAAAGCGGCGGCCATCGGCGTCGCATCCTGGGCGGCCGTCATTGAAGTCGCGGCGTCTGGCGTCGCCATCGGGGTGCTGTCCTGGGCGCTCGCTTCGAGCGTAGCCGGCACGCTCAGGCTGGCCCAGACGAGTGTCGCGACTGCAACTCGCCCAGCGATCGAAAACATGCGGTTCAAGTGCATCAGGATCCCCCTTCCGAAACGCGAAATCGCACCATCCGTTGCTGGCTATCTCGCTCTTCACGTTCACGGTCACGTTGCGGAAAAGCGATGTCCACCGCCCGCCGGCTCGCTTCAGGCGTGCCTGTAAGGCTCTCTGCAAGAGCGGTGCCATGTGGGCAATTGGGCGAAGACACTTCGTGAGAACGATAAGGTGAAGGGATTTGGTCCCGGTGTAATCTACTCTTGGTCTGACGACGAAACCGGCAAGGTGAAGGGAATTGGTCCCTGTGTAATCTACTCTTGTTCTGGCGACGAAACCGGCTAGGGCTGAAATGACGGGCCGCATTCGCCGGTCCACGTCCGCCAAGGAGGGTGCCAGTGAGCTCGCGTTCAATCGCCGCCATTCGTGGGGCCGTGCTCGCCATGCTGCTCAGCAGCGTCCTGATGCTCCATGCGCCATCGCGACCGGCGATCGCACAAGTGGACCGGGTCGTCTGGTCCGCGATCGATGTCGCGGGGCCGCCTGCGCGCTGGGACCATACGCTCTCCGCCGACCCGGTGACGGGGAACTTGCTGCTATTCGGCGGTCGCGATGACGCGGGCGCACCGCTGGGTGACACCTGGGTCTTTACGATCGAGGAGAACGCCTGGACCCCGGTCGAAGGTCCCGCTCCCTCGCCACGATTCGGGCATGCGATTGCGGTCAACCCGGAGGGTCGCGCGCTCTACCTCTTCGGGGGTCAAGCAAACGGCGATACGTTTTTCAATGACGTGTGGCGGTTTGATCTCGACTCGCGCTCCTGGGAGGAGGTGGCGACGAGCGACACCCGTCCATCGCCGCGCTACGGGACCTCAGCCGTGCTCGACGGCGACGGTCATCTGCTGGTCTCGCATGGGTTCACGTTCGAGGGCCGCTTCGATGACACGTGGTCGCTCGATCTCGCCACAGGAACCTGGAGCGACATCTCGCCGGCGCCTGGAGAACGGCCACTGAAGCGCTGCCTGCACGAGGCGGTCTGGGACGCCGGGCAGAACCGGATGCTCCTTTACGGAGGCTGCTCCTCGGGGTTCGGTCCCTGTCCTCAGGGTGATCTCTGGGCCTTCGACCCCGCGACCCGGACCTGGATCGATCTCACACCAGCGACAAGTCCCGCCTCTCGCTCCAACCCGGCGCTGGTTCGCGATGAGACAGATGGAGCAATCTGGTTGATCGATGGGCTCACGGAAGCAGGATACGCGGCGGATCTCTGGTCGCTCGACCTCACTGGTGATGCGCCGGTCTGGATCGAGACCGCGGAGGGAAGGCACCATGCCGGAGGCGCGTGCCAGCCACGACGCCACCATCCTCGACGGCAAGGTCTACCTCTTCGGCGGTTACGGCAACGCGGGATCCCTTGGCCGATTTCTGGGTGCTCGGCGCGGTGGGATGAGCTGGGACCGAGACCCGATCGCGGTTGGAACCTGGAAAAAAGCGACTCCCGGGCTAGCGGTTCAAATGCGTAAGGCCAGGCCTGCGATGTCCTGCTAACAGGCGGGACCGGCTGGAAGCTCTGGTGGGACCGCGATCGGCTGCTCCCCGGAGAGGTCGACCCGCAGGATGGTTCCTTGCCCCGCATTCGCGCCGAAGGTCGGACCCGCCACGTAGAGCGCTCCGTCCGGGCCAAACTCCATGGCGATGGGGAGCGCGAGACCGGTGACAACGGGCTCGGCGACATTTGGGCCGGTCATGCGCACGACCCGACCGGTGCCTGGCGCTATGGCGTCCGGGTCATCACCGTGCCCGGTCGCCATCTCGAGGACATAGAGCGTGCCGTCCTGCCCAACGGCGAGCCCGGTGATCAGCGTCAGTCCGGTCCAAACATCGGTGACGGCACCATCGGGCGCGACGGCGACGACCCTGGCGGAGCCCTCCGCGTACGGGGAGGGGGTGAAGAAGGCGACGTAGGCGCCGCCGCCCGGGGCGGGAGCAATCCCGGTCGGGATCGGATGGCCCTGAGAGAGGTCCGCCACGCGCGCCACCGTTCCATCCAGACCGACGCGAAGGAGTTGGTTGCTGTTCCCTTCCGTCACCCAGAACGCATCACCCATGGCGAGCATGGCGTAGGGTTGACCATCGGTGTCGTAATCGCGGGGCTTCTCGGCGACAGGGTGGTCGCGGATGAAGGCGCTGATATCGGCAACGAGCTCGGCGCCCTCCCCGTCGAGCCGGTAGAGACCATTCGGCACATCGCCCCGATCCGTGTCGCCTCCAGAGAGCAGTGCGTAGAGCGCGCCGTCGAGGTAGGCGACGTCGGCTACTCCGGTGAGCGCGCCGAAGACGATCTGGTAGGCCGGCAACCCACCGGCGATGACCACCGGGCAGCCGCCCTCGATGCGAACGACCTCGGCATGCGGCCCTGGTTGCCCCGCGAGTGCCACCACCATGGCTCCATCCGGAGCGAAGGTGAAGCCGCGAGGGTTCCTCAGCCCGCCCGCCACCACGGTGACGGTCTCATTAGGTCCCGGTGTCGCCGCGGCGAGTACGGGATCCTGGAGGGCGGCCGTCGACGGGGCACTTGTCGCTTGTGACACGGGTAGTATGGGCGCCCCGCCGGCCAGGACGAGCCCGAGGACGACCGTCGAGAGGAGCATCTTTCTGCCTGCCATGAGGAACCTTTCGTGGCTGTCGAGGACGTCTGTCGCGCCGATGCGCTCTGTCCCGGCCAGCCGCACCTGTCTCAGAACGGCCAGCGGCGCAGGGTCGGGCTGTTCCGCAACAGCCACGCATCAAATCCCCACATGCGACCGGCGGGGACAGTCGCCAGGACGATGAGCGGGACGTACTCGTGGGGTTGCTCGAACATCCAGCGGTTGCTGGAAAAATAGACCAGGGCCAGAAACAGCTGCTGGCCCAACCCAACCAGAGCCGCCCCGCGCGTGGCGAGGCCCAGGATGAGCAGCAGACCGGCCCCGAGCTCGACCAGGACGACCACCCATTGAAAGAATCCCCAGTTGGCGAGCACGACGTTGTTGACGAACGGTTTGAGTCCGGGAACTTGCGTTCCCTGCGGCGCGCCTTCGCGGATGCGCCGCTCGTTGACCTCGAAGTTGAGGATGCCGCGGGCGCCATCGCGGGTGATCAGATTCGCATGATAGGGACCGATGTCGATGCGGCCGAGTGAGGGCTCCACCTTCGCCAGTCCGTTGGCGAACAGGATGATGCCAAAGAAGATGCGGATGACGGCCATCCCTTTGGCGAAAAGGATTGGACTGATCAGGGATGGTGCCGCCATATTGGTCGAGGTGTGTGCGCTCATGGCGTCTCCCCGGTCCTCGTCGCCAATGCCTCGTTCTTCGCAGAGCGCTCGCCAGCCACGGGCTGAGGCGGCGGCGAGGGCCAGCGCGTGTGGGGCGCCATTGTCCGGCCCCTTCTCGAAGTCGTCACCCCTCTGTGCCATCTGGTTCGTGACATGGGCGAAGCAGACGACGGGCTTGCGGCGGGCCCGCGCGAATGCATACAGCCCGGCTACTTCCATCTCGACCGCCTGCAAGCCCTCCTCCACCGCAGCCTCGATCGCCGTTCGGGTTTCTCTAAATGGGGCATCGGTCGTCCACGTTCCGCCCCGGATCGCCTCGATCCCGGAGCGCTCCAGCTCGCCGGCGACGGCCGACAGCAGGCTGGCATCGCCCGCAACGTACCGGCTGGGAGGGAGATAGGCGAAGCTGGTGCCCTCACCGCGCAACGCGCGGTCGACGAGGATCGTTCAGGGCAGCGTCATGGCCGCATCGAGCTGGCCGGCGGAGGTGACGCTCACAACCAGACCGCATCCGGAGGCGAAGAGCTCCTCGGCCACCAGGACGGCGAAGGGTGCTCCCACGGCATTCCCGACGATGCCGAGAGGCGTCCCTTCAACCTCCGTCTCCCAAAGACCGGTGTGAAAGCAGGCCCAGGACTCTGAACGGTGGCCGCGACCGGTCTGCTGCAGATAGCGGACGACGTCGCCGTCCGGGTCGAGCAAGCAGACCGCGGGAACCTGTCCCTCGTCCAGGCCTCGCTGTCGTCGGGCCTCCCGAAGGAGGCTTTCCGGCTGGAAGAGGGAAGGCTCCGCGTGGTCGGTCCGCAAGAGTCCACCGGGAACCAACTCGACCATCTCAGGATCCATCGGCCCTTGCATTCTCTGTAGCGCTCGTGCACGTCCCGCGGGCGGGCCACCGCGGCCCGCGTGCTGATGCAGAGCGTACGACCCCACTGCAGGGTGTCAAGATGCACCGTTCTGGCAGATGTGACCGCGGCGAGCAGAACACTGTCCCCGGCTACTCCACGATGAGGCTGCCGATCATCCCGGCCTCTTCATGACCCGGAAAAGTACAGATGACATCGTACCGTCCGCGATCGGTTGGGGTTTCGAAGGTGAGGTCCCGTGTCGCGCCCGGATCGAGCGGTCCAGTGTCGATTCCGAGCTTCGGCACGGTGAATGTATGCAGCTGAGCGCCGACGTTGCTGACCGTGAGGGTCACGGATTCCCCCGTGCCAACGCGGAGGCTGGTCGGATCGAAGCGCCATTCGCTCGCGTTGACCGCGAGGGTTGAAGCATTGACGGCCGGTGCGGCCGTCGCGGCGTCACCACAGGCCGGCGGCGGGGTGGGAGAGAACTCGCGGTCGACGCCAGGCACGATCTGCCTGCCATCGCGGGATTCGAAGGAATCCGCCGCAATCCAGAGAAGCCAGAAGCCATCCTCCTCACCCGGTTCCCCGGCGTGTCCTTCCCGATACTCTGGGGCGTGGAACCGATGGTAATGAGTGAAGTCAGTCGACGGTTGCGTCTCGGCGCAGAATCTTCCGACACTGCCGACGCCGAAGTAGCGGACCGCGGTCGGCGCTTCCAGATCGTCGAGCTGGACGAAGATGAAGTTCCCTGCGTTGACCCACTTTCCCAAGCGCGGTGGCACCTGGCCGCCGGTCAACGTCGGATCGGCGAAGAGGGAGGCGAGACTTGCCACCTCATCAGGAGTGAGCCGGTCTGCCCCCTCTGGCGTGAACGTTGGCTCCGGCACGTCAGCTCCACACAATGGAGGCGGTGTCGGCGAGAACTCGTAGTCGATCCCTGGGGTGATGCGGCGCCCGTCACGGGTTTCGAAAGTGTCGACCGCTGCCCAGGTCAGCCAGTAGCCCTCGGCGCCCGGATCGCCGCCGTGGCCTTCTTTGTACTCCGGCGCGTCATAGCGATGAAAGTGCGTGAAGGAGCGGTCGGGTTGATCCTCGGCGCAGAAGACCCCCTTGACCCCGATGCCGATGTCGAGGAGTTGCGTCGCCTCTGCCGGGTCAGCGTTGTCGAACTGGAGAAAGAGGAAGACGTCATCGGTGACCCACTTCGACAGTCGGGGCGCGACCTGACCGCCGATGAGGGGGGTGTCGCTGAACGCAGCGGCGAAGGCGGCGATCTCCTCGGGGGTGAGGTAAATGCCGGTCGGTTCCGCCGCCGGTGTTCCGGGGGCCACCGGCGTTCCCGCATGGTGGTCCTGCTCCCCGGGGTACGGCGTCGCCTGCGCGGAAACGCCAGCTGCCGATGGAAGGGCGAGGAGGACCACGGTCACCAGCAGCGGGAGAACCCGCATCGCGGAGTGAGGAAGCGCGTGCCAACGTCTCATCTGTTGCCTCCCAAGATCGCGAGATCGAAACCAGGACCGGTTCTGATATCTATCTCTCTGTAGTCTCGAAAGGTCCCGTTGGATCCCTGGGAACGCTGCCGAAGGATGTGACAGCAGGGGCGGGGGCGGGCGCGTTCCGTATCACTCGCCCCAGGCGAGCGCGGTCTCCCCACCCGGGACTTCCGCCCCGGCGGCTTGCAGCGTGAGCCGCGCCGACTCGTACACCGGACCGTCGTGGTCGGCATCGAAGGTGAGCAGACCGAAGCCCTGGTCGTTGACCGGCAGCACCCCGGCGAGGAAGGTGCGACCGTCGTCGGTCAACCACAGGTGATAGCGCTGACCCTCGGGTGGGGGCGGGAGACGAGCGGCCATCGCCACGACGTGAGGCAAATCAGGTCGTGTGAAGAGCTTGCCGTAGGCGCGGGAATCAGGGTCCGGAGAGCGGAGGATGAGACGCGTGGCCTCGTCGGCGTCGACCACCTCCAGGACGATCTCCTGCTGCTGCGTGAAATGGGCGGCGACGCTTGCACGCATCGCGCGCTCCTGATCCAGCGCCTCGCTGAGGCGGACGCCCCAGATCAGTGAGAGCGCCAGGACGACGATGGCGGCGGCCGCGGCCACGGTGCGCCACCGTCCCGCTCGCCCAGGCACGATCTGCCAGTGATCTACGGGGCTGATCGTCGCACCGCCTGGCGGCGGCTCGGCAGACGTCGCACTGGGGCGTGCGCTGAACCCTGTCGCCGTCACTCCCCTGGCAGAACCGCGCACGGCATGCAGCACGCGGTCCTTGAGGTGGTCCGGCGGCCGCAGAGGGGAGGCCGCGGCGAGCGCGAGCGGCAGGAGATCAGCGGTGGCGGCGAGATCGGTGGCCAGGCGGCGGCACTCCGTACAGCCTGCCAGATGCCACTCAACAGCATGGTGCTCATCGGCTTCGAGCACACCCAGCGTGTAGGCCTCCAGCAGATCCTTTGCTTGACTATGCTCCATCGTCTACCGAGACCCGATCACGTGGCCGGACAGGACCTCTCTGCCCGCCCGGTGAAGCGCTGCCATTCCTCACTGAGACGACATCGCGCGGCGCGAGCGCCTGGCGCAGCTTCTGCAGGCCAAGGCGAACCCGCTTCTTGACCGTGCCAAGCGGCCATCCGAGTGATGCGGCGATCGTGGACTGGCTCAATTCCCCGAAGTAGGCGAGCACCAGCACGCGGCGCTGTTCGGGTGGAAGCTCGTTGAGTGCCTGGAGGAGCAGATCGCCGCGCTCCCATCGCCAGACCTGCTCCTCGACGTCGATCACGGGATCGGGCGCCGCCGCAAGGAGCCGGTCGACGTCCTCGACGAGCGCCAGACGCTGCTCTCTGGTGCGGCGCCGGAGGCGAGCCAGCACCTCATGACGGGAGATGGAAAAAAACCACGGCGCGAAGCGGCCACGTGTCTCGTCAAACTGGTCGGCGCTACGCCAGAGGCGCAGGAACGCCTCCTGCACGACCTCCTCGGCCTCGGCCGAACCGATCAGATGAGCAGCCATGGTGTAGACCGGCCGGTCGTACCGATCGTAGAGCGCTGAAAAGGCGGTCAGGTCGCCGTCGGCGACGCGCGAGACGAGTGCCTCGTCCGACGGCTCGGGCGTTATCCGCCAGGACTCCGTCACGGCTGCTCCTGTCATCTGACCGGATCGTGATGTCACGATTGTAGCCGGTGCCTGGCGGGGGCCGTCGTGCCAAGCGTCTGGGTTCATGCTCGGCTATCCGTGCAGGGTCGGCGGGACGTTGACTCAGATGCCGGAGGCGGCGATCACCAGCGGGAGCGAACCAGCGAGGCGCCCCAACATCTGGGCGATGCCGGCCAGCCGGCGGGAGATACTGGGCTGCATCGGCGGGGCAACCAGCGTAGGATGAGCAACGGCCAGCCGAGCCCGAAAGCGAGGAAGTAGAGCAGGCTCTCGCCCAGCGCCGCACTGCCGACTCCCAGAAGGTGCCGATGATGACCGTCTGGAGCGCGGTCACGAGCCCGTTCTGCAGCCCATCTCGCGGTGCTTGCGGGTGGCGGATAGGAATGAGGTGCGACCATGATTCCTGAGCGAGAGGCAAAGGTGCCTCTGACCCGGCGGCTCGCGATCGGCGGCGTGCGGGCTGCTCGCCGGGATTGTCGCCGCGCTGCTGATGATCCTGCTCATGGCCGTGGCGCGCACCTGGCTCGGCATCTCGCCGCCGCCGGAGGCGCTGCCCGATCGCTTCGCGCCGTTGATCCCGATCCCGACCTTCTTCTCCCTGTTCGACCGCTTCGGCGGCTACAACGGCTTGAAGCGCTTCGGGATCACGTCCGGACTCGCCGGGCTCTTCGCCGTCGGCGCGGCGCTTGGGGTGATCTACGCCCTGGTCGTCGAGAGCAGGCGTTCGCGGATCTCCAGCCATTGGCGGCGGGATCTGAGCCTCCCAGCTGTCGGGTTCATCATCGCCGCGGCGCTGGCGCTCTGGGTCATCACCCTGGGGCTACTCTGGCCGGTGCTCGACGCGAACTATCGCGGGTTGCCCCCGGGCCAGGCCCGGCTCGTCAGCGCGGTGGCATTGCTCATCGAGTACCTCCTTTTCGCCGCGACGGTGATCCTCCTCTACCGCTGGCTCGCGCCCCGGCCTGCGCTTGCCGCGCGGCCCCAGTCCGGTGGGTGAGCCTGTCGGGCGGCGAGCCGTGGTCGCCGGGGCGGCCGGCTTGGCACTGGCCGGGGGCTCCGGCGCCCTGATCCGCAATCTCAATGAGCGCGCAACCTTCGCCTACGACGGTCTGGCCTACAGTGGTCCCGGGGTGGAGCCGATCGCGCCTAATGACAAGTTCTACACGGTGACCAAGAACGTGGTCGATCCCGACGTCAACTCGGGAATCTGGCGGCTGGAGATCGGCGGGATGGTCGAGGAGCCCCGCGGCTACACCTTCGAGGATCTGATGAACCTGGCCAGCGTCGAGCAGGAGTCGACGTTGATGTGCATCAGCAACCGCATCGGCGCGGGGCTGATGAGCAATGCCGTTTGGCAGGGCGTCCGCCTGCGCGACTTGCTCGACGCCTCGCGCCCCCTTGATGGAGCGTTAGAGGTTTTCCTCAACGGGGCAGACGCCTATACCGACAGCTTCGCCTTCGACAAGGCCATGGATCCCACCACGATCGTCGCCTTCGCCATGAACCGCGAGCCGCTGCCGCCGCGCCACGGCTACCCGGCGCGGGTCGTCGTGCCCGGTCTCTACGGCGAAAAGAACGTCAAGTGGGTGACGCGAATCGAGGTGGTCGACTACGACGCCAAAGGGTTCTACGAGCAACAGGGATGGGGGCCAAATTTCGTCATCCCCACTCGTTCCGACATCTTCGGACCGCGCTGGGTGCGCCGCGGCGGTGACAGCTTCGTCGAGCCGTTTGCCGCCGGTCAGACCGCGACCATCCGGGGCCGGGCTTTTGCCGGTGATCGTGGTATCCAGACCGTCGAGTTCAGTGCCGATGACGGCGAGACCTGGCGCGAAACGCGGATCGACTACCCCGGGACGAACTTGACCTGGACCTTCTGGAGTGCTGAATGGCTGCCGCGGGAGCCGGGAGAGTACACCCTGGTCTCACGCGCTACCGACGGCAACGGCGCGCCACAGCCGAGCGAGTCGCGCGGCATCGTGCCCCAGGGCGCCACCGGGTACCATCGGGTCGTGGCAACGGTTGTGTAGGGTGATGGGTGTTGGGTGAAAGAGAGTCACAGATGCGAGTTGCTCCAATAGTACCTGACTCCCGATTCCCGGCTTCTGGCGCCCGACCGCTTCTCGACGTCTCGACGTCTCGACTCCTCGACTCATGACGACCGCCCTGGTCACTGGTGGCGCGGGGTTGATTGGCTCGCACATCGTCGATATGGCGCTGGCTGCGGGCTGGGACGTGCGCATTCTGGACAATCTGCAACGGCAGACTCACCGCGAGGGCAAGCCAGCCTGGGTGCCGGCGGAGGCGGAGTTCATCCAGGGCGATGTCCGCAGCCGTCGTACCTGGGAGCGCGCGCTGGACGGGATCGACGTCGTCTTCCACCAGGCGGCCTACGGCGGATACATGCCGGAGATCGCCAAATTCATCGACAGTAACGGCGTCGGCACCGCTCTCATGCTGGAGACCATCCGCGATAAGAACCTGCCGCTGCGCAAGGTGGTCGTCGCTTCATCGCAGGCGGTTTACAACGAGGGCGCCTATCGCTGCCCGGAGCACGGCCGCTTCTACGGTACGACGCGGTCCATCGCTCAGCTCGAGCGTGGTGACTGGGATGTCCGCTGCCCGCAGTGCGGGGAGGCTGCGACACCGGTACCGACCGACGAAGAGGCGCCGACCGGCGGCGAGAACGTCTACGCGATCTCGAAGCTCGTTCAGGAGCGGCTGGTCATCAGTTGGGGACGAGCCACCGGCATCCCCGCAGTCGCGCTTCGCTACTCCTGCACCTATGGGCCGCGGCAATCGCTCTTCAATCCGTACACCGGCGTGATCGCCATCTTCTGCACCCGTCTCGTCAATGATCTGCCACCGGTCGTCTACGAGGATGGCCGGCAGTCACGCGACCTCATCTTCGTCGAGGACGTGGCCCGGGCAAACCTGCTGGTGGCAGACGATCCGCGCGCCGATGGCCGGATCTTCAACGTCGGCACGGGTCAGGCCGCGGCCATCGGGGATCTCGCCACGCTCCTCGCGGAACGGCTCGGCAAACCGATCGCGCCACTCCTCCCGGGCGAGTTCCGCCCGGGCGAGATGCGGGCCCTGATCACCGACGCCTCGCGTATCGCGGAGTTGGGGTTTGCCCCGCGCACGAGTCTGGGCGAGGGGATCGATCGATACCTCGATTGGGTGCGGGCCCAGGGTCCCATCGGGGAGTACTTTGCCGCCGCGGAGCGGCTGCTGCATCGCCGCCGGGTGGTGAAACAGGCGGTCCGATGAGCAAGATGGATTCGAGCCAGCCGACGATCGGCGTCGTCATCCCGGCCCTGAATGAGGAGGCGACGATCGCCGACCAGGTGGCGGAAGTCCTCGTCGTGGCCGGGCAGCCCGATCTCCCGGCGCGCATCGAGCGGGTTGTCGTCGTCGATAACGGCAGTACCGATAGCACCGCCGAGCGAGCGGCGGCAGCCGGGGCGACCGTCATCTCCGAACCGATCCGCGGCTACGGACGCGCCTGCTGCACTGGAGTGATGGCGGCCGGAGACGTCGATCTCATCGTCCAGATGGATGGGGATCGCAGCGATCGCTTCGACGAGTTGCCACTTCTGCTGCAACCGCTCCTCGCCGGAGACGCCGATCTCGTCATCGGCTCGCGCACGCTTGGCTCGTACGAGCCAGGATCGCTCTTGCCACAGCAGCGTTTCGGCAACTGGGTCGCGAGTCAACTGCTGCGCCTGCTCTACGGCGTTCATGTCACGGACATTGGTCCTTTCCGGGTGATCCGCCGGCGCGATCTGCTCCGTATGGGTATGCGGGAGATGACCTACGGCTGGTCCGTCGAGATGATCGCGCGGGCCGCGAACATGGGGTTGCGGGTGCGAGAAGTGCCGGTAACCTACCGCCTACGGGCGGGTGGAGAATCAAAAGTCAGCGGGAATCTGTCTGCTTCGATCCGGGCCGGCGCGCGGATTACGGCGACGATCGTGCGGTGCAAGCGACCTGGGTCTACCCCAGCGTGAACAGCCAACTCATCACTCGGTATCTCTCGGGGCAGGCCGACACGCTCAAGGTGTCGTGTTGAGCGACGTGCAGGCGAAACATCTCGGTTCCGTCTGTGTACGTTCTCGGGGAACGAGATCCTGCGCGTTCGCCTGGGTGCTCACAATGACACCCTTTCTGTGTCACGGTACTCAGGATGACCTAGGTGGTGTGGCAGACGTATGACTGCCGAGCGCCAATCCGCGCCGTCCGTCTCGCGTCCTTCCCTGGACAATATCTGGGGTGGGGTGGTGACCCCCAGCCGCATGCTCGCATCGGCGCGAACCAACTGGGCGCTCCTCGTCGTTTTCGTCGCGTTTGCCCTCGCGGCGATGGTGGTGCCCACCCTGGCACCGGTGGCGACGACTGATGACTGGGCATACGCGCGATCGGCGCAGATCCTGCTCGACGAGGGACGATTGACGGTCTTCCCCGTCGTCGCCGCCACTGCGGTGTTCCAGATCGTTTGGGGAGCGCTGTTCGGGTTCATCTTCGAGCCGACCTTCGGCGTCTTCCGTGTCTCCACAGTGACGATAACCGCGCTGGGAGGTCTCGCCCTGTATGGGCTCTGCCGTGACCTCGGCGTCGTACCGACGCGCGGCGCACTCGGCGTGGCGACCCTCCTCTTCAACCCGCTCGTCTTCGTGCTTGCCTTCACTTTTATGACCGACGCTCATTTCATGGCGCTGCTGGTGATCGCGACCTGGCTGTTTGCAAAGGCGCTGGGTGGCGCCTCGTCGGGGCTCGAGGATGTGTTGCAACGCACGACGCACGAGCCGGCATCACCCCACCGATCCGGGCATTTCACCGATCGACCGCGGATCGGATCCGCGACCGCCAGATTGACGGCGGGGATCGATGGCCGGCTGATCGTCGTTGGGTCGGGGGTGGCCGCCCTGGCCTTCCTCACCCGACAGCAGGGCGCGTTGATCGTCCCGGCGGTGTTCGCGTATCTGCTGCTGTCGCGGCGGTTGCGCATCGATCGGGCCAGTCTCGTGCTGCTCGTCCAGCTCATTGCCCTACCGCTTTTGGCGATCGGCGGCTACTACCTCTGGCTTCGCTACGGCAATGAAGTCCCCCACGCGCAGGCGTCGTTCTTCCGCGAGGTGGTAGAGGAGGGGTGGAGCGGTACCTGGTGGCTCCTGCGGAAATTGACCGTCGCCGAGCTGATGTACCTCGGACTCTTCACGCTACCGCTGATGACCGCCGCGCTGCCCTTTGCGCGCAGTCTCGTGCGGGGAATCCCACCCCGCGGGTGGCTCCTGTTTGCGATGTGGCAAGCCATCCTGCTCATCGGCGTGACGGCGCTATGGGTGCGCGGCGCGCTGATGCCGTACATCGGTCAGTTTCTCGGTTCGGGCGGGCCTGGCGCGCCGGATGTCCTGGGCTCGCGTCCGATCCTGCTAGGACCGGAGCCGCGAGCGGCGCTGACCGTCGTCTGCCTCACTGCCTCGCTGCTGCTGGCGCTGGTCGCGGCGCGGGCGATGGGTGCTCCGGCGGGGCTCGAGCGATCGCGGGCTGGGCTCGTTCTCAGCGTTGGCCTGGGTCAGGTCGTCGGGGTCATGCCCCCGTCATACCACTACATCGGCTGGGCCGCCGGATCACTTGACCGCTACCTGCTTCCCCTTGTGCCGCTAGCGATCGCCCTCGCGTTGTGGGCGATGGGGAGCGTCCGGATCGCGCTCCCGCTAGGGTGGCTCATCGCCGCCGCGCTGGCGCTCTTCGCGATCGCTGGCGCCCGCGACTACCTCGTCTTCATGAGCGCGGTCTGGGACCTGGGCGAGGAGGCAGTGGCCGAGGGGGTGCCGCTCGAGCGCCTCGACGCCGGTTCCAGCTGGGATGGCTACCACCTGTATGAGCAGGGACTGGAGAACCGCATCCGCTCGCGCACCCCGAAGGGCGGCCCCTGGTGGGTCTACTTCTACGCTCCCGCCACCGACTCGGCCTACGTTGTGGCGAGCAAGCCTCTGCCGCGCCATCGCATCGTCGCCAAACGCCCGTACTCCTCGTGGCTGCAACGCAAACCGACCCATCTCTATCTGCTGCGGCGCTGGGATGCCCCGTGGCCTCCAGACCTGGGGCCCAAACCGATCCTGACGCGCCCCGCGCCTAGCGGCTTAGAGACGGTGTCATCACCGTGGAAGCGACCGGGTTGGTCATCACTGCCTCGGCAGGACGTTCGTCCCGCGAGAGGAACGGCGCCCGAGGATGAGTGACGGATCGCGCCGGGGAGCAGACGGGAAAAGAGAAGGACGCGGGTTGCTCCTGATCGCGGCACGGGAGCCCACGCCGGGGATGACCAAGACCCGTCTCGGCGCGGTCATCGGCATGGAGCGCGCTGCCGAGCTCTATGCCGCGTTCCTCGTCGATCTCTCCGCCCGCTTTAGCCCTTGCCCGGAAGAGGACTGGGGCTTCGACGTGGGTTGGGCTTTTACCCCGCCCGAGGTTGATTTCTCGTCTGTCCTGCAAGGGGTCGGCTGCGCCGCTCCTCCGGGTTCGGTCCGCTTCGTACCGCAACAAGGCGACGGCTGGGACGTGAGGCAGGCGAACATCCTCGCCTGGGGCCACGCCCAGGGCTACGAGCGGACAGTGCTCATCGGCTCCGACTCGCCACAGCTCCCGCTTGCGATCGTGCGCGATGCCTTCGCCGCCCTGGCGGAGCATGACGTGGTCATGGGGCGCACCGTCGATGGCGGCTACTACTTGATCGGAATGCGGGGGTTCCATGACGTCCTGACCGGCGTGCCCATGAGCACGGTTTCTGCCGCGGATGCTCTTGCAGGTCGGAGTGAAGCTCTCGGCCTGCGGCTGGCCGAGATCCCGCCCACCTTCGATGTTGACGAGGAACGCGATCTGGAACACCTGCGGTTGGTGCTAGCCCGCGAAGGCACAGCAGCTCCCGCGACCTGGGCAGCGCTGCAGCGGCTGGGACTGGATGCGCCTTTGCCCACGATCATCGATTGACCAATGCAGCCTGTTCCGCCAGCCTGATCGTCGCCTCGCGTGCTCCCGCTTCTCCCGAATGAACTTCGCAGACGAGCGTTCTCCACTCCGGCAGTAGGTACGGGACAATACAGGTCTGATGTCGATCGCCTGGGGTCGTTCCGGGCACATGGAAGACAGGGGCTGGCGTGCGTATCGGCGTGACATTTCCGCAGATCGAGTTCGGCAATGACCCGGTCGCCATTCGCGACTACGCGCAGACGGTGGAGGGGCTGGGTTTTACCCATTTCCTCGCGTATGACCACGTGCTGGGCGCGGACACCTCCGTCCGGCCCGGTTGGACCGGGTCGTATGCGGCCGAGAATCCCTTCCACGAGGTCTTCGTCCTCCTCGGGTATCTGGCGGGACTGACCACGACGCTCGAGTTGGTGACCGGGGTGCTGATCCTGCCGCAGCGGCAGACGGCACTGGTCGCCAAGCAGGCGGCTGAGATCGACGTTCTCAGCGGCGGACGGCTGCGGCTCGGCGTCGGCGTCGGCTGGAACGAGGTCGAGTACACGGGGCTGGACAAGGATTTCAACAACCGGGGGGCGCGGAGCGAGGAGCAGATCGCATTGTTGCGGGCCCTCTGGACATCGCCGGTGATCACCTTTGACGGTCAATGGGAGCGAATCGACGCGGCTGGCATCAACCCCCTCCCGGTGCAGCGGCCGATCCCGGTATGGATCGGCGGCTACGCCGAGGCGACTCTGCGCCGAGTGGGGCAGCTAGGGGATGGCTGGTTCCCCTGGCGGGAGCCGAACGAGACGATGCGAGCGGCGATCGAGAGCATCCATCGCTATGCCCGCGAGGCCGGACGGGATCCCCAGGCGATCGGATTGGAGCCGCAGCTCAACGTGGGACGGGGGAACCAGGACGAGTGGCGCGCCTTCGTTGCGGGGTGGCGCGACCTGGGGGCCACCCACCTCTGCCTCAGTACGATGGGCAATGGCTTCGCCTCTCCCGCGGAGCATCTGAATGCCCTGACTCGCGCGGCGAACGAGCTCGGCGTCGGCGCCATCGAGGACTGAAACGTTCCCATCCACGACTCCACCTGGCGCCCGGCCGCGCTTGCGCACTGGGAGTGCGCGAGCGCTGTCCCACTCCCTGCGACGCTGCGGAGAATGTGACTCAAGCGACTGGTTCGAGGTTGCAATATTGATATCCAGAAATTAGCATAGACGCATATCGTTCGGAACGATTTCGACTATCGACGCGTTCAGATATCGAACGAAGGAGTTCCCCGGCCGGATCGGGCGCCGCCTCACCCGCCGGCCTCCACCTCAGGAATCCTCGCATCTTCCTCTGCTGTACCTCACCGGTGGCGAGCGCGGCGCCACCGGCAGCAACCCCTCAATCCCGTTCAGATCTGTCTGTTACCATCGGTCTTTGGAACCGAAAATCCGGTCCGACTATCCGTTTACGGAGAGGGATCGAGGGCACGCCGTGAGTGAGCGCGAGAGCAGCCCCGTTCCCCGGGGGGCGCCAGGGGCTGCCACGGAGCCGGCCGTTGCCGCGACTCGGCGGGCCGTTGTGCGTACACGTCGGGTCGCCCAGGTGGTGCTCGGCCTCCTCTTCTTTCTCGGTATCGTCGGGCTCCTTTACTGGGGCCGCGAGGCGCTGCCGCCATTCCTTCTCGGGCTGATCGTCGCGTACATGCTCCTGCCACCTGTCCGCCGCGTCGAGCAGGCACTCCCCCATAGCGGGCTCTGGCGATCGGCTCGCCGCCCGGTCGCGGCCATTACCGTCACTCTGTGCGCTTTGTTGGCGATAGCCTACTTGCTGCGCGCGCTGGCCCAGCCGGTCATCGAACAGACCGCCCAGATCCTGAGCAGTCTGGAAGAGTTGTGGAATGAGGCGCAGGCCAATGCGCCGGGCATTCGGGACTGGTACGCGCTGAACGTTCCCGAGATCGCTCGCGGCTGGATCGACGACGGGTTCCAAACGCTCGGTCAGGCCATGCTATCGCTGGGCAGTAATATCGGCGGCTGGATCGTCAGCTTCACCAGCAGTGCCCTGAGTAGCGTGGTCGCTATCATCGCGCTACCGTTGTTCGTCATCTATTTTCTGATCGACGAACCGAAGTTGACCCGGCAAATCCGGAGCCAGTTCCCGCGTGCCTGGGCCGGGGATGCGCTCGCCCTGCTTCACATCTTCACCCGCGTTTTCGGTTCGTACACGCGTGGCGTAATCATCGAGTCGATTATCGTCGGCATCATCACCGGGCTCGGCTACTACCTGATCGGCGTCCAGGTGTGGCTGCCGCTGGGGGTGATCGCCCTCGTTGGCGAGATCGTCCCGATCATCGGTCCCTGGATCGCCTTCTTTATTTCTCTGCCGGTGGTCCTGGCGACGCAGCCCGATAAAGCGGTCCTCGCCCTGGGGCTCTTCGTCGTCATCCAGATTCTGGAGGGGTGGTTCCTGGCACCGCGCATTCAGGGGTGGTCGGTCAACTTTACTCCGTCGGCGACGCTGGTCACCCTGGCCGTGGGCGGGGCCATCGGTGGCCCCATGGGCGTGATCCTGGCGCTGCCCGCGGCGGCGCTGATCCGCGACATAGCGTTCTACATCTCCTACCGAGCAGGTGGGCTCTCTCCCACGGAGGCGATAACCCGGTTGCCGTCGTTCGCGCGGCACAAAGGGTACGATGGAGACAGGGTGTTAAGGTGATGGGGTGATTCGGGGCTGGTGGCGGGTCCCAGTTGAACTGCCCCTCGGGACGCTTCACTGGACCTCCGACTTCCGACCTCCGACCCCGGCAAGAGACTCTGATGTCCTGGCAATCGATCCGGCGGATAGTCAGTGTCGTCGTGGTGCAGGCCGTGCTACTGGCGCTGCTGACGCTGATCATCCCGGGGTTTAGTTTCCAGGATCCGGCGGCGCTGGTCCCGGCCGCGATCGTGATCACCCTCGCGCAAACCGTCCTCTGGCCGATTGTCTACGGCATCGCCGCGCGCTTCGGTCCCTGGCTCTTCCCGCTCGTCAGCTTCGTCCTGACCGGGGCGATCATCTCCTTCGCGGGCTGGTGGACGATCGGCTCGGCGTCGGCGGCGTCGAGGTCGCCGATCTCTGGACCGGGATCCTCGTCGCGCTGGGGCTTTCCGCGGGTCACACCCTGCTGGCTGCGCTCTTCGCTATCGACGACGAGCAATCCTACGACCGCTTCGTGACCGCGCCCCTCCGCCGCCTCTATCGCGACGTACCGAGGTCGTCCGAGCCGGGATTCATATTTCTCGAGATCGATGGTCTCGCGGAACCGGTCCTGCGGGATGCCATCGCCAGGGGCTACATGCCGACCCTGGAGCGCTGGCTTACATCCGGGAGGCACAAGCTCGTGCGCTGGGATCCCGACCTCTCGGCGCAGACTTCGGCCAGCCAGGCCGGGATTCTGCTCGGGTCGAATGAGGGAATCCCCGCCTTTCGCTGGTGGGACAAGCAGCGGCAGCAGCTTCTGGTCTCGTCGAAGAGGGACACCGCCCACACACTGGAGAATGCGTTGTCGACCGGGAACGGGCTCCTGGCGCGTGGCGGATCAGGGCGCTGGAACGCCTTCTCCGGCGACGCGATCGATAATATCGGCGTATACAGCGTCTTTGGCGATGCTGCCAAGGGATCCCGCAACACCCTCCTCGGCTATCTGCTCTCCCCCTACATGGTCTCTCGCATCCTTACGCTGTACGTCGTCGACGTGATGCGTGAGTGGTGGCAGGCCTGGCGGCAGAAGCGCCAGCACGTCCTCCCCAATCCATCGGGGGCTGAAAAACTCTTCATTCGGGCTGGGACGACGACGGCCATGCAGGAGGCGAGCCGCCACATCCTGACCGCCGACCTCCTGAGTGGGGCGCCGGCGGTCTACAACACGTTCTTTGGCTATGACGAGGTGGCGCATCACTCCGGGATCGACCGCGAGGACTCCTTGAAGATCCTGCCACGCTCGACAAGATCTTCGCCCACCTGGAGCGCGTG
>CAVVTE010000015.1:0-467729 GCA_963751075.1 uncultured Chloroflexia bacterium | reverse complement strand
TTGCCCGTCGGGCGTGTGGGCATAACGTCCCGCGAATTCCAACGCTCCGTGGGCCGCTCCGGTTCCCGCTGCACCTATGACGTACCCGCTGCGGATTCGGTGGTCTTCGGATCCAACCGCGAGAAGTCGCTTTCAGCCAAGGCGCTGATGCTATCGAAGACGAGATCGGGCGGGGCTTCATCAGGAAGCGGTGCTTGACCGTATTTCCCCTGGCGGACCAGTACCGTGGTCACGCGATCCCCCAATGCACGTTTTACCGCCGTCAGGATATCGGGTTTGTCCTCGACGAGCACGTAGTGGTCGGCGGGAAAGGCAGCGGTCATCTCATTCAGGTGGTCGAGCTTGCGGTCGAAGACAAGAACGTTGCCATCGACCTCCGGATCGAGACCAGTGCGCCAGATCTTGTGCGGCTGGAAGGTGGCATCTCCTTCGGAGAGGACGGCGACCGGTCCGATGGTCCGCGCCTTCCGCACCGCGTCCATCGCGCCCGGATAGAGATACTCCGCGTAGGGAAATCCCATCACGATATCGGCGAGGGCGAAGCGCTGGCGCCGTCGCGCGTCACTATTTAATGAAGGATCGGCTTCCAACTCATCGCCGAAGCGGGCAAGGATGAGCGGGATATTGACCAACCCATGGTCGCGCCGGACCTCTTCATATCGCTCCCAGAAGCGGCGCTCGCCTGCCTCACCAAGAAGCGCGGCGATGCGGGCCGAGAGAGCCTCTTTCGCCCGGTCGTTGTCAATGAGCGTGTTGTCGACGTCGAAGAGAAAGGTCACCCGACGCACGGGTATCTCCTGGCTCATGCCATCCCTCAGTGGACCCTGACCACCCTGAAGATTAGACCGGGACGAGGATGTTCTTGAGCACGCCCCCAGAGAGTGAGGACTCCATCGCCTCGTGAAATGACGTCAAGGGGTACGCCTCGGCGATAAGAGGTTTGACGTCGAGCCGGCCATCGGCGATCGCCGCGATCGTCTTTGGGTAGCAGTAGGGTCCCAGGTGACTGCCGTGAATGTTGAGCTCCTTGGTGTCGCCGATGATCGTCCAATTGACTGTCACCGGCTCATTGAAGACGCTGAACTCGACGAAAGTACCGAGCTTACGAATCATTTGCAATCCCAGCGGGACCGCGGCGGGATTGCCAGTCGCCTCGATGAAGACGTCGCAGCCGTAACCATCAGTGAGATCCCTCACCTGCTGTACGACATCCTCCTGCGTCACATTCATGCAAACGTCGGCGCCCATCTGGCCGGCGATGTCAAGCCGATAGTCCTTGGCATCGAGGGCAATCACCTGACCTGGCTCGAACAGCTTGGCGATCTGGAGCATGCAGAGCCCGATGTTGCCGACGCCAGCGATGACGACGGTGTCCCCCTTCTTGATCTCACCTCGCTCGACCGCGTGCCAGGCGCAAGCCGCCGGCTCGACGTAGGCCGCCTCCCCGGCTGACAGCGATTCAGGCACCTTGTGCACGATCGACTTCGCCGGGTAGAGGGAGTATTTCGCCATGCCACCAATGAGGAAGCTCTTGAAGCCGAAGATGGGGTGGACCTGGCACATCCAATACTGCCCGTTCTGACAGAACCGGCACTCGCCGCAGGGGATGATCTGCTCGGCAATGACGCGGTCGCCGAGCTGGACGTCGTGCCGTTCCGCCGCGCCCTCGCCAAGCGCCACGACGTGACCGGCGAACTCGTGACCGGCGACGGCGGGCGGCTCGCAGTAGCCGCTCTTGCCGTCGCTGCCCCAGAAGAGCTCACCGCCCAGCCAGCATTTCATGTCGGAGGCGCAGATGCCGCAGGCATCGACTTCGATAAGGACTTCGCCCGGTCCCGGAGACGGAACAGGAATTTCTTCGACGCGGTAGTCACGCGGCCCGTACGACCGAACCACGGTCATCGTCTCGGCGACCATCAGCTTTTCCTCACAATCGCGGTGCTCGCGTTAGTTCAGGGTCAACTGCTGAAGCATACCGGACTCGAACAGGCACTTTGGTGATTTAGTAAGAAGGTGATGCTGAACGGCAACGAGGCGAGCGGTGTCAATGAGCAATACCTACCGAGTCACTGAAGTGCTCAAAGTAGGGTACGTCGACGCTGAGGAGAAAAGGTCAGGTAACAACCCCGAAAACGATTCGAAACGAGCGAGGGCCGAACCCATACGATAAGGTCGAGTCTTTCACGTGGAAAGGAAGAACATGATGACAGCAGCGGCAGGGGTTGGATCAATCGATCAGGTCGCGGTCGTGGTACGGGACCTCGACGCCGCAATGGAGCGCTATATCACCCAACTCGGTATTGGACCGTGGAACGTCTACACCTATGGGCCGCACCGGATGCACACCATGACGTTTCGCGGCCGCGATCAGCCGTACGCTATGAAGCTGGCTCTCGCCCAGGTCGGGGCGACGCAGTACGAGCTGATCGAGCCGCGCGAGGGACCCACTACCTACCACGAGTTTCTCGAGCAGCGCGGCGAAGGGTTGCACCACATCGGCTATTACGTCGCCGACATCGATGCCGAGATCGCGCGGATGGCTGCCCTCGGCTACCCGCTGCTCCAGAGCGGGCGGGGTTTCGGCGCCGACGGTGATGGCGCATATGCCTACTTCGACAGCGAAGCCGGTTTTGGCTGCATCGTCGAGGCGATCGCGCCACCCAGGCAGATGCCGGAGCCGGAGTACGTGTTCCCCCCGGCGTCATAGGGAGGTCCGTGACCTGCCACGGCGAGCTGGACCCCGCCCACGTCTCGGTCTGCGTGAACCCCCTACCCCTTCGTCGCGCCGGCGGTGAGACCGGAGACGTAGTGATCGACCAGGAAGGCGTAGGCGACGGCAACCGGGACGGACCCGAGAAGTCCCGCGGCCATCAGCGAGCCCCAGAAGTACAGGTCTGCCCTGATCAGGTCGCTGACCACGCCGACTGGCACCGTCTTCATGTCGCCTGAGCCCATGAACACGAGCGCATAAAGAAACTCATTCCAGGCCAGGGTGAAGCAGAAGATGCCGGCCGAGAGCACGCCTGGGATCGCCAGCGGCAGCACGATGCGCGTCATCGCCTGCAAGCGGGTCGCCCCGTCGACGAGGGCCGCATCCTCGAGTTCGCGCGAGATGGTGCGGAAATACCCCATCAGCAACCAGGACGCGAATGGGATAAGAAAGGTGGGGTAGACCAGGATCAATGCCCAGTAGCTGTTGTAGAGCCCGAAGTCGGAGACGATTCTCGATAGCGGAATGAAGAGGAGCGTGGGGGGTACGAGATAGAGCATAAAGATAGCGATCCCCATCGTGTTCCCGCCCCGGAAGCGAAACCGCCCCAATGCGTAGCCGATGAGGATGCTGCAGAAGAGCGACAGAGCCGTGGCGCCAGCGGTCACTACGAGAGTGTTCCAAATCCAGCGGGGGAACTCGGTTTCCTGTAACAAATAGCGGTAGTTCTCGAGCGTTGGGCTGATGATAGCGAATGGATTGAGGCGCGTATCGAGCAGCAACTGATCCGGCTTGATCGAGACAATCAGCATCCAGGCGAAGGGGAAGAGCAGAAAAACCGCGTAGAGCAAGAGCGGGATCCAGAGCTTGAGAAGCCGCTGGGTGAGGACGTTGCTGCCGACCATGCTGACTCCTCTAATCCTCCGCGCGGATGTAGCGCAACAGGATTCCAGCGAAGAGTGCCAGGAAGGGAAACATGGAGAGGGCCACGGCCGCGGCCTGCCCGAGTGCGGAAAAGCTCATCATCTGATAGGCGTAAGTGCCGAAGATGTGAGTAGAGCTGGCAGGGCCTCCCTTCGTCAGGACGTAGATGAGCTGAAAATCGGAGAACGTGAAGATAATGGAGAAGAGGGTGGTGATCAGCAGAATGGTGCGAATCGTCGGCAGGGTCACCGATCGGAACCGCTGAAAGGCATTGGCGCCATCCAGCGCCGCGGCCTCATGCAGCTCCGGCGAAACCGCCTGCAACCCGGCGAGAATGGAGATGGCGAAGAACGGAAGACCGCGCCAAATGTTGGCAACGCACACAGAGCCGATGGCATTCCAGCGGTCACCAAGAAAATTGATGTTCGATTGGATCAGGCCCCAGCTCTTGAGAACCCAGGAGATGGGGCTGAGGACGCTGTCGAAGAGCATCAACCAGGCCAGGCTGCTGATCGCCGTCGGGACGATGAAGGGAAGAAGCAGGCCAGCCCGGATGAACCGGCTGAAGTGAAACGTCTGATTCAGCACCAATGCTAAACCAAGCCCGAGAAACAGCTTGAAAGGCACGGTGACGAAGCTATAGATCAGCGTATTGGCGACGGTGCGGTGAAAGATCTGGTCTCGTAACAACAACTGAAAGTTCTCAAACCAGACAAAGTTGAAATCGGCGAACCCGACCATCTTGTCGGTCATGGAGAGATAGATACCGAGGAAAAACGGGTAGGCCATGAACAGGAGCAGAAGGACCAGACCCGGGATCATGAAGATGTACGCGAGAGGCGCTTCTCGCTCCCAGAAGCGTGCTTTGCCCCGGCTCGGCTGGATCACCGCGGGCTCGGCTCTGGTTTCAGCGGTGACGACGCTCATGAGCTGCTCCGCAAAGATGCTTCGTTCGCTTGCATCACCGCGATGAGGCTAGGCTGCCCGACAAACCGGGCAGCCTAGCTACACGGCGATATGGGGCTAGCTGCCGTAGATGCGCTGCAACTGGGCCTCGGCCTGCTGCACGGCGCCTGCCGCGTCGCCAGACTGGATCGCCTGCGCAATCGTATCGACGATGACGTAGCGCGCGGCGGTCTCGGCCGCCTTCTGATTCGACGGACCGGCGTACCCCCTGGGACGGCCGTATTCCGCCACCGCTGGGTAGGGGGCGAGAGACGGGTTGCCCGTGTACATCTCATGCTCCGCGTAGCCGGGCGCCATCGGGATGATGTAGCCGCCCTGTGCCTCCAACCAGGGGATGAAGACCTCCGGCGTGAAGAAGTGCTGCAGGAACTCCACGGCTACTTCGGCGTTGGGCGAGTAGCTCATCGCGCCAAAGGAGCGGCTACCCAGAGCATTGAACCGCCCGGCCGGCCCCTCCGGATAGCCCGCGTGCCAGATGTCGTCGGGTTCGACTTGAACTTCGTAATCGAGGGTCGACTCGCCCTCCTTGGCGTTGACCGCGGCGATATAGATGCTGCTGCCGTTGAGGGTGCCGGAGATCTGGTCGGAGAGGAAGGCACGGTTGTTGGCGCCGTCATCCCAGGAGAGTCCGGTCTCGTCGTAGGCGTCCTTCCAGTGCTGAGTGAATGCCTGCAGTGCTTCGACGAACTCCGGCTTGTTGATGGCGACGGTGGTGCCGTCTTCCTCCACCTCCATCGCCCCATGCGCCCACATGAAGGGGTAGGCAAACGACGGCGGGTCGCCCTGGCTGTGGCCGAGCGCCTGCCCGAACGGCTTGCCCATCTCCTTGAGCGTCTTGCCGAGCGCAAACCTTTCTTCGTACGTCGTGGGGAAGTTGTTCTTGGGATCGTCGATGCCTGCTTCCTCAACCAGGCTGATGCGATAAGCGAATGCCGAGCTGGAGTTACCGTGGGGGACGCTGTACCACTTCCCGTCCACGGAAGCGGTATCGACGACCCAGTCGTAGAAGCCGCCGTACTCCTCGCTGACCGCCATCGCCAGGTCATCGACCGGCACCATGTTCTCGGAATAGAGGTAGGGCCAGATTTCCCACATCTCGATGATGTCGGCGCCGGAGCCGCCCTCGACGGCCGCCGCGATGCGTGGCTGCAGATCCGGCCAGGCGATGTAATCAGCCGTTATGGAGACGCCGTTCTGGCTCCCCCACTCTTCGGCGACCTGATTAAAAAACTCCTGCCCCTCGGGAACGAAATAGCTGGCCTGGAGCACGTTCAGTTGCCGGTCCTGGATGAACGCGGCGGCTCGTGGGGCAGCACTGACACGACCAGTCGAGGCCAGGACACTGCCGACGGCTGCCGTCGAGAGGCCAAGCGCGGCGCCACGCCGCATGATGCTACGCCGGGAGAGCCGCAGGCGCATTGCTTCGTCGACAAGGGAATCGATACGGGGATCGTTCACGGAGGTCCTCCTCGCCACTGAGTGGCTTGGCCGTCGTGGCCGGGTAGCCTGTGCCCCGTGCGCTGGACGCGTCCAACGCTGCCAGAGCCACAGTGCCCTGGTGAAGGTGGCAGCCTAATCGGATCGCCAAAATCCGTCAACCAGTTTGCTTGTTTGGCCGATTGGGATGCCCGAGCAGCTTGACGTCGCGCGGGTTGGCGATATGCTCCACTGCGCCGGGCATCAGCACCATGAGATTGCACCGCTGTTGATCCTGAGATGAATCGGGGAAATCACTTCCATGCATGAGCGCTGCAGTCCCACCAGTCCTCGTGAACAACATAGAGGAGGATTGCAACCGATGAATGCAGCGGTGACCGTTCTGATCTCCGGCTACGACTCGCCTGAGGGACCGGCGTTCGACCGGCACGGCACCCTCTACTTCGTGAACTGGCTGAGCAGCTCGATTGTGCAGCTGCCTCCGGGTGGCGTTGCCTCTGAGTTCTTCAACACCGGCGGCATCCCGGCCGGTCTCGCGTTTCATCGTGACGGTTCCCTCTACGTGGCGGACGAAGGCGACGACATCCATGGCGTGTTACGCATCGCCGACGGCGAAGCGACAATCGTCGTCAACTCGTACGAAGGACAGCCGCTCAACGGCGCCAACGATCTGGTATTCGATAGCCACGGCGTCCTCTACTTCTCCGATCCGTGGCGGTCATCGGCTGAGAATCCGATTGGTGGGTTCTACCGCCACTTCCCGGATGGAACGCTGGAGTTGATCGATCATGGCCTGGCGTTTCCCAATGGTGTGGCGCTGAGCGCCGATGGCACGGCGGTCTTCCTGGCTGAGACCTACCACAACCGTATCCTCCGCTACCCGATCGGTCCGGATGGCGCCGTCGGCGCGCGCGAAGTCTTTGCCGCGCTCCCCGGCGGGGAAGGCCCGGACGGCATGGCCTTCGATGAGGCTGGCAATCTCTATGTCGCTCACTATGGTGGAGGCAAGGTTGCCGTCTTCAGTCCGGCGGGAGCTATGATCCAGGAAATCCCGGTCCCTGGCACGAAGGTGACCAACGTGGCGTTCGGCGGTCCCGACCGGCGCACCCTGGTCATCACCGACGTCGAGACAGCATCCCTCTACCAGATCCGCGTCGAGGTTCCCGGCCTGAAACTCTTTGGGTGACCGGGTAGTGCGTGGTGGGGTGATAGGATGATCGGATCGTGGGAGAAATGATCAGAAAGCGAGACCGCTCGTGAGTTCGTCATCCCATCACCCCATCACCTTAACCTCCCAGTCACCCTGTCTCAGCGCCACCCCGTCACGCGCGTCACGTGCTGGAAGTCCGGGATCTCGTCGTGCACTACCACACCACGCGCGGCGCGGTGCAGGCGGTGAACGGCGTCAGCTTCGACATCCGCGAGGGGGAGCGGTTGGGGCTGGTCGGCGAATCCGGTTCGGGGAAATCGACGATCGCCCTGGCGCCTGCTGCGCTAGATCCGGCCGCCCGGGCGGATCGAAAGCGGCGAAATGCTGCTCGAAGGCGTTGACCTGCTGAGCCTCTACGAGGAGCAGATGCGGCAGGTGCGACTCGCCAAGATTGCGCTCGTTGCGCAGGGCGCGGTGAATTCCCTCAACCCCGTCCTGCGGGTGAAAGAGCAGATTCGTGATGGTCTGAAGGACCACGGCATTCAGCTGTCGCCACGAGCGTTCAACGATCGGGTCGCGAAACTGCTCAACAGCGTTGGTTTGCGCCGCGACGTAGCAAACATGTTTCCCTCACGAGTTGAGCGGAGGCATGAAACAGCGCGTCTGCATCGCTATCGCCATCAGCCTCCGACCCAAGCTGATCATCGCCGACGAGCCGACCAGCGCACGGGACGTCGTGGTGCAGCGCCAGGTGATGGACACGCTGCTGGCGGTCCAGGAGGATCTCGGAGCGTCGATCATCCTGATTGGACACGACATGGGGCTGATTGCCCTGGTCGTCGATCGCGTCGGCATCATGTACGCCGGGGCTCTCGCGGAAGTGTCGCCGGTGTCCGATCTTTTTCGGGCTCCGCTCCATCCGTACAGCAATTCCTTGATTGCCAGCCTGCCCTCGTTGGAAGAGAAAGGCGCCTTCCAGGGCATTCCCGGTTTGCCCCCCTCGTTGCTCAACCGGCCTAGCGGGTGCGCGTTCAGAGCGCGCTCCCCGCACGCGATGGAGCGCTGCGCCGTTGTGACGCCGCATTTGCGCGAGGTCGAACCAGAGCGCCGTGTATCGTGTCACCTCTATGAGCATGAGTGGAGTAGAGAGAGCGCATGACCGCATTGCTCGAAGCACGGCATGTCACCAAGGTCTTCGGCGGCGGTCGCTTTGCCAAGACGCCAGGCACGGTCGCGCTCGACGATTTCTCGTTCCGGGTTGACGCCGAGCCGCCGACGATCACGGCGATCGTCGGCGAGAGTGGCAGCGGCAAGACGACACTCGCTCGTCTTCTGCTCGGTCTCGCGGCGCCAACGAGCGGCGAGGTGCTCTACTGTGGCCGGAACGTCCAGCACCTCTCTGCTGAGGAGCGCCGCCGCTTCCTGCGTGACGTTCAGGTGATTTTCCAGGACCCGTACGAGGTCTATAACCCGTTCTATAAAGTCGACCACGTCCTCGAGACACCCAACAAGAAGTTTCACCTGGCGCCGTCTCGGAAGAAGTCGCGACAACTGATGGAGGAGACGCTCAACACCGTGGGACTACGCCCCGATGGACACTAGGACGACATCCGCAACAGTTGAGCGGGGGGCACCGCCAGCGCATCATGGTGGTCGGCGCCCTGTTGCTGCAACCGCGCGTGATCATCGCCGACGAACCGGTGTCGATTGTCGATGCATTACTACGCGCCAGGATTCTCGAGAGCCTACATCAACTCCACCTGAAATTCGGCATCTCCATCCTCTACATCACACATGATCTGACCACGGCCTATCAAATCAGCCAGAACATCCCCATCATGTACTGGGGTGAGGAGGCTGAGGTCGGAGACGTCGATCTGGTTGTGAAGCAGCCACGCCACCCGTACACGCTGCTTCTCGTTCAGTCGATTCCCAGGGCCGACCCGAATCAGCTGTGGCACGGGCACGAACTCCCCGTCGATCCCTCCGCACCTGTCGCCTCGGTAACCCAGGGCTACAAGTTTGCCGACCGATGCCCGTACGCGATGGACATTTCCCGCCAGCAGAGGCCGCCGCTCTTCCGGACCGACGAGCGGTGCGCGGCGGCATGCTTCCTTATATAAGGAGAATCCCCAGCTAGAATGGTACCGATCTGCAGCAGGTGATAGCGGTGCCGATAGCGTCCGGAGTGTAGGGCTCCCTAACCTACTAACATCGACTTCATCGAACAGCACGTGGTGGACTACTGGAGAACTCATTCCCGTCCGCAGGTCCGCCGCGGGCACGGCCGAACCCTCGTGCTTCGCGGCCGTCGCCAATAGCCCTCACCGTTCAGAACGCTCGCCGGAGCGCGCCAGCAATGCCGCCTCCACGCGATTGCGCACCTGCAGCTTCTGGAGGATGTTGGTCATGTGGTGCTTGACCGTCTTCTCGGTCAGGTGCAACTGCGCGCCGATCTCCTTGTTACTGTCACCGGCCGCGACTCGTTCCAGGATCTGTCTCTCCCTGTCGGTGAGCACATCGAGGGGATTCGCCGCATGGGAGCCGGTCTTGCTCCCGGTGAGATCGAACAGGAGGCTGGCCGCAAGGGCGGGGGTAACGTAGACCTCACCCGCTGCGACTGAGCGCAAAATGCGGACAAGTTCGCGGGCGGCGACGCCCTTGAGCACGTAGGCTCGAGCACCCGCCCGCAGCGCGGCCGTCACATCATCCTCGTCCTCGGAAACTGTCAGCATCACAACTTTGATAACCGGGAATGCGGCGGCGATTTGACGTACCGCGGTCAATCCGCCCCCAGGCATCGACACGTCGAGCAACATGACGTCCGGCATTCGCTCGGCCGCGATCCGGATCGCATCCGCTGCCGATTCCCCCTCGCCGACGACCTCGACGCCCTGCTGCGCGGCCAAGGTGTGTGCTACGCCCTCTCGAAACAACGGGTGATCATCGACGATCGCGACGTGCAGCGTCTCAGGCATGATCGTCTCCCATGGTTCCTAACGGAAGGGTCGCAACTGCCCGGGTGCCTCGCCCGGGAGCACTGTCTATGCGGAATTGCCCCCCTAGACTCTCGGCCCGCTCGCGCATGCTCACGAGACCAAGATGCGATTCCGACCCGTTGGCGACAGCCGGGACGAAGCCCGGTCCGGGATCGGCAACTTCAACCGTGAGCTTGTCATCGGCCCCAACCACTGTGACGGTCGGAGTGGCGCCGTCAGCGTGACGCCAGGCATTGGTCAGTGCCTCCTGAACGATGCGATAGAGGGCGATCTTCGTGGCCAGGGGCGCCTGCGCTGGAAGATCGCGCAGAGAAAGCTTGGCCACCAGGCCGGTTCGTCGCTGATGCCCACGCACGACATGATCGAGCGTCTGGGCTACGGTCAGCGCCCCGAGATGCGGCAGGAGCAAACCACTGGACGTTGCGCGAACGTCTTTGAGCGACCGCCGCAGGCTATTCTGAATGACGTCCAGCTCACGCTCAATATCGGCTTTCACCGGGTCGTCGCGTTCACTCCCTCCCGCCAGAGCGGCCACGTGGTCGAGTCGCAGCAGTGCGAGGCTGATCTCCTGGGCGGGACCGTCATGCAGTTCAGCGCTGAACCGGCGGAGGAATCGCTCGTTCAACGCGGCGGTGCGTGCCGCCGCACCGCGCACTCGCTCGTGAAGCTCCTGATTCTGCTGGACCACCTCGGTAAGTTGCGTGACCTGTTCGGCTAGCTCCCGCTGCTGCCTCCGGACGGTGTTGCTGACCCGCCGGATGAAAGTAGCCAGCAGGAGATAAATCACCAGCGTGGCTCCTCCGACGACCAGCCAGCTCTCTCGTTGCGCGGCCGCGACGTCACTGCGTAGGTCGTCAGCCGCGTAGTAGAACTCCGCGGCGCCAATGACCTCCCCGGTGCTGCGGCTGCGAACCGGGCTATAAATTTCGATCAGCTCATCGTCCGGGACGTCTGGCGGTAGCTCGCCGCTACCCTCGGCCTCGCCAACTTCGGCGCTGACGTTGCCCGCGAGTGCGTTCGCGAGTTCGCCGGCAACTGGGAACTCCTGCCCCACCAGATTCGGTACTGTGCTGTAGACGATGTGCCCGCCGGGATCCCAGACCTGGAAGGCGACGACCTCCTGCCCCAGTGGTGTGTCCTCGAATAGCCAGTCGAGCCGGTCGATGGCTTCCGATGAGAGGGTGTCAGCTTCGGCCAGATCTTGTAGCGGCGGAGCGACCAGGCTATCGACGTAGAGCGCCGTTGTCGCCGCGGTCCGGTCGACGACGCCGTACTCGATCTGTCGCGTGACCCAGGCGCCAATCCCCGCCATGCCGACCGCGAGGATGACGAGGCTTCCCAGCATGAACCGCTGCGCCGGGCTGAGCCGATCGAGCCTCGATCGTAGGTTGGCATCCATTCTCGTGAGCCGCCTTCGTTCTCCTGGTCCCGAGTATGGCACCGGGGGCGGTCACATCCCATCCGACTAAAGTCGGACCTGGGCGCGGGCCAAGGTCGGAGCACAAATGTGGACCTTGGCCGGTTACGGCGCGAGCTGTCGCTGTCGATACTGAAATGTGCAAGCCCCGGTAGGCCTACCGAGGTGACGCACCGGGAGACACGGCGATGAGCAGTTCGGCTCGACGCATACGAAGCCTCCCAATCGGGCAGTTGGTCTTGCCGGCGGCAAGAGAAGCATGAACAGGGTAAAGGAGAGTTGCATGACTGGTGGCATTCAGACGGATCGTAAGACAGCTCAATCGGTCTCCTGGCGCCAATTCGCGAAGATCGCGGTTGTTGCACTCGGCGTCGCCGGGTTTGCCGGCGCGGGACTGTCGGGAGCGTTGGCACATGGCGGCGACGATTGGGACGACGATGTGGTCTTCTCGCCAAGCGGCGGAGTCTTCGCATCGGGCGGCTCGGGCGGCTCGGGCGGCACCGGGTGGGATGACAGCTGGACGTTTCCGAATAGTGTCGCCAGCGGCGGCTCGGGCGGTTCCGGGTGGGACGACGACGGCTGGGACGACCACGGATGGGACGACTAGCGGCGCCGAGGGACTTGGCGCCGTAGTGGTCTGTGAGTTGGTGCTTGGCACGACTCATCGAATCAGCCTGTGACACAACATTGGCATGGAAGGGAGGTGAAATCGTATGACGACATTCGACAACCCCGAGGTTGAACAGCGGCCCCTCGCGCGGCGGCGATTGGCGAAGGCGGCAATCGCGGCACTAGCGGTCGCCGGTTTTGGCGGCGCCGCGCTCAACGGCGTGCTTGTGCTCCAAGGTGACGATGATGCCAGCGTGGTCGAAGCTGAAAGCCGGCGACGGCGGCGACGGCGGCGACGGCGCCGCCGGGGTGGCAGCGGTGGTAGCGGCGGCAGTGGTACTGCGGGCACGCTCGGTGGCGGTAGCGGCGGTACTGGCGGTAGCGGCGGTACGGCGGTAGGGCGGTACTGGCGGTCGGCGGTAGCGGCGGCTCGGGTGACGACGATTAACCGTTCGCTCGACGTTCAATCCGGGCGCCCAAATCAGCGCCCACGTATTGCTCAAGGTGGGAGAGCCGAAGGCTCTCCCACCTTGAGTGTCGGGCTGCCGGCAGTCTGGAATCGGGCCATGCCCGGACCGAGGCTCGGCGGCCGGGAAACCAACTCGGCATTCAGGTCCTGGCGGGCGGCGGCGATCCCTCTCCTGCTTATCGCACTCGCCCTGACACTGGTCCTCCCCCGGCTGACGACCCCGGCAATCTACGTCTTCGACGAGCTGTACTACGCCTACACAGCAGGCAAGTACGTGAGTGGCGAAGAGGCGTACAGCACCACGGTTCTACCACGCGAGGATCCGGCGATCGAGTGGACGCACCCCCCAGTTGCGAAGCTGCTGATAGCTGGCGGCATCCTCGTCGCTGGCGACAACCCGCTCGGCTGGCGCATCGTCAGCGTGCTGTTCGGTACTGCTGGCGTGGTGATCGCCTATTTACTTGCGCTTTCCCTGACCGGCAGCCGCGCGACGAGCGCACTGGCGGCTGCCTTGCTCCTCATGGACGGTCTGTACCTGGTTGAATCCCGGATCGGCATGTCCAACATGTTCGTGCTGGTCTTCGCCAACGCCGCCCTCCTCGGTCTCGCCCGGGTACTCACGGTGGCTCCGGAGCACGCAGGACTCCCACTCCTCGCGACAGGACTCTTCGTTGGACTCGGCATTGCGACGAAATGGAGCGGCGTGGCGCTGGCCGGGCTCATCGGACTCGTCGTCTGCTGGCGCATCGCCCAGCTCTGGCATCTCTCGCGAGGAACTGACACGAGCGCGGCGGCAGCGGCGCACGCCGGTTTGCGAACCTATCTTCGCTGGGCGCCGATCTCGTTGATCCTGATCCCCATCGCCGTCTACCTTGCCTCATACCTGCATTTCTGGTTCACGGGGCACGACTGGGCAGATTTCATCGCCTTGCACCGCGACATGTTTGCCTACCACCGGAACCTGGGAGTCGTTCACGACGACTCTTCGCCCTGGTGGCAGTGGCCCCTGGCCGCGCGCGGGATCTGGTACTACGTCGATCACCGCCGGCGTGAGGGCGCCTTCATCTTCGGCAACGGCAATCCCACTCCTGTACTGGCCGATGGTGGTGGCCGTTGGCTGGGTCGTCATCGACTGGTGGGGAAGGCGATCCACGGCATTGCTCGTTCTCGTCATTGGATTCTTCGGCCAATGGCTGCCCTGGGCGTTATCCCCACGTGGCACATTCATCTACCATTTTCTGCCAGCGGTTCCACTCGGCTGCATGGCCCTGGCGGTAGTTCTCACAGGCGCATGGCGCCAGGGCGGCGTTGGGCGTATCGCCGCTGCCGCTTACACCCTCGCCGTGATCGCGACCTTCGCCTGGTTCTATCCGCTCTACACCGCAATGCCTCTGGGACCAGAACAAGTCAATCTGCGGATGTGGCTCGATAGCTGGCGGTAACCGCGGCAGCCCGTCCGGCCTACCAGAATAGGACTGGCGTTCAGTCAGACCCGATTCCGTATTCTGGGATTGGCAATTTCATCGAGTCCAACGGCCACCAAGAAGAGTCCGGTAAGCAGAACAGTAATTACGATAAGGGGCGGTCCCCACCACCACCACACCACGGCTCTTCCCAGGAACCATTCCACAGAGTCGACTCCTGCTATCGAACTCGGGCTGGACCCGGGGTGTCCAGCGAAGGGCTGCAATGTCCCGTCGTGCCTACTTGACACCATAGAACGCATGTTCTATGGTGTCGGCAGGGAAGCGGAGATTCAAGCGAGTGCGTCGCGGCGGTGGAGGCCACCGCGGAGGGCGACCTAGGCGCCCACGCGCACCCCGCCGCGACGCGTCCGCTTCCTCCGCCGGCGGGCAAGCGCACCTAGCCGGACCCCGCTCCATTCGTCTTGGCCCCGGCCGGCTTGGCCGCGGGTCCGCCCTTCGAGAAGGAGCAGATCGCAGCGATGAAAAGTGTCATCCCAGCCTTTGCCGTGGCGGATATCGCCGCCTCGATCCGTTGGTACAACGATGTCCTCGGCTTCGAAACCGGCCTTACCATGCCCGACGAGAGCGGGCAACTCATGCACGGCTCGATCAAGCGCGGCGACGTCGAGATCATGTTTGGTCGCATCGATCCCAACAATCCGCACGACCAGAGCCCGCTCGGGCAAGGCATGTGCCTCTATACGACCGTCGGCGAAGATGAGGACGTCGACACCCTCTACGAGCGCGCCAAGCAGGCCGGCGGCAAGATCCTGCAGGAGCCGACCGATCAGTTCTGGGGTCACCGCGACTGGGCCGTTGCCGACCCGGACGGCTACATCACCGTCGTCTCCAAGGTGATCCCCGGGGTGACGGAAGAGCAGGTGCGTGAGGCTGTGCTGGCCGGTTCCCCCGCCGACTAGCGACAGTAGCTCCTCGCTCACGAACCCCCCTCATCCCTGGCCCTTCTCCCCACCCCCGGGGAGAGGGGATCTAAGACCAGTCGCCAACGGCCAACCCCCTCTCAGCTTGCTGAGAGGGGGTTGGCCGATCCTGTAGACAGTCTCTGACGCGACCGCTACCATCACCCGACGCTTCGGGGCGGCCCACTGCTGGCCCTGTTACTGCATATCCGGTCAGGTTCGGCCGGGAGGGGATGGACGTGCGGATCACGGGTCTGCGGCTACGGCAGCTCACCGGCATCATGGAGCACGAGGAGCCGTTCTGGGAGGAGAGGCTGGCGCGGCCGGTCGACGTCTATCCCGAACACAAGGCGCAGACCGCTGCCGATGGCTACTGGATGCCCCGACTGATCGCGCCCGGACGCTCTGAGGTCATCTCCGTCTTTCTCGAGATCGACACCGACGAAGGTGTCACCGGTTTGGCAGGTCCGGTTCCGCACGAGGTTGCTTGGATCATCGACCGCGAGTTCCGGGGTCTGCTCCAGGGCGCTGATCCCCTCGCCACTGAGCGGATCTGGGATCTCATGTACCGCGAGGCGGTGCATGGTCGCAAGGGCGCGACGATGATGGCCATCAGCGCTATCGACTGCGCCCTGTGGGATCTCAAGGGGCGCTGGATGCAGCAGCCCGTTTACCGGCTGCTCGGTGGTCCCGTGCGCCCTTCCGCCCCGGCCTACGCCTCCATGCTCGGCTACAGCCTCGAGCCGGAGCTTGCCCACCAGCGAACCCGGGAGAAGGTGGCCGAGGGCTTCCGCGCGCTGAAGTGGTTCCCACGCTGGGGCCCGACCGACGGCCGCGAGGGAATGGCCCGCAACATTGAGCTGGCCGAGACGCTGCGCGACGCCGCCGGACCGGACGTCGACATCATGCTCGATGCCTGGATGACCTGGAACCGGCCTTACACCCTCGAATTCGCGCGCCGCGTTGCCCATCTCGACATCCGCTGGATCGAGGAGCCGGTGATGCCAGACAAGATCGAGCTCTGCGCGGAGATTCGGCATCTCTCGCCGGTCCCCATCGCGACCGGCGAGCACGAGTACACGCGCTGGGGCCAGAAGGCATTGCTCGACGCGGGCGCATCGGACGTCTTGCAGGCGGACACCTTCTGGGCGGGTGGCCTCTCCGAGATGGTGAAAATCTGCACCCTGGCCTCAACCTATGACATCCCGGTTATCGCTCACGGGCACTCGGTGCCGGCCAATACGCATCTGACGATGGCGATGCCGGAGCTACTCGCCCCTATGGTCGAGTACCTCGTCAAGTGGAACGAGCTGCTTCAGTTCTTTTGGCGGGAGCCGGTCAAACCCGTCGATGGCATGATCTCTGTCTCGGATCGTCCTGGATTAGGTGTCGAGATCGACCCGGACAAAATCGAGTCCGAAGAAGAGTTGAGTTGGTCGTCCGTGCCGAACATGGCCGGCAGCGTGCAGACGCCCCCGCAGACGATCGAAGAAGGAGAGTAACGATGCGCGCGAACCATGTCCGGCAGCGGCTTGCGGCGGGGGAGCCCTCGGTTGGCACCTGGCTCTCTCTCCCCTCACCCGAGGCCGCCGAGTACGTCAGCCGCCTTGGCTTTGACTGGCTCGTCGTCGACGCCGAGCACAACCCGATCGATATCCGCACCCTGGCCCAGATGTTCGCCGCTATGGCCGCCAGCAATACGGCGCCAATGGTGCGAATTCCGTGGAACAGCGCCGAGAACTTCAAGCGCGTGCTCGACGCCGGCGCCTGGGGCGTGGTCGTGCCGATGGTCAACTCTCGCGAGGAGGCGGAGCAGGCTGTCTCCGCGGCTCGCTACTACCCGGACGGGACGCGCAGTGTCGGTGGCGGCCGCTTCCCGATGTCCTTCGATGCCGGCGCCGAAGAGTATTTCCGTAACGCGAACGACCAGGTCCTGGTCGTGCTCCAGATCGAGCACATCCAGGGCGTGGAGAACGCGGACGCGATCCTGAGCGTGCCGGGGGTCGATGCCTGTTTCATCGGACCCAACGACCTCGCGGCTTCAATGGGGCTCGGGCTTGGGGTGCCTCTGGAGAGCGATGACCCGCGCCTGATGGAGGCCATCGCCGAGATTCGCAACGCCTGCGTGCGCAATGGCGTAGCGCCCGGCATCCACACGTCCGGGGCGACCGGCGTCAACCAGCGCATCGCCGAGGGCTTCCAATTCTGCGCTCTGGCCAGCGAGCTACGGTACATGCTTTCCGGCCTGCGCGAGGATATCGCGGCGCTGAACTGGGCGCGCGCCGATGCGGTGGAGATCGGCGACGGCGTTGCCGGGGCAGCGGTGCGGTACTAGCCGAGTCGGGAGTCGGGAGTCGGCAAGGCGGCAAGACGGCAGTTGGCAATTGGCAAGGAAGAGCATCGTCGAGGAGTCGAGGAGTCGAGAAGACGCTTCGACCTCTTTTCCCCTTCTCCCCCTTGAGCGAAGCGACCCCCCTCAGCGAAGCGCCCCCGCCAGCTCTGCGGCCGCAAGCTCTGCTATAGCGAGATCCAGCTCGGGGGTGTCGCCGTCGGCGAGGATCCAGGAGGCCGAGAGCCCCGCAAAGGCCAGTGTCCATTTCAGCAGCCGGACTCGGTCCAGTCCCGCCGCTTCGGCGATCACGGTGGCCTGCCTCGCGAAACGTCCGGGTTTGGTGGCGACGGTATCATCCGGATTCCGCAGGATGTTGACAAAATCAAACGATCGCTCTCCCAGCAGCCCCTTGGGATCGATGGCCAGCCACCCACGAGGCCCGAAGTCCAGAATGTTGCCGTGATGAATATCACCATGCAGAACACGAACGTCTCGCGGTTCCGCCAGGAGTTCGCGTGCCGTCGCAGCGGCCAGGTTCAAGAGACCTCCGTGCCGCACGGCAGCCGGTTCGAGATCGGCGAACCAGATTGGCAGTGGCACGAGAGATCGTGGTCGCGGCTTGCTGCGCGGAGCGTGCAGACGAGCCGCCGCAGCGCAAATGATGCGGGTTGCCTCATCGTCGTGACCTGACCGCGCGAGCTCGTTGAGCGCCACTCCGTCGCACGCGCGTTCCATGAGCAGTGCGTCGCCGTCGTGGCACAGTACCCGGGCCGCGCCATCCCCACTCCACCAGATCATCAATTCAGCGCCCCGACGCTCCTCGAGCTCCGTGGCGATTTTCAGTATCGCGGGCAAGCCGTCGCGGCGCACCGGGGCAAGGATGCTGGACCGAGTGATGAGTGGTTCGCCGTCGGGCGTGAGGTTCCAGCGGACGAGATAATCTTCAACGATCATGTGGCGCAGATTCCTCCATGTAGCGGGATTCAAGCGTGAAGCTGCCACGGTTGCGCGGCGACGTGCACGGGGATCACCCGGTTCCGCCTTGCTTGAAGCAGGATGCGTCACATCCCGCTTCGAAGTGGTGAGGCACACCGCTACCACGCGGTCCGGACACACCCTGGAATGACAAATGGTGGCAGGGGTTGAAGTTTGCGATACCCTCTCGCACAGTGATGCACGGGCTACGGACCGGAAGCATGAGAGCGGCGACGACATTCGGCGCCCCGGGCCGCCACAAGTGGATGGTCGCGGCGCTCGACGTGTCAGCAAAAGGAGACGGCACCAGACAATGAGCCTGAAAGTCGTGTTGACGCAAACGGAAGGCTACCCACACTTCGCGCTACTGAATGACCTCGACATCGAGGGATTGCGAATTGTCGAGGTCACAACGCCCGAGGAGCTGACGGCGGAAATCGTGGACGCGGATGTTCTCTACGGCTTCCCGACCGCGGATCTGCTCGCGTCAGGCAAAGCGTTACGCTGGATCCAGTCGCCCAGCGCCGGGGTCAATTATCTGCAGGACCTGACGGAGTTGGTAGAGAATGACATCGTCCTTACCAACACGCGCGGCGCGCACGGCCCGTCGATTGGTGAACACACCTTCGCGCTCCTCTTCGCGCTGACCCGGCACATCCCGGAGAGCGTTCAGGCGCAGCGGGAGCACCGTTGGGCGCGTCCGGAGCTTTACCGCACGAGCCGGGAGATGCGCGGATTGACGATGGGTGTGATCGGCTATGGGGCGATTGGCCGCGCCGTGGCGCAACGGGCGCGGGGCTTTGACATGGAGGTCCTGGCAGTCGATCGCCATCCCGAGCCGGGTGCGCCGTTCGTCGTCGAAACGTGGGGCATGGAGCGGCTGCCGGAGCTGCTGGAACAGTCCGACGTCGTGGTCGTCGCCGCGCCACTCACGGCGGAGTCGTATCACCTCATCGATGCCGCCGCGCTGGCCCGCATGAAACCGGATGCCTACTTGATCGTCGTCTCCCGCGGCGGCATCGTCGACGAAGATGCTCTCGTGGACGCCTTGGAAGGTGGGAAGCTCGCCGGGGCCGGTATTGACGTTACGGAGGTCGAGCCCCTCTCCTCCGACAGCCGGCTCTGGGATGCGCCAAATCTCGTCATCACGCCGCACACCGCCGGGGACTCGACCGAGAAGGAGCGGCGTTGCATCGAGATCCTGCGCGAGAACCTGGTGCGCTTTTCGCAAGGAGAGATGCTGCTGAATGTCGTTGACAAGCACCGAGGCTACTGAGGGTGTTGGGGTGAGCAAGGGTCACTGGGGATTGGGGAGATAGGGTGATGGGGAGCGGCATGTGGCATCAAGACTTCCCACTTCACACGGCAGTTGAAGGCACGTATCGATGAACGATGCTCCCCCAATTACCCTATTACCCCATCACCCTATCACCCCCGTACTGATCGTCGGCGCGGGACCGACGGGGCTGACGCTGGCGATCGAGCTGGCGCGACGAGGAATCCCATTTCGTCTCATTGATCGGGAAGCCGAGAGACCGACGACCTCTCGCGCGATCGGGACGCAAGCCCGCACGGTTGAGGTCTTCCGGTTAATGGGGATTCCGGAGACGGCGCTGGAGCCGGCAGCCCGACCCCGCGCCCTGCGATTTGCCGAGCGCGATCGCACCCTGGCTCGGATCACCCTCGACGATCGCCTGGGTGCGCCACGACTTATCAGCATGGACGAGTCCGATACCGAACGTGTGCTGGAGCACCGTCTGGCGGAGCTCGGCGGCCGGGTCGAGCGGAGCACGGAGCTGACCGGGTTCCGGATCGACCAGGATCGAGTCATCGCGGCATTGCTGGGACCGGGCGGCGCTTCGCAAGTCCCGATCGGCTTCCTGGTCGGCGCCGATGGCGCGCACAGCACTGTTCGCCACCTGGCGGGCATCGAGTTCGCGGGAGAGGCCTATCCGGAGCGATTTCTTCTCGCGGACCTGGACCTCGACTGGGAGCTTCCTCATGACGAAGGGCATATCTGGATTGGCGACGACGGGCTGGTCGCCGTCATCCCCTTGCCCGGCGAGCGTCGGTACCGGCTGATCGTGCCGCTGCCACCGGCTGATGCCACGAAGGAATACGGATCAGAAGCCGAGATCGCCGCCGAGGCCGAAGCCCTGCTGCGGCAACGGACCGGAGTGTCGTTCCGGCGCATTGGCGATCCTCTCTGGGCATCGGCGTTCCGCATTCAGCGGCGTCAGGCGGAACGGTACCGCCTGGGCCCCATCTTTCTGGCGGGAGATGCCGCCCACGTGCATAGCCCCGTCGGGGGTCAGGGGATGAACACGGGTATCCAGGATGCCTTCAACCTCGGCTGGAAACTGGCTCTTGCCGTCCACGGTCAAGCCGCGCCCGGTCTACTCGACACCTACCAGGCGGAGCGGCATCCGATTGCCCGCGGCGTCCTGCGGGGAACACATCTTGGCACGCGATTATTCCTCGCCCAGAATCAGGTCATGCGGGCGGTGCGCGAGCAGGCCGTCCCGGTCATCGTCAACATCACACCGATCCGACGCCGCATCCTGGCCGCCGTTTCGCAGCTGAGCATCGGTTATCGTGGCTCTCCGCTCTCCGTCGACGCTGACGCTCGAGTGAACGCCCGCGACCGGCTGCGCCGCAACGCGCGAGGTCTCCGTGCCGGAGATCGTGTCCCCGATGCCTCACTTATCGCCGCTTCAAACGGAGAACGTATCTCCCTTTTCGACCTGTTTGCTCAGGGATGGACGTTGCTCCTATTGCCCGGCGACAATGCCTCCCCGGATGCCATTGACCAGTTCGTGCGGATCGCCGGGCAAGTTCAGGATGCCGTTGGGGAGGCCGTGCACGCATACCTCGTACTCGACACCCCGCCGGCGGGCAGTGCCACGTCGGCGTTACATGATCCTCACGGCGCGGTTCTGCGGACATTCGGGGCGCGCGATGGACTCGTGACGCTGGTGAGGCCGGACGGATATTTGGGGTACCGCGGTCGCCCCGATCAGGCAGGCGACCTTGCGTCCTACCTCGCACGAATATTCGCGATGCGCATACCGGAAGCAGAAGTCGTCAGCGCCGAGAGTATTGAGCGAGCCGGGTACACGTAGAGCTGAAGACGTACGATCTTTATCTCGAGTCCGGGCCGCAAAACCGTCGTCCACGTCCTGGACCTGCTCGGCTGCGTTGCCATCGGCCCCACCTCTGATGACGCAATTGCCACAACCCTGGAGGCAATCCGGGCATACCGTCACTTCTTGCGTCGTCACCGCAAGGACGGCGACCCGGACGCCCCGTTCGACACGCGCGTCGCCGAGCACATCACCAGGGGAGATTTCATCGGCAACGGCTCTTCAAACATCCTCTTCGGTCCGGATACCGAGCCTCTCGGCGATGACGAGATCGCCGTCCTCTTGCGGCCGAATTGAGGGAATGAGTCGAGAGCCGTGTGCCAGGGCGGCGACGTGGAACGAGATGGCCCTCTACGAGGCAACGGACGGAGGTCGCCCAACAAGGGAGATCCTCCGGCACGTCCTCGCCGCGCGGGCGTCTATCTCTCGGCGGCATTGGGTGGTGCACCGGGTTTCGGGCCCTATCGCGAGGGCCTTCGAGCGTGGAGAGATCCCGTTTTCCACGGCGATGGCCGAGAGCACGGCTCGTGTCGTCGCCATTGTCACCGCGACGACACCGCGGCAACGGGCGACCGCTCGCCAGCTTCCATCCGGTCCAACGACGCTGCAACAGGCGCTGCGCCGCGTGCTCGAGCTCGACTGGGAGCATCTAGCCGAGTTGTCGTGACGACCTGAGGGCCCGGAACGCAGAGCACGCACATGGTGTCACCGATCATGATCTGGCTCTGCCGAATCGCGCGGTCTCCGCACCTTCCAGCACCGAACCGCCGTCCTGCGAAATTCCCAATCCGCTGAGGATGTCCCCCGGAGTAAGAAAACCATCACCGTAAAGTTTGTTGATCGCGGTCGCGAAGGTGAGGGAGCCGGACAGCACGGCGCGTGGGCCGCCGTCGGCGACGATGCGGCCATCGCCAAGCAGCACCACACGCGAGGCGACCTCGGCCACCAGCTCGACGTCGTGCGTTGCCAGCAGGATGGCCACCCCTTCCGCACGCAGCCGTCTCAACATCGCGACCAGAGCGCGCTTGCGGACGGCGTCCATACCCCGAGTCGGCTCGTCGAGAAGGAGGACGCGCGGCGCACCGACGAGCACGGCGGCCAGCGCCGCACGCTCCCGCTCACCTCCAGAAAGATCGCGTGGGTTGCGGCCGGCCGCGTGCTCGAGTCCAAGCAATGCCAGCGTCGTCTCCGGGTCGAGCCGGGAATCGTGATGGTGCTTCAGGGTAAAGGCGAGTTCAGCCCCCAGGGTCTCGGCGAAGAAGAGGGCGGAGGGATTTTGCGGAAGATAGCCGACCGTCTGGGCGACATCGGCCGGGTGCAGGCGTGCCGTATCCTGCTGTGCGATCAGCACCCGCCCGGACGCAGGCCGGTGGAGACCGGCGACGATCCGCAGAAGCGTTGTCTTGCCAGACCCATTGCGTCCCATGAGCGCCACGAGCTCGCCCGGCCGCACCTCCAGATCAACGTCACGCAGCACCGGGTTGCGGTCCCAACCGGCGCGTACGCGCTGTAACGTGACGATCGCGGAACCGCCGGGAGGAGCAAGATCGGGTGGCGCCGGCGTCGGAACGCGGCCGGCTGCGACATCGCGACGCTGGGCGGCACGCCCCTCCTTGATCGAGAGCGGAAATGGACGCCAATCCAAACGTCGCGCAAGCGCGAGCAACGCTGGGAGGCTGTCGGTATTGACCTGGCGCAACGTGTCCCGCGGTGGTCCATCGAGCGCCACCGTCCCGATGGAGTCGAGAACCGTGAGGCGGTCGGTGTGGGAGACGACACGTTCCAGGCGGTGCTCGGCGAGTACGATAGTCAGCCCGAGGTCCTCATTCAGCCGGGTGAGTGCCGCGAGCACTTCCTCCGCCCCCCAGGGATCGAGCTGACTCGTCGGCTCGTCCAGGGCCAAGATTGACGGCTGCAGGGCGAGCGCCGCGGCGACCGCCACCCGCTGCCGCTCCCCACCCGAAAGGGTAGCGATCTCTCGATCTCGCAGCGCCGCGATACCGAGCAGGTCCAGCACCTCTTCCACGCGCTTGCGCATGGTCACCGCCGGTACGCCGAGCTGCTCCATCCCGAAGGCGAGCTCATCGTCGACTCGACTGGTCACGAACTGTGCCTCCGGATCCTGGAAAACGAATCCGGTGAGGCGGGCCAGGACGCGTGGGCTGTAGTGGCGGGTGTCATGGCCTACGACAGTCACGCTGCCGTCGAACGTGCCGCCGCTGAAATGCGGTGTCAGGCCATTGAGGCAGCGCAAGAGCGTCGATTTCCCGCTGCCGGAGGGTCCGGTCACCGTAACGAATTCACCAGCGTCCACGGTCCAGTCCAGCGCTAGCAATGCAGGCGAATCGCGCTCCGGGTAGCGGTAAGTGAGCCCCGAAAACGTGGCGATAGGATCCTCGACCCACGCCGGCGTCTGCACGCTCACGGGTACACCGCCGCCGGAGCCAGGAGCAGCCCCAGCGCCGCGAGGAGTGGCAAGCTTATGGCAGGAGCCGTTAGCGAAGGGTAGGGCTCGTAGCGGAACGCGGCCGGCTCGAGCAGCAGTGTCGCGATCTCGACTGCCAGAACGACGATCGCGGCGCTGCTGACGATCCACTCCGGGCGCTCCCAGACCGGGTCTCTGTAGCGGGTGCGCCGCAGGCGGGTTGCGCTACTTCGCCTCGTGAACAGACCCGCCGTGAGAGCTACGCCCGCCAGGACTAACAGCACTGCGGAGGCAGCCATCTCACCAACGGCGAGGGAGAAAGCGCCAGTCAGCGCGGCAACGAGACCACCCACCAGCGACACCACCTGCCATGGACGGGGATTCAGCTCGGGCGAGAGCGGCGCCCCGAACGCACGCGCCTCGAGTGCTTCCGCGGTGATCATTGCCCGCTCTAACCCTCCGGCGAGGAGCGGAATGACCAACGGTGCCGCATCGCGGAGACCGCGTGGACGGTACCCTCGCGCCATCTGCGCTTCCCGGATCTCGGACAAAGCCACCGTCGTTCGCGGCAAGTAGGTCCAGGCGACCGATCCGGCGACTGCCAGCGCCGCCATCCGCTCCGGTAGGAGGCGCATCGCGACGCTCCAGTCGAGCGTCGCTCCGAGCGTGGCACTGACTGTCACCAGGGAGAGAATCGCCAACGCGCTCAAGAAGCCATAGACGAGGGCATTGAGCGTCAGCTCCCCGCCGATCACCGGCCACGTTTCCGGAAGCGCTCCAATCGGCCGGTCGCCCACATGGACCGTAAGGAGATTGAAGAGCACACTTACCGCCCCGAAGACCAGAGCCAGGCGTAAGAGTGGCCGCCAACGGGCTCCGGCCGCCCCCGTGCTCCAGGCTGCCCAGACACCGAGGACAGCCAGGAGCGTTGCCGCCAGCGGCCATGGATTCCGCCCGACCAATGGAGGCAGGCTGGCCGCGATCGCCCAGACGATCCATGCCCGGGGATCGAGCGGTCGCGCTCGATCGTGCCTCACGCGCCGGCCCTAGCCCGGCGTTTGCCGGCGAGCGCGGTCGCCGATGCGGCAATGACGACGAGAATGGCGGTGGCCGCGGCTGTTGTCCGCCCATCAGGTTCGGGCATGGTCTTCACGGCGGGTACGCCTTCCGGCACGATTGTGCGCACGGCAGGCATGTTCCCTACCCGATCTTCTGCGCCGGCAAGACTTGCGATCTCTGCCGCCGGGAGCACCGGCAGCCCGGGATCACGAGCCGTCCAGCTCCAGCCGAAGACATCGCCGTCCTCGACTTTGCTGCTACTGGCGCCAAGTGGCAGCCAATCCAGCCCGCTGGATCGGCTGGGTCTTGCTTGAAGTATTGCCAGTATGGAGCGTTCGCCGAAGAGACCTGGCAAACATTGCGGCGGCATTCGGCGACGCCACACCCCTGCCCGCCGATCGAGCACACACCTTCCCCCAGCGCCCCGAACCCCACGGTAACGACAGGGATGCCACTCCGCCGTAGCAGCTCGATGCCGGTGATCTCTTCTTCTTCGAATGGCACCCAGGCGTACGTCATGCGACTCTCTGCATCGCGGACGATCAACCCAGCATGGTTGAGTTGGTCGTCGGCGAGGGTTGGGGCTGGAGCGAGGAGCACCCCGGCCAGCAACGCCGCCAAAGAGATCAGCACCCAGAGACGAAGAAGGTGCCAGTGCAAGATCATGCGGCCGGATCGAGCTGGATGCAGCCGTCCGAAATCTCTGCGCCTTCCGTACATGCCACGACAACCGGTAGCGACAATCCCTCCAATGCCGGGATCGCTTGGACGGTCGCCAGAAGGTTCGGCTCCTCATCGGTCGCCATGTAGCGCAAGCCGCCGTCCGGGGTCTGGAACCGAGCCAAGGCAAGGGGAGCGTTTCCCCACTCCCCCGAGGCCGGGTCCTCCCCAGCGGCGATCACCGCTTGCAGCACGAGTGCCGTCGAGTTGGCATCGGCGACGAGGGGATCCCCCGGCCCATAGGCGAAGCCACCATCCGGGACCAGAAGCGTGGACAAATAGGCCAGGGCGCGGTCGACTACCGGGTCATCAGCGCGGCCGGTTGCCGCCAACGCCTGGATGACGAGCGCGGTCGTGTTCGAGTCGGCCGCCCCGGGGCCGGTCGATCCGTCGAACGCCCAACCACCCTCCTCTCCCTGGGAGGCACGCAATGGTTCCAGCGCCGCCTCCGAGATCGTCTCGCCCGATGCGGCCAGAGCGATCAACACCAGCGCGTGGTCGTAGAGATCGTCGCCGTAGATACCCGGCACCCCTGCGGGGACCGGCGTGGCGAGAGGCGCGGTCATCGCCGCTACGAGATCCAGCCCGGCGAAATCGCGCGGGTCGCGGCCTCCAGTAACCGCCGCCAGAGCGAGCTTTGCCGCTTGCCCTGGTCCGGTCTGCGGCGTAGGCTGCTCCATTCTCCTCGAGATAGGTCACCGCCGCGTCGAGAGCAGCGGCCGCGGCAGGATCGCGTTCCTGAGCCGCGTAGAGCGCCATCACGGCGTCGGTGGTTGTTCCCGGATCGGGTTCACCGGTGAACCCCAGGAATCCACCGGAGGCATCCTGTTGCTCACGCAGCCAGACCGACGCCGCTTCCACAGGCGACATCGCCGTACTTTCCGAAAGCGCGGCAGGTGTCGCATCCTGTGCTAATGCGGCCGTCCCGGGGATCGTCGTGATGCTCGTGATGAGCGCCACGGCGAGGAAAATCAGGCGAGGTTGCGTGCGAAAAATGGATCGCGGCGAGCGCGACATGAAACGTCCTTTCCCTTTCTCGCGAAGGGCGCTGGACGCGGCGGGATGGGTGATCTGACTTCGCCGCTCGGGTCACCCCAGCTGGCGTCACAGTTGCGGGACAGTGCCGGTCTTGCACCGGCTTCCCCCAGGTTTCCGTCGCCGGCGCTCTGCGCCGCGAGTACTCCCACCGCTTGAACGCTCTTTGGCTGTCTCCGCGCCGGCCGAGCAGCCAGCGCGGCACGAGTGTCGCACTCGTCGCAAGAACGCGTCCAGTTCCGCCCCTGGGCAGAATTGGGCATGGGCACGCCACGCATGAAGCGCTGGAGTGTCTCGCCGGCTTGATCGCCTCGTTCAATACTCAGAGGAAACCTACAAAGGTAGTTCCATGAGGGTGGCCCGTTCTGGATCCCAGATCGCCTTCAATACCGCCAACGTCCTGGGCTACGAGGTATCGGGTCAGATCGCCTACGTGGAACTGCTGGACGACGCGCTGCACGATACCGACCCGGGCAGCGAAGGCCTAACCTGCGCCTAGCGCAACGGCCTGATCATGCCGCTGGTCCAGGCATAGACCCACATCGAGGCCGAGCATCCAAGCGGTCCTGTCCTCGTTGATGGGCACGTATCGCGAGGGGATCGCATGGGAATTCATGCGAGTGGACCGAAGACCTTGTTGGATGTCCGACGAGCGGATATCAGCCACGATTGAAGGCCCCTGCCCCCTCGTTCGTTATCATGCACATAGCGAACCCGTTGCCGCCGCCCAAGGAGGTGAGGGAGCAGTGAGCTTGTCTTTCACGTTTGCGAGGGGTTGGTTTTCGTAGTGTTATCAAGGACCCGAAATAGGTATGTCGCGAACCAGAGAAGATCGTCAGCCTCATCCTTGTCCATCTTAATTTGATTCGAATGTGACGGCGGGTTACGGATCATGCTTACGGCTCCCTTGAATAGATTCATGCATCCTTCTTGTTGATCGGAATCACCTGACGCTTTGAGGATTGGGCTGTCTTTAGAAAAGACTTTGTTCATGAGCGCTACGCCGTCCAGCGTCGGAGGTGTCTCGGCTTTTCTCTTCACTTCATTGATCAACTCGACGTATGCTCGTCGGACTGCGTCTACGTAATTCCCAGTTAGGTAGAGATTTCTTGTCACATCCACAATGCGCTGATCGAATTGACGAGCGGGAGCCGGTGGCGGCGCAACTCCCAGAAGGACCTCTATCTTTTTGGCCAGGTTAACCGCAATGCCTCGCTCCTTTGCAGGAATTGCGGGGTTAGACTCGATCAGCACCTTGAGAACTGTATGTGCGACCGGGAACGTGAGATCTGGCCGGAACTTCTGAATCCCCTCCATCCACAATCGAACTCGGTGTTGCTTGTCGCCTTCAAAGTCGTGGTCCACCTCCTTTCTCTAGCCATGCCTTGTCAGCCCCGAGTTGCACGAACAGATCGTCGATTCCCGCTCGCGTGAGTTTTTGGGGGAGAAGATCTGGAATCAACATGAAGGTGCTTATGAGGAGTTGCCCTGCTGTTTGTTTTTCTCCCATCGATTTCTCCGATGAACAATGATCGTGGCCGCGCTATGCCTGGAGAATTCCGTAGATTGGACGCTCCAGCCATTGGCATGATAAGACAGCCCCCAGCGACTCATGTAGCGGCCGTTTTGTGTTTGGGAGACGGTGAGATGCCGGAATGGAGCAAGCGTCAAGTCCAGCGAACTGACAAGCACGAGTGCTCCCGTGCGATTAAGTAACCCGCCGTCGATGCATCGGGCGATGGTGAAGCCGGCATCATAGCCGGACAATTAATTGGTCTCTTGGGTTGTGGACTTCTAGAGCAAGGCTTTCTCTCCCACCGCACTAGACAAGACCCGGTGAGAGCTGGGCGACCAACTCCCACTGCTCTACCAGCACAACCCCGACTGGGCCATCGATAAGCTCATCAACCTCAGCGCAGATGCGCAGGGGCTGCACCACGAGTCCACCATCGTCGACGATGGGGTGGAACGGACCTCAGCGCGCAAGCAGTTTGCCGGCGTGTCGTTCGGTTATTCACACCGATTCCGGACGCTGGGTTCTGGCAGGATCATGTGCCGCCTGAGCAGGCCATGGCCTTCAACCGGGCCGGCGTATGGCTCGTAACCCCCTACACGGTGAATGGGAACGTTTCCTTGAGCATTGTCGCCGAGATCATTGGGGCCATACCGACTCCTGAATTTGCATCAGATTGCGCAACTGCATTAGGAAGAAGGGTGACCCCCACGGATGCTTGATATCGCGGGCTGCGTATTGCCCTGCCACTTAGAGAGGGGTAGCGTAACGTCGATGAACTCTCGCTGCGGCAAAGATTGCGTCAAGTGTTGATCGTCAATGAGTCACGGCCGGCGAGGAACATCCGTCAGCCGCGAAGGGGCAACGCGAGAAGATGACACCATGGCCGTGAGTCGAACCCAGCGGCTGGTCACCGGAATCGTCCCCGATACGTGGGCAGCCTCGATGGAGGCTGAATCGCGTGCGTGGATGGTGCAGTGCCGATCGTGTGGCTTCGAGCGATCGACCTGGGAGTTGGGCGGGATTCGCTGGAAGGCAACTGGGAGCAAGTGGACCTGGGGACGTTGTTCCAACTGTGGCAAACGCGGCTGGCACAAGATATACCGCCGCGACCAGCCCGAGTCCTCTTGATTCACGCGGCCGCCAAGTTTTCAATCAGCGGTACCTTGTCGTGAGCGAGTCTGGCGCCGGGTGCCAACCGGTGCTATAAGGCTGGCGCATCCGGCGCCGGGCGGCCGCCGTCCGGGGAGGGCCGGATTGGATATCGTCTATTCAATTGAGATCGCCGCGGTGGCGGCAATCGCGGCCATTCTGGGCTCGATGCTCGGGTTGGGTGGGGGCGTCTTTCTGGTCCCGATCCTGACCCTCTTTTTCGGGATCGACCCCAAGTTCGCGGTCGGCGCCAGCGCGGTCGTCGTCGTCACCAATTCAGTAGTCGGCTCCACCAATCATCTGCGCATTCGCTTCACCAATCCCCGGCTGGCAATGCTGCTTCAGGTCGCCACCGCGACCGGGGCGATCGCCGGCGCGCTCTACGGCGTGTTCGCTGATCCCCGGATCATCTACATCGTCTTTGGGGCGGTGCTCGTCTACGCTGCCATTTCGATGGTTGTCCGGAGCGAGCGGAGTGTGACGGCACCGCCGCCGGGCGCGCCCGATTCGCTCCAGTTGGGAGCGGCATTCCGCGATCCCGCGATCGGAGCGGAAGTTGGCTATATCCCCACGAATGTCGGGGCGGGGATCGGTGTTGGTGTCGGCGCGGGAGTGATCTCCGGGATGCTTGGGGTTGGCGGCGGCGTGGTGATGGTGCCGGCCATGAATCTGCTGATGCGGGTGCCGGTGAAAGCAGCCGTCGGGACCTCGACGTTCATGGTCGGCATCACCTCGGTGGCGACCGCGTTCGTGTTCTACTCGCAGGGATACATCGATCCGACGCTCGTCGTGCCCGCGATCATCGGTGTTTTCCTGGGAGGACAGATCGGGTCGCGTCTGACGCGTCGCATCAAGGCCCAACGTCTGGCGCTCCTCTTCGCCTTGATCCTCTTCTACCTCGGGCTGTCGCTCCTGCTGCGTGCCTTTGGGGTCGAAATGCCGGGGCAGGCATGAGTGACAATCACCTGACTGGGGAAGAATCGGAGATGTCGCGCGCGGTGGCGGCGGAGACGGCCGCGCTGGCCGCCCGCACCGATCGGCTGGCGCCGCTCTATGACGCGGCGGTCCGAACGTTTTTCTGGGGGTTCCGCCTGGGGGCGGCGCTGCTCGCGCTTGGCATCATCGTCGCGCTGGTCAAACGCGAGCCGATTGGACATGAAGCCGACCCGCTCTCGGAGATCATTGCGACGGTGCGCGCCGGCCAGGCCGCGGGCATCATCGATCTGGCCATACTCTGGTTCATGCTGACCCCGGTGGCCACTGTAATCGTCGTGGCCGCGAGCTTCTGGCGTCTGGGTGATCGACGGTACGCGCTGCTCTCGCTCGTCGTGCTAGCAATTCTCGGCGCGAGCATCGCCCTCGCCCTTAACCGATAAATTTCAGGCGATGGAGGAGACACGATGGCGATGAATGGCACGCCAGACATCGCGCCGATTGGCGTCGTCGTGGCGATGGAATCGGAGCTCCAGCATCTGCTACATCGGGTGACGCCCGTGCGCGAGGTGCGGGACGGTCCCTGGCTCGACCGCTTCGTGAAGGCGGGGGAGATGCCGCTGATCGCGTTATGCTGCGGTATCGGTATGACAAACGCGGCGGCTGGGACCGAGCATCTCATCGCGAAATATGCGCCCCGGGCGATCCTCAACTACGGCTGCGCTGGGGCGCACCGCCGCGACATCCTGCCGGGCGACGTGATCATCGGTGACAGCACCGTTCACCACGGCGCGGTCCATGTCCTTGCCGATGGCAGCGAGTTCTTTCCAGGCAAGGAGTACGCGGTGACCGGCGAGGTCGTCGCCTCGACCGAGCTAACCACGGACCCTGGGCTCTGCGGACTGGCGATAGAGGCGGCGAAGGGGTGGACGCCCGATCCCTGGCCGCAAGGGCTCAATCTCCCCGCTGGAATCGAGCAGCGCGAGCCGCGGACGCACGTCGGGCGGATCGCCTCGGCCGATATCTGGACTCAGTTCCACGAGCGCATCGACAGCCTCCACGCGCGCCACGGCTCGCTCTGTGAGGACATGGAGGCCGCGGCGATCGCCCAGGTTTGTGGCCGGCACGGGGTGCCATTCATGACCGTCAAGGACATCTCCAACAACGAGTTTCACGCCCTCACGGAATTAGAGGGCGACATCAGTGTCCTTCCCGCCGCGGAGATCGGCCGCCGCGCGGCGGAGTTGTTGCTCCGGACGATCGGGCGGATCGACGTGCCGTGATTGCTGCTCGGCCGACCCGTTATCTACACCACGGGATCGGGTGCGATTCAGAGCGGTATCCGTCATGACCAACGTGGGCATTCGTGATCACTGATCTCCGCGGTGATCGCTCGCCGGCACGGATCTCTCCCCACGAGCTTGGTGTCAACCGTACCATCGCGACAATCTTGCTCGTGCTCCTTGCTGTGAGGCTGTGGACCGTATTCGAAACGTCGAGTGGTGTGCTCGTGCTCGTTTGGACCGGTGCATGGGCAGTCGCGGCTGGGGTGGTGGGCTGGTACAAGCGGAGTTGGCTCTGGCCTGGGCTCTGCCCCGCCACTCTGCTCGTCGTGATCCGCTTGTGGGTGGCCGTCTACGGACGCACGTCCTGGGCCTCCGCGTTCATCACGATGCTCGGCGCGATGTTTGCCGTGGCCGCCACGATAGGCGCACTGATTGGAACCTGGCTCGGTAAGCGACGGTACGAGTCGAGCCAGGACCCGTCAACGAGTTGATTGCCGCAACCAAGACCCTGCCTACTTGGCGGGCCCCTGGCCCCTCGCAGCGGGGAGAAGTCGGAATGTCTCCGCGCTACCGAGGTACCGTTCGCTCGTTTTCGCTCAGCGCCGAGCGGATCGCGTCCGCGATGTCGCGCTTCTCCTTATCGTTGCGGTAGGGGTGTCGTGTCCAGGCCAGGTTACGGCTGAAGAGGCGGTCGTCGTGGCGACGCGGCACGATGTGGACGTGGAGATGGGGCACGCTCTGGCTGACGACGTTGTTCATTGCCACGAACGCACCGTCGGCGTCGGTCGCTCGGGGCACTGCGTGGGTCAGGCGCTGCACCAGGGCGAAGAATGGGCCGATCTCCCCGATTGGCAGATCCGGAAGTGTTGCCATGTGCGTCCGGGGTACGAGTAGGACGTGGCCCGGCAAGAGCGGGCGCCGGTCGAGAAACGCGATACCTGCCGGTTCATCGAGGACGATATCCGCGGTTGCATCGCCACGGATGATGGCGCAGAAGATGCACGCGCCATCGGTCACGCTGTCGACCGGCTCGAGACTCGACGTTCAGGATCATGATGGGTGCGTGGACCCTTCCCGCTTCCGCTCTTCGCTACTCCCCGTAGTACGCCAGCGGGCGAGCCACGATGCGCCCGGCGGCGGGGTCCAGGTCGACAATCACATCTGGATGGCTGGGGAGGAGAATCTCCACGCCGCCATTCTCTGGAGTGACGACGAAGACATTATGTGCACCCGTCTCCATGAGGTCGGTGACACGACCAAGCCGGGTCCCACTCTCGTCGAACACCTCGAGCCCGATGACTTGGTATAGAAAGTACTCGTTTGGGGCAAGGGGCCGAGCATCGGCGCCACGGATGCGCAACGGGGTGCCACGAAAGCGCTCTACCGTCTCGGGAGTCGAGATGCCCTGAACCCTCATCAGCGCATTGCCCGCATGAAGCCGCACACCGAGCACCGTGCGCGGCGTCGCCTCCTCGCCGAGGTAGAGGCGTTTGATAGTCAGGAGATGATCCGGGTCGTCAGTCTGCAAGCGGACCTTGAACTCCCCACGGACGCCGTGGGGCGCGAGGATCGTGCCAATCGTCAGGCGCACGCGTTCGGGCGGGACTCCGGGCTCGGGTCCGGACGTATCCGAGAGGCGCGGCGGAGTGCGTTGGGGACGCGCCGGGCGCCGTCGCGGCATCGATGCCGGCGAGGCAGGGCCGGAATCCGTCCTGCCGCGTTCCACCGGGCCGCTAGCCTCCATATCGGGAACCGGAACGATCGGACCCGCGGGCAGCGGCGGTTGAGGTTGTGGTTGAGTGCGGCGCCGGTCAGGGCGCTCAGTCTTCGATATCGAGCGAGGCACGGACGTTGTTCCGCGATCCAGCGATCATGAGGGCCGTGCGCATGGCCCGGGCAATGCGGCCGCCGCGGCCGATCACCTTCCCCAACTCCTCTTCTGGGACCCGCAGACTGACGAAGACGCTGCCGCCCCGCTGCCGCGCCTCGACGGCCACGCTTTCTGGATCGTCGACGAGGTTTGTGGCGAGATACGTTACCAGTCCACGCAGACGCTCGGCGGCCTCCGTTGCGGGCGCGTACACGACGTCGTCTTCGCCGTCATGGTCGTAAACGTCGTCATACCCGTTTTCTGGTGTCGGGTCGGCAATCGCCTCCGGGATGATCTCGCCGTTGTCGTTGTCCATATCCATGGTCGCCGCTCCTGGGATACCCGCCCATGCCGCGCTCCAACGCCGATACGAAGAGAGGCGACCGTGACCGGCCGCCTCTTCAGATCTCAGCCTTCAGCGGCCGATCACTCGGCGTACCGCCACGACACGGCGCCGGATAGCGTCGTGCTACTCGGCCGCCTCGGCGTAGACGCCCGCCCGCTTCAAAATCGAGCGGACGGTATCGGTCGGTTGGGCCCCGACGTTGATCCAATGGCGCGCGCGATCGAGGTTGACATTGATCGTCGCCGGGTCGGTGATGGGATCATAGAATCCGACAGACTCGATAAACGCCCCGTCACGGGGCGAGCGGCTGTCGGTCGCGACGATGCGGTAGCTGGGCCGTTTCTTGGCGCCCATTCGCCGCAAGCGAAGTTTCACCACGCTGAATTGCTCCCTCTATCTCACGTTCAACTGCACCCGCTGCGGCGAATGCGGGGCATCAGTACGAGAATCTCTGATTCGGGTGAAGGCATCCCGTCAAGAAGACTCTATTGGACCGATGCCCGGGCCTGGTCGGCATACCGGTCGATCCTCGCGCCGCGGCGAGAGAACGCCAGACTATAGCACCTGGCTCGGCAGTGCGTCCACGAAAGGTCGCACAACAATTGATGAGTTTAGCGGCCCCTCAGTCGGCCGGCCGCTGCCTCGCCGCGAGGCCGTCGGCGTCAAGCGCCGAGGCACCGCAGGCCACGACCACGGCGCGGGTCAATACTGGAGAGAAACCGAGACGATTGGCGCGAGTGACGATACGGAGGGGGCCTTGCCGGCGCACGAGCGCTTCGGCGATGACGCGGCTGACAGGTGGAGTGCGATCCGTTGCGGGGATCGGGGCTCGCATAGAAACCCAGCCCTTTCCAGGTTGGTTTGGCAAGCGCGGTTGCAGACGCACTCGCCCGCGGGATGCGGGAAGGTCAATCTACACTTCCCGCCCATCTGCTTATGATCCTAGTGGTCAGATGGAAATTTGGCAATACCCTTTCGAACCAATGCGCGACATCTCGCTCTACGCCTTTGGAGAATACGGCTGAAAACTGACGGGAACCTCACTCTCCGGTTCCATATTCCCTACTCACAGCGTATGGGGGTGGGTCACTGGGCAGCGGGGTACCCCGGGGCCGGGGTACGAGACCACGGCAAATGCTTCACTAGTCGCTCCCGGCTCCGGCGATGCTTGCCAACTTTTCCATCGTTGCCAAGTTCGCCGTCGTCCCCGAACACTTTCAGACCCGATCCCCTCCTCCCGTCTCCCCAGCCCCCAGGTACCAGAGCCCCTCTCCCTGCGCACAGGGAGAGGGTTGGGGTGAGGGTTTGATAAGATGCTGCCCTTCCCGTCTCTCCAGAAGTTCAACACCTTTAGCGCCTTTACCTCCGGGACCCGGAATGGAAACACCCCCAGGTGATGTTTGCGAGCGCGGGTGGATGATCCCGGTCGTCATGAGCAACACCACTCGACGTTCCTCGATCTCGCCATCCCAATCTGGCCGGGAACTCGCGTAGCGGCTGGGGGCAAGTCTCCCCTTGGGTGGCAGCCCCGGGATGCGGGTGCGGGGCTCAGAGTCAATCAATCGCCCCGTGGCTATGCTGGTAACGACTGTGCGCCCACCGGTTCCTCAGAAGGTCAAACTCTTTAAACGCTTCAACTCCTTCGTCGCGCTCTGCCAGGAGACGCGGGAACTGCTATCAAGAGGCGGGTATCCAACCTCACGCCTCGGCGTCGTCGCCTGGGGCACCACCCCGTTCTTCATACTCGGAGATGACCGCTACCTTAGCGGCCGATGGCGAGCCCTCGTCGAATTCGTAGCCAAGCCATTCGTCGACGAGACGCTTGGCCAATTCCAGGCCGACAACACGCGCTCCGAGGGTCAGTACCTGGCAGTCGTTAGAGAGAACCGAGCGCTCGACCGAATATGAGTCGTGAGCGACGGTGGCACGAATGCCGGGCACCTTGTTCGCGCTGATTGCCATCCCGATCCCCGTGCCGCAAACGAGGAGCCCGCGTCGCGCCTCGCCTCGCGCCACCGCTTGCGCGACGTCAAGCCCAACATGCGGATATGCTCGGTCGTCGGAGGCATCGGGTACCCCGAAATCGACGACCTCAACGCGGGGGTCCGCCTCGAGCTGCTTCCGGAGGGCGTTCTTCATCTCGACGCCGGCATTGTCGGCGCCGATCGCCACCACGTATCGCCCTGCTGGCACTGCAAGCTCCTTTATGTCTATGCGGCGAGCTCGTCGTCCTGAGAGTACACGAGGGGAACGAGCTCGACCATCCAAAATGCCGACGAATTGAGGAGATTCTCCACCCCAGGGAGCAGGACAACACGCTCGCTACGCTGAATAGACGGCGGGCCCGCTAATCCTTGAACGCCGTGCCGAAGGCGTGTAAGACATGGTAGATCGACGTTGCCCCGGCATCCTGAACGCCTCGCGACCGCTCTCCCAGTCGAGAAGCGCGACCGCGACGGCTGACCATATCGATCGTCGCCAACATCCCCGTCGCGGCCGCGGGCAGGGCCGCCGCCCAGGCCTCGGAAATTCCCATCCCCTGTGCGGCTGCCTGGTTGAGCGCGGCAGAGAACGGCGCCAGCGTATCAATCATCGTCTTGTCCCCCGGTTCGGCCTGTCCGAGTCGCTGCAAGGTCGCCAGCGCCTGCTCGAGAGCCAACGCCATCGCCGTCGCATCGACCGCCTCGTCGTGGTCGGGCAGACCCGTGCCGATGGCGATCAGCCACGCCCCCACGAGTGCTCCGGAGGCGCCTCCAGCCGCGTTTTGGAACGCGATCCCTCCGCGCGTGAACGTCCGCCGGGCGGTCCCACTGAAGCCATCGATGGCTTCGACCGCGGCGCGCAGTCCGCGCACCATACCCGCGCCGTGGTCGCCGTCACCGGCGGCGGCGTCCAGCCGCCCGAGTTCGCTCTCCATCTCCTCGATAGTCACCAGCGCCTCCCGGAGGGCGGCGCGGGCACGTTCACCAGCCTGACCGCCGGGGATGCTGTCCTCCTCCGGCGTGGCGGCCGTGTCGGTGGCGGCCGTCTCGGGTGCGGCAGCCCACGTGCTAGACACGGTTGCCTGGGCAACATCGGGCCCTATGCTCGTGAATGCGGGCGAGGACGCGGTCGCATCGAGGAGTGGTTTGAGATCGTCGTCGAGCCAAAAGAGCGAAAGCGACATCCCGGTCATGTCGAGTGAAGTCACGAACTCGCCAATCAAGGGGTTGTACGGGACGAGGCCAGATCGATGTAGCAACGCGGCGACGTCGTTGTAGAAGACGAACATCTCCTCGTACTTGGTGCCGCCGAGACCGTTCACCAATACGGCGACGTCGCTCCCAGCATCCGCTGGGGCCTCGGCCAGTAGCGTTTCGACGAGCATCGCCGCGATCTCCCGGGCGGGCAACTGCTCGGCCACACGTACCCCCGGCTCGCCGTGGATGCCGAGACCGATCTCCATCTGACCAGGCGCAACGCTAAAGAGGGGCTCTTCCTGGCCCGGCACCGTACAGCCGGCGAACGCGACCCCGGCCGTGCGCACGCGCGCATTGGCATGGCGGGTGAGAGCTTCGACGTCATCGAGACCATCACCGCGTGCGGCCGATGCCCCGGCGCTCTTGAAGACATAGAAGCCGCCGGCAATACCACGGCGACGATCGGCTTCCTCTCGGCCGGCGGAAAGCACGTCGTCAGTCACCAGCACGGTGCGCGCATCGACCCCTTCGGCGCGGAGCCGGGCCTCGGCCATGCCGAAGTTCATGACATCGCCACTGTAATTACCGAAGGTGAAGAGGATGCCAGCGCCGCCATCGACCGCTTTCGCTACCCGGTAGCACTGCTCGCCGGGAGGCGAGGTGAAGATATCGCCGATGGCCGCGCCGGAGGCCAGACCCTGCCCAACCAGTCCGTAGAATGCCGGATAGTGCCCCGAGCCACCGCCGACGATGACCGAGACGCGACCGGGAGCCGGTGCGCCATTGGCCATCACTCCGGACGCGCCGGGAACGCGCTGGAGGTAGCGCCCGTAGGCGCTGACGTACCCCGCGATCATCTCCTCACGAAATGCCGATGCCTCGTTGAGCATCCGCTTCATCGTCCGCCGCTCCTCGCTGCCGCGGGGTTGATCCCGCCCGGTGTCGGGTCCGCAATGGTTTTCGGTTCAGGTAGCCGCTCCGTGAGAAAGCGGCGCACCTCATCAGGCGATACGGCGATCTTCGCACAGAGCGCCAGGGCATCGGGTCGCGGCGGATAGACTGGATTCGGAATGGCGACCACGGTCATGGCGGCGGCAGCCGCGGCGCGGATCCCGTTGCTGGAATCTTCCACCGCCGCGCACGACGTCGGCGGCACACCAATCCGCCGAGCCGCCTCCAAGTAGACGTCGGGCGAGGGTTTGCCGCGAGGAACTTCCTCGCTCGAGACGAACGCGGAAAAATGTGGATGGAGACCCGTTGCCTCCAGCACCGCCGCAATCAGCCGCCGTGGCGCCGACGAGGCGACCGCGACCGGTACCCGATCGGCAGCAGCGGCAACCATCTCGGGCGCGCCCGGAAGCAGGTCGACGCGGCCTCCGTGCAGCGCTCCGATCATGCCATCGATGACCGCTTCCGCGATCTCTTCCGGTCGCCCACGGCCGATTCGCTCCGCCATGTACCCGGACCACTCGGGGACGCTCATCCCCTGCACCGTGGCCGTGTCGGTCTCCAGCCAGACGTAGTCATTCGCGGCCGCGTGTCGAGTCCAGTTTTCCTCCCAGAGATGCTCCGACTCCACCAGGACCCCGTCGAGGTCGAACACGACGCCACCGAAGTGAGCCCCGGAATCCGCCGCCATCGATCCATCCTCCCCGGGCGTCACCGCGGCGCCACCGCAAACGGGACCTTGGCATCCTCCAGGACGCGGCGCCCAGCCGCGTCGATGCCGTCATCGACGACGATGAGGTCGAAATCAGATAGGAGCGCCAGTTGATGCAGCGCGGTCTTGCCGAGCTTGGAGTGGTCGATGAGCAGGATGCTCTTGGTCGCTGCCCGCAGCATCGCCCGCTTGACCGCGACGATCTCCTGCTCCTGGTGATAGGCGATGCCATTGCTTACCGCCGAAGTCGACATGAAGAAGAGATCGGCCCGCAGCGATGAAATAGCGTCTTCGCAGACGATACCAAGAAAGGAGTCGTGACTCGGAAAATACTCACCGCCAAGCGCGATCAGGCGGATATCTGCTGACTTGTGAAGCAACTGAATCGTCGCCAGATAGTTGGTGATCACGGTGAGGGATGCGATAGTCGGTAGCAGTCGGGCGAGGGCAAGAGTCGTTGTGGCGTCATCGAGGAGAATCGCCTGACCCGGCTCGATCATCGACAGTGCATAGTGCGCGAGCGCTTCCTTTTCCACTTTTGCGGTCGCAAGGCGATAGCGGACGTTACTCTCGAAGAGACTCGATGGCTGCGGGGTGGCGCCGCCTCGAATCTTACGAAGCACGCCGCGTCGCTCGAGCTCATCGAGGTCTCGATGTATGGTCATCACGCTTACGTCAAAGCGAGAGGCGAGATCGCGGGCTGAGACAGACTCATTTGCGAGGACGATCTCGGCAATGCGCTCTCGCCGCTCAGATGGGACGAGCCCTGGCTGCGCTGAACGCGCGTCATCACTTTTCCGCAATGTCGACGATTCTGCTATCGGATTTGCCTCCCGATCGGCCGCAATGCGATCGTCTGCCGGTGCTTACGGCGTAACATCGAAACATGTGATTTCATCATAACATCGGATTTCCTCGCGATATAGCCCAGATCCGATAAATGACTCCGCCACTTGCCCCATAGCCCTCTCATTCTCGACGAGTATCGAGGCCGGCTGCGGTCTTGCCGTCACTTACCACCCATGCTAGAGTGAAAACATCACATGATGAACTGTTATCGGCGCCCTCGACGGCGCGACTGAAACATCGGGTTCCCTGTTCGCTGGAAGGCCATTTGACCATGATGGTCGGGGCCACGAATCGAGAGGAGTTCCGTTATGGTTCGTCGAAGTCGACCGTTTGCACTGAACGCCGGCTCCCGTCTTTCTCGGCGGCGGGCGATGCAGTTGGGGCTTGGCGCGGCTGCCGCCTATGGGATGACCAGCATGCCAATGGCGCCGGCTCGCGTTGGTGCCCAGGATACCGGCGCCGCCGACGTTACTGGCCCCTTTGATTGGAAGCGCCACGACGGTACGACGATCCGAGCGCTTGTCAACACCCACCCGTATACCGAAGCGCTGATAGGGGAGCTTGAGAAGTTCAGCGGAGCTGACCGGGATCACCGTTCAGTACGATGAGTTTCCGGAGTCCAACTACTTCGAGAAGCTGACGGTCGATCTCCAGTCAGGTCAGCCCTCCTACGATGTCTTCATGCTCGGCGCCTACTTCGTCTGGCAGTACGGCCCGCCGGGCTATCTTGAGGATTTCCTGCCCTGGATCGAGAACGAATCCGCGACGAACCCCGACTACGACTGGGAAGACATCTACCCGAACCTGCGATCGTCCGATCAATGGAGTCTGGAGGCCGGCGATCCTCTTGGAACCGGTGGACAGTACGCACTACCGTGGGGGTTCGAGACCAACACGGTGATGTACAACACAGAGATCTTCGACGCCCTGGGTGTGCAGCCAGCCGAAACCTTTGATGAGTTGATCGAGTTGGCGCGCACGATCAAGGAGGAGGCGCCGGCGGCCGGCTTCCCCGATACCTATGGCATCGGCGCTCGCGGCGCGCGGCAATGGGCAACGATCCACCCCGGGTTCATGACGCAGTACTCCCGCGAGGGCGGCAAAGATTTCGAGCTGCAGGGCGATGTCCTGGTGCCAGTGATGAACACCGACGTCGCCGTCGCTTTCACCGACAAGTGGGCGGCGATGCTCCGGGATGCAGGTCCGCCGAACTGGACCAACTACTACTGGTACGACGTCGGTAACGATCTCGGCGCCGGCAAGGCCGCGATGATCTACGATGCGGACATCCTCGGCTATTTTCACAATATTGACCCAGCCGTCGAAGGCAAGATCGCCTGGCACCCGGGACCGAAGGTCCCGATGGTTCCCTTCTGACCAACCAGTGGATCTGGTCGCTGGGGATGAGCGCCATGTCCACCAACAAGAGCGCCGCCTGGCTCTTCCTGCAGTGGGCGACTGGTAAGGATCACTTGCGGACCGCGGCGCTTGATCCATACCAGCAGATCGACCCGGTCCGGAAGTCGATCGTCGATGACCCTGAGTTCATCGACAGGATGTCGACTCAGATCAACTTCCTCGAGACGTTCAACACGGTTATCGAGGACTGCAACATCCTGTTCACGCCGCAGCCGGCCTTCTTCGAGGCAACGACCCTCTGGGCCGAGGCGCTACAGGATATCTACGGTGGCGCCGACGCCAAGGAGACGCTCGACGCTCTCGTCGAAGAGATCGAGTCGACCGTCGAGTAACCCACTCATCCCGACCCTTCGCCCCAGGCCTGGGGCGAAGGGTGCCGTAAGCTCCCTCTCCCGGATCAAGGGGAGAGGGAGCTTCTGAGCCGCGGTTGGGGGAGGACAAGCGCTGGCCCGAGGTCTCTCGCCGCCTAATCGGCTTTACAATGCACCCATCGGTGACAGATCCGGTAGGAACCGCTAGATGAGCAGTGTATCGGCGTCGATAGACCAAGATCCACGCGCCGAGACGCTCCCCGCATGGCGACGTGGGGCTCGCCCGTACCTGCTCGTCCTGCCGGCGATCGCGCTGACAATCGGAATTTTCTACCCGTTCCTGCTCGGCGCGATGTACGCGTTCCAGAACTATCGGGCCAATCGGCCCGATAGCACGAGCTGGGTCGGTTTTGAGAATTTTCAGGACATCCTCTCCGATCCGGAGTTTTATCAGACCGTGTTCCTTACCGCTCAGTTCGCCGTGGCAGCGACCGTGGTCGAGACCCTGCTCGGTATCGGTGTGGCACTCCTCCTGGCCCACTCGTCCACCGTGAGTCGCCTACTGGAGCGCTTACTGATCGTGCCGCTCATGATCGCGCCGGTGCTTGCGGCCATCATCTGGCGACTGATGATGCTGCCGACGGTTGGCGTTCTCAACTACTTGCTCACGCCATTTGGGATCCGACCGGAATGGACTGGTTCCCCGGGGTGGGCGCTCTTCTCGATCATCCTCGTCGATGTCTGGACCTACACCCCATTTGTCGCCTTGCTGGTGCTCGCCGGACTGCGTTCACTACCGCGGGCGCCGTTCGAGGCGGCAGCTGTCGAAGGCGCCAGCTTCTGGTACACCTTCCGAAATCTCACCTTGCCGATGTTGTGGCCGTACATTCTGGTGGCCGTCATCTTTCGCTTCATGGATTCGCTCAAAATATTCGACATCATCCAGGTGCTCACCCAGGGTGGTCCCGGCGATGCGACCATGGCGCTGCAGGTACGGGCCTTCGAGGAGGCGATCACCTTCTCCCGCTATTCGTTAGGATCCGCCTATATGCTCATCCTGTGGGTCGTGGTCTACATCGTGACGCGTGGGCTCATCGTCGTGCTGAGCCGGGCTCAGGCTCGCGCTGCCGGAGTTTGAGCGTCAGCTCAAGGAGGACCCGTGGCGACGCGGAAGCAAATCCTATCGATGGCCAGCGACCGCGTGGACACCGCGGCGGTGGGCAATCTCGCCCACCAGCGCGGCGTGCGGTGGCGGGATCTCGCCATCTCGGCGCTGACCGTGCTCTATTTCGTCTTTGCGCTCTTCCCGGTCATCTGGATGATCATCCTGTCACTCAAGCCGCAGGAAAAGCTCTTCACGACCTATTTTCAGTTCGAGCCGACGCTTGCCGCCTACCAGGAGATTCTCGGTATGGCTGGCGGTCAGGGAGGATCGACCTTTCTGCGCTTCTTCGCCAATAGCCTGATTGTCTCGCTCGGGGCAGTGCTGGTTTCGCTGGTTGTCGGGGTGCCGGCGGCCTATGCCTTCGCCCGCTGGAGCTTTCGTGGAGGGGAGAGCCTGCTGTTCACGCTGCTCTCCTTCCGGTTCGCTCCCGAGTTGATGGTGATCATCCCGCTGCTGGTCATCTACCGGCGGTTGGGGCTCTTCGACACCCACCTCGGCCTGATCTGGGTCTATCAACTGATCACGCTGCCGCTCATCGTCTGGATCCTGCGTTCGTACTTCCAGGATCTCACCCCGGAGCTCGAACAATCGGCGCTCCTGGATGGCTACAACCGGCCCCAGGCCTTCCTCAAGGTCGCCGTGCCGCTCATCCGGCCGGGCCTGGCGGCGGCCGGCCTACTCGCCTTCATCTTCGCCTGGAACTCCTTTATCTTCCCGTTTGCCCTGACCGGGAGCAATGCGCAGACGGTGACCGTCGGGTCCCTCTCCTTCCTGGGGGGCGCGAAACCTCGCTACAACCTGACGGCGGCCGCGGCCCTGATCGCCCTCATCCCGCCATTGCTGCTCGCGCTCTCAATCCAACGATTCCTGGTTCGTGGTCTGACGTTCGGGGCGGTGAAGGGGTAATTTCGGTGGCTGGTGATTGAGGATGGCAACCCTCGCGTTGCGCACGGTCCGCAAGGAATACGGAAAATTGGTCGCCCTCGACGGGCTCGACCTCGAGGTCAGCGACGGCGAGTTTTTCGTCCTGCTTGGTCCCTCCGGCGCCGGCAAGACCACGACGTTGAAATGCGTGGCGGGGTTGGAGACACTGACCGCCGGCCGGGTGGAGATCGGAGGCCGCGATGTGACCGAGGCCGAACCGAACACCCGGCACGTGGCAATGGCCTTCGAGAACTACGCGCTCTATCCCCAGTACAGCGTCTACGACAACATCGCCTTCCCGTTGCGCTCCAAGCGCTATTACCGGGCCCCGGCGGAGGCCAGAAGCCTAATCGAGCGCGTGACGACCACCCTCGGCATTGCCCATCTCCTTGAGCGGATGCCGCGTGAGCTCTCCGGCGGGCAGCGGCAACGCGTCGCCCTGGCGCGGGTGCTTGTCCGCCCGGCCGACATCCTGCTTCTCGACGAGCCACTGTCGCACCTCGACGCTAAGCTACGGGCCACGATGCGGGCCGAGCTGAAATCGCTCGGCGACGTCCAGCGGACTACGAGCCTCTATGTGACCCACGATTACCTGGAAGCACTTGCCCTCGGCGACCGGATTGCGGTCCTGCGGGAGGGTAAGCTGGTGCAAGTCGGCACCCGAGAGGATCTCTGGCACCGACCTGCGGACATCTTCGTGGCCCGTGCCTTCGGCCAGCCGCACGATCAATGTGCATCCCCGGCGAGATCGTCTGCCGCTGCCGATGGGCCGGCTCTTCCGCAGCCGAGGATGGCGCGGTCAGCCCTTCCCCTTCGAGATCACGCATCGCTGCCGGCTGGGACGCCGGTCGATCTCGGTCTCCGGCCTCGCGACCTCATCCTCGGTGACGTCCCCGGCATGCTACCGGTTCGTGGGCGTGTCTATGTCGTCGAGCCGCTCGGCCGGCAACGGGAGGTGACCGTGGAGATTGGCGAGCACCGGGTCGCGGTCGTCACGCCTCAGGAAGACGTTGCACCGGACGATCAGGGTGACCATCTCGGTCGCTCCCGACCGCATGCTCCTGTTCGATGGAGCGACTGGGCCGCCGCATTGCGAACGACGGTCTGCCGCGCGATAGTCGTCGTCGACGAGCTCCCGTCCAGCCAGAGGCCGCCGGGTTATGTCTGAACGAGAAATGGCGCACGATGGCGGTAGTGGTTTGGTTCTGGACCGGCTCAGCAAGGTGTTTCCAGCGTCGAGGCAATCCCCCCGTCCATGCTGTTGCCGGGATCGAGCTGGCGGTGGCGGAAGGCGAATTGCTCGGGCTGCTGGGACCGTCCGGGTGTGGAAAATCGACGACCTTGCGCATGATCGCGGGCCTTGAAGAACCGACCGCCGGTGATATCCGGATCGCGGGGCGCTCCATCGTCGCCCTCCCGCCGCACGAGCGCAACGTCGCCGTCGCCTTCGAGAATTACGCCCTCTTTCCGCCGCTGACCGTGGAGGAGAACATTGCCTTCGGCATGCGGGCGCGCAAGGAGGCGAACCCGCGGCAGCGGGCGCGCGAGGTCGCGCAGCGGCTTGGCATCACATCGTTGCTCGACCGCAAGCCGGGCGGTCTCTCCAGCGGGCAGAAACAACGGGTGAGCTTGGCCCGAGCGATTGTGCGCAAGCCATCAGTGCTGCTGCTCGACGAGCCACTGTCGCATCTCGATGCGTCCGAGCGCGAGCAGACCCGGCGCGAGCTGAAGTACCTCCAACGCGAGACCGGCTACACCACCGTCCTGGTCACCCACGACCAGCATGAAGCACTCTCTCTTGCCGACCGGATTGCGGTCATGGATGGCGGTCTCTTCAAGCAAATTGGGACGCCCGACGAGGTCTATGACGCCCCAGCCAATCTGTTTGTCGCCGATTTTGTGGGCGAACCGCGGATGAACCTGCTGGACGGGCGTTCTGCTGCCCGAGCAGAGACGGCCAAGTAGCTGGTTCACCTCTCCGACGAGGCGCGGCTGACACTGCCGGTGCTCGCCGCTCGTGGGGGTCGAGGGCGAACGTAAGGTCACCGTGGGAATCCGGCCGCAGGATCTTGCACCTCAGCCGGCCGGACGACAGGCGACGTGCTGACGGCGACAGTCTTTGCCTATGAGCCGTTGCAGGAAGTCGGGAGATTGACGTTGACGTTGCCGAGTGTAGAGACCCGAATCGTGGTCGAGACGCACCACGACTTCTGGGCAATGCCGGGTGATGTTCTTGGGCTCCGCTTCGACCCGGCCACGCACCCATCGTCTTCGATAGCGAGACCGGAGATCGCCTGCCATGGTCCCAGCCCCTAGCAGCGCCCGCGCTGTCGCGACGCTTGTCGCCGGTGACCAGTTCGTCCTGAACCGGCTCTTGCTGGACGCGCTCCGGACCGAGGCCGGCGACCGACTCGCGATAGTCGAAACGGAACTGAATTGGCCAACGGAACCGTTCGGTCCGGTTGCCGAGGTGAAGGAGGCTTCGGGATCCGAGGAGCTCCTGTTGGGCCTCATTCCGGACATCGAGATCGCCGTCACCGAGATGGCGCCGTTCACTGCGCGCGTGATATCAGCGGCGGAGGCATTGCGGCTGATCGTGGTCTGTCGCGGTGGTCCGGTGAACGTCAACCTCGACGCCGCCACAGAGCATGGCATTCCCGTCTGCTACACCCCGGCTCGCAATGCCGCCGCGACAGCCGAATACACAATTGGCCTGCTGCTGGCGGCCATGAGGCGGCTCGCCGAGGGGCACAAGGATCTCACCAGCTGGCATTTGGCGCGGTGACTTCTACGCCTACTCCGAGGCCGGGACGGAGCTCGAAGGAAAGACGGCCGGACTTGTCGGGTTCGGTGCCGTCGGACGCCGGGTCGCCGCTGTGCTGCGGGCGTTTGGCGCGGAGGTGCTCGTCGCCGATCCATATGTCGATCCCGCCGAGGTCGAGTCCGTCGGCGCCACCGCCGTCACCTTCGCCGACCTGCTACCACGAGCCCAGGTGCTGAGCCTGCACGCCCGGCTCACCGCCGAGACACGCCACATGATCGGTCGCGACGAGATCGCTCGCCTGCCGCCCGCTGCTGTGCTGGTCAATGCCGCACGGGGCGGCCTCCTCGACCAGGATGCCCTTTGCGACGCACTTGATGCCGGCAAGTTGCGGGCCGCCGCGCTGGACGTCTACGATCCAGAGCCGCCGCCTTCCAGTTCGCGTCTCTTCTCGACGCCAAACCTGGTGCTATCTCCTCATCTTGCCGGCGCCAGCCGGGAGACGGCTGAGCGGGCCGCGGCTATCGCGGCCGCGGAAGTCGGGCGCTACCTGCGGGGAGAGCCGCTCCACTTTGTTGCCAACCCCGGCGCTCTCAGCGCGGCGAGTACCGCGACACGGTAAGGATGTCATGCAGAGGAACTGCGAGGTGCACGATCTTGCAGAATCTCGTCTCAAACGGCGCCGGTTCGCGGCTAGCGAGATCCTTCGCCTTTGGGTTAAGGATGACACCTCTACGTTATGTCGCTCAGCCCAGGGTGACACGACCTCCGAATGGACGTGCCACGAGAGTGTTGAACGTGACGCTTCTGATCAACAACGGGAGGAAAGCGCGCCGATGCTGATCGGCCTCGACGCGGGCACGTCTGTGGTCAAAGCCGTCGCATTCGGGCACGACGGCGATGCCCTCCTCGTGGCAAGCCGTCCATTGCGGACGAACATTCCTGCTCCCGGTCGAGCCGAACAGGACTTGGAGGAGGTGCTGGCGGCTGCCGGAGCGGTCGTCCGCGAAGTCGCCGCGGCAGAGCCGGTGGAGCTGCTAGGGATCACCGCTCAGGGCGATGGCCTCTGGCTCCTCGACCGCGAGGGCCGGCAAGTTCGGCCGCCGATCCTCTGGTCCGACGCCCGCGCCGCGGGAATTGTTACCGAGTGGATGGCGTCAGGCGTCGCAGAGCGCGCGTTCCGGCGCTCGGGGAACATGCTGTTTCCGGGCGCCGCAGCGCCTCTGCTGGCCTACTTGGAACGGGAAGAGCCGGCCTCGCTGCAGGCTGCAGAGACCGCCGGCTACTGTAAGGACGCGATCTTGCAGCGGCTGACCGGCGTGCGCTCCACCGATGCGTCAGACGCTTCGCTCCCCTTCTTCGATCCGCGCACGCGGCAGTATGACGACGCATTGCTTGCGCTGTACGGTGTTAGTCAATGGCGAAGGCTCCTCGCCCCCGTCGATCCCTCCCCCACCCCTCTGCGTCATCTCACGAACGCGGGAGCGGTCCTGACCGGTCTGGGGCCGGGCACCTTAGTTCACGCGGGACCATTCGACCTCTGCGCGACCACGATCGGCGCCGGTGTGCGGCGCCCTGGTGACGGTCTGGTCATCCTCGGAACGACGCTTGGCTGCGCGGTACTTGTCGACCGGGTGGAGACGGATGGGGCGCCGGCTGGGATGCTGCTTTGCATGCCGGAGTCCGATCGCTGGGTGCGGGTGATGCCAGCGATGGTCGGCACTCCGTCGCTAGAGTGGGCTCTGGCGCTGACTGGCTCGCGCCGGGGCGACGTCGATGCGTTACTTGCCGGGTCGCCCCCAGGTGCTCGAGGTCTCGTCGTCCTACCTTTCTTCGCGCCGGCCGGCGAGCGCGCACCCTTCGTCGATCCAGCGGCCAAGGGCCAACTTCTCGGTGTGAGCCTAGAGTCGACGCGCGCCGACGTCGTCCGCGCCGTCTGCGAAGGGATCGCGTATACGGTGCGTCATTGCCTGGAGAGCGCTGGCCTCGGCGCTCAGGCGCAGGTCTTCCTCAGCGGAGGAGGAGTCCGCTCAACGGAATGGCAGCAGATCCTGGCAAACGTGCTGCAGCGACCGCTGGCGCTGGCACGACAGCCAGAAGTCGGCGCCCGTGGAGTGGCCATGGCGGCCCTGATAGCGGCAGGTCGCGATTTCGACATCGAGGACTGGACCCGACCGGATGCCATTGTCGAACCGAGCTCGGAGCTCGCCTGCCTCTACGACGAGGGGTTTCGCTTTTATCGGGATCGGCTCGACGCGGCGCGCGGCCGGTGGAGCGGTCCGACGCACTCACCGACCTGATCGGGCTCCCCAGGCTCCGGCATTACCTCGCTTGTCAGGCGATTGATGCAAGCGAGGAGCGCGTCGTCTGCTCCAAAGCTGCCCGCCTTGGTTGCGACCGGGCACGCATGCAAGACCCCTCCCGCGAGGACACCCCACGGCAATCCCGGAGCGATCTCTCCGCGAAGCCAGAGCGCCGACGCGTTCAATGCCGTGCAGACCGCCGCCGCGACGTCGCCGCCGGTCAGCACCAGCCCTCCTACCCGGCCGCTCACCTCGGGCGCGACGACGATCTGAGCTAATCGTGCGGCGACGCTGTGTCCTCCCCGAGAGCACGGGGCGAGCCCGACCGTCGTGAGCGCCGTGGATCGCCCGGCGGTGAGGTGCGCCGTGACTTCGGTCACGGTGGCATCGATAGCCGTTGTTGAGTTGTCGAGGATGCTCTGGAGGGGGCGCACGATCGGTATGCCCGCCTCATGCAGCGCCAGAATCTGCCGTTCGGTCGCCTCATGCTGGCTTCCGGCCACGATGAGGATCGGCTCAGCCCGGCGCGAGAGCTCCTGGGGAGGCGCTGCTTGTGACCTTAGCGGAAGCGAGTAGACCAATTGGCGGGCCAACCCGGCTGTGCCGCACAGGAGGCGCAATCTGCTCCGGCTGGCCGCGCTGGCCAGCGTTGCCAAATCGTCGTCGGTCTCCGCATCGGCGACCGCGATTCCGTCTGCGTCATCGTCAAGCAAGCGCCGGAGCTCGTTTGATTGGCCGCGAACGAGCGTCAGATCGAGCAGGTGGACGGGCGGCCCACGATCCGCTGCGAACAGCGCGAGCAGATCGGAGTCTGACCCGGCGCCACCGACTCGGCTTCGCTCCAACGGAACCCCGTCGATAAGCTGCCGGCCGCCGACTGTTGTTCGCCCCTCGGCTGGAAACGCCGGTGCTACCACCGTGCGTCTTGCGCCAAGAGCTTCCATCGTCGCAAGTAGCTCCGCACGAGGATGACCCCGCAGCGCCGAGTCGATCTTCTTGTAAAACCAGCGCGGTCTCGATTCACTCGGCCTGTCGAAAAATCGTGTTACCACCTCACTGACGGCTCGTGCCGCGGCGGCCGCATCCAAATCCCGGCTTTCGGTCGTGAGCACGGTCACATCCGCATTCGAGCTTGCCATGCCGGAGAGGGGGATCACCGTCGCTAGACCAGCGTCGCCGAAGCAGGCACCGGTGTCGGCCGCACCGGTTAGGTCGTCGGCGATGATGACGAGCTGTGGCATGGTCCCTACCCGGGCGACACGGTGATATCCGCGCCGCGCGCGTTGGCCATCTGCACCGCGACGTCGATGGCGGCTAGCATGCTCGACTCGCCCGCGATCCCTTTCCCGGCGATGTCGAAGGCTGTGCCATGGTCGACCGAGGTGCGGATGATCGGCAAGCCGTAACTGACGTTGACACCGGAGTCGAAGGCCAGGAGCTTCATCGGGATGTGACCCTGGTCGTGATACTGGGCCACCACGACGTCGTACACGCCCTTGGTCGCGCGCAAGAAAACCGTGTCCGGAGGCTGGGGATCGCTGACATCCAGGCCACGGGCGCGCGCCTCGCGGATCGCGGGTTCGATCCGACTCGCCTCTTCGCCACCAAAGAGCCCGCCCTCGCTAGCATGGGGGTTGAGCCCGGCGACCGCGATGCGGGGGTGAGTGATCCCGAGCGCGCGACAGGCGTCGTGAGCGATCTGTATCACATCCGCGACCCGCTCCGGGGTCACGCGTTCGATCGCCTCCCGCAGAGCGACGTGGGTGCTGACGTGGACGATGCGCAGGTTGGGACCGATGAGGAGCATGCTGACCCGCTGCGCGCCGGTCCGCTCCGTCAGCAACTCGGTGTGGCCGGCGTACTGGTAACCCGCCATGTTCATGGCGGCCTTGTTCAGAGGCGCGGTGACCACAGCATCGACCTCCCCCACCACGGCGAGATCGCAGGCGCGGAAGACGTAGTCGACGGCGGCGGCGCCGGCGACAGCGGTTTCCTGCCCAACCGGAACGCGTTCAGGAGGGGCATTCTCCAGGTCGAGGAGCGTCACTCGCTGCGGCTTGTAGACGCCCTGGGCGGGGTCCGCGATGACGTCGAGTTGGAACGTGCCATCGAGCCAACCCGCTGCCCGCTCCAGGATGCGCCGGTCGCCGATGACCAATGGCCGGCAGCACCGGTAGACGCCTGTATGGGCGAGCGCCTTCAGAACGACTTCCGGTCCAATTCCGGCTGGGTCGCCCATTGTGATCGCCAGGAGGGGCCGGACCGCATCCGACATCTGGACTCCATCACCGTGCGTCGACAATACCAATTCGTTGCGCAGATTTAACCCAGGCGAGCCACGACGCGGCGTAGTCAACCTCCTCGTGGACGGGAAACTGCCTCGCCGTCCGCACCGGACGGTATCCGGTGAATGACTGATCATCGCATAGTGAGTGACGGCAAGTGCTCACCTCTTGGAGACTCATTCAGGACCGGGCAAACCCTCACACTCTGGGAATATCGTCAATCCCCGCTCCCGTGGCCGATCGTGCCAACCCTGATCCTCCCCGGAGCAGCTCGTCATGGAACACCGCGCTCTGCGGCCATTCGTCCCTCTGCTCGATTGCTCACCATCAGTTGTCCATGCACCAGCACCGCGCTACGCTGCCGAGCATGAGCGAAATAGTTAGCTTCGTCGTCATCATCCTGGCCGCAGTGGCGTCGTCGCTGCTCGGGCTGCTGATCGTGCGCCGGACCGTGCCGCGTGACCGGCTCGCTCGACACACAGACGTTGCCGGCTATGTCTACGCGGTTATTGGCGTGATCTACGCTGTCATCTTGGCTCAAGTGGTGATCGCGGCCTGGGAGGAGTACCGAGATGCGCGAGCGGTAGCGGACGACGAAGCGACTGCGGTGCTCAATCTCGCACGGCTGGCGCAGGTCTGGCCTGACGAGGACCGCGATCGCGTGGATACCGCGCTGAGTGCCTACGCCCATCACGTCGTGGAGGTGGAGTGGCCAGCAATGGCTGAAGGCAAATTTGATGAGTCGTTGCACACGACGCTGATCCACGAACTGTGGCAGGCGATCAGCGTGGCTGGAGCACGGGCGGGAAACCGCGACCCATCGTATGCTGCGGCCCTACAGCAGCTCGATGCGCTTGACGGCGCAAGGCGCAGTCGGGTGCTGCTGGGCGAGAGCGGCCTCCCGGAGGCGATGAGACTGACGCTGATCATTGGCGCAATCGTAACCGTTGCCTTCTCCTACCTGTTCGCGGTCGACGATGACTGGATTCACGCTCTGATGACTGCCAGTCTGGCGACTCTGGTTGCTCTCCTGCTGCTGCTGCAGTACCAGCTCGAGACGCCATTTGGCGGCACGTCCGCCATCGAGCCGACGGCCATGGAGCTGGTGCGTACCGAGATTGACGCCGGCCTGGACCCGATTGGTGGTTGATCGTGAGTGATGACCTAGAATTCTTGATGACCGCCCCGAACGAGCCGATGGCTCGCTTCTGGGAGGACGTGCTTCGTGACGCCGGTATCCCGGTGCTGGTGCGGCCCGGCGGCCCTGGTGCTGGAGGCTGGGGATCCGTGGCGACATTCGCCCACGATCTTTACGTGCGCCAGGACGATCTGAGTCGGGCACGGGAGATCGTCACTGAGGATGCGGGCGAGCCTGGCGAACCGTGATCGCCTATTCGCGGTGCAGGCGAGCGCGAATGATGACCCGCGTATCTTCTTCGATCACCGTTGGAACAGAGAGGAGCCGCGGCGCCGGCCCCGGAGCCGCTACCTCGAGCGTTCCCGAAGCATACCCCCAACTACTGTAGCCGCCGTTCTCCGTGCGCAGGACACCGTCGACGACGACATCGTCCAGACCGCTGCTGAACTGCTCGATTTGCCCGAAGAGATCCTCTGCCATATCGACAAAGAGCTCAGCAAGGTCGTTCCCCTCGCCCTGAATGGGAGCGGAGCGTGCGCCGTCGCCAGTCGTGGATCCGGGCGCTACGGCAAGGGTCAACACCGCGCGCAGCCCCAATTCCAGGGCAGAGCGAGCATTTGTCCCGGTTGCTTCAAACGCGGCGACGCCGTGGTGATCCCATGGAGTCGTCGTGAATCTTTCGTGTCGGTTGTCTTCGGGATTCGTCATGGGCGACGCCTCGATCTTGCTGGGGGTTCATGTGTATAGACTCTCAGGGTACGTGATGAACGCGAACCGTGTTGCACCATTGCCCGGCCATCGTCGTTCCCGCATCTCATCTCGGCGTTCTGTGCTCTGCAACCGCAGCAAGTGAACCTATTTCAGCGCCGCCGAGATGCGCTTTTCGCGAGCGGCTGGCGTCCACCTGGGTGGACGTTGAGCGTTCCACGTGGAACGCTCGCTCCCGCTCATCCAGGCCAACGTGACTTTTTGCCGATCTGGTATTCTCCAAGCGATCCCGGCGTCCCCGCTCCGCCTCTCTGCACCACCCGCGCGGCGAAACGGATGCCGCGCGCGGCGCGTTGGTACGTGCGGAAAGGAGCGTCGGATCGCCGGATGGAACTCTCGATACCGTGGACCATTGCGAGGCCACTAGCGGACCAGCCGCGGGCCCGCGGGAGTCAGGGGTTGACCGCGGACGATTCGGATCTCGTCGGGCGTGCCCGCGAGGGCGATCAGGTCGCCTTTGCTCGGCTCTTCGAGCACTACCACGCGCCAATCCTGAACTACCTGCATCGCATGGTCGGCGACCGCGCGATGGCGGAAGACCTGACGCAGGACACCTTTATCAAAGCGTATAACGCACTCCCCTCCACGCGTCCTGATCTGGCCTTCAAACCCTGGCTGTATCGCATCGCGACGAACACCGCGATCAGCCAGCTCCGCCGCCGGAAGATCGTGCAGTGGATTCCTTTCCTGCCAGGGCACGACCACGCCAGCGAGCAATCGATCGAGCGCTCGGTGAGCCGCCGTCAGGATATCGAGCAGACGTTGTCCCGCCTCCCGCAGCATTACGCGTCGGCGCTCCTGCTGCGCCACTATCAAGGGCTGTCGTTGGCGGAGACAGCTGACGCACTCGGGATCACCGAGAATGCCGCCAAGCTGCGGCTGTTCCGGGCCCGCAAGGCGTTCGCCCAGATCTATGGATCGACCGAGGCGCTCGGCACTCAGAGTGAGTGGGAGGCAAAAGGATGATCTCCCACGACCGGGCGCAGGAACTCATCTCCGCCCGCATCGACGCACCGCTGACGCCGGCAGAGCATCGCGAATTGCAAGGTCACTTGGCGACGTGCGATGCGTGCCGACTGTTCGTGGCCCAGGCCGACCACCTGGCGCATGACCTCCAGGTGTTGCCACGACTGGCGGCGAGCCCGGCCGTCTCACGCGCGGTCATGATGGCCGTTTCGGCTGACGCCTCAGGGTGGGGATGGCTTCGGCGTGGACTGCAAACACTGTCGTCTCCGGGAATGGCGGTAGGTTCTGCTCTCGCGCTCGTAGTGGCAATGGCCGGCGCACTCATCATCGCCCTGAACTCGCCGGGGAACGACGGTAGCGTGGCCACTGAACCGGAAGGCACGATCGCGGCGGTCGCCGTTGCGCCATTGCCAACAGACGTGCCTACTGAGACCCCGGCACCGGCGCCAGAACCGACCGCAACCCTAGCCCCACAGCGGAAAGTAACGTCGCCACCCACGAAAGCTCCGGCCAAGACGCCGACGCCGCAACCAACCGCGACCCGGGTACCGATCGAGGAGGTCGCCGAGCCTACGGCAGTGCCGGCGATCGAACCTGTCGTCATCGCGGAACCGACCATTGAGCCGGTTGCGGAAGAACCGGCACTGGCGATGGCGCCCGTGGAGCCAGTCGACACGGCTCCCTCCGCGGATCTAGCCCAGGCGGCCGAGCCGCAGCCGAGCGGTGAAGGGGCGACCGAGATTGAGGCCGCGCCGGCCACTGATGATGGCGGACGCGGGAACGACGGCGGTCGCAAGGACCGCGCTGCAGAGGCGGTCGCCGAGCCGGTTCCCACCGAGTCACTCCCGGTTCCGGATGAGGCGATTGCGGCTCTGGAGAGCGCGGGCGCCTCGACTGATATCTCACTACCTCCAGCGGCGCCGCTGCCGATGCCACCGGAGCAAGCGTTCCTGCCGATTACGCCTACCCCGATCAGCGACGGCACACCGACTCCGGAACCCGAAACCCAGGCCGACGCGCCGCAACTTGCCGAAGACTGGTCGAGTGACCCTGGCGTGACGGCCCTCGCTCCGGAGGTCACCGACGCAACGGTGGCGGACGTAACAATCGTCGAGACTGACGAGATCAGATCCAAGGAGAAACGAGACAGGTCCTCGAAGGACGGGAAGTCGCACGAGAACCAGCAGTCGGCGTATGTCGATGATGCCCTGGGCTGGTCTATGGCGCCTGTTGACTTGGCGCAATCCGCCGACCTCTTGCAGACGACTGATGAGACGGCCGAGCCACAACGTCGGCAGCGGAGTCAGCCGAAACCACCACTACAACGGATGCGACGGCCGGCGCCACAACGTCGGCAGTGGAATCAGCCGAACCCACTGCTACAGATGTACCGGAACCTCAAGCGGAACTGGAACCTCAATATGATCCCGCCACTGGGCTGGAGATCGATCCCGCTACAGGGCTCCTGATTGACCCCGCGACCGGGTATCTGCTCGACCTCGCCAATGGCCGCATCATTCACCCGGCAACTGGCTATCTGGTTCACCCGATGACCGGGTTGCTCGTCGACCCGGCAACTGGTGCCCAACTCGATCCGGTAACGCTCGCCATCGTCATTCCCGCCGGCTTCGGCAGTGATACGCCGAACTATGTTCCTGGGAGCGACTCGATGCGCGGCAACATCGAAACTGTGGTCGACGATACCTATGACAATGCCACGTACAAAGTCATCCCCGGGACAGATGGTCCGACGCAGCCCGTCGGCGAGATCGTGGTCCCTACCCAACCGGGCGAAGCAGTCGAGATGTCTTAGGCTGCGGTCGTTACTTTCGCAAAAGCAACCTCAGCGTCACCCCCTACATGTCCGCGGACGCATGCGCCACTCTCCTGTTTCCACATTCCCGGCCGCGCCAACTATGCTTGGCAGTATGGAAGAGAGATCTTCGATGTGGCGCACGTTGCCACGTCATCACGGCTTGAGCGCGCCCCTACCCCGATCAGGACGCACATGAACGAGGTGGCAGCCAGCCCGGAGTTCCGGTTTGGGCGCACCGTCGTCTCCGTGACAGTCGGCGATTTGCTAGGCCAGGACGCTGAGGCGATCGTGGTCGCGGCGAATCGGCGTGGGGTTCTGGGACCACTGGCGACACCGGGCCTCAGCGGGCTGCGTACCCTCGGTGGGTCTGAGATCGAGCGAGAAGCGATGAGTCTGGCTCCTCTCGACCTCGGCACTGCAGTGGTGACTGGGGCATCCGGGCTCGAGGAGCGTGGCATCCGCGCCGTTATTCATGCGGTTGTCCATCCAGCGCTGGGTGAGCGCGCCAGGATCGAACACGTGCGCCGGGCCGTCCCCGCGGCCCTGGCAGTTGGATCGACGAGCCGATTGCGGACCGTAGCGATGCCGCTCCTGGGGGTTGAGTCACTGGCGGCCAAGACAGACGTCGACGCGATGGTGGCAGCGCTTGTGGAGGAGTTGGTCGGAGGTCTCCGCCGCTCGATCCAGAAACTGGATCGAGTGACGATTGTCTGCCGCTTCACTGAACACGCGGATAGTGTCGAGGCGGCGCTCGCCAGAGCGCGTGAACGCGTGTGGACACGGGTACCGTAACGACCGGAGCCGTTAGTACCCGAACCCCGGTCATTCCGCGCTCTACCGGATACGCTTGGCGGCTGGCGCCGTTGGCCGATGGCTGGCGCGTCGATGTCTTCCTCCGTCTTTTTGGGTCCCGGGCGTTGCCGATTGGCGCTAACCAGGGGCGGCTGGCGGCGATGGGTCTCCCCGCTGACGTTACCGCCCATGCATTGCGTCGAGTGCGATCGGTCTCCGACTGGGATTTGGCCTGGACTTGGGCGGCACAACGGTTTCTCGGCGAAGCTCGAATCCACCATCGGTCCGGCGATCAGTATGCGGCCGCGCTCTCACAGCGGCACGCGGCGCTTGCCTACCATCTCGCCGGGATGCTGGTATTCGATGATCCTCGCAAGATCCGAACGCTCCGGGCATCGGCATCAGCGCTCTATGCGCGCGCGATGCCGGTCCTGCACCCGGACGTGCGACGGGTAGAAGTGCCATGGAGAACCACGCGGCTACCTGGCTATCTGGCGCTGCCAGAGAACTCGTCTGGCCCGGCGCCGCTCGTCGTCATCCTGAACGGCACGTCGACGAGCAAAGAGGAGACCCTCCTCTGGAGCCACGGGTTCCTCAATTGCAATCTCGCCGTACTGGCGCTCGACTGGCCTGGGAGTGGCGAGAGCGCCTTGACTGTGTCGCCGACTCCCGATTGCGATGACTTCATGCAGGGAGTGGTCGAGTTCGCTTCCATGGAGCCGATGATCGAGGCAAGCCGCATCGGCCTTGTGGGATTTAGCCTGGGTGGCACAGTCGCGGCACGGGCCGCCGCGGGCGACAGGCGCGTTGGGGCGGTGGTCGCGGTGACTCCGCCCTATGACCCGCAACCCTGGTTGGCGCGGGCACAGCCGCTCTTGCGACGGCACCTTGCCACGGTTGCCGGTGGCGAGGAGCATCTTGCGTGGCTGGCCGCGGGGTTTGCTCTACCAGGCATCGTCGAACGTGCGAAGTGCCCGATGCTCGTTATTGGTGCCGGCCAGGATCTGATCGTCCCACCGGAGGAAGCTGTCCGCTACTGCATCGCGGCGGGTGATCGCGGCACTTTGCTCTGGTACCCCGATGGGCGGCATGGGCTCTATGCGGAACTCGCGGATTGGACTTCAGAAGCCGCTAGGTGGTTGGCATCGACTCTCACCGGAAGCACGCCATCCACCCGGGTGGACCAGGTCTTTGAACCGACGGATGCCGCGCGGTAAAGCGCCCTGTCGCTTCGGCGTACCTGCTTGACTCCCCACATGCGCGCTCCTACACTCCGGCGCGGTCAGCCCGCTGCTGGCCAATCAGCCAACCATCAAGCGCCCGATCTACCCGCCACCGCCGCAGCGACCAAGAGACTGTAAGCGGGCGCTGTTGCCCTGGGAACGATCATGGCCACCGACGAGCAGCTAGACGAGATTCGTGAGCTGATTGCCGCGCGGGAAGAGCTCGGCATTCGCGGCCTTACCGACCGTCTCGGGCCCTCAGACTGGGCCGACATCGTCATGCGGCTCGATGACGACGAGGTCGCCGTCGTCCTCGAATCGATCCCCGAAGACGAGATTCCGGAAATTCTGGAGGAACTGGATCCGGCAAACGCCGCGGCAATCCTCCGCTTGCGTCCCCGCGAAGAAGCGGCCGACCTCCTCGAAGCAATCGATCCGGACGACGCCACCGACATCATCGCTGAGCTTTCGACAGAAGATCGGGAGCAAATTCTGGTGGCGATGGAGCCGGAGGAAGCCGCCGAAATCCGGCTCCTCTCCGCGTATCCACCGGACACCGCCGGCGGGCGTATGACACCCGCGTTCGTTGCGATTTCGCCGGACGTGCGCGCGGACGATGCCATCGTGCTCTTGCGCCGCGTCGCCGAGGAAGCCGAGACGATCTATTATGTCTATGTGATCGACGCCGAGGAGCGGTTGCTGGGCGTCCTATCCCTTCACAATCTGGTATTGACCCGCCCTCATACTCCGGTCAGCGCCGTCATGGTTGCTGATCCCATTCGAGTGCGAGCCGATGCCGACCAGGAAACTGCAGCGAATCTTCTTGTCGACAAGAATCTCCTCGCACTCCCTGTCGTTGACGAGCAGGATCACCTCCTCGGGATCATCACTCAGGATGATGTCGCCGACGTCATCGAAGAAGAGACGACTGAGGACTTCGAACGCATCGGCGGTTCGCAACCCCTCGACGTCCCATACCGGTTTGCGAGCGCCGGTTTGCTAGTACGAAGGCGCATCGGCTGGCTGCTGATCCTCTTCATCGCCGGTTTGCTGACGAGCCAGGTGTTGGAGCATTACTCCGACCGACTGCAAGGAGTGCCAGCGCTCATTCCGTACATCCCGCTCATCATCGGTATTGGCGGAAACGTTGGCAGCCAGACGGTGACGACGCTGGTCCGCGCGATCGGCGTCGGCGAAGTTCGCTTGAGCGACGTGGGCTGGGTGCTGGCGAAGGAGATGGCGGTGGGCCTCGCCGTCGGGCTCATTATGGGAATGGTCGGGTACCTGAGAGTCGGGTTTCCCGAAGGCTTCCAGATCGGCCTGGTCGTCGGAGCCACGATCGCCTGTGTTGCACTCTGGTCGGCAACGGTCGCCGCGATACTGCCACTGGTGCTGGAACAGATCGGCATTGACCCGGCGGTCGTCTCCGCACCGCTCATCTCGACATTCGTCGACGCTACTGGACTCCTCATCTACATGACGATCGCCGGTTTGCTCCTGCTCCAATTGTGACGGAGAGGAGAGGGTCACCCATCACCCTCGTCACAACCAACCAATCCGTCGAAAGATGATGACCTCGACAGCGCCGACGGCCCCCATGAGCGCGAGGGCGAAGGGGTAGCCGAGGCGCCAATCGAGCTCGGGCATATGGACAAAATTCATTCCGTAGATACCCGCGACCAACGTCATTGACATAAGAATGATTGAAGACGAGGTAAGGCGCTTCACCACGACATTCAAGGTGTAGGAGACCATCGAGAGATTGGCGTCGAGCACGCTGGAGAGCATATCGCGGTAGATATCGACGGAATCAGTCACCCGAAGGAGGTGATCGTAGACATCCTGATAATAGAGGATCTCTTTCCGGCTGAAGATCGGTGGGTCGCGCCTGACCAGAACGTTCATGACGTCTCGTTCTGGCGCTGCCACCCGGCGAATAGTGAGCAGGTCCCGTCGCAGTTGCAGAATCTCCGCTTGGAGCGTCGGTTGGCCCGCGGCCAGAATCGTCTCCTCTAGGCTGTCCGCGCGCTCTGCGATGTCGTCAAGCACCGGGAAGTAGCCGTCAACGAGCGAATCGAGCACCGAGTAGAGCAAGAATCCCACTCCGTGAGTGCCCATCGCCTTTGCATGTGCCCGCCAGCGTTCGGCGGTTTCGGTGATCACCCGTAAGTCGCTCGGGTGGAACGTCACCATGTATTTCTTGCCGAGAAAGATATTGACCTCGTGGGTCTGAACGCGATCCTCTTGGCTGGTCAATCCATAAAAGACGATGAACTGATATCCATCGTACTGGTCGACCTTAGGCCGCTGACCACCGCGCAGCGTGTCTTCCAGCGCCAGTGGATGAAACTTGAACTCCTCACCGATGCGGGTAATCTCCTCGGGCGTCGCATCGACGACGTCGACCCAGATCGTCGTCTGCTCCTGGATGACGAGCTCGCTCAGCTCCTCGATGTCCGTTTTGGAAACCGGCCCATTGGGTCCGGAATGGACGATGACCTGGATCACCGTACGCCTCCGTGAATACCGGCTTCGCGAGTCCGACGCGGCGGTAGGGTAGCAGGAGCGTCGGTAGGGGAGGGGGAGATCAGACGCGAGGGGAGCGGCTCGTCAGGCGGCGCAACAGCGACCACACACCCATGCGCGCGGCGATGTCAATCACAAAGAGCGCTAGGGCCAACACGACCGGCACATACCAGACGGCCCGGTGCTCGCGCAGAGGACTGCCGCCGGAGGCGGGGGCATCCCAGACAGCGGCAGGATCGTCGAGCGAAAGGACGCGGCCATTCGTGCGAGCAGCGAGCGAGGCGAGGAGAGAAGGGCCTTCCGGGGCGGGAAGCGTCTCTGGAGACGGCGGCACGGTGATACCGGCTGTCTCCACCAGTGGGCCCGTCGGCCGTTCCTGCCTGACTTCGACGGCGTAGGCGCCCGGAGCAGGGGCCGGTAGGCGCAGCGTGTATTCTCCAGGCGCCGTCTGCGCCAACTCCTGAGAGATGACCGGTTCGCCCGAGGATGACGTCACACTGGCGAACGTGGGCAAGAAGTCGGCGAAATCACCGCTCTCACCTGCGGCCGTTACAGTCAAGACCATATCCGTGCCGTCGCGGTGCGTCGAGACAGTCAGCGGCCGCCGCTCGGGATCGGGGAGGGTCCATCGCACAGCAGCCGCCCAGAAGTCATCATATCCCTCCCACAGCGCCCACGGGGCGGCAAGATCCGAACCGTTGTCCGCCGTCCAGGCAATGACGCGCCCCAGACCGTATTGCCACTTGGCGAGCACCGGATCCTCCCGGTCCGAGGTAAGAATTACCTGCGCGTCCGGTTTAGCTTCGGCAAAATCGTAGCCTGCCAGGTCTGGCAGCTCCTCTGGGTCGAACGCGGCCAGGATTGGGCTGGGAGCGGTCTGGATTGGCCGGAATGCGCCACGAACCACGGACTGACTCCCTGCACTGCGAGCCTCTTGCAGGGTTACGCGCGGGATCTCTTCGTCGCGCACCGTGAAGTGATACCGGCCGCCCCCTTCGTCAGCCAGGAAATTGAGGAGATCGGTGTCGGCATCTTCACCGATGGCAATGGTCGAGAGGGTCGTGCGATCGGCAAGTGCATCGTCGAGCAGCCGCTGGTAACTTTCTCGGGTGCCCGTACGGGCTTTGCCGTCGGAGAGGAGGACGATGTGCCGGGCGTCGGCTTCCGCATTGCGGATGGCGTCGAGCCCGACTGAGAGCGCGGGGAGGATCTCGGTCCCACCATCCGGCTCAATCGCGGCGATCTTGCGATCGACAGCCTGACGTGTCGACTCGTCGCCGATCGTCGTTAGCGGGACGACCCACTCTTGTCGATCATTGAAGACGATGATGCCGATCTGATCTCCCTCCGCCAGTGAGCGCGCGGCCAGGCGAACGGCTTCCTTGGCCATCTCGATTTTGCCTGTGCCGCCTAGAGGGTCATATCCCATCGAACCCGACTTATCCATGATCAGCAGCAGTGCCACCCGCTGCCGCTCCCGGCCGTCGGTGACCTTTACCGTGACCGGCAGCGCTTCTTCAAGAGGCGTTCCAGCGTAGCCACCGGGACCATAAGCGGATGTTCCACCAATGACCACCAGGCCACGACCCAACGACCGCGTCGCTTCGCGCAGGCCGGCCACCTGATCAAATGAGAGCGACGTTGCCGGGACGTTGTCCAGTACAAATCCATCCCAGGCGCCGAGCTCCGAGAGCCGGGAGGGAATCCTGGCCGGATTCGTGACCGTCACCTCTGTACCGCCGCGTTCCAGGATCCCGCGCATGATCCCTGTATCGGCGCCTTCCGGTACGATCAGGAGGATGCGCGGGCGGTCTCGCACGACGATGCCGTGCGGCACACGGTCGTCGTCAGTCCGGCGATTCACCTCCGCATCGCCCTGGACGCGCACTTCGAGCGAGTGGAAACCAGGTGCGAGGTCGTCGAGCGTGAAGGCGCGTGAGCTGAGGCCTTCAGAAAGTTCAGCCTCTTCCGTCGCTTTAACCTCTCCGTCGACCAGAAGCTCGACGGTCACTGGACCCTCGCGGCCGGTTTCAACCCCGGCTAAGACGGCGACAGGTTCCCCCTCCCAGGCAGACGTTGGCGCCGAGATGCCATCGACACGGAGGTCTGCCGCGCTGACGCCGGGCAGTCCCAGCACGTCGATTGGTACGCCCTCGAGCGCGGCCTGCGCGGCCTGGTCGATAGCCCGCCCGATGTTCTCCCCGCCGTCCGAGACCAGGACGATGCGGCGACCACCCCCTAGAGGAAGTGCCCGTGCCAGTCCCAGGCCGGCGCCGATGTCTGTAAATGCCGGATCGACCGGAATGCCATCGGTCGAAAGCGCCGCGTTGACATCGAGGAGATCACGAGCGGGTGCGGGAGCTGTGGCCAGCACTGGCTTGGCTCCAAAGCCAACGATCGCGGCCCGGCGCGAGGAGGGCGCGCCGGTCACGGCATCCTTCAGCCAGCGGTCTGCCGCGTCTCGCGCCTCGGCGACACTGACCGAGTGGTCGACGACGAAGACGACCCCGCCGGCGCCCGAACCGGAAGCAATCATCGGCTCGGCCAGTCCGACAACGAGCAGCGTGACGACCGCCAAACGCCACAGCAGCGCCGCCCGTCTTTAGCCGGCCGCGGCGAACCCCCAGCCAGATACCCGTCGCGGCGAACAGCGGTACGAGCGCCAGGAGCCACAAGGCATCCGGCCGCGCCCAGACGAGAGAGGTCATGCCACACCACCGCGCGCGGGCATTCTCGCCACACGCCGTCGGGCCGGCAAGAGCGCGGTGAGCCATTCGGCGCCAATGACCAGGAGGGCGAGGAGGGTCAGCAGTGGCCAGAGATCGAAGCGCTCCTGTCGCGGAGTGCTGACGCCGCTGCCGGATGCATCAGCGAGCACCGGCGCCAATCTAGCGTTGACACGGAGATCCGACTCACGCGGATGGCCGGCATTGACGATGAAGCGAGTCGAGCCCAGGTTGATACCGGCCGCATCCGTTTCGCTGACCATGTAGGCGCCGGCCGCGCCGGTGTCGGTGTAGACGACGTCTCGCGGGACCGATCCAATCGACGTGCCATCCTGATCTCCTATCGGTGAGACGGAGACCGGCAGCACCGCCGGTTCGCCGGACGGCGGAACGATCTCCACCGAGGCCGTCGATGCCCGTGGCTCATAGACCAGCGGTTCCCCGAGAGGAATCGCGGCGGGCACGCCATCCGGCGCAAGCGCTTCGACCATATTGGCGATCAGAACCGGGAAGGCAACCCGCTTCGGCAGATTGGAAGTCTCCGGGTCGACGGCCAGGATCACCGCCGGTTGACCGTTGACCTCGGTCCGGTAGAGGAGAGGACCTTCCGGGGATCCAATGATCTCCTCGTCTCCAGCGCCAAGCGTAAATACCGGCGTTGGCCCGAATGTGGCGCCGGACAGATCAACTCCAGTCAGCAGCGAATCACCGGCGCGCACTCGGGTAACGCGGGGATCTGAGATTCCCTCACTGGTCTCGAATGGACCTCCAACAGGAGGCCCGATCCAGAGGCTCGGAGTGTCGATTTTCGCCAACGACTCGGTGGGAGGCGCCGTACGATCGAAGACGATGAGGTCGTAGCCACCCGCGGCGATCGCCGCCAGATTGTCTCCGGGTTCGATGGCGACCTGCACGTCTTCAATCGCAATAAGGGCGCGCGCGAGCGCCCCGGGGAGATCCGTGACGAGGAGGATGCGCGGAGCGATGGTTGCGGTCGCCGCGTCACCGAGGAGAAGGGACGCGGTGTTGTCGGCAAGAAGGGTATCGGCCTGCTCGATGCGCACCGTTAGCTCAGCCACACCGGGTGGCAACAACCATCGCAGTGGTTCGACGGCGCCCTCTCCAGCGATCGCGACCTCGGACCGGCCAATCTCCAGCCCGTCACCGAGAAGCGAAACTGGCACGGTAACGCTGCTCGGTCCGAAATTGGCAACCGACGCAAGGAGCTCCCCGGCGCCATCTCCGCTCGGATTTGGCCGCGCCGCGATATCGACCACGGCGAGATTCGCACTCTCCTCATTGGCCCCCTCACCGCCAGCGATTGAGAGCTCGATCGGCGCACTGACACTGGCGACGACACTGGGGTCGGCGGCAACCGCGCCATCGCTGATCACGACCACCTGGCGCTCCAGGTTTGGGAGAAAGAGGTCACCGGCGAGCGCCAGGGCGGCGTCGAGATCCGCTCGTCCTCCCGGTTGGGAGATGAGCGTCAGCCGCTCCCTAAGTGCAATCAGAGACGCGTCGTCGGTTGCGGTCAAGGTCACCGGCCGGGTCCCCATGAGAATCACGGTGGCAACGTCACCTTGGCGCAACGGTGCCAGTCGGTCTAACACCTCGTTCCGGGCCATCTCCCAGAGCGAGATCGATCCGGAGCCTGTCGTCGCGCTCATGCTGGTCGACCCATCCAGCAGGACGATGAGGTGCTGAGGCTCTGCTCGGAGTCCAGGCGCCAGGGCGGCGAGCTGAGCGGCGGTGGCGGGCCGCGCCAGCGCGATTCCGAGCAAGGCGGCGGCAGCGAGTTGCAGGATGAGCGCGAGTGAAAGGGGAGGTCGTCGCAGGCGTCGTTCGTCAGCCGGCTGTGGGTGAGCGGATTCCCAGAAGCGGAGAGACGGGACCGGGCGGCTCGTGGGAGTCGTGTGCCGCATATGAAAGAAGATGATGATCGGGATGGCGACCAGCGCGGCCAGCCCAAGTGGGGCAAGCAGATTCATGCCACTATGCCCCGCTCGTTGAGAAGCGCCAACGTGAGGTCATCAATGCCCCAGGCGGTCGAGAATCGGGCGTAAGCTGTTTGCTCTGCCGCGCATGCCGATTCCAGACCATCGAGCCAGGTGCTGACATTCGCGACATAACGTTCAATGAGGTCTTCGTCGGGCGCGAGACGCAGTGTCACACCCGATTCGCGGTCGATCAGCTCGATCGACGACATCCCACGAGCGTCGTCGGCACCCCGCAGCCAGGCGGACGAAGCATCCGTGGACACTTCCGCATCGTCGAAAATGTGCAGCACTGCGGTTTGCCAGCCGCGCCCGCGCAGCTCGTGCAGCACCACTTGCAAGTCATCCGGCTCGCCGGAGAGGAGATCGGAGACGATAAAGAGCAATCCTGGGCGGGACCGGCCATGCGTGTAAGCCCCGATGATCGGCGCCAGCGCGGTCTCGCCCATCGGTTGTAATGCCTGTAAGTGCCTGAGAGTTGGGACGACCTGGGCCCGGCCCTGTATCGGACCGAAGGCCCTACCAAGGGAGTCGCTGAAGGGCACGATCGAGATTCGGTCGAACCCCCACAGTGCGATCGCGGCGAGGGCGCCGGTGAGGCGCTTGGCGGACATGAACTTTGTCGGACGATCATCGCCGCCGCGCCAGTCCATCGACGCGCTGCTATCGATCAGGAAGTGGACGGAAAGCTCGGTCGTGACTTCACTGAGCCGGACGAAAAGGCCGTCCAGCCGCGCATAGGTATTCCAGTCAATGCGGCGAAAGTCATCTCCCTGGGCATAGCGTTTGAAATCAGCGAACTCAGGTGAGGCGCCTCGACGACGTGACCGATGTTCACCGGCGAGACCCTCGGTACGAGCGCGACCGGCGAGTAAGGAAAGGCGCCGGAGCCGGGCAAGGGTGCGTTCATCGAGGAGGCTCTCGTTCGCGTCCAGACCGGGGGTCTCGGTTCGGGGAGCGCGATGTGCGAAACGCCGCCACCCGCCTTGGCGCATCGCGTTGAAGTTGCCGTTGCGCCATCCTGGCGGGACGCTCATTCACCGCCCCCATTGGAGAAATAGCGCTCGACTGTTTCCCGGTGCTCAACCGGGACCCGGTTGGAGTCCGGTCCCGTTTCCCCGACGTCGCCCTGAACCGCGACCCCGGAGCCGGCAGTCACCCCGGCGCCGGAGCCGCGCATCGCCGAGCCACCATCGGAGGCGGTCTGCACGCCTTCTTCACCCGACCCGGACGGCAGCGCTACCTGAGCGTTGGCGCCATCGAGGGCGGCGGGATCGACTTCCCTGTTCGTGCCCGCCGATACGTCTGGCTCCGCGGGATCTTCACCGGCACCGACTTGAAGATCGGTCGTCGTCGCCGATCCTCGCTCGCCGGTCATCTCTCCCGATTCACCCGTTCCCGCACCACCCCCTTGTTGGGAACTCGCCGAGTCTCCTTCGCCCTCCATACTGCCCGCATTCTCACCGCGCTGCGACGCATCTCCAGGCGCACTGCTTTCCCCAGGTGCGGGTTGGTCCGCGTCTCCAGGCGCTGTGGCCTGCCCACCTTCGCCCGTCTGGCCCGACTGACCGCTGGCGTTGTCGCCGCCCTCATCTCCTGGCTGCGCACCGCTATCGCTTTGTGCGTCTGACTCCGAGCCGCTGGAGGCGTTGGCGTCGGCGCCGCTGCCGGGATCCGCGCTGGTGCTGGACTCCGAGCTGGCATCACCTGTTTCACCATCCGGGGATGAGGAACTGGATTGGCTACCACTCTCACCGCGCTGAGCCTGTGCCTGCTGCGCATTACGCATCTGCGAGGCTAGCTCGCCTTGTGGAACAACCTGTTCGCCGGCCTGCTCCACGGCGTCCGCCAGATCCTCCATCTCGGTTCGCGCCGGCTCATCGCCCTGGCGCAGTCCGGACGAGGCATCGCGCGTCGCCTCCTCGAGCCCGTTAGTCTCCGGCTGCATCCTGTCGGCGGCGCCCTCCAGGTCCCCGGCGAGCCCCTCGCGAGATCCTTGTGACAACTCTCCAGACTGGGCCGCGGCTTCGCGAATCTGCTCACCGGCTTCGTCGTAATTGCCGCGCGCGATCTGGTCAGCGGCTGGCCGGGTCACCGCGTGGTCGGCCATTGCCGCTGCTAGCGCCTGGAGATCGCGCCGCGCCTGGGATGAGCGGTCGGCGCGCTCCAGCACCTCCTGGACTGTAGGCGCCATGGTCGCCGCCTCCAACTCCGCGGCCGAAGGTTCTGGTTCAGGGGGCCGTTCGATGGCTGGCGTGAATTGCGGCACACTGGCGATCGCCAGTTCCGGCAGACCGCCACCCAAGCCGCGCAAGAAGGCGAAGGTGGTCAGGATCAGGGCGCATAGGACGACAAGCACGAGCTCACGCACGGGGATCGCCGGACGCAAACGTCTGTCAGTGCGTAACGCCGCGATCGCGTTGGCGGCGTCGGCCATCTGGAGGTAAACAACTGGAGCCCGTTCCCCGGGAGCGGGGACGCCTAGACCGAGATCGTCAAGCGCGGTGGCTAACCGTTCCTGCAATCCAAAGGTGCGGTCGAGCATCCGTGCCGTCATCCGTCGCGAAGGCTTGCTGAGCGCGGCCAGAATCAGGCTGGCGCCCAGCAATACCCCGCCAGCTACGACGGCAGGTCGGGGGTCGAATGTGGGTCCACCCAGGACATCGACAAGCATCAGCACGACGGCAACGGCAAGGCCAAGCCAGATCCCGCGGCAGACGGCCGCCGCGGCATGACTGATCCAGAGACGGCGACGAATGCGGTCAATACCGGTAACGACCGCTTCCCCGGCAAGGCCAAGATCACTCGGAACGGCGGCCGTCCGTTGCGGCACCATGGGCCATGGTGTATCGGACCAGACCAAGAACGGCGCCCACAGCGCTCGCCAGAGCAGAGCAGGGCGGGTGACCGGGTCGGCCAGCCGCTGGCGAAGATCGGCAAGCGTCGCCAGGGATCGCGACCAGGGAGGGCTTGCGGGTTGTGTCCGTACGAGGGTAGCGGAACGTTGCATCAAGGCTCCCAATCGAGCTGAGTACCGGCGCGAGCCCAGAGCCAGAGCGTCAGCCACGCTGCTGTGAGCAGTGTTAGGCCGCCAAAAAGGAGGACGAGCCGGCGCTGCCGGGAATCGAGGGCCTCGAGGACGTCCGCGGTCTGGTTCCTGCCAGCGTCGTCACCGAGGCGCGCATAGCCGGCCCCGGCGGCAAGTGCGGAGGCGCGAGCCATCGGGTAGTCGGCCCAACGCAGCGATTGTCGGCGGGCACTGTCGAGATTGAGACCCGCTTGCACACCGGATTGCGCCAGCTCATCGTACGCGGCGAGCAGCTCGGTTGGCGTCTGTGCCGCGGAGAGCCGGCCGTACTGGGTACGAGCTTGCTGCAGTAATGTCTGTGCCCGGTCATAGTCGTGAAGTTCCAGCGCCGCCTGGGCCTGTGACATAAACGTTTCCGCTTGCAGTCCGGTATCTGTCTGGCGCAGGAGCGACCCAACTTCGGCAATACCTTCGTCATCATCAAGATCGGTGAACAGCCGAAGCGACTGCTCCAGCTCCCGCCGCGCGGTCGCGTAGTGCCCGAGCTCCAGCAGCTCTCGCGCGGGTTGCAGATCGAACGCCGCCAGCAGGTTCGTGCGCCAGCCACCGGTCGTCCAACGAGGGAGACTCTCCTCCCATTGTGCTTCCAGCTCATTCGGCGCGCGGCTGTACGTGGTGCGCAGAACGGCACGCCAGTCAGGCTCCTCGTTCAATCCCGCGACCAACTCCCCCAGGACGCGTGGACCATGCCTTTCCATGAGAAAGGCGACCATGCTGTAGGCATGGGCAACGAGCACCGAGGGGGGCACGTCGGGGTTGGCCGGGCGGTTCAAGTCCGACCAGGATAAGAGGTTGCCACCGGCGCGAGCATTTTGCACCAGGGCCGCGTGCCTGGCGAGGCGGGCGGCGACCGGCTGCTCGAAATAGGCGGCGAGTCCTTCATCGAATCCCCGCGGGATGCGGCTTCCGGATGCTTCGCGAGCGGCCACGTGGGCCATGGCATGACGCAGCGCATTCTCCGCTTCCAGCGGAGTACGCCGCGAAAGCGCAGCGAGATTCACCGCGATATCCCCCACACCGGGATTGGCGAGGACATCGCTTAGTTCTGGCTCCCGCCAGGGCGCCGCCGCGGTCGCGGCGGCGTAGGACTCGTCACTCACAAAGACGTATACGTCGATCTTGTCGCGAAGTGACGGCAGGAATCGTTCGAGCTGGCCCATCCCATCGTCGATGAGCAACCCCCAGGATCGCGTGAAGGCATCCGCGTCAACCTCGGTCCCGGGCTCGACGTGGATGCGTGACCACTCAGTTTCGGCGCTGGTGAAGCCGACCGGTGGATCGGCCGGAGGTGGGGGAGGGATCTGGATCGCTGGCGGCGCGGTCTGCCATGCGGCAACAAGCGGCGCCCCGCCTGTGATCGCCAGAAGGACGCTCAACAGCGCAATCGAAAGCCGGACGCCGAAAGTTCGATTAGTGGGAAACTGGGGGCGCGGTGGCATAGCACACTCCGGCGCCGGTAATCGAACCGTGTGGCCGGTGGCAATCCGGCCGCTCCCAGCGCTGGTGGAACACTCGCCGCCCGCATCATGCGGGTTCTCCCGGAGTCTCCCGGATTAGCGAGCGGCAGCGGAAGTATAGGAGCGCCCACGCGAGCCATGTCAATCTGTCCCGGGATACGCATCAGAACGCTGGCTATGAATCCGAGGTCACTAACGCGATCGCGAAGCCGTCGTAACCCTTGTTGCCAACGGTCTGGATCGCGGTGGCCGTCACCCGCGGTTCGGCCGCGATTCGCTCCAGGAAGCGGCGTACGCCCTGGACCGTCGGGGAGTCGTTGCCCGCGTCGACCACGTCACCACCACGGACGACATTGTCGACGACGATGACGCTGCCGGGGTGCGAGAGCTGCAACGCCCAGTCGAAATAGGCCGCGTTGTTCGGTTTGTCCGCGTCGACGAAGACGAAATCAAACGGCTCGCGGCCCTCCGCCGCGAGTACCGGGAGTGTGTCCAGCGCCATCCCCAGCCGCACCTCGACGACGTTTTCCAGGCCAGCCCGCGCGACGTTGGCACGTGCGATCTCCGCATGCCTGGCGTCAGCCTCGAGGGAGATAACGCGGCCGCCCTCGGGCAGCGCCCGCGCCAGCCAGATCGTGCTGTAACCGCCGAGGGTGCCGATCTCGAGAATGTTCCGCGCACCGATAGCCCGCGCCAGCAGATGCAGCAGCTTGCCCTGGGTTGGGGAGACATTGATTGCCGGCAACCCTGCCGCGGCGCTAGCGGCGAGTGCCGCGTCCAGCGCGGCATCGGACGACACCAGCAGATCGGTGAAGTAGCGATCGACCGCCTTCCATTGATCCTCGGTCATCACTCCTCGATTCTCACTTACGCCTGGCTGTACCGGACCTGTCGGCACCGACCACGTTACCGTGCTCCCGACTCCCATCCGCCGTCTTGCCGTCTCGCTGCAGTTCACGCCTACGACTCCCGACTCTCCACAATACTCACCCCGCTCGTGCCTCCGGTGTGCAGTGCGGCGACCTCGTCCAGGAGGCGCGCCCGGAACGTGCCGGGGCCTGGATCACCGACTGCCGCGCGCTCGGCGGCAAGGCCATAGGTAGCAAGACCCAACGCCGTTTGCAGCGCGGGATCGCTTCCGGCCGTGGCGAAGATGCCAATCGTCGCCGTCGCCATGCAACCGGATCCGGTAATGCCGGCCAGGAGCGGCGAGCCATTGCTGACCAGGTACGTCGTCTCCGGTCCGGCGACGACATCGGTCGGGCCGGTGACGGCCACCGTGACCCCGAAGGTGTCGCGGGCGGCGGTGGCGACCTCCCTCGGGTCCTCCGAGCCGGTTGCCTCGACCCCGCGTACCTCGCCTGAACCGACGAGAGCGCCGATCTCACCCCGGTTGCCGCGCAGCACCGTGATCGGCAGCTCTCGCAGCAGCCGCAGCGCGCTTTCGGTACGGAACGCGGTGGCGCCGGCGCCGACCGGATCGAGGATGATGGGGATCCCTTTCTCACCGGCCGCCTTGCCGGCGAGGAGCATGGCCGCGATCTCCTCCTCGGAGAGGGTGCCGATATTGAGCACCAGCGCCTGGGAGATGGCGGCCATCTCGGCCACCTCCTGCGGTGCGTAAGCCATCACCGGCAGTGCGCCGAACGCCAGGGTGAGGTTGGCCGAGTCGTTCGTCACCACCACGTTCGTAATTTGGTGGATCAGCGGTTTGCTCGACTGCCACCCGGTCGAGCGATTCGCGCGCGAGCGCCGAATACTCCATGATGCCTCCTCAGAAATTGACCAGATCTGCACCTGTCAAGCGCATTCAACATTGAGTGGAGAGTATGACCGGGGTCTCGGTTTGCTGGAGAGATGGGAGGCTAGCGCGTGGGAGTGGAAGCAAAGCGGATCGGCACGAGGGAGCAGGTGGAGCATGCACTCGACGCGATTGTGACCCAGGCGGGTGGTGAATTCGCCCTCGCCGCGATGAATCTGATGACCGGCGAGGAGATCGCACGGAACCCGGAGCGGCCAATGCCGACGGCAAGCGTCTTTAAGCTCCCCGTGTTGGCCGAGGTCTTCCGGCAGGCGGAGGCGGGCGCCCTCGATCTCGACGAGCGGGTGACCCTGCACGTCGAGGATGTCGTGATGGGGTCGGGCATCCTGCGCGATTTTGGCCCCGGATTGCAGCCGAGCCTGCGTGACCTGGCGACGATGATGATCATCGTCAGCGACAACAGCGCCACGAACTTGCTGCTCGACCGCGTCGGTGGCCCGGAACAGGTCAACGCCACCATGCGTGAGCTGGGTCTTCCCTCGATAGTGGTCCACCGGCGCATCGACTTTGGGGAGATCACCACAAATGACAGTCTGGCGGAGGCGGCCCCGCACGACCTTATGCGGCTGGTGGCGATGCTGGCGCGGGAGGAGTTGGTCTCTGCCACGGCGTCGCGGCAGATGCTTGCCATCCTCGGCCGGCAGCGGTATCTCGAACAGGCGCCCCGTTTCGTTGCCTACCGGCCCTACGCGGGCGACTTTGGGCTGGAGCAACCAATGGCGGTCTTCAACAAGACGGGCATGATCGACGGCCTCCGGGCCGACACCGGGCTCATCACGATCGATCCGAACGTCCAGATTGCCTACAGCGTGGTCAACGACACTGGCCCCGACGATTCCTACCGCCACGAGCACCCGAGCGATATCGTCAATGCCCTGATCGGCCGAGTGCTCGTGGAGTATTGGTGGCCCGGTGAGTGGAATCCGGCGATTGCCGTACATCCCTCGCCGTATGTCGATGAGCTCTTCTCTCGGGCGGGACTTTGACCCCACACAGCAGCGCCACTCACCAGCGGATCCTTCCGAATACCACGACGGGGAGAGGGTGTCATTCTGAGCGCGAGCGAAGAATCTCGGCTCATGCCGCAGCCCGTCGTGGCGAACGAGATCCCTCGCCTTTGGGTTCAGGATCGCATGAAAAGTCTCGGGATCCTCAACCTCCCGAATCCTCTACTGGGAGGATGATTCGCGAAGGATGCCCGCTCCCATGATGCAGCGTGTTTGTCGCCACGAGCGGCTCGGCCTGGTCTTTCAGCGGTCCGAACCGATTCATGCTCCGGGCAAACCAGGGGAAGTCGCTTGACGTAACGGATACGCGGACGCGATGACCGGGCAGAAAAGCGTGGTGCACGGGCCATAACTCCACGTCGAAGCGATGCGCCTCGCCGGGAGTGAGCGGAGTAGGGTGCTCCAGCGAATCGCGGTATGAGGCTCGCAGGCATCCCTGACAGACTTTAATGGAGCGGCCGTCCTCGTCGACGTCCGTCAGCTTGACGTGCCACTCCGTATCGTCCCGGTCACTGCTGGCCCACAACTCGAGGTGCGGCCACCCCGAGACGACCAGCGTCTCGCGCAGCGGCTCGCTGGTGTAGGTCACCACGTCGGCTCTCGTCTCGATCTCGGTCATGTCGATCGAAACGCCTTCGATCCGGTAGCGCTTGACGTCCATGCGGGTCGGGACGGGATCGAGCGGGTCATAGCGATAGGACCGCTCCAGGCTATCCGCCGCGGGCACGTCTTCACTGAGCCAGCCGTTCTCGCCGTCCCAGCCCAAGGAGAGAGATCGTTCTCCGCTGGAGAGCGGCCAGTGATCCGCGTCCCGCCATCGATTGCTCCCAGTTTCGAAGAGCCGTGCCGGCGGCGAAGCCATCGCGTCCGTCGCCTCGCCCTTCAGCCAGTAGTCGAACCAGGCCAGGTGAACGTCGTCCATCTCGAGCGCGGCCTCGGGACCACACTCGATCTCGGCGTAGGACGAATGGGGATGGCGGGAGTCGCCGTGACTCCATGGTCCGACGATCAACCGCTGCTGATCCCTGGCCGGGGAGGCCGCCATCATGCCCTCGTAGTGATGGAACGCCCCCAGCAGGTCCTCCAGGTCATACCAGCCGGTGACATGGAGACAGGGTACGTCGATGGTCCGATAGCGGTCGTCATAGCGGAGTGCCTGCCAGAATTCGTCCAGCGTGTCATGGTCCATCATGTCGCGCCAGGTCAGACCGGTGGAATTGATGTGATCGCCGATAGCTTCCAGAGGAAGACGGTTCAGCACCTCGTCCCAATCGGTCTCGGCCACTCCGTGGAACTCCGTGATGCGACGCCGCACGATGTAGGCCCACCAGCCGAAATAGAGCTGAAAGCAGCCATTGGTGTACGGAATCTCTTGCTGCCAGCGTCCGGCCGCCGACGTCGAAACCATGCATGTCAGATGGGGCGGCCGCTCCGCCGCGGTCGCCCACTGCGTCCAGCCCATGTAGGAGAGCCCTGTGGTGCCAACCTTGCTGGTGCACCAGGGCTGCGCAGCGACCCACTCGATGATGTCGTGGCCATCCAGTCCATCATTGACAAACGCCCGCCATTCACCCTCCGACTTCCCCCGGCCCCGAACATCAACCGCGACGTAGGCGTAGCCATGCTCCTGGTAGATCCTGCCCTCGAGCCCGACAAACAGCCCGGACTTGTCATACGGGGTCATCGTTACAACCGCTGGCGCCGGAGCACCCGTCGCCCCAGGCAGGTAGACGTCGGCCGAGAGTTCGATGCCGTCCCGCATTGGGATACCAGTTTCGAACACCGGCCTGGGAGCCGCCGAGCGGCGGCGAGTGCGGCCTCCACGAAGCGATCGTGAGGCGTTTTCTTTGTCTCCGGCATTACTCGCGCACACTCCTTGACACACTGAGCACTGCCCGGCAAATCACCTTGCCACAAGGCGCCCGAACCGAACTCGACGTATTTCGACCCGCCACGATAGAGGGAGCGCCGATCTGGCGCAACCCGGTTCAAATCCTTCCAATGAGTCATGTGATTGCTTGTCCGGATTCCAGCCTCCCGCTACGATTTTTGAACTCGCACCGTCGCGGGAGGTAGGAAGGAAGGTCAAGCGACCCGTCGCTGGTCGGAATTGACCTCTGTTTGGTGAACGACACTCCGAGGAGGCGATCTCGATGAATGGAAAGCGTCCGCAGCGGTTCACGACACGCTTCACTCCGGCAGATCAGGAATTGGCCGATCGCCAGTGGGCCGAGTGGCGGGCCACGCGCCGCGGAATCCTCAAAGCGGCCGGAATCTCTGCCGGAGCGCTCACGTTCGCCGGTGGAGCCACGATTGGCCGGCCGACACGGTCTGCCGCCCAGGACGGAGAGCCGAAGTACGGCGGCTCCGTTGCAATGAGCCTTGCCGACGATGACGTCACCACCTTTGACCCCATCATCCCCTTCGACAACATGGCCATCTGGACGATGCTCCTGATCTACGATCAGGTCATCCGCGTCGGCCCCGATGGGCTCAGCCTGGAGCCAGGTCTGGCGGAGAGTTGGGACGTCAGCGACGACGGTCTCACCTACACCTTCAACCTCCGGCAGGCCAGTTTCCACGATGGCACGCCTGTCACGGCAAAGGACGTCGCGTTCTGCCTCAACCGCACGGCGTTCGACGAAGCCTCGAGCATGACGTTCTTCTTCTCAGCGGTCGACACCTTCGAAGCGACCGACGAGCAGACGGTCGTGGCCACGCTGAACGATGTCTGGATGCCCTTCGAGGCCGACCTGGCCCTGTTCGGCGCGTCTGTCTATCCGCAAGCCGCTTTCGAAGCACAAGGTGAGGATCTCTGGGAGGCTCCGATCGGCAGCGGCCCCTTCATGTTCGAGAGCTGGGACCGCGGTTCGCAGATCGTGCTTACTAAGAACCCCGAGTACTGGGACGAGGGCAAGCCTTACCTCGATCAGCTCACCTTCAAGGTGTTGACCGATTCCAACGCCCGCATGTTGCAGTTCCAGGGCAGCGAGCTCGACATCGTCACCGACGTCCCGTTCAATCAGATTCAGCCGCTGAGCCAGAATCCCGATTACGTCGTCCTGGAGGACGCAGTGGCGCGGATCGACTACATCGGGCTCAACGTCACCCGCGCACCGCTCGATGACAAGAAGCTGCGCCAGGCGATCAACTACGCGGTCGACAAGGACGCCATTATCCAGAACGTCCTCTTCGGTGCCGGCGAACCGGCCACGTCGTACCTGCCCAAGATGGTTGGACGCGACCCTGAATCCCCTGGCTATCCATTCGATCTGGAGCGGGCCAGGCAGCTCGTGGCCGAGTCGAACAGCCCGGACGGGTTCGCCTTCGAGATTCTGACCAGCGTTGGCGACGCTGTCGGCTCGCAGGTCAGCCAGCTCGTTGCGGCCCAGCTCGCCGAGATCGGCGGGCAGGTGACCGTTACCCAGCTCGAACCCGCGCTCCAGACGGAACGTGTCACCGTCGACATGGACTACGAGGCCAGCAAGTCCTCTTACACGACCGACATCATCGACCCGTCCCAGTTGTCGACGTTCGCCGTGCTCGGCGACGACGACTTTAAAGCGGTCTGGACCGGCTATAACAACGAAGAGGCCAATCAGCTCATCAGCGATGCCCAGGCGGAGACCGATCCCGACGCGCGGCTGGAGATGTACCGCCGAATCCAGGCGATCCACCTCGATGATGCCCCATTCATCTTTCTCTACTACCCGTCCGGCCGCTCAGCCACCCAGAGCTACGTCAAGAACTTCCACATCCTGCCCACCGGAAACTACCGGCTCTACGAGACCTGGCGGGACGACGTCTGAGAAGAGGGCGATGGGGTCATAGGTGTTGGGGTGATAGGCATGGTCGTGGGTAAGATCTTTGCCTGCTTCTCAGGTCGCCTTTGGGCACGAAACAGTGAACGGCTCATGCGGAGGGATAACCCACTCACACCCTATCACCCCATCACCCCATCCACCCTATCACCTGGAACGCTGATGACCGGGTACATCCTGCGCCGTCTGGTCTATATGGTCCCGGTGCTGTTCCTGATCACGCTTTTCATCTTCTTCCTGGTGCGGTTTGTGCCGGGCGATCCCGCCGCGATCATGCTCGGCACTCGCGCGAGCGAAGAGAACATCGCCGATCTCCGAGCGCATCTCAGGCTGACTGACCCTTATTGGGTGCAGTACGGCGTCTTCATGCGAGACCTTGCCAGCGGTGACCTGGGAGAATCCATTCGCCAGCGGCGTCCAGTGACCGATATTCTCGCCGAGCGGCTCCCGCCGACCCTCTTCCTGGTGGGATTCGCTGGCGTGCTCTCGGTGCTGATCAGCGCGCCACTGGCCGCTATAGCCGCCCTGAACCAGGGGTCCTGGGTCGATCAGCTCGTGCGCCTCTACACTCTGGTTTCATTGGCCATGCCGGCCTACTGGATCGGCATGATGATGTTGCAGCTCTTCGCGGTGAAGCTGAGCATCTTTCCTGTGGCCGGCTATGGTGAAGGATTCCTTGGGCATCTGGAATCCCTGTTCCTACCCGCGCTGGCGCTGGCGCTAGCCGTCTCGTCGATTCTCATCCGCAGCCTACGCAACTCGATCCTGGAGACGGTCGGCGCTGACTTTGTCCGCACCGCGCGGGCCAAAGGCCTGGGCGGGAGGCGAATCTTTCTCTGGCATATTCTGCGCAATTCAGCCATGTCGACGGTCACCATTCTGGCTGTCAACCTGGCGTTTCTGATCGGTGGCACGACGATCGTCGAGACGATCTTCGCTATACCCGGGATCGGTCAGTTGATCATTCGGGCCATCTTCGACCGTGATTACCCGATCATTCAGGGCGCCACGCTGGCCTTTGGCGTTCTCGTGCTTTTCATCAATCTGGTAACCGACATCAGCTACGCCTTCCTCGATCCCAGGCTGAGCTATTCATGACCGCTGGCGCCACAACCGCCCGTTCAGTGGCAACGCTCGACGCGGCGGCGCCCGCCGCCGCGCCTCGCGTCGGGCGTACCAGGAACCGGTTCCTGAATCCCCTTCTGATCCTGGGTCTTGCGATCGTTGGTATGGTCACCATCTTCGTGCTCATCTACCCGCTGCTGAGCCCGTATTCGCCGACTGAGCCTGATTTCAGCCAACCGACATTTGCCGATCCGAGCTGGAGTCATCCTCTCGGTACCGACAACTTCGGACGAGATACGCTGACCCGGTTGGCCTACGGCGGTCGCATCGACATTGTCATCGCGCTTGCGGCAACGTTGGTTACCTTAATCGTTGGCAGTGCTCTCGGTCTGCTCTCCGGATACGTCGGCGGTTGGTTCGATTCATTGCTCATGCGACTCGTCGACTTCACGCTCACCATGCCGTATCTGGTACTGGTGATCGCGGTTGTCGCCATCCTCGGGACCGGTACCTGGAACATCGTCTATGCCATCTGGCTGGTGGGCTGGGTCGCCTACGCCCGGATCGTCCGCGGCGAAACGCTGGTGGCGCGGAAGCTGGAGTATGTCGAAGCGGCGCAGGTTCTCGGCATGAGCCAGCACCGGATCATGCTCCGTCACATCCTGCCGAACGTGATATCCGCCGCCCTGATCTTCGCCATGGCGGACATGGTTCTCAACATCCTCGTGTCGTCATCACTGTCGTTCCTTGGTCTTGGTGTCCAACCACCCAACCCGGAATGGGGGGTGATGGTGGCGGAGGCCCGCGACTTCTTCCTCCGCGACTGGCGGCTGATGACCTACCCCGGTCTCGCCGTCCTCATCGTCGGCATGGGCTTCGGGCTCATCGGCGATGGTCTGGCCCAGGCCCTCCGACCAAAAGGGTGACGGAGTGAAAGGTGATGGGTATTAGGTTCATGGGGAGTTAGGGTCGGAGAGCTTATCGACCCATCCTCTGGCCTCCGACTCACGACTGAAGACTACGCTCTGCCTTGCGGTCTTGCCGTCTTGCCGTCTTGCCGTCTTGCCATCACGCCAGCGGTGGAATCATGCTCCCATGGGCCTCGAGGAGATCATCGACGAGTGCGCAGATCTGCTCGGGATCGAGCTCGGCCGCCGTGTGCGGGTCGAGCATCGCCGCCTGGTAGACGTGCTCCCGTTTCCCGGTCAGTGATGCCTGCACCGTCAGCTCCTGGACGTTGATGTTGGTCTGCATCAGCGCCGCGAGTTGTGGCGGGAGCATGCCGACCTCCGTCGGCTGGACGCCATTGCGATCAACCAGGCACGGGACCTCGACGCAGCTTGTCGCCGGCAGGTTCACGATCGACGTCCGGTTGGCGACGTTGCCATAGACCACCCGGGGCTGACCGGTTTCGATGCTGTGGATGATCAGCGTCCCATACTCGCCACTATGACCTGTCTCGTCTTCCGCACGGTCTGAAAGCGCTTCCTGGCGCAAAGTGTCTGCGAGCATCTGGTTTTCGCGGGCAACGACGGCCAGGCGCCGCTCCGTCATGCCGCGAAGTTGTCCGCGCCGCTTCTCCTGATAGCGAGCCAACTCCCCTGAATCGGGTGACGTCAAGGCCGCGCGGATACTCGCCCCATTCCGCGATCTGATCCTCGCAGCGCGCCGGATATTCGTCGAGCGGCACGTTGTACCGGGCGATCAGGTCATCGCGATTCTGCTTGATGAACCAGGGGACGTACTCCGAGAAGTGCTCGCTCGACTCCGTGACGAAATACCCGAAGTTCCGGAACACCTCGAACCGGACCCGTTCCCAGGCGGGCTCCCCTCGCTCCGCGGCAAGCTGTCGCAATGCCGGGTAGAGATCCTCACCGTTTCGTTCGAACCGCAGATAGAACGCGACGTGGTTGATCCCGGCGCACACGTAGTTGACCTGCTCGGCGGGCACCCCCAGCCACTCGGCCAGGTCGCTGGCAGTGCCCTGCACGCTGTGACAGAGACCGACTGTGCGCACCGCCGTGCCCCGGTCCATCGCCATGCACAGCATCGCCATCGGGTTTGTGTAGTTGAGGAAGAGGGCATCCGGGCAAACCTGCTCCATCTGCCGCCCGATATCGAGCATCACTGGAATCGTGCGCAGCGCCCGCATGATGCCGCCGATCCCCAGGGTGTCGCCGATGGTCTGCCGCAGGCCATAGCGTTTCGGGATCTCGAAGTCGATCACCGTCGACGGCCGGTAGCCGCCGACCTGAATCATGTTGATCGCGTAATCGGCCCCATCCAACGCTTGCCGCAGTTCGGTCGTTGCCTCGATGGTCGGGTGGGCGCCAGCTCGGTCCGCCAGCATGTTGGCGACGGCTTCGGTGTCGGCGAGGCGAACGGGATCGATGTCCATCAGCGCAATCGTGGCATCGTGGAGCTCCGGAAACGTGAAGAGATCCTGCAGCAGGTTGCGGGCAAAGACGGTGCTGCCGGCGCCGATGAACGCAATTTTTGCCATGTGAACGTCGTTCCTTTCGTGATGAATTCAGTCGCCGTGACTGCGTGTTGGCAGTCCGCGTGGCGAGTGCAGATCGTGTCATCCAGACGAAGGAGGAAACTCGTCGTTCTCCAGCGTCCAGAGACGCCGCGTCGAGATTCGTCGTTGCCGGTTGGAATGACACCGGCTACGCGCTACCCGACTGCCTGTCGAATATCACCCGTCGGGCATTGTTCGTGTAGACCTTCCTGAGAACATCATCGGGCAGATCGAGGCCGTAGATCAGCCAGCGGCCGACTCCGGGCGGTTGCTCCCGGCCGTAGTTGAAGTATTCATCGCGCGTTTCCAGGAAGCGGTAGTAAATGGCGTAGGTTTGCGGGTCGGGCTGGGAGTCGGTGCCAAAGAGGATGCGGTCCTGGTGCGCAATAAAGAAGTCACGCGCCGTGTATGGCTGGCGCCCAAGCTCGGCGATGCGCGCGCTGATGTCGGCGTAGAAGTTCGGGCAGGCGTCCATGACCCGACCGACCCAGCCGAGGTTTTCGGCGTAGCACCCGACGTGCGCGCCGATGAAGTCTGTTCCGGGATGTCGGCGCAGTAGACTCTCAAACTGCTCCATGATCTCGTCGAACGACGGGAAGTCGGGATGGCTGAGGTCGCCCTTTGGCCGCGTCGGGTAGAAGTGCCAGTCCGGATTTTCGTGCAACTCCTCCCAGCGCTCGTTGAAGCGGTCGAGCGGTGTAAAGAAGGCGACCGGGTCGGCGATGTGAATCAGGACCGGCATGTTGAGTTCTGCGGCCGCCGCCCAGAGCGGATCGAGCCGAGGATCGTCGACCGGGATGAGCTTCCCCTCGGTATCGCGCAGGCGCAATCCAAGCCTCTTCCAGACCTTCAAGCCTCGCGCGCCGAGCGCCACCGACTCGCGCAGGCGCTGCGCCTCCGTCTCGCCAAAACTGGGGTCGGTAGCGAAATTGTCGTAATCGATCCCGGAGAAGACGGCGAAGCGGTCCGGATAGGGCTCCTGATAGCGGGCAAGCTCGGCTCGCAGACGATCTCCCCAGCGGCCATCGAGGTCGACGATGGCCTGCACGCCGGCTTCGTCCATCGTATCGATGAGCTGGCTGACCGGCTGGCTGAGCCAATCGTCGCTCCAGGTCAGGAAGGCGTCGCCGAGGTGATTGTGCGCGTCGATGACCGGGAAGCGCGGCTGGAGGACTTCATGCGCCTCCACCGTCAACATGGGGCGCGGTTCGTACTCGCGCAGTGTCAGATCGCTCTCACTTGATCCCACTGAGGGTGATCCCTTCCACGAGTTGTCGCTGAAAAACGAGGAACAGGATCAGTACCGGAATGGTCGCCATGTTTGCGGCGGCCATCAGGAGCGCGTTGTTCGAGAAGTGCTGCCCTTGCAGCATGGCGATGCCGACCGAGAGGACGCGCATTTCGGTGTCGTTGGTCATGATCAGCGCCCAAAGGAACTCGTTCCACGAATAGAGCATGACCAGAAAGGCAAAGGCCGAAAGCGCCGGCCGCGCCAGCGGCAGATAGATCTGCCAGTAGATCTGGAACGGGTTGGCGCCTTCGATTGTCGCCGCCTCGTGGCGGAACGTCGATCGCAGTTAGCGGATCGCCAACGGGCTTCAGCCCTCCGCCGTTACGATCTCCCTGCCAACCATTACTGCGTCGGGAGAGATGAGGCGCATGTTGCGTTCGATCTCGTCAAGATGGGTGGAGACAAGGGAGGGATCGACGCCCGGCGGTGCATAAGCGTAGAAGAGCGCTGCCGTCGTCTCTGGACCAATCCGGGCGAAATCAGATGGTCCGGTGATGATCGCCGAGAGGACCCTGCCGTCAGCGTCGGCCATGAACATGTCGCCGTCCTTGACGGTCATCTCCTTGCCGTTAGGCCCGGCGAATCCCTCACCCGCTCCCACGGCGAGGCGAATTGGCAATGCGAGCGCGTCGAGATCGTGCCCCGCCGTCAGCAACAGGTTGTTCAATTCGGCGATGAACATGGCCTCGACCAGGGCAGCAACCCGCGGCAGCGGTTTCCCTTTCTGCGCCACTGATTCGAGTTGCATCGCTACGTGGTAGCGCTGGCCCCATCGCTTGTAATAAGCGGCATAGGCGGGGAGGGGTGGAACAGCGCGGATCGTCTCCCGATCGACCGTCCCCAGGCGGGAGCGCACATCGGTTTCCAATTCGGCCGCGAGAGCGTTCAACCCCTCGTGAGTAGCGGGATTGCTCACCCCGCGCATGGCGATGAACCCGACGCTCGCGCCGGGATGCGCCTCGCGCCAGCCCGGATCCACCTCGAGAATGCGAGGCTCGCTCACATCACCCGCCGCTCCTCCAGTTCCTCGAAGTGGTAATTGCGCCAGACGGGGATGCCGCAGAAGCGCTCACCCTCGGGGCAGATCGGGGCCGTCCCGGCACGAGAGCGCATGACACAGGGAGGCCCATCGACATAACGTCCAATGATCGGGAGAACCTCTCGCACCTGGGCGACCTCGTCGACCGCCGTCTCGAAGATCTCGCGCTGGGCGTCGTAACAGAGCCGCTTGACCCATTTCCAGTAGTAATCGAGGAGGGTGCCGCTCTCGTAGAAGCGGATGCGTTGGGCGTTGGGAATCAGATAGAAAGCCGCCTCGGGCGGCATGCCACGCTCGAGGAGCGCGTTTCGTGCATCGGTGAGGGCACGGATGGTCGCGTCGTACTCCGCCAGCGCGGCGGGGTTCTGGCGAATCGCCCAGGGCACGATGACGTCCGGCTCGCGGCTGTGCCACGTCAGCAGCGCCGGACGAGACCCCGCGGTGCCCCGATGGCGCTGGTTCTGGGCGTCCTCGGCCATGCTGATCCGTTTCGCCCAGGTAAACGGCACGTGGCTCATTGTCTGCATCAGCTTCGACTGCATACCGAGGAAGAGGGGATGCCCCAGGTAGGGGTTGCGGGTCGGGTCGAGCACCTGAGCCAGCGCATCCTCGTCCGAAAGCGCCTCCGGGGTGGCGGCGAGGACAGTGCGCACCGCCGCGGCCATCACCCGTTCGGCGTTGGGGTCGTAGTTGACCAGGCGGCTGTCGAACGCGCCGAGCGCGTCGTCAAAGGCGCGGAGGGCTTCTGTGGTCTCCACATCAGGCTGCAACAGCGCGCCACGCCACTCGCTGATCGCTTGCGCCTCGAGCGTCTCCTCGGTGTCGAGCAGCCGCAGATCGAGCGGGAACCCTGGCGCCCCCAGGAAGTAGGGATCGACAGCCAGCACTTCATCCAGCATCCGGTCGACAATGGCGCGGACTTCACCGGGAACGTCCGGCTGCCTGGCAAGCACGTGGTAGCGGAGCAGCGTCAGGCCGTTGATCGTGTGGTAAAGGTGCGCCGGGGTGGCCAGCGGCAACACATAGCGGGCGACTTCCTGGGCGCGCTTCTGCACCGCGTCGGCGAAGCGTCGCTCGGCGTCCCCGCCCCTGGCCTTGGCTCGACCCGGAAAGACCCCGCCGTACCGCGCCGCCATATCGGGCGAGAGGAGATCGGTGAGATTGCGGTACCCCTCCAGGGAGCGCTGGATGGCATCGCTGTAGATCTCGAGCTCCCCGGGGGGAAGATCGGGGGTGACCATCGTCTCGCCGGTGACTTCGCGATAGCGCTGCGAGACCTGCTCTGAGTTGTAGAACGGATGGGCGTGGAAAAAGGACCAGATGGCGAGCCGCGAGACATTGTCGAGAACGAAGACGAAGTTTGCGTGCTGCAGCGTCGTGTGATGCCCGGCGGCAAAAAGATCGGCGTAGAGCTTCATGGCCCGCTCGCGACGGTGCGCGCGATCGGCCGCCTTGACCGGGCTCAGCCCTTCCGGGTCCGGCTCATAGACGAGCTTCCGGACCGTCTCGACTTTAGCCGGACGGCCTCCGTAGCAACTCCAGGCCGCCGCGACGGCGAGCGCAAATGGGTGCTGGGTCGACTCCTCGCGAAGCAGCGTCACACCCGGCGCGGCCGAAAGGAATGGCCAGGCGGCGGCCAACTTGGCTGGAAGCATGGTGTTGGTAGTCAAGAGTGGCTCAATCATGGCCCCTACGCTCGGTTGAAATCCAATGGCCGAGCGGGGCGCTGTAACAGGGCGGTCAGTCGAAGTATAGAGTCGCAAGGCGAAAACGTGTCATCCCGAGGCACTACGAGGAATCTCGTTGAAACTCCGCGTACGTACGCTGAGACTTGAGAATCCCCGATCGTTTTCGGTGGCGGCGGGGAACACGAGCGGTTCCTACAGCCGATCCTGCTGATCCGTACTGTCCTTATTCCACGGCCACGACCAACGGCGCCCCGGCCGCATGAGGAAGCCGTAAATCGTCCCCGCGATGAACAGAATCACCAGAGCAGTGCCGAGCCACGACGGACCCTCGAAGCGGAAGCGGGTGCCGGTGGCGATGCTGAAGAGGAGGACCAGGGCGACGACAGCGCAGAGGAACAGCAATACCAGGCCAATCGCGTTCTCCCGGTTGAACACCATCAGCCTCCCGCGGCCTGACCCTCGATGATCTCGCCGGCGACCGCCAGCACATCGGCCGTTGGGTCGCCTTCAGCGCTGCTCGTCGATCCCCCGATGCGATACATGATCGGTCCCTGCTGGGCATAGAGGATGGACAACGGCACCCCATCGGGCGCCCCCTCCAGCAGCCGTGCGGTCTCCCCGACCGCCGGCGGCTCGATCTCTTGCAAGCCTTGCCCAAAGACGACCTGATCAGAAAAGAAGATCATCGCATTGGCGGCCGATTCCGCGTCCGCGAAGCGATGGACGCTGACATTGAGGAAGGTCGTTCCCCCGGGCACGATGGCCGATTCGTCGGCGAGAAACTCGCGGAAGGCATTGCCGGACCATCCCCAATCGTCGAGGAGTTGCGCGGCTTCCTCGGTTCCTCCCAGGGCGGCAACCACCTCCGCTTTGCTCCGTTCGGCCTCGTCGACCAGCACCAGACCGTCCGGCACCTGCTCCTGGGCGGGGAGTAGGTCGAGGAGTGGGAGCGTCTGGGCCGAGATGTCACGGTCGGGTTCCGCCTCCGCGGTCGGCTCGACGGCGCCGTCAAGCGCCTCTTCCTCTTCCTCCTGTTCCGGGGTGGCCGTCGACTGAGCTTCGGCGGTCGGCGTCACGGTAGCAAGCGCGTTCGGTAACGCGGCGGACTCCGGCGCGGCTTCCGGCGTCCCAGGAGCGGTCACCTGAGCCTCAATTGTCGGGGAGGGCCCCGGAGGCACGATCAGTCCCTGGACCGCGTCGCGAAAGAACCAGCCCAGCGCCACAATGCCCCCGATTGCCACCACGGCGATGGCAATCCCGCGGAGTGCTCCCCGCTGGCGCCGCTGGCGCCGCGGCAGCAGCGCCGGCTCGGCCGTCGCACCTGGCGGATAGGCCTCGGCTCCCGGGGCATAGACCGGGTCGCCTGGCACGGGATAGAGACGCTCTCCAATCCCCGCCGTTTCTGGCGATCCCGGCGTCTCGAATGGGCGCGGCGATCGTGGCCGGGGCGGTCGTGGTTCCATGCGCGGCGATGACCTCGTGAGCGACGTGATACGAGCTCGGCGACGCCTGATCGGCGCCAACCGGCTCGCCCGAGTATAGCGACGGTGTTCGGGCGCACCGCGCGCCACGACGACGCAACGGCATCTCGCCGCCCTTTTCTAGTACGAACGAACCTCCGCAATGGACCTTTCTGACCAGGGAAGAACGTCCCGTTGCTGGTACCCTTGCCGGCTGATGAACACAAACAACCCTGAACAGGAGGGCGCGCCATTTCCACGACGATCGATCGGGGCTTTCCGCCGGAGTTAGCGCCGCGCCAGGCCACCCGTCCGCTCGATGCCACAGTAATTGTGCCGGGGTCGAAAAGCATTACAAATCGCGCGTTGATCGTGGCGGGGCTGGCCTCCGGGTCGAGCGAGCTCCGCGGTGCGCTGCACAGCGATGACACCCGCTATATGGCCGCGGCGTTGAACGCACTCGGCGTTCATGTGGAAAGCGACGAGGCCAACGCCACGTTCCGGGTGACCGGCGGCGGGGGGACATTTACGGCTCTGGAAGCCGATCTCTTCGTCGGCAACTCAGGCACCACGATGCGCTTTCTGACCGCCGCGTTGCCACTCGGCCGAGGTCGCTACCGGATCGACGGGGTGCCCCGCATGCGGCTGCGCCCGATTGCGCCGCTCATCGCCGCGCTGAATGACCTTGGCGCGGACGTGCGCAGTGAAGCCGGGAGTGGTTGCCCGCCGGTTGTCGTCGACGCTGCCGGCTTGCGCGGCGGACAAACCCGGATGGCAGGTGACCTCTCGTCTCAGTATTTCAGCGCCCTGCTTCTCGCTGCGCCCTATGCCCGCGATGGAGTTGTGATCGACGTTGGCGGTGATCTCGTCTCGAAGCCATACCTACCGATGACCGCCGCGGTGATGGCTGCCTTCGGCGTTACGGCGGATATCGACACCATATCCTGGCGGCGACATTGGAGTCCGACCCGGCCAGCGGTACACCGGCCGCATCTTTCCTATCGAGCCGGATGCCTCAAACGCCTCCTACTTCTTCGCCGCGGCCGCGGTAACCGGTGGCCGGGTGCGGGTCAATGGCCTCGGTCAGGGATCGACGCAGGGTGATCTCCGCTTCGTCGATGTCCTTGGTAAGATGGGCGCACGGGTGGAGATAGGGGAGGAGTACACCGAGGTGCGCGGCCCGGCGGATGGAGACCTGCGCGGCGTGGACGCGGATATGGGGTCAATCTCCGACACTGCGCAGACCCTTGCCGCCATCGCCCCGTTCGCCTCGGGCCCGACGACCATCCGGGGCATTGCCCACGCGCGGCTGAAAGAGACTGACCGGGTGACGGCACTGGCAACCGAGCTGCGGCGGTTGGGGCAGGACATCGACGAGTTTCCAGACGGCTTGCGGATCACCCCTTGTCCCGTGCGCCCAGCCGATATCGATACGTACGACGATCACCGCATGGCGATGAGTTTTGCGGTCGCCGCTCTGCGTGCACCCGGCATCCGGTTGCGCGATCCCGGTTGCGTGGCCAAGACGTTCCCTGAGTTCTTCGCCGCGCTCGACGCGATCACTCCGTAATGCGGGCGATGTTCACGCGCTGGGACGCCCTGCTCGCCGGTGTGGTCTTCGCCGTGGCCCTCTGGGTCAACCTGAGCGCGGTCTCGATGACGGAGTTTCATCGGGACGAAGCGCGCTGGGTGCACCGGGCGCGCTTCTTAGGCGAGCTCCGCAACCCCACGAGTGAGTTCTGGCGGGAGAGCGAGTTGATGGTGGGTCAGCCGCCTCTCGGCTCGTACCTGATGGGTCTTGGGCTGACGCTGCAGGGGCGAGACCTCGATACTAATGGGTTCTACAATTTTCATTTTGGCCGCGAGTGGAACTGGCGTCATGGCAACATGCCGGACGAAGCGGATCTGGCGGCAGCGCGCCGAACGAACAGCGTCATCGGGGCGTTGATCGCCACGAGTGTCTACTTGATTGCGAGTGGTTTGCTGAACCCCGTCGCCGGCATTGCCGCCGTGGCGCTACTAGTGCCGCATCCTTTGTCGCTCTATCTCTTCAGTCTCGCCGGTTCCGACGCGTTGGTCACACTCCTCGTGGCCCTGGCGACGCTGGTGGCGATGGCGCTGGCGGAACGCCCGACCTGGCCTCGCGCACTCCTCCTTGGCGTGCTTCTCGGTCTCGGCGGGTCCGCCAAACTGAGCCCGCTGGCACTGGCGATTCCCATCGCGGCGGCAGGGGTCGTGCTGATCATCCATGGCTGGCGTGGATCGGGTCCGGACGCCAGGCACGACGGCGCCCTCGGATGGCGACTGGTCGTGCAGCCGGCACTCGCCGCGGCCACGTTTATTGCCTCATATCCATACCTCTGGTCAGATCCTCTCCGCCGCACACTGACGCTCTTGGAATTTCGGGCCATCGAGATGTACAACCAGGGCGTTATTTGGAGCGAACTCAACGTTCACGGGCCGATCGACGCGTTCCGGCGGATTGGGAATTGGCTCGGCTTCTTCGACTCCGTCACCGGTCAGACTGTCGAAGCGGTGGCCGGGCTGTTTGGCGTCTCCTGGAAGCCAATGGGGCTCGACCTCGTGCTGGCGTTGATTGGAGCGATCATTCTGCTCGCGCTCGCCATCCAACGCGGCCTGGGGAGCCGCTGGGGCTTGGCCGCGCTAGTGCTGGGCGGACAGGTCGCCCTGATCGTTGTCGGCATGCGGGCGGACTTTTCCCGTTATCTCCTACCGGTGCTGATGGTGAACGCGGTCTGCGGCGGTCTCCTCGCCGGCGCCGTCTGGGAGGTAGCGTGGGCGCGCCTAGCCCACCGGGAACCGCGGCCGACCGCCGAGTCGTCGCCTCTGACCGGAGAGCTCACCTCTCCTTGAGCGTTGAGCGAAGTCACACCAGCGCCCAACCAACGGGAGGGCCTGGAGTCACGCGGTTTGCAAGGCGTGGCGACCATCGGCTGAGCTACGAGTCGAGCGGACCCGGGGACGGGATTCCCGTGCTCGCGTTGCATGATCTCCTCGCCGATCGCGGCCAGCTCCGGGCGCTGGCGGAGACACCACACGATGCGGTCTTCCGTGTGACCCTCCCGGATGCACGCGGGCACGGCGCTTCACCCATGCTCTCGGGGCGTCAGTACTCCTCCCGGGAGCTGGCCGCCGACGCGCTGGCCGTCATCGACGCGGAGGGACTGGCGGCAGTGCACCTCGCCGCCATAGGCTGGGGTGCCAACATCGCCCTCGCCGTCATACGAGGCCGCGCCGGAGCGTGTCAGCTTCACTCGTGCTTGCCACGCCATATCTGCCGGTGCTGCTGTCCGAAAGCCCCAACCGCGGCGGCACAGCAGGCCGGGCGAGACCACCTCGAGATGATGCAGGAAGCAGCGACCGCCGCCGAGAAGGGTCAGACGGAACGTGCGCTCGATCTGTTTCTCGGAGCGCGCATGGGTGAGGACTGGCGCAATCAGTTCTCGAAGCCGCGTCTCGGCGCAATCCGCCGCGCCGCCGGCAATCTGGCTCCGTTGCTAACGGGGATGACCGCTGATGCGATCGACCGCGATGCGTTGATGAAACTCGACACACCGGTGACGCTGCTCTTTTTTGAGGAAGAGCCGTATTCCCTCGAGCGCGTCACGGTTGATGCCCTCGCGGCGCTCCTCCCTCGCTCACGCACCGCAACTTTGCCTCAGATGCCTCTCGACCAGCCAGCACACGGTTCCGTATGGACAGAGCCGATTGCTCGTGCGCTTCTGGAGCATGCGGCGTAATACCAGATCCTGGTGACGCGCACCGCCACCGCGCCTCGGCCGCAACTGGTCCCCCGTCCTGCCTCTCGTAGTCTTCGTAGCCTTCGTAGTCTTCGGAATCTTCCATAACACTCATCCGGTTTCGGGATGCCTCGCACCCGCCACCCAGCGAATGAATCACCCGGATTCCGCATAGTGCCCGAGGGCACAGAGCTCGTCCTCACGATGGAGACGGGTTACGAGGACGTCAAGACCGCCGTTCAGCTCTTCCAGCAGAACCTGGCCCGGATCGGGATGAACCTCAGCATCGAGGAGGTCGACCTGAGCACCTTTACCAGCATCATGTTCGGCGAGATGGAAGCCGAGGAGTGGCCCAACAAGATGCCCTGGTTCTGGTGGCCTGACTACAACGACGCCTGCAACCACCTCTACCCGCAGATCGGCTGCGACCAGTGGGGCGCCGTTGGGATGAACGGTGACTACTACTGCAATGAGCGCGTGCAGGAGTTGTTCGACGCCAACCGGGACGAACCGGACCTGGCCAAATACCAGGCGGCACTGAGCGAGATCCAGCAGATCATCTCCCGCGACGACCCGCCGGCGATCTACTCCATGCAACGCCCGTGGACGACCGTACTGCGCAACGACATCGAGGGCTTCGTCTTCAACCCGATCAACATCGGCACCTACAACTTCTACGCCATGTCGCGGTCGAAATCAGCGTAACAGCAGGGTGGGGCGACGGCCTGCGACTCAGACCAGCCACGCCGCTATCGCCATCGCCGCGGCGGCGACCAACACCCCGAAGCCGAACAGAAGTAAGGAGTACTTGAAGAGCGCCAGCTTGCGCACGGTAATTCGCGCGTTAGTGATCACCTGACCGGCTAGATCGATCGCAAGCTTGCTCGGCGTGTACGCATCACCCTCATGGTCGAAATACATCTGGGCGATCGCGAGCGTCAAAGGTCGCGGTTCATAGCGAGCCAGGTGCCCGTAATAGAGGAGGTTGTCCCCCGGGGTGGGTTTTTCTCGCCCTCCCACGAGGTACTTCTCCAGGTTCGTCGTGGGCAAGAATGAGGCAACGGCCAGCATGAGGCTGACCATAAGGGCGACCGCGCCGATGCCGAGACCGACGCCCGCCAGATTCGGGATCGGTGGCCCCGCCACCAGGAACGTGACGATGACGCCGAGGCCGGTGGAGGAGAGTCCAACCGCTCCAGTGTTCTTCGCCTCCGCGAACTTGAGCCAGTCGATGACCCGGTTGAGTAGATCGGACAACCGGGTCTCGACGTCGCGCCTGATGTCGGTGGTTACTGTGTTAGTGATGGACATACATGTTTCGGGAATACCCGCGTCGCCTGCGCTCCTCACTGACCGGGAACGACCTGAGAGTGGAGTGGCTCGTCATGACCGTTCGTGACAATTCACCAACTCCCTTACAAGGTCGTGCCATTGTGTCCATCAATCGACCGCAAAGTCGTCTGAGCCTCAAAACGCCACGTTTGCCGCGCCTTTGAGACCGAGCATGGCACGCGCCTCGTCGGGAGTGGCCGGTTCGAGGGAGAGCTCTCGCAGGATGCGCACTGTTTTGGCGACGAGGTCGGCGTTGGATTTCGCCAACTCGCCCTTGCCGAGATAGATGTTGTCCTCCATGCCCGTGCGGACGTTGCCGCCCATGATCGCGCCCATCGTGATCAGGTTGAATTGGTGCCGTCCTGCGCCGAGGATACTCCAGATGTAGTCCGTCCCCAGCAGGCGGTCTGCCGTCCGCTTCATGTGCAACAGGTCCTCGGGATCGGTGCCGATACCGCCGAGAATACCGAAGATGGTCTGCACGAAGAGGGGTGGTTGCACCAGCCCGCGATCGAGGAAGTGCGCGAGATTGTATAGGTGCCCCACGTCATAGCACTCGAACTCGAAGCGGGTGCCGTGCGCGCCCATCGTCTCCAGCAGCCGCTCGATGTCGGCGAAGGTGTTGCGGAAGATATGACCTCGCGACATCTCGAGATAGCCCGGCTCCCAGTCGTGTTTGAACTCCTTGATGCGGCCGGCCATTGGGTAGAGCCCAAAGTTCATCGAGCCCATGTTGAGCGAGCACATCTCCGGTTTCATGCGTTGCGGTCCGGCCAGGCGCTCGTCGATCGACATCGTCTGCGCGCCGCCAGTAGTGATGTTGATGACGGCGTCGGTCTCTTCCTTGATCCGCGGCAGGAATTGCAGGAAGTCCTCGGGGTCGGGAGTGGGCTGCCCTGTCTCCGGGTTTCGCGCGTGCAGGTGCAGGATCGCGGCCCCGGCGTTTGCCGCGCCGATAGCGTTCTCCGCGATCTGCTCCGGGGTGATGGGCAGGAACGGCGTCTGCGACGGGACGTGGATCGACCCGGTGATCGCGCAAGTAACGATAACCTTCCGTGCGGCAGCGGCCATAACTCACTCCTTCGAGTAGCGGGGTGATAGGGTGGCAGGGTGGCAGGAACGGTGGAAGAGTTATCGACTTCGTCGACCTTTCTCCCTGTCACCCCACCACCCCGCCACCCTGCTACCCCGTCATGTTCGCAATCGTCACCGGCTCGATCTCCCCGTGGGGCGTGAAGCCGAAGACCTGCCCATAGAAATCGAGCTCGGCCTCCAGAGCACGGCGGATATTCTCCGCGCGGCGGAAGCCATGCCCTTCCCCCTCAAAGACCACCAGCGCCACCGGTAGTCCTCGCTCTGCCATCACCTCGTACATCTTCTCCGCCTGATCGGGCGGCACCACGGTGTCCTCGCTCCCCTGGAAGAGGATCAGCGGTTCGGTGAACCCCTCCAGGTGATGGATCGGGGAGCGCCCCATGTAGATGTCCTTGCGATCCGGGTAGGGACCGATCAGACCGTCGAGGTAGCGGGACTCGAACTTATGGGTGTCGGTCGTCATCGTCTCCAGATCGCTGATCCCGAAGTGGCTGGCCCCGGCGCGGAAGAGATCGCGGAAGGCAAGAGTGGCAAGTGTCGTGTAACCGCTGGCGCTCCAGCCGCGGATGGCGGTTCGCTCCGGATCGACGAGTCCTTGATCGATCTGATATCGCGCGCCATTGACGTGGTCGTCGACGTCGACGATGCCCCAGGTGTCATTCAGCCGCTGCCGATATGGACGGCCATAGCCAGTGCTACCACCGTAGTTGACATCGAGTACGGCAAATCCCCGAGAGGTCCAGAACTGGATCGGCAGGCTGAGCGCGGTCGACGTCGCGCTAGTGGGACCACCGTGGCTCTGCACCAGGAGCGGCGGCAACTCACCTTCGGGCGCGGCGAAGTCCTGATTCTTCGGGCGATAGAGGAAGGCGTGCGCGGTGAGCCCGTTTTCCGTGGGGAACTCTACCGGTTCGGGAATCGACAGATAGCCGGAATCGATCTCGGCGTCGAGCGATCGCTTGAGTGTCTCGAATGTCCCGTTGGCCGTGTCGTAGCGGACGACCGAGGTCGGCAGCGTCGGGCTCCCGCCAACCAGGACCGCCGAGCCATCCGCGGCGAATGGGTCGTCGATTTCAGTGAACGGCGTCTCAATCGGGGTAACGTCGCCAGATGCAGCGTCGATGATATGCCAGACGCCATGTACCGTCTTGGGTGTAGGTGGCGAGGATCGACTGCGGATTGAGGAAAGCGTAGGTCGCCATCCCGAAGACCCACTGCGGCATTCCGAACTCGGCCTCCATAGGCGCCACGGCTTCGTCGGCGTCAGCCCTGCGCCGGTAGAGGTTCCACCAGCCCGTGCGGTCCGAGACGAAGTAGAGCGTGCCGTCAGGCGACCACTCAGGCTGAAATATCGACTCCTCGGGTCCGCCCGCTATCAGCTCAGAGGAGACGAGCGTCCCGTCCTCACCAATCTCCCCGACCCACAGCTCGGAGCCGTCCCACGGCATGTTGGGGTGATTCCATTGCAGCCAGCTCAACCGCTGCCCATCAGGGCTGAGACGGGGATTTGAGTAGAAATCGGCGCCGGAGGTAAGGACCATACCGCCGCTCTCGTCACCCTCCGGATCGAGGGCGACGATGGTATTGACCGCTTCCCCTTCACCAGAGTGGTCTTCCCGCACGGCGATGAGACGGGCACGATCCGGATCGAAGATCACGTCGGCGTAGCGCAATGCCCCTTCCGGCGTGATCGGCCGAGGCGGACCGTCGCCATCCACGCGATAGAGCCGGGTGTCGGAGAAGTTCGCGAAGATGAGTACGCCATCGCGTACGGTGTACGCGCCGCCCCCGTACTCGTGGACGCGGGTACGGGCGTTGAATCCGGCTGGGATCGCATCGCTTATCGTCCCGTCCCCCGCCCGGCGGACGACCACTGACCGGCCCGCTTCCTCCGGACGATTCTCGATCCAGTAGACGTCATCCCCGTCGATGCGAGGACTGAGCACCGCGACGCGCCTCCCGGTGATCAGGTCGGCGGTGATCGGCGACCGCCACGTGCCGTACGGGGCGATTTGGGGAGCATTCGGTCACAGATTATGGCCTCCAAGAAATCCCTCACCCCAAACCCCTCTCCCATTCCGAATGGGAGAGGGGCGTCAAGCTGCCACGTCCGACTCCCTTCTCCCCGCTCTGAGGGAAGAAGGGCTGGGGATGAGGGGTACTTGCGCCGGGAACACACCGGTCCCGCTCGCTTTGCGCCATCAGCAAACGTTTCTACCCTATCACCTTATCACCCATCACCCATCACCCTCCATCGTCCATACTGCCGTCACAAGATCGTTCACGAGAGGGACAGGGGACAACATGCTGACGACGCTCGTCGGAATGCCGGTCAGTGAACTCGACACGCCTGCGCTGCTGGTCGACATCGAGACGATGGACCGGAATATCGCGCACATCGCCGGGACCATGCGCGAACATGGAGTCCAGTGGCGTCCGCATGCCAAGGGGCACAAGTGCCCAGCCATCACTCACCGCCAGATGGCCGCCGGCGCCATTGGCGTGACCGTCGCCAAGGTCAGCGAGGCCGAAGTGATGGCGGCCAGCGGCGTGATGGATATCCTCATCGCCAACCAGGTCGTCGGGCCGATCAAAACGCGGCGACTGGCGGCGCTGATTGCCGCGACCGGTGCCGACGTGATCGTTTGCGTCGACAACGCGGCTAACGTGCGCGAATTGGATGACGCCGCGGCGTCATTCGGAGTGCGGCCGCGGGTGCTGGTCGAAGTCGACTCCGGGATGAAGCGCTGTGGCGTCGCGCCCGGCGAGCCAACGGTCGAACTGGCGAGAATCGTCGACGCGTCACCGCATCTGCGCTTTGCCGGAGTCATGGCGTGGGAAGGGCACACCGTCTCCATGGCCGACCACGAGACCCGGCGCGAGGAGATCGTTAAGTCGATTGGCAAGCTCACCGGAGCCGCTGAGGCCGTGCGCGCCGCGGGGCTGCCCGTCGACATCGTCTCTTGCGGCGGCAGTGGCACGTACCTCCACACCGCGCCACAGCCGGGGATCACCGAGGTCCAGGCCGGGGGCGCGACGATGGGCGACGGTTTCTACCGCGCTCTGGAATCACCCGTCGAACCAGCGCTAACGCTGATGGCCACGGTGACCAGCCGTCCCGCGGAGGACCGCATCGTCATCGACGCCGGACGTCGGGCGATCGACCCCAGCCAGAAGCCGCCCGTCGCGCGCGACGTCGACGGCGTGCAGAGCATCAGGTTTTCGGCCGAGCACGGCATACTCAGCCTCGATGGTCCGGCGGAATGGCCGCGCGTTGGGGACCGCCTGGAACTGGAAGTCAACTACACCGACCAGGCGGTGCATCTCCACGAATCGCTCTTCGGCATCCGCGACGGCGTGATCGCCGCGGTCTGGCCGGTGGCGGGTCGAGGGCGGATGCAGTAGGCGATCGCGCCCCATTTTCTATGAGTCTGGAACCTGCCGACATCAGAGTGTGAGTAAGCCGAACGCCTCTTTGTAGCGCGGGTCGTTGCGGCGGAAGGTGTCGGGGTGGGTGCCGCGCAGCACCGCCATGGTGTAGGCCAGTAGCTGCATCGGCACCACGGCGAGCAAGGGCGACACCATCTCCGGAAGCTCCGGCAGGGCGAATACGGTGGCGTTCGGCGTCTCTGAAACCGGTGCGCCGACGATCCAGAGTTTGCCGCCCATGCCATCCGCCACCGCGCAGATGCCGGCCACGCGGTCGTAGGCGTTACCGGGGACCGTGACCGCGATCAGCAGATCACCCTCGTTGAAGGCGACCATCGGGCCGTGCAGGAACTGCTCGGCATGCAAGGCGTCAATTGGGACGTAAGCCGCCTCCCGCGCCTTGATGACCAACTCCAGCGCGGTGGCCTCGTTGGGGCCGGCGCCTACGGCGTAGATCTGCCGCGCCAGCGCATCTTCCGCAATCGGTTGGACCTCTGCCTCGCGCACCAATACCCCGGCGATATGGTCCGGCAGACCCTCGAGCGCGGTACGGAACCCATCGACGCCAGAGGCGCCGCGACCTTCGCCGAGGACGGTAGCGACCTGGGCCATCACCGTCATCGCCGCCAGGTGCGATGCCGTGTAGGCCGCTGACTGTTCACGCTCGACGGTGCGCAAGATCAGCGAAGAACCGGGATGCTCAGCGCTGAGGCTGCCAACCGAGAGCACCTGCGCGCCGGCATCGTTCGCTCGCCTCATGGAGACTGCCGAGTAGGTCTTGACCCCGGTGTGGGCCATGACAATCACCGCGTCATCGGCGGTAAGTGGATACGAATCCGGATAGAGGGCAAAATCGAAGGAAGGGACGGCGCGGGCATCCGACCCGGCGGCGCGCAGCAGCCACGCCCCGATCATTGCCGCGTGCAGGCTGGTACCGATCCCGACTACGAAGACCCTTATTGCCGGCGCCAGGAGCCGAGCCGCTTGCTCGGCCTGCCCCCACCCCTCGTCGAGCAAGCGCTGAATATCTGCCGGCTGCCGCTGCATCGTCTGGTACATCTTCGAGTCGGTCGTGGGCACGCTCACGCGGTCGATCCTTTCGCGGCCGGACGCCGCCATACACGAGTCCGCACGATAACGAGGCCAGCCAGCACCAGACCGGCCCCCAGAAGTTTCAACGGGCCGAACGGCTCGTCCAGAAAGACCGCTGAGAGCAGCCCGGCCACGATTGGCACCAGTAAGCTGAATGTGGTGGCCTTGGCCACGCCCCGGCGGGAGATGGCGAAGTTCCAGAGGATGTAGGCAATGTAGACGGGAAAGATAGCCAGATAGACGATGGTCAACCAGGCCGTGCCGGAGAGCGCCGGCCAATCCTGCTCCAGCGCGCCGGGCAATGAGATGACGAACAGCGGAATAGCCCCGGCCAGGACGCTCCAGGCGGTATACGTCTCCGCCGGGTATTTCTTGACCAGCGGTCGGGTGATGATGCCGTAGGCGGCGAAGGAGATCGCGGCGCCAATGCTCAACAGGTCGCCCAATAGGGTGCCGCTGGATGCATCGCGCTTGTCGAAGAGGAATATGGCCACTCCGACGAGTGCCACGCCAAGTCCCACCCATCCTTGGAGTGGCGTCGGCTCCCCCATGAGAGCCAGCATCAAGACCGTGAAGAGGGGCACCATCGCGATCAACAATGACGAGGAGAAGGGAGACGTGCGGCTCAGTCCGAGCATGAAACCAAGCTGGTAGAGGGTGAAGCCGGTGAGACCTGCCAGCGCGAACAGCTTCCAGTCGGAGCGGTCAACGCGCCAACCCGCGCCCCGCTGCCTAACGAGGAGAACGGCGAAGGCGAGCGTCACCATGATGGCGAAACGGGAGAACAGGAAAGCGAGCGGGCTGACCTCGGCAAATGCCGCTTTCGTGGCGACGAAGGTCGACGCCCACAACATGACGACGACGAACTGCGCCAGCTCGGGTGCGAAGGCAGCAATTTCGAGCCTGGGAGCCGAGATATGCGCTCTTGGCTTGCCGAGATCCGCGTCTCCACGCACACTCGCGCCGACGCCGCGCTCGTCGAGCGACGTCTCCTGAGTTGCCCCGTCAGCCATCGAGCGTGGTCTCGAAGACTCCGTTTGCCCCAAGCAGCGCCACCCGGCACGTCGCACCGAGATGCAGCGTTGCCATCGCCGCGAGGTCATGGCCCGTGGCGAGCACATCGTCTTGAGTTCGAGGTGGCAGCGCTTCGATCACCAGCACGGCGTGGGTCGTCTCGGGTGTCAGTTTGGTGCGGTCGGCTTCGCGCCAATTCCAGCAGCGGCAGACAATTCCCGCATCGTCGGCGTAGACGACTTCACCCGCCGACGGTGGAAGCTCCTCCGTCGAGCCGAGGGGGACAAAGGGCTCCCCGCCCACCGCGGTGGTCAACCGCAGGTCGCCCTCGATCGCATTGACGTCTTCACCGCCGCATGGCAGGAGGTGACGCAGCGAGACGGCGTTGTAGAGGTCGACCAACGGGTTGATGCTGCGGACGTCGCCCCTCCGTGCCGTTCGCAGCAATCCCTCGATCGAGGAGCGGTACTGGGACGGTTTGACGCCGAAGCGCCGGTACGCCTCCCGCCACGAGACCACAGCTGGGTGCGAGGTGATGTCACCGTCGCCGATTGCGGCAGCGGTAGACGCCATTGCCGATTCGAGGGCCGCCAGCGCGTCACCCTCGTTGCGCTGGTTGTCGATTCCCTTGGCGACGACGATTCCGACTATTGCCTCCGGAAATAGCGCCCGGAACGACTCCTCGATGATGAACCGCACCTGCACGACCGCCTCGACTCACCCCTGTTGCCCGTCTCGCATGGTACACGCTCGTTCGAGGCGCCCGAGCAGTGAGCCGCTTCTTTGGCATACTGCCGTGGTTGGGAACCGGCAGGCGGTTCCGCCGGTCATGCTCCGTGTGCCGGCGCGATTGTGCAGGGGCGACGGCGGTAAGCGCATCGCCCGCTTGGGGGCGACCGCATCGTTTATGGAAGCGCAACAATCATCCGGACCGAATCCACTCTGCGATATTGGACGCACCCATCCCCGCGATCGGCATCGCATGAGACCGCTGGCGGACTATCCCGGAATCTGGGAATGCCCGCGGCACGACCTCTACGCGACGATCGTGACCGAGGACGTCGCCGCGCAACTCGACCGCGGCGATCCCTATGCCATGCACGATGACCGTCCCGGAGTCGTGGTGCGACAGGGAGATGAGCGGGGCGGCGGGGTGATCCTGTACTACCGGCCGGAGGGATAGGGCGGGAACAGCCGGCTTCGCGGATGCGATTCACCCTCGACCTCAGCCATCACCCCTGGACGACAGACCGTGATGGAGAAGCTCCGCGGCGCACACTTCAGGTCGCGGCGGCGGCCGACGCTGGTGGTATCGACGCCATCTGGGCCAGCGAGGACCCGGAAGGCTGGGATGCCTTCGCCGTTCTCAGCGCAATTGCAGCCGTAACGGAGACCACCGCGCTCGGTACGAGTGTTACGAGTCCGTATCCTCGCCACCCAAACCTGCTCGCGGCATCAGTGGCCACCCTCGACCGCCTCTCCGGCGGGCGCGCCGTGCTCGGGATCGGGCGTGGTCAAGTCGAATGGCATCGCGATGCGCTCGGCGCCGATAAAGACGATCCGCTGGAGATGCTGTCCGAGACGATCGCGCTGCTGCGGCAGTGGTGGACGTTCCCACATCGAGCCTCGTCCTCGGACTCCGGCTTCGTCCGTGTGCGGGACTGGCAGCGAGTCGTTCATCCCAAACACGACCACGTGCCGATCTACCTCGCGGCGGCTGGGCCAGGAGCTCTCGACCTTACCGGTACGATGGGCGATGGCGCGATCTTCAACTCGCTGACCTCGGACGATTTTCTGCACGAGGCGATCCCACGGGTACGGGCGGCGGCGGCCGCCGCAGGGCGTGATCCTGGCGCCCTTGCGTTCGTCTTGCGCACGACAGTCACGGTGACAAACACCCCGGCCGAGGAGCGCAAGGCTCTCAATCGTGCCAAGACCCTGTTCGCTCTCGTCTCCACCCTGCCAGGGATGGGCCGGCTCGTCCAGACCTCGAGATTCGATGTTCCGGATCTGTTGAGCGCCGTGCGGGTAGCAATGCGAACCAGGGAGACGCTCTCGGCGGGCGGCGGGTTCCCGGATCTGCGCCAATATGGCGATCTGACCGCGGCGCGCGCATTGATCCCGGACGACCTGATCCGCCAGCTCGGCGTCATCGGACCACTGTCGTTGGTGAAAGAGCGTCTGCTCTCACTGGGTCAGCTTGGCGTCACGCACGTTGGCGTGACGCCGCCTGAAAATGCGACGTCAGGCGATGCCTGGCGGCGTCTCCTGCGTGATCTCGGGGAGTGACGCCGAGCGGGGATGCAGACGCAGCCAGATGGGGTCCACCATCTCGCGCATTCGGGCCCGGGTCGCCGCGCTCTTCCCCAGCACAGTGACGATAACGATCAGTGAGGCGGTCCCGAGGGCCATCGGCAGGGCGGCGACGATGTTCTGATAATACTCCTCAACGGTCGTCACATTGGAGCGGAATGCATAGCCGAGGCTGAGCGGCAGCGCGGTCCAGATTACTGCCGAAATGCCGGCGCCAATGGCGAAGTCGCGCAGTCGAATTCCCAGGAGCCCGGTGCCGACGGTAGTACCCATGCGCACGAAGGGGATGAGCCGCAACACGGCAATGGCCGCGATATCTCGACCCCCCAGACGCCCCCGCCAGCGGTCGAAGGTGGCCTGGACCCGTTGGTGACGGTCGCTGGCCATCCGCTCGAGCAACTTCACGCCGCCAGTACGGGCGAAGACGTGCAGCAGGAGCGTGCCGGCGAGTTCAGCCCCGGCCATGGCCAGGATGACGACTGCCAATCCGGGCAGAGAACCGACGAGGTAGGCTCCCGCGAGCATCAAAATGACATGGATAGGCACGCCGGTGGGGACACCAGCCGCTGAGACGAGCAGAGTCAACGCGACGATCGGCAGTCCGTAGGACAGCAGCGTCCTGATTAGTTCAGATTCAATGGCCGGCCTCCTTGCCGGTGACCAAGGGTCAGACGCTCAGGATACCTGAACTTCCTCTCGCATTCTATGCCCTCGCAGAGATTTGACAGGCTTGCGCCGCGGGCCCCGTTGCGCCGTCGCCCGCGCGCGCCGCAAGAGCGCACCGCGCACGGCGGGGACACCGGGAACGGCACGGAATGGAAGAAGCCAGGAATAGACCGATTGCATGGCGTACACGCCTCTCGGGATGCGGCCCGGACGCGGCAGGGTGACGGCCCGCGTGTTGCGTCCGCGCAGTGCGCCGAGAAGATCCTCGACTGTCTCACCGGGGAAGAGCGTCGCGTGACCGCCGATCTGGCCCGGAGTGAGATGTGCGTCGCTTCCTCCAAGTACGGCTAGGCCGTACTCGCGCGCCGCGCGCTCGATCGTCGCGGCGCGTTTCGCACTGAACGGGAAACGCGCTTCGATCGCGTCCGGCAAGAGACCCGCGCGTGCCATGCCACGGAGTTGGCGCCGCCACAGCAGAGGCAGTGGGTGCACGAGGACCACAATGCTGTCGTCAACTCCGCGTGCCCAGCGGACGAGATCGAGCAATGGGGTTCCCGGTCGCGGCAGGTGGGAAGGAACCTCTCCCGGGAAGAGCACTCCCAGGTGGACGATACGCCCGCGGGCGCTCAGCTCCACCCCGGGGATCACGTGGCGGGTGCCTTCAGGGTCGCGCCGCTTCCATTCACAAACCGTCTCGATGTGGTCGTGATCGGTGACGGCGATGACACGGATGGCGCCGTCCCGCGCGGCGTCGATCCACTCTTCGGCATGGAGCAATCCATCGCTGCCCTGCGTGTGCAAGTGCAGATCGGCGTAGGAGTGACCTTCCGGAGGCGCTGGCGTGCCCGGCTTTTCGTCGATCCAGATTGGCGTCAGCATTGCCCACTGGTTGAGGTTCTGGCTGACCAGCATTTCCAGGGCGTTGGCGAGACGGTGCATTTCCTCTTTCACCGGCCCATCCGGCGACAGGGGGGCGGCGAACGTGATCTTCATCTTGCGGCCGGGTTCATAGGAGGCGATCGTCGGCACGATCACCGAACCGGTGGCGCGGGCCAGCCGCACCGGTCCCAGTGGCATCTTGATGGCGCTGTCGAAGAAGGGAACGACCGCCGATGGGGTCGGAGTCGGCTCGTCGACGAGGAGAACGACGATACCGTTATTCTCCAAGACGCTCTTCAGGCGCTTGGCCATGGTTTGCGGCGGCTCGTGGACGGAGATGACGGTGATGCCGGCGCGGGTGAAGTAGTCCATGAACCAGTCCATCAGCGCACCCGAGCGAAAAGGGCGGAACATGCGGGCCACGATCGCCAGCTCGCCGCTGAAGCCCTGCTCGGCCAGCCAGCGGCGTCCCATCAACCCCAGCATCGTATAGGGACCGGCGTGGGGTCCCGCGATGATTACTCCTCTCCGTCCGAGGTGAGGCCGCAGCCCCTCGATCCCATCGAGAATCAGGTGATCGGTTGTGTCCGGCAGGCGGAACCCGGCGCGCAGCGTGCCAACCACGGCTCTCAAGTGGGTAGCGATCTGCTGCGCCCCGATATACCAGGCGATGATCCGGGCAGGCGGCTCATCTGCCCGAGCGTGGCGCACATTGGCAAGAACAACATGCCGGCGTTTGGAAAGCATGCTGATGAAACCGCCAACGAACGAGACGGCGTTCCAGACCGGCCAGGGGATCAGCCAGGCAACGCGGGTCAGTGTCTTGACGACGGCGAGGACCGTTCGGTCGAGATGCCGGCCGCCGCTGCTCTCGGGTGCCGCATCCGGTCCGGTCGTGGCCATGAACTCTCCCACCAGGCGAAGGCCCTGGTCGCTTCCGGACGCGAGAATCCTTGTGAACTTCGCTTCAGTATAGGTGCAGGCACCCCGAATAGATGCAGGCACCCCGAATAGGTGCTGAGGCACCCCGAAGAGACTTAGCTGACCGTCGCGGAACTCTCCGCAAAGCGGCTCAGGCGCAAGAACCCGATATCATGCCGGGTGTCGCCCATCTGTACCAGATCGGCGAGGATCTCGCCGATAACAGAAGCGAACTTGAATCCATGCCCGGAGCAGGGAGAGGCGACTACGACCTGAGGATATCCTGCCAGGAGGTCGAGGATGAAATGCTCGTCAGGGGTATTGGTGAACAGGCAGGTGCGCAGCGCCATGGTCGGGCCGTTGGCCGCCGGGAAGTAGCGAGCCGTCACCTCACGCAGGGGCGCTTCGTCGATCGCGGTCGCCTCCCGTTGGAAATCGTCGGGGACGACCTGCTCCTCGCGATGATGGTAGAGACCGATCTTGAACCCCGGCACGTCATAGGGCGGGAACCCGTAGTAACGACCTTCCGGAACCATCAGGTTGAATACCGGAAACCGCTTGCGGGGTGAAAATCGCCGGCTCCAGGGGCGCGAACCAGCCGAGTACCTGCCGCTCTGGCTGTGCGAGACCGGCCAGTGCTGGGACGAGCGAGGCCATCCACGCTCCGGCCGCGAGCACGAGACTTCCGGCTTCATAGACGCCGCGCTCGGAAGTTACCCGCACACCGTCGCCGCGTGGTTCCCACCCGATCACTCGCTCCCGGGCACGGATCTCCGCACCTGCCGCCAGGGCGCCTTCGACATGGGCACTGATGCAGCGCTCCGGCAGGAGGAACCCGCCCTGCGGTTGGAACAGGGCCAGATGGCCTGGGGGCAGCCGGTAACCGGGGTAGCGCTCAGTCAGCGCGGCGGAGGAAAGCACCTCGTGCGCCAGCCCGAACTGCTCACAGGAGGCGAGCGCGCCATTGAAGACGATCTCCTCCGGACCGCTGGCGTCAATAGTGCCGGTGGCTTCGAGCAGGTGACGGCCGCTCTCTCGTTCCAGTTCGTCCCACAGCTCGAGGGCGCGCAGCAGGAGGGGGACGTACGACGGATGCTCGTAATAGGCAAGGCGGATGATGCGGGTGACGCCATGCGATGAGCCCATCATGTGGGGAATGTCGAAGCGCTCCAGTCCAAGGGTGCGTAGGCCGCGTCGTGCCAGGTGGTAGCAGGCGGCGGCGCCCATACCGCCGACTCCGACGACGATCGCGTCGTAGACCCCCGGCAAACGTCCCGGCATCGCCATCGTTTTCCACTCCCTCGCGAATCAGGCACGCCCCGCCGCGCCGACGAGCCGAATTCGGTGCCGCGCGGCCTCCATCACCGCGTCCCGCGCGTCTCCGAGCACAGCACGGGCGTCGGTCTCGTGACCGGGAGCGATGGCGCTCTGCCTCAGTGTCTCCATGAAGACTTTTTGCAACGCCGTCGATAGATTCACTTTACGGATACCGGCCCCCACCGCACGCGCCAGCGTGTCATCGTCGACGCCGGAGGAGCCGTGCATTACCAGCGCGGCGTCGACGAGGCGCGCCAGGTTGGCGATGCGTCCGACGTCCAGCACCGCTCCGGTCTCGGTCATACCATGAACGGTGCCGATGGCCACGGCCAGCGCATCGACACCAGTCTCGGTGACAAACCGGCTCGCCTCCTCAGGATCGGTCAAGTCGGCGGGACGCTGCTCGTGGCTCGCGTGCCCGACCTGACCAAGTTCGGCCTCGGCAGCTGCGCCGCGCGCGTGGGCCGCCTCGACAACCTGGCGCGTGCGGCTCACATTCTCGGTAAATGGCAGATCGGCTCCGTCGTACATCACCGAGGTAAACCCGGCACTCAGCGCGGCCTGGCACTCCGCCATCCCGGGTCCATGATCGAGATGGAGAACAATCGGCACGGAGATCGGTTCAGCCAGGGCCCTCGCCAATGCCGCCAACGGGCCCAGGCCGGCATACGCCACGGAGCGCGGGCTGACCTGGACGATCACGGGCGCCCGCTCCGCTTCGGCGGCGCCGTAGGCTGCCTGGAGCATCTCCAGGTTGAAGATATTGAAGGCGGGAACCGCATAGCCGCCCGCACGAGCCGCGCTGAGCACGTCCCGGCCACTTGTCAATGCCATGTGTCCTCCCTCTCAGACCGGGTCGTCCCGAAGAGTCGTATCGTACCGGAGACGCGAGTGATTTCCGCCGATGGGAGCAGCCAATGACCGACGCCGACCTCGATGTCCTGACCCTGGGGATGATGATGGGTGAGGTCGCCCCGCCGCGCGCGGGCGTTGGGTTCGGCGATGGTCGCGGGTTGGTCCTTTTCCCGTCGGGATCGATGACGATCTTTGCCTTGGCGCTGGCTCGACTCGGGGCCCGGGTCGGCCTCCTCTCGCGCGTCGGCGACGACGACCTGGGCCGCTGGATGCGTGAGCGCGTCGAAGAAGCTGGCATCGACACTCGCGGTGTGGCCACCGTCGCTGGCCAGCTTACGCCGCTCGCGCTAGCCAGCGTCGATACCTCGGGGAAGAAATCGTTCAGTTACTACCGGTTTGCCGGCATCAGCGATCCATTGGCGTCGTTGCGCGCGGCAGATGTTCCAGATGCTGCCCTACGGCGCGCTCGGGTCTTCGACTTCGGTGAGGCCAGCCTGCGTTCACCGCTCATGCGTGCCGAGACATTGGAGCTGGCGCAACGCGCAGCGAAATCTCGGATTGGTGGTCTGTTACACCCCGAACTACCGCGCCACGGCGTGGGGCGGCGGAGCCGATGAGGCCGCGAGTGTGCAGCGACAGGCCCTGGCACTGGCGGACGTTGCCCTCATGAACGGCGAGGAGAGTGAGTTGCTCGCCGGCTGTGACGATCCTGCAGTCGCCGCGCGACGCATTGTCGAGTTCGGGCCGAGCGTGGTGGTCGTCACCTCAGGCAACAACGGCGCTGTCGTGGCGACGAGCGCGGACGTGGTCCATGTTCCGGCAGTCCCGGTCAACGTCGTCTTCGACATCGGCGCCGGCGATGCATTCCACGCCGGGTTCCTGGCGGTCTGGCAGCGAGGCGACGATCCTCTCGCCGCGGTTCGGTTCGCCTCGCACGCCGCCGCCTTGAAGATCGGCCGCGAACCAATCCCGGAGTTGCTGCCGACGCGGGCCGAAGTGTTTGCCGCAATGGAGATGGCCGGTGGCGCCTGAAGCAGCGAGCAATGCGATCGCTCAACTCGCCTTCCTGATTGAATCGGCACAATAAGCGTCTTGCCAGGGATTTCGTCTTCCGCCGGATATGCGGATGGGGAGCGAGATTCTTCACCCGCGGGCTCCGGATGGCGCGTATCTCCGGTCGCTGCGTTGAGAAGGTTCGCCCCCAGATGGTGTAGACCGCGTTCTCGGCGCTGGCCTAAGGGTTGCATCTGTAACCGCGCGGGTTGCCGTTTGGGCGACAGCGCCAGCAAAAAGGGAGAAGTGGAGGGTTCGATGCGAACGATCCCGTTCGTCATTCGCTTAGCCGGGAGCGGCGTGCTCGCGGCGACCACTGTCATGACCGCGATGCCGACGCTCGCGCAAGAGGCATCTCCCACGGCGGGTGCCGCGGAATGCACCACGGAACCGCGCGACGTCGAAGAGCTGGTCGGCTTCTACTTCGACCCTCAGGGAACCCCACTTGCCACCCCGGCGGCGACCAACGTCGAAACGGAGGCGGAACTGCCACAAGGCGAGGCAGCCGATCCGGCAGTTGAGGCGGAGCTCAGTGCCACCCTGGCTGAGTTGATCGCCTGCTTCGATGCCGGGCAGTACGCTCGCGCCTTCGCCCTGATGACCGATGACCTGGCTCGCCAGACCGGGCCCGATGTCAGCAACCCGGACGAGGACACGCCTGAAGAGGTGCGGGCGCTGCTCGAGGCGCAACTGGCGGGGACACCAGTGGTCGATGAGCCGGGGATGGACCAGGGAGCAACGACGGACGTCGGCCAGGGACGCGACATCCGCGTTCTGGAGGGCGGACGGGTCGGTGGCGTGTGGACCATCGAAGGCGATGCCGCGTTCGTCGTGTTCGAGGAGCAGGACGGCCGCTGGTTGATCGACGAGTTCATCGACATTGTCGAGGACGAGGCGGCAATGGGTGGCACCCCGGAGCCCTAAGGACCAACAGCCGCTGCGCGAAGAGGCCGTCGGGACTCGTCCCGACGGCCCCGTTTTTCTTGATCGCTTAACCGCGACGCGCGTTGTCCGCGACTACGGACTGCTCTGGTACAACTCTTCTCCATCGACATTGGATGGGACTCGAATTCAACCCGGCTTGGAAAAGGGAGGGAAGACCATACCCCCGACATTGGATGGGAATCGGATTCAACCCGGTTGGAAGTGGGAGGGAAGACCATACCCCTGACATCGGATGGAACCTGGATTCGACCCGGTTGGAAGTGGGAGGGAAGACCATGGGGTTCGATCAGTACCATGAGCCGCCGCACGAGCTACCCGCGGAGACGCGCACGTTCGCTCGCATGATCGCGTCACTCACTGAGGAGGCGGAAGCGATCGGGTGGTATGAGCAGCGCCTGGCGGTGGAGCCGGACGCCGAGGCGCGGGCAATCATGGCCGACGCGCAGGCGGAAGAGTTCAAGCACTTCGGGATGGACCTCGAGTTCTTGCTGCGAAGGACACCCAAGTGGCGGGCCGCCGTGGAAGCGATTCTTTTCCGGGAAGGCAGCATCGTCGAGCATGGCGAAGAAGGCGAGAAGGCAGAGGAGAGCGCGTAACCTGGGGCACCATTCGCGCTCCTACCCTTTGAGCGGCGTTGGCTGTTGCCGTGCCACCAATCGCTGTCGAGGGAAAAGGGACAGACGTTGCGATGCAACTGACGACGCTCGGCGGAAGCTCTGCCAGCCCTAATGCCGGAATGGGTTGCGCCGGTTTGCTCGTGCGCACAGACCGCACCCGGCTGGTCCTCGATCTCGGACCAGGCACGTTGCAGGAGTTGAGGAGGCACGCCGACTTCCGGACACTGGACGCGGTGATCGTGTCCCACATGCACCTCGATCACGTCCTCGACCTGTTGGCGCTGCGCCATGCGCTGGCCTACAACCCCATCCCTGCGCCAACACCCATCCCGGTCTGGTTGCCGCCAGGCGGAATCGATCTGTTGTCCAAGGCAACCGCACCGTTCGACGCCTGCGATGAACCGGGGCGGTTTGCGGCCACGGTGAACATCTCCGAGTACGACCCAGCGCGACCATTGAACATAGGCGATATCGCTGTCACGTTTGCTCCAACGGTGCACGACATCCCGGCTTGGGCTTTTCGCGTCCGGTCGCCCAACGGTCTGGACCTGGCTTACACCGGAGACACCGGCCCGACAGCCCCACTAGTGACGTTTTTCGCGGGAGTTGGGGTGCTCGTGGCGGAGGCCACGCTTCTTGAACCAGGGGCCGGACCGGAGGCCGAACGCGGGTCGCTGACCGCTGCCGAGGCCGGAATGCTCGCCGCCAACGCGGGCGCGGAGGTGCTAGTCCTCACGCACATGTGGGAAGAGCTCGGGTTTGCGGCCTATCGCGCTCAGGCTGGGGAGAGATTCTCAGGCCGGATCGAGATGGCGTCTCCTGGTCTGACCTTCTCCTGGGGAGGCGACCAACCTGGTTTCGCTCGCTGAACGCAAGCGCCTGGCGCCCTACGCCGGATCGCCGGCTTCCCAGCGAACCCTCGGTCAGGAAGAAGCGGGTGCGCAGAAGCGAAAATCGGACACGCCGAGCTTAAAGAGATAAGCGTTGGTGGTGAAGAAGTCGAGGACGAAGAGGCTCGCCCACGATCGCAACGCTTCGCACCAAATTCTCGATCGGTATTTTCGCGCGGTCGGGCACAGCGCCCGAGACGTTGCCCGCGCTCCGTCCGGGAACGTCCCTGCGGGCTGCATCGCTGGCGGCTGACTCTGCCATCGCGATTCCGTCCCTGGACGTTGACCCTGCCGTAGAACGCGCCATGGCGCGGAACTGAGCGCCGCCGCTCAACCAGCCCACAGAACTACGGCGCGACACGCTCTGTCACCCTATCAGCCTGTCACCCTGCTATCCAGTCATCGAGCTTCGACATCTCGACTACTCGGCCCAGCCGTGTGGAACCGGCGCAAGAACGCGCGCAGGCGATCGCTGCGCGGGTTACCGATGACGTCGTCAGGGGAACCTTCCTCGACGATGACCCCATCGTCCATGAAGACCACCCGGTCCGCCGCCTCGCGCGCGAACATCATCTCGTGGGTGACGACGATCATCGTCACTCCGTGACTGGCGGCAAGATTCTCCATCACCGCGAGCACCTCCCCGACCAGCTCAGGGTCGAGGGCGGAGGTGACTTCGTCGAAGAGCATCACCTTCGGCTCCATTGCCAGGGCTCGGGCAATGGCGACCCGCTGCTGTTGCCCTCCGGACAACTGCGACGGATAGACGTCGGCCTTGTCGCTGAGCCCGACGCGCGCCAGGAGCTCCCGTGCCTTGCGCTGAGCGTCATCCTTCGCGATACCGCGCACCTTGATCGGTCCGAAGGCGACATTTGCCGCAGCGGTCATGTGCGGAAAGAGATTGAATTGCTGGAAGACCATCGCCGTCTCGGCGCGGACGCGGGCGATATCCTTCTCCCGCGCTGGAATGAGACGGCCATTTCGTTCGCGGTAGCCGACCAATTCGTCATTGACATAAATGCGGCCACTCTCGTACGTCTCGAGAAAATTGATGCAGCGGAGGAGGGTCGTCTTGCCCGAGCCGCTTGCCCCGATGATGCAGACGACCTCGCCCGGCTGCACATCGAGATTGACCCCCTTGAGCACCTCGAGATTGCCGAAGCGCTTGTGCACGTCCTGGACGCGCACCATCGGTCGTGCTCCCGGCGGGTCTCGATCGATCTCCTGTACGGGACCGACATCCATCATCGCCATCGAACAATCTCCTTGTCTGTCTGCCTTGAACGGCCCTCCTTAGCCGCAAAGAATCTGCTCCGCCCGGTTCGCCGAAAGTTCAAACTCTTTAAACTCTTTAAACTCTTCAGATTCTTCAAACTCTTCAAACGCGTCGTGGCGTTCACGCCGGGGTTCCATAACGAAAGCGGTGTTCGAGCCAGGCTCCGAAGCGGGAGATGAGCAGGCAGACGGCGATGTAGATCGCCGCCGCGGAGATGTAGAGCGGCATCGGGTCTCCGGTGCGCTCGGCGACTTTGACCGTCGCGAACATCAGGTCATTGACGCTGACCAGCACCACAAGCGATGTGCCTTTCACCATCTCGACCGCCGTGTTCACCCATGGCGGCAGGATTATCGGGAGCGCCTGAGGCAGGATCACCCAGGCCGTGCGGGGCCAGAAGGTCAGCCCCAACGCCTTGGCCGCGTCGGTCTGCCCCCTTGGCACTGACGCCACGGCGCCCCGGATGATCTCTGAGATGTGCCCACCGGCGAACAAGCTAAAGGAGGCAATCGCCGCCTGCCACCCCGATATTTCGATGTTCAACGCTGGCAGCCCATAGAAAATGAGGAAGATCAATACCAGGAGCGGGGTGCCGCGGATGATATCGACGTACCCGCGCAGTAGGGCCCGCAACGGCATGGGACCGTAGAGCAACCCCAACCCGCCGAAGAGACCGATCGCCGTGCCGATGGCGATGATCACAGCGGAGAGTTGCAGAGTGTTCCCCAGACCCAGCGCTAGCAAGTCGAGGTTGTCGGCGACGGTTTGCATCAGACGTCGTCAGACCGACCAGCGAATTCGCCGCTCGAAGTAGCGGAGAACACCCGCGATCAGGAAACAGGTCACGATGTAGAGCGCCCCGGCTGTGGTCCAGGCCTCGATCACGCGGAACGTGTTGGTTGAAAGCTCACGTGCGGCGAACGTGAGCTCCGGCACGGCAATGGCCGCCGCCAGTGACGTGTCCTTGAAGAGGGAGATGAAGGTATTGCTCAGGGAGGGGAGGACGGTGCGGAACATGATCGGGATCGTCACGTAACGGGCGACTTGCCAGCGACCGAGTCCGAGGGAGCGCCCCGCATCAAGATAGCGGCGTCCAACAGCCTGAATGCCGGCACGAAAGATCTCCGCCAGATAAGCGCCGGCGTAGATCGCGAGGGCTACTATCGCGGATTGATCGCCATCGAGGATGAGCCGTCGCGCCACGTCTCGCGGAAACGTCTGGAGAGCGAAAATCGGCACACCGAAGTAGAGGACAAAGAGCAGGAGCAGGAGCGGAACGTTGCGAATGGACTCGATGTACAGCGTCGCGGGCACCTCGAGGAGGCGTATGCCTGAGGTCCGCGCGAGCGCAACTAGCAGCCCGATTATCGTGCCAATACCGAGCCCAAACAGCGCCAACTTGAGACCGAGCAATAACCCTTCGACGAACGACTGCCAGTTGTTGACGATGACATTCCAGTTCAGGTCATACACAGGGTCAGTCCCGCGTCCAGGCTCTCAGATTGCGGCCGGCGAGCAATGGTGTTGCCCGCCGGCTCAAGGAATACGGATTATGTAAGCTCTGTCGGGAAACCTGGCGGCGGCAGTTCGATCGCCTGCCCGAAGTACCGCTCGAACGCGTCTCGATACATGGCGAAGTCAAGCCCGGTCATCGCCACATGGAAGACAGAATTGACGAAGTTCAGCCATGTCTGATCGCCCGGCTTCACCGCGGCCACGTAACTGTGTGTTCCCCAGGTGTCGCTCGCGTACTTGTACTGATCAGGCGACTGCGCTGAGAACCATTGCGCGGTCGAGAAATCGGCTAGCGCCGCTTCGACCCGTCCTGAATCAAGCGCGAGGATCGTATTCGCATTGGAGTCGAATTGCGACACCACCGCGTCCGGTACGCCTCTGTGGACGAGATCCTCGGCGTAGACATTCTGCAGGACCGACACCGTAAGTCCCTTGCCCTGCACGTCGCTGACCGAGTTATAGGGAGAATCTGCCGGGAACATGAGTGTGACCGCTTCCCGATAGTAAGGGATGGTGAAGTTGACGAGTTGCGCTCGGTCCCGGGTCTCGCTCATGAACTGGATCACAATATCGGTCTTGTCCGATTGCAGGTTCGGGATGCGGGCGTCCGCTGCCTGGGTAAGAAACTCCACCTTGGAGGTGTCCTCGAAGAGGGCCTGGGCCAAAATGCGACCCATCTCGATATCCATTCCCACGAGGTCGCCATTTTCGTCTTCAAAGTGCCACGGCGGATTGGTGCTTCCCGTACCGACGATGACCGTGCCACGATCGAGCACCCGATTGAGAAGACTTTGACCGTCCCCCTGGGCGCGAGCGGGGGAGGTCAATCCGAAAGCGGCCGCCGCCGCGGCGGACAGGGCACCGCCTCGTTGCAGCAACCGACGACGATCGGCCAGGGCGGCAAACGGACCACTTGACAACATGACCAAGCTCCTTCTCGCTTCTCACGCCTCGAGACGATCCCATCCCGCGAGCGGGTGTGGGCAGCCTGATTTAGGGAACTGGCCGGCAGTCTATGAGCGGGCTTCTGGGTTGTCAACGGCCGCTCCTCAAGCTGTCAACACCGGGACTGTTGCTTTTCAGTGGCTCATCCGAAACTGGGGTAATACGGCTACGACAAATGGAGCAGGACGCTCAGGTGGTCTCCGGTGCCCCAGTCCAGTCAGGTGCGACGAGTCCGTCCGCGTCCCATGACGGCCCAGCATCAGGAGAATATCCTGCTGGCGCCTAAGCGCGCCCGGAAAGCCTGTCAAGACACAACCAAGTCGGGATGGTGATAGGACTGCGCGTCATCGCAGCGTCTTGACATGCTTTGAGGGCGGCGATATACCCCTCGGACGGACAACGCCCCTGGATCGAGAACACCGGCTTTTTCTCATCCAGTTCGACCTCGAGGGCAACTGGTCATGATCGCTATTGGTGCGAGTGTCGACGAACTCGACACCCCTGTGCAGGTGGTCGACCTCGACAAACTTGATGCCAATATCCGCTCGATGCAGACGGCCATCGACGCGACAGGAGCCAGATTCCGGCCGCACATAAAAACCCACAAAATTCCCGAGATCGCGCGGCTGCAAGTTGCTGCCGGCGGCCATGGAATTGCCGTCTCCAAAGTCGCGGAGGCCGAGATCTTTGCCGCGGCGGGGTTTGACGATATCGCTGTCGCCTACCCGGTTGTCGGCCTCAAGAAGTGGCGTCGTTTGGCGGAGTTGGCGCGCGGTTGTCAAGTGACAGTAAACGTTGACAGCGAGGTTGCGGCGAGAGGGCTGAGCGACGCCGCGACGGCAGTCGGGGTCACGCTGCATATCCAGATCGATATTGACACCGGGTTCCACCGTTGTGGTGTCCAGCCGGAAAATGCCGAGCCGCTCTGCCTGATGGTGATGAGCATGCCGGGATTACAGCTCAACGGAATCACCACCCACCGCAGCGCATTCTTTCCGGATCACGGCGGCCGACCGGTCGTGGAGCTCGGTCGCGAGGAAGGCGAGCTTATGGTCTCGCTCGCCGAGAGACTCCGAAAGTCGGGTATCCCGATTGAGGAAGTGACCTGCGGCTCGACGCCGACGGCGGCAGCGGCCGCCGCGGTGCCGGGGGTGACGGAAGTGCGGGCAGGAACCTACGTCTTTGGTGACCTGATCATGGCCGGAGTCGGCGCGATGGCACGTGAAGACATCTCGCTGACCATCATCTCGACCGTGCAGAGCCGGCCGCATGTGGGGCGCGCGACGGTCGATGGGGGGATGAAGACTTTCATGGGCGAGGCCTTCCCCTCACCACCGAAGTTCCTCAAGGGCTTTGGCGAGGCAGTTGCTCTCCCCGTTCATCTCGAAGGACTCACCGAGGAGCACGGGTTGGTCGCTTTGACGCCGAAAGTTCAGCCAGAAATCGGCGACCGTATTGCGTTCTTCCCTAATCATGTTTGCACCACCGTCAATCTCTCTGACGAAGTCGTCGGGGTGCGCAATGGGCGAGTCGAGGTCGTCTGGCTGGTCGCAGCGCGCGGAAAGCGCACGTAGTGGATCGACATGCCGAATGTGTCGGTCTGAGCCCGCAGGCGAGGAGGCTCTATTGCTTTGTATGTTCGTGACGTAGGACGAGATTCCTCGTTCCTCGGACTGACGCGTTTGTCTTGTCGATGCGAGAGCGAGCGGGAGGGAAATTCCTGTGGCCAAGCAGGTGATCCGGACGAACCAGGCAGGACCCCCGTTGGGCGCGTATTCACAGGGATTCCGCGTCGGGGATTTCGTCTACACCGCTGGAACCGGGCCGATCGACCCTGAGACGGGGAAGGTCGTAGGCGAGACGCTCGAGGAGCAGACACGCCGCGTGCTCGAGAGTATCAAGGCTGTGCTCGAAGCGGGCGGGGCGACCATGGACGACGTCTTCAAGGTCAACGTCTACCTGGCGAACCCAGGCATGTTCCCGCGCTTCAACGCGGTCTATGCCGAGTACTTCAACGATCCCAAGCCGGCGCGTACAACCGTCGGAGCGCACCTCGACCAGGTGCCGGGGATGCTGGTCGAAATCGAGGCGATTGCATACGTTGGAACAGATCCCAGTGAGACCGCGGGGCACGAATAAGCCTGGAGGATCCAACAGTTTTCTCAACACTCGTGACGAAAGCCCCTCTCCCAGCGCCCAGAGAGAGGACAAGGGATGAGGGCTGACCCCGTACCGAGAGTCGATCGGGAAGCCCGCCGGCGGCCGCCCAGATCAACGCCGAAGGGCTCCTGGAACGCTGCCTGGTAGTAGTCGAACCACGAACCGGCCTGGTATTCGTGCAGCGACGTATTGATCCAGTTCATCCAGCACAGGTCGCCCGGCTTGACCGCGAAGGCATACGCTTGCGGCTGCGATGAGGCGATGCCGACTTTGTACGTGTCCGGTGATTGCGCGGTCAGGGACTGCGGTTCACTCTACCTCCAGTGCTCGATTCAGGGTAACAGTCATGAACTGGCGGACGATGTCAATCTTGTCGCTGAGCGGATTTGAAATGCCCGCATCCGACGCTTCGACGACCAGCTCCAACCGTTGCGACCACTCGTCGCAGTTCGCAAGCTGCTCATCGCTCAAGTCGAAGAGACCCCGGGCGAGAAGCTTGGCGATGTCGTCGAAGCCGACAATCTGACCGACCGCGTCCTCATGGTGCCATGGTCGGCTGGTCGATCCGGTGTCGACGATGAACTTGCCGCGCTCTAGCACCTGCTGCAGACGACTCTGAACAGCCTCCTGAGCAAGCGCCGCGTGCGGAGAGAGTCCCGATGAGACAACCGCCGCTCCGGAGAGGGCCGCGCCCCCTTTTAGCAACGTGCGTCGGTTCGTGAACATGTGCTGCGATCTGTCAATGCTCCACGTCTCCTTTCCTGATACCGACTGCGCCGGACGCGCCCGGACCAGTTGCCGGGAGATGATCGGGTGCGGATGAAATGGAGCCGCAACATTGCCCAGGTCACAGATTTCCGCTGAGCGCAGTAACGACAAGCGCTGATACGATTCCGGTACCGAGTCGGAGGCGGCGTAAGGGAGGAATGCGGGCGTGATGCATGCGGAGGCCGGTGGGGTAACGATCTACGACACCCTGATCGTGGGTGGAGACGTTGTCGATCCGGGGGCGGGGTTGCACGGCGCGCTCGACGTCGCGATCCGAGACGGCCGCATCGTCGAGGTCGCGTCGGGACTCGACCGAGCGGCCGCGCGCGAGGTGATCGACGCCTCTGGCGGGGTCGTCACCCCCGGACTTGTCGATCTGCATACACATGTCTACTGGGGCGCAACCTACTGGGGGATAGAAGCCGACCCCGTCGCGGCACGCACGGGAGTTACCACCTGGCTGGACGTCGGCTCGTCTGGTTCGTACTCCTGGCCCGGGTTCCGCCGCTACATTGCCGAACCGAGTCGGACGCGCATCTTCGCGCTGCTGAATCTCTCCTCGATCGGGTTGATCGCGCCGACCTGGGAGTTCACCAACCTCGACTACTGCGACCTCGATCTGGCGGAGACGATCGTCTCCGCCAACCGCGATCTCATCCTCGGCATCAAGGCGCGCATCGACAAGAACACCACCCGTGGCGTGGGCATTCGTGCACTGGAGCTCGGACGCGAGTTGGCCGATCGGGTCGGGCTGCCGCTGATGACCCACATCGGCTACGGCCCCCCCACCCTCACGGAGGTTGTGCCTCTGCTGCGGCCGGGCGACATCCTCACGCACTGCTTCACCGGCGGGGACATGCGCATCGTCGACGACGCGGGCGTTCCGAATCCGGAGATTCTGGACCTGCATGACCGCGGGCTCATTCTCGATATCGGGCATGGCACCGGGTCATTCTCCTATCAGACGGCGGAAGCGATGCTGCGGGCCGGGGTCATGCCGGATGTAATCTCCTCCGACATCCACCAGATGGCGATTCAGGGCCCGATGTTTGACCTGCCGACGACACTCTCGAAGTTCCTCAATCTCGGGCTGAGCCTGCCGGACGTCATCGAACGCGCGACGTCCCGCCCGGCCGCGGCGATGCGTCGTCCGGACCTCGGCACGCTGAAGCCAGGGAGCGCCGCCGATGTGGCGATCTTCCGCCTGGAAGAGGGCAACTACGTGTTCCGCGACGTCCACATGAGCCCACGCCGGGGCGACAAACGGCTGATCAGCACCCTCACCATGATTGACGGCAAGGTGCTTCCTCAGCTTCCGGAATCGCCGCTTCAGCCCTGGTCGGGCATTCCGGAGTGGCAACAGGGTGTGCTACCGCCGGAGCGGGATCAGATGAGTGAATGAAGGGTTTCTACGAACCATCATGGTCAACTGGTCCGCTCGTTACCGCTCCCCACAACGCCTCCGCCGCGGCCGCATCCTCGTACAAGATCCGGTAGAGCGCGTCCAACACTGGAAACCGCCGGCTGACCACCTCGTGCTCTGGAATCGACCGCCTGGCGAGCCGGTGACCATAGTCGGTTGCTAGGTAACCCTCGGTCGTCGTGCCGGCCGCAGTCAGCTCCTGGAATGCTTGCGCGCCACTCAGACCCATTCCGATGCGCTCTCCCAGTAGCCGGTTCCGGCCGGAAGTAACGGTCACCTGGAGATCGCCGGCGCCCGAGAGACCGGCGACGGTTTCCCGCCGCCCGCCAAGCGATTCCGCGAGGAGCCCCATCTCCGTCACCGCGTGTGGAAAGAGCGCGGCGCGCATGTTGGCATGCGGGAGGCCGGTGCGCTTCTCAATGCCGTCGGCGATACCGATCGCGACTCCGTAGGCATTCTTCATCGCCGCCGCGACCTCGAGTCCGGCGACATCATCAGTGGTCTGAATGAAGTAGACAGGGGTTGCAAACACCTCGCACGTGATTGCCAGCGCCTTGGCGTTGCGGCTGCCGAAGGTCGCGGCGGTTGGGGTGCCGATGGCCACCTCTTTAGCGATCGAGGGCCCGCCGACGGCGACGACCGGGGCTTGCGAGAACTCCCCAATCACGTGGGGCAGCAGCAGAATCTCATCACCGCTCGGTCCAGAATCGAATCCCTTGCCCACGACGACGATAGCGCGTGGGTTTCCCAGGTCAGGCGAGAGATCATCGAGAACAGGGCGGATGGCGTTGGAGGTGATGGCAACGACGACGATCTCCGCGCCATCGAGTGCAGCGGCCGCCTCCTCGGCGCGAAAGATGGCTGCGCCCGGCGGCAGTGGGATACCGAGCCGCGGGTGCGGGTCGCCTCGGTTGAGCGCCTCGACAATCGCCGAGTCATGCTTCGTGCCCCAAAGGCGGAGCTCATGTTTGCCGGCATGGAGCGGAGTGAGGAGTGCCGTGCCCATGTCGCCCGCGCCGAGGATCGTCACACGTGCCACGTCCATCCCTTTCCAGCCCGAGCGCCGCCCGAATCGACTACCTCTGGAACAGCTCACATTATCGCCGCGAGAGGGCGCCCTGGAGCCGCAATTCCGCCGCAAATGCCCTAGCTGCGAATTGACCCCAAGCCCTATCTGAGGTACTATTCCCGCAGGAAATAGAACAAGTTTTCTACATCGAAGTGGCTCCCGCAATAGGGACGGACGGACGCCAGGGCTCGCGCTCCCGGCGCTCATGCGAGGATGGAACTCATGACGGAACGGGAACGCGCGGTGGACACGGCCATCGCCCAGATCGAGCGCCAGTTTGGTAAAGGCTCGATCATGAAGATGCGGCCCGGCGAGCTGAATCCGATGCAGATCGATGCCATCCCCACGGGGAGTATCGCGCTCGATCTAGCGCTCGGAATTGGTGGCGTGCCCCGCGGTCGGATCGTCGAGATCTACGGTCCGGAGTCGTCGGGCAAGACGACCCTGGCGCTGCACATCGTCGCCGAGGCCCAGAAGCTGGGTGGTATGGCGGCGATCATCGACGCCGAGCATGCGCTCGATCCGGTTTATGCGGGACGCCTGGGCGTCGACCTGGAAGAGTTGCTCATCTCGCAGCCGGACACCGGGGAGCAGGCGCTGGAGATCGCCGAAACCCTCGTTCGCTCCGGTGCACTCGACATCGTCGTGATCGACTCGGTTGCGGCACTAGTGCCGAAGGCCGAGATCGAGGGCGACATGGGCGACTCGCACGTCGGCTTGCAGGCGCGCTTGATGAGCCAGGCGCTGCGGAAGCTGACGGGCGCTATCGCGCGCTCGAATACCTGCGTGATCTTCATCAACCAGCTGCGGATGAAGATCGGCGTCATGTTCGGCAGCCCGGAGACCACCACCGGCGGCAATGCGTTGAAGTTCTACGCCTCGGTGCGGATGGACATCCGCCGCATCGAGACGATCAAGAACGGCACGGACGCCGTTGGGTCGCGGGCACGGGTGAAGGTGGTCAAGAACAAGGTGGCGCCGCCCTTCCGGCAAGCCGAGTTCGACATCATGTACAACCAGGGAATCTCGGTCGAGGGAAGTGTCCTCGACGTCGGGGTCGATCTTGGGATTGTGCGCAAGAGCGGGGCGTGGTTCTACCTTGACGAGGAGCGGCTCGGGCAGGGCCGGGAGAACACCAAGGAATTCCTGAGGCACAACCCCGATATCCTGGAGGAGATTCGCTCCCGGATCAAGGCGGGGTCGCCCGAGTTGAGCGGCCGGCTCGCATTCGACGGCGGGGAGGCTGCGGACACGCCGGTAGCCGCGGGAGCCATGTTTGCGGACGAGGATCTCGCGTAGTAGCGGTAATCCACAGAACATGCGAGAGGGGCGCCGCGACATTCGCGGCGCCCCTCTCGCTTCCCCCTGCTGGACCGTGACGGCGCTTCCGCCAGGCCAGCCCTCGTCCCCCGAGGATCCCGCTGGCGCGGGTCTGTATCGCTACGCGAGCCGCGTACCGCCAGCCCAGCGCGATCCGTAGTAATCAGAATTGAGATCGCTGACCTTCACTCCGGTCGATTCATTCTCGGCATGAACGAACTGCCCACCGCCGATGTAGATGCCGGCATGGGAGAGTCCCGGCCGGAAGGTATTGGCGAAGAAGACCAGGTCGCCCGGTTGCAGCTCGCTCATCCCCACCGACTGACCCATCCCAATCTGCGTGAACATGTCGTGCGTAATATCCATGCCGAGCGTGTTCTGGACCACGAACTTGGTGAATCCGGAGCAATCGAACGCGTAGGGGCCTTCTCCCGCGTAAGCGTAGGGATAGCCCACGTATTGCATCGCGAAGTTGGCGACTTGCTCACCATCCGCGGTCGACGTGCCGTCAACACCGGCATAACCGGCATTGCCGTCCTCGTCACGGTTTCGATCCCGCCGCTTCTGCTCCAGTTCCACGACTTGCGCGGACGAGGTGCTCGGCTCCCAGGCGATGAACGATGTGTTGACGTAGCCGCCAATCCCCGCGCAGTTCACCGGCTGCCATTCACCCACCGCTTCACCGCGGACTTCGATGGTCTCGCCTTCACCCAGGACCGCTAGCCGATCGGCGCCGCGATCAGCGCCGGCGCGACAGACCGCACCGTCGCCACTGCTACCCGAGATGTAGGCCATCGCGATCGGCTCGCCCCATGGCTCGGGGCCACCGGTGCCTACAAGGTTCGCTGGAGCCGGCTCGGCCCAAACCTCCGCTGGCGCGGGCTCCGCCACCACTTCGACCGCGACGGGTTCGACCCATTCGTTTGCAGTTGCGGCTTGGACCCACTCACCTGTTGTCGAATCGACCCAGCCATCGCCGGCGGGTGCTGGCTCGACCCACTGTCCCGTGACCGGATCCATCCAGCCTTCTGCAACAGGAGCCGGCTCAATCCACTGGCCGGTGGCCGGGTCAACCCAGCCTTCGCTCACTGGCGCTTCCGCGACGGGCACCGACGCGGGATCTACCCACTCGGTGGCAAGTGCAGTCGAATCCACTTCCTGGTAAAGCGTTGCGCTCTCATCAAGTGCCGGGTCAACCCATTCCCCAGTTGAGGCCGGGTCGATCCATTCGTCCGTTGCCGCAACCGGTTCGACCCACTGTCCCGTGGCCGGATCCACCCAGCCTTCTGATACTGGCGCGGGTTCCACCCACTGCCCTGTAGCAGGATCCACCCAGCCTTGTGCTGCCGGCTCGACCCACTGGCCAGTGGACGGATCAATCCAGCCCTGCAGCGCTGGGTCGACCCATGCTTCGGTTACCTCTGGAGCGGCCTCCTGGTAGAGCGCAAACCCGTCGTCGGGCGCGGCAACACTAGAGACCGCATCGACGGGCACAAATCCGCCGTCGACTGGATACCACATGCTGCCATCCGCGGCAGCCTGCTCGGTGCCCCAGACCGTAACATAGGAACCGTCTGCAATCTCGTACGAGACCTCCGCGTCCCATCCGGGAGTCGCCCGGACCGCCAGTGGTTGTCCCGCGGTGATCACCGCACCACTACCTGCCGGAATCCCGTATTCAGCAGTCACCGCGGAGAACGGTACGGTGGTTGCAAGCAAAGAACAGGCGATCAGTGCCACGAGGCGTGTGCGCACGATCGGTCGACGCGTTATCAAGACCCTTCCCTCCAACTTTTCCGATCACGCAGCCCCGTGACCGGCCCGCAGGTGTCGGGGTGTTCAGAACCTGAGTCCGTCCTCCTGTCTCCGGCGCTCGTCCGTCATGCGCGTCCCGTCAGTCCATCCCGAGTCTGACAGGAACCGAAAAACGACCCCGGTGCGTGGCGTTCATCCTCACCGCGCTGCCGGGGCCGATGTAATTCAGGTGATCCTGCGCGATGGTCGCATCGCGTTGGAGAGAGTCGTCGAGATCTGGCACGCATCGTGCTGAAGGTAGGCGGTATTACCGGCCTTCGGCATCGGTGCGGCTCCTCGTGACCCGTGCGAAAGGGCTGTCCTCAGCCCACGATCAACGTCTGTCCGTCGCCCAAAAGCGATCGGACTACGGCGACCATATCAAAGGGTCGCGAGAGTGTCAACCCATTCTTCTCGAGCACACCAGCCCGGACGCCTTCTGACATCACAGTTTGGCTTCCGTGGAAGCCCGCTTCTTCCCGCTTCTTCCCGCGTTCGTACGCGAAGAGCTTCCTAGCCGAGTGGCCAATCTCAGTGATCGCTCGGTCGCCGCACGCGGCCGGCGCCACTCTCGGCCTCAGCATCTCTTCGCTGCGCGGCAATGAGATCGAGCTCTTGTTGTGCCTGGTCGAGCCGCAAGCGCACGCGCTGTTCGTTGAGGAGCCAGAGGTCACGGCGAACTGACGCATCGATAAGCCGCAGCTCATCGAGCTGACCGCCAAGTTGGCTGATACGAAAGCCTAGCTCGCGATGCGCCTCGTTGAGATCGTCGATGCGCTCGGCAAGTCGCTCGTGCCGTTGCTCCAGCGCTTGGCGAACATCGGCAAACCGCGCATCAATGTCCCCCCGCATGTCTTCCACCCGTTCCAACAGCAACTCGTGCCGTTCTACGGCCTGGGCCTGCACTCGACCAAGCTCCTGACGGACAATGGCGTCCGCGTCACGCAGCTCTTCCAGAGACGGATCGATGTGCACGATTGAGCGGCGTGTATCGTCAATCACGTCAAAGAGGTGTCCGAGATCCGAACGCAGCTCATCGATACGCCCGGTGATGGTCGCACCTGCTTGCGCGACCTCGGTCACGCGGCGGCGAGAGTCCTGATCGACGATCTTGATGCTGTCCTCGGCGCGCACGATGTCCCGGCGCAGCCCATCCGTTTCTTCACGCACGCCATCGATCGAATCGCGAACCTGATGGATGAGGACGCCGGTACGATCGACATGGGCGGAAAGATGCTCGATCTGCGTCTGCAGCTCCTCGTCGCGCTGTCGGTATTGCGTCGTGTCGTCCGCCTTGAGCCGGGCGGCCTCGACGAGCTCCATCACGTGGGCTTGCAGAGATCGGATCGGACGGGTCACGTCTTCGAGTCTCGCATCGAGGTCGTTGACCTGCTGTCGGGTGCGGTTCTCATCGAGGGCCCGGGCCTGGGCGCTCTGCTGGGACTCCTGACGGAGCTGATCGATCGCGATCCGGTTCTGGGCCGTGGCACTCTCGTAATGCTTGAACAGCTCCTCTTCGCGACCCTGACGGCTAAGCACCTCGCGCATGGCCTGGCGCAACTCGTCGACCTGGTTCTGCAAAGCGGAGAGGCGCGCTTCGTCACGGCGTCGCTCGTCGTCGTGGCGCAGCGCCCCGGAGCTCATCGGGGCCTGCGCATTGCTCCTCATGCTGTTCATGACGTCGCGTCTCCGTTCCACCGCCGATCGCGCTCGGGCGTATCGCTCAATGATGCGTCGTTTCCGTCGAGTGCGGCCAGGGTCGCCACGACGCTGGCCGCCAGTGCCGGTGGGTCGTAGCCCCCTTCGAGGATGGCGACGACACGGCCGTCAGCATGGGTTATAGCGCTCTGGACAACGCGGCGCGCGAGATCGCCAAACCCCTGGGCGGTCACCTGCATGCCCCCCAAGGGATCATCCGCGTGGGCGTCGAACCCAGCCGAGATCAGCACAAGCTGCGGACGAAATGCGTTGGCAGCGGGAAGGATGAGCTGATCTAGGATGTCCGCGTAGGCGTCGTCGCCGGCGCCCGCGGCGAGCGGCACGTTGATGGTGTAGCCCGCGCCGCGACCCGTGCCCCGCTCTGTCGTGGCGCCAGTGCCGGGGTAGAGTGGCCACTGGTGGATCGAGCAAAAAAGCACCTGGTCCGATTCATAAAAGGCATCCTGTGTGCCGTTGCCGTGGTGGACGTCCCAATCGAGGATCAGGACCCGGTCCACCCCGCGACTGAGCGCATGCGCGACGGCCACCGCAATGGTGTTGAAGATGCAGAATCCCATGCCTCGCGTGGGTGTTGCGTGGTGACCCGGGGGTCTGCCGAGGACGAAGCCCCGCTTGACTTGGCCATCGAGTACCGCATCGACGGCCGCGATACCGGCCCCGGCGGCAAGCGCGGCAATATCTACCGAGTTCGGTCCAACGGCGGTGTCAGCGTCCAGCCAGCCACCACCGCGCGCGGCGAACTCCCGCACGCCCGCGATGTAGCGAGGGTCATGCACCCGTGCCAGCGCATCGTCGGGCGCCGCGGAGAATGGGATGTCGGGGCGGTCGTGGAGCAGATGCTGACGCTCCAGCGTGTCGTCGACTGCGACGAGGCGGCCCGCGTTTTCCGGGTGACCACCGGTGTCATGCTCACGAAACAGGGCCGACCGAAAGAGTGCCGCCCGCTCTCGACCGGGGGGCTCCTCAGGCGGCGGTGTCGTCATGGGCTTCCAGGCGCCGCTGGGGAACGATCAGCCGCGGCGCGCGGGCGATCGGGGTGACCGGCGCCACGGCAGCGTAGAAGAGGGCTCCGATAACGGGCACGGTCAAAATCAACAGCGCCCAGAGGATCTTGTTGTCGCCGCGCACGCGGGGGCGCTGCAGGAGGTCACGCACGGCCCACGCCATCAAGCCGTACTGGACACCGGCCCAGAGAAGCACCGCGCAGATGAGCAAGAGCGTCTTCAGATCAGGCACGTTGGCGCCCTGCCAGGCCGAAACGCGCGAAATGTCCGCACGCATTGTAGCCAGCCGGGCCGCGCCGGCAATGCATCATGCCCCTGCTAGACTCTGCCGGCCGTCACCCTGTGGACAAAGAAGGACTCCTGGATGGACGCGGAGGAGCAGGTCAGACACGTCCCGGCAGAGAGCGCGGCGACACTTGCTGCCATCGCGGCGGCTTCCCCTGGGACGGATCTGCGTCGTTTCTACGCCTTTCAGGTCATCAACGACTTCAGCTTCACCGCCGGCATCTGGATCATCTTCCTGCAAAGCCGTGGCTTTTCGTTAGCCGAGATTGGCCTGGCGGAGTCGGCCTTTCACCTCGCGCCGGTCACCCTGGAGCTCCCGTCCGGGTCGTTCGCGGACGTACTCGGCCGCAAATGGTCGATGACCGCCGGCGCGCTCCTGATGGCGGGATCCATCACGCTGATGTTCGTCGCCGACTCGCTCTGGCTTCTGCTTCCGGCCATGTATCTCAATGGCGCCGCCTACGCGTTCCGCTCTGGTGCGCAGCAGGCGTTCCTGTTCGATAGCCTGGACGATGAGCCGTCCGGAAATCGGTTCACGAGTCTTCTCGGGCGGCTCAATGCGGTGGCCTACATCGCCATTGCGGCGACGACGGCGATTGGGGCTTCGCTCGCGGAGCGTACCTACGCGCTGCCGTTCGGGCTGGCGGCCGGTGCGGGACTGGCCGCCGCGTTCCTCGCCGCGGGGCTCAAAGAGCCGCAACGCCCCGCCGAGGGGCGACGCGGCATGGGCGGGACGATCGCCGAGGCCCTGCGCATCGTCCGCGGCGACCGACAGCTCCTGGCGCTCATCATCTTCGCAGCCTCACTCTGGACCGTCTCCGCGCTAGTCCATCTCTACGCCCAGGCGGTGCTTTCGGAACGCGGCCTGGCGCCATCGCAGATTGGTCTCGTCCTCAGCGCCACACTCTTCACGACCGCTCTGGGATCGTGGCTGGCGGGGAGAGTAACCAACCTGCGCCCATTCCGCTTCTGGACAGTGGTCGCGACCGGAGCGATCGCGGGGTCGGGATTGCTCTTGAGTGGCGCTCCCTTGTCGCTTGCTCTGATCGGCCTGATCGTGGCCGAGCTCTTCGCCGGAATCTTTGAGCCGATGATTGCTCAGCGCGTGAACACCGCCATCACCTCCGGGCAGCGCGCCACGGTTCTTTCCGTCGAGGGGTTTCTTTACTCCGTGACGATGATCTGGGCCTTCCCTCTATTTGGCTGGACCGCGGAGCGGTCCGGATGGCTCCCTGCATATGGAGTTGCCGCCGGGGTCGTGGTGGCGTTACTGGGCGTGTTTCTCCTGCTCGGGGGTGGGCGGCCCATGGTTCGCAAGGGGGAGCCCGCACCTGTTTGATCCCGCACATTCAATGTTGGCTGGGCGAGGAGACATCAATCCAATTCGCTCCAACGTGGCTGCTTCAACCCAAAGAACCCCTCGTAATCGGATGGCCGCGGTGATGACCACCCCGCCAGCAGCTCACTCGGGACGTCGTAGACCTCGATCCCGATCGGCTTGCACGTCGGCAGCGGGTCACCAGCCTCGGGCCCCCACAGTGGCACGGACAAGTCGCCCCCAGGACAGGTCGAGATCGCGCAGAGGAGGTCGATCTCGGCCAGGAACTCGAAATAATCGCCTTCCCTGGCTGGGCTGGCTTTCATGAAGTAGCGGCCGTCATCGTTGAGCCCCGTCACCTGAAAGATGTTGAGGACGTCGTGGACGTCCGATTCATTGAGATGCCAGGGGAGGACGGCGCGGGTCAGGTTGGAATGGCAGTTGAAATCGAACGACTCGCCCATGAGCAGTTTGGTGACGTAGGGATCGCAGCGCGTTCCCAGCAGGTCGTGGCATCGGCCGCCGTCCTCGTCTTCCCCATACTGAACCGTCTCCCGGGTGATAGTGAGCAGCGGCCGTAGATAGGGGAGCACCGACCAGAGCCGGTTATACGTGGTCAGGTGAGTGCTCTCGAGTTGCCGGGTACGAGCCGCCCAGAAGCGCTCCCGTGGGTTATGCAGATTCCAGGCATTGAAGTCGACGACCTGCGGGCCCTCAACCGCCACCACGCGGCAGACTTGCCCCGCTTTCACCGACCAAGCGTATCCAGCCCGAATCGGCACGATGTGGCTATGGGTTAACGTTCGTCCATCGGTCTCCGTTGCAATCCTCTCGTAGAGCGGTCGATCGACGGCGATGGCCGCCGGCTCTGCCGGCGTATAGGTCCAGGGACGGCCAACCACGGGACTGAGCTCCTCTCACAATTCGGCTTGAGACGCCGTACCGTACGTGTTCCACTCCCATATCGAGATCATCTCCGCTCTTTGCCCCTGATCCTTGCGGCCGCGGCACCGCAGCGACACCTCGACGAAGAGGGCATCATTGACGCACGTCGCCGTCGCCTCGGCCAGGCTTCCCCGGCAGGCAATAGTAGAGAACTGGACAGTTCTCCCTGCGGCATACTTCGATCACTCTGCTGCACGACTCGGAGGCATTCACCCAATGGCCGTCATCGCCCAGCCCCACGTCAGCGACGCGCTGACCTTCTTCGCCGACCACTGCGGACTCGATGCCCAGCGCTGTCACGAGGTGCTGGGCGTGGCCCTTGCCCGCGGCGGCGATCATGCCGACCTCTACGCCCAACACGCGCGGAACCGCGCCCTTTCCCTGGAGGACGGGGTCGCCCGCGGCGGCACCGCCATTGATGCCGGGGTCGGCGTCCGGGTGGTCTGTGGTGAGGCGGTTGGCTATGCCGTGACCGAGCGGTTCGACCGCGATGCGCTCCTTGCCGCCGCTCGTACCGCGAGCGAGATCGCGGCCGGTGGAGGGCTTCCTTCGACTCACGTCAACCCCCTGCATCGTCTCGAGGTCGCCGACCACTACCCGGTCGCGACGTTCTCGCTCGACGAGCCGGCCCCGGCCGCCCTGAAGCTCCTGCGCCGGGCCGATGCGGCAGCCCGAGCCGTCTCGCCGTCGATCGCCAATGTCCAGGTATGGCTGCGGGAGGAAGTCAAGCGGATCGCAATTGCGACCAGAGGTGGTCGGCTGGTTGGTGATACCCAACCGATCGTGCATCTCGGCGTCAGCGCCGTCTCCGTCCGCGGCGATGACCGCCAGCAGGGGTACCAATCCAAAGCGGCCCGCGCGGGGTTCGCGGTCTTCGATGGCGGAATGTGGACACCGGAGGCGATCGGTCGCCAGGCCGCCGAACGCGCCATTCTCGGACATGACGCGGTAGAAGCCCCGGCCGGCTTCCTACCGGTAGTCCTGGCCGCGGGCGACTCCGGCGTCTTCCTGCACGAGGCGGTCGGGCACGGGCTGGAGGCCGATTTCATCCGCAAGCGCCTCAGCACCTTCACCGACCGCCTCGGCGACCGCGTAGCCTCGCCGCTCTGCACCGTGGTCGATGACGGGACCCTGCCGGGTCGCTACGGCAGCATCAATGTCGACGACGAGGGGGAGCCCTCCCAAGAGAACGTCCTGATCGAGAACGGAGTACTGCGTGGCTACCTGCATGACCAAATCTCGGCCAACGTCTTCGCGGTTTCTCCTACGGGCAGCGGACGTCGGCAGAGCTTCCGCCACACGCCAATGCCCCGCATGACGACCACCTTCCTTCGTGCTGGCGAGACCCCGCCCGAGGAGATCGTGCGGGCCGTCAAGCGGGGTGTCTACTGCGTTAGCTTCGGCGGCGGCCAGGTCGACATCGCCAACGGCGACTTCGTCTTCAACACGATGGAGGCCTATCTCATTGAGGACGGCAAGGTGACCGCGCCGATCCGTGCCACGAACCTCATTGGCAACGGCCCGGACAGCATGACCCGGGTGACCATGGTCGGCAATGACCTGGCCATCGACGAGATGGGCGGCATGTGCGGCAAGAATGGGCAGATGGTGCCGGTCAACGACGGGCTGCCGACGGTGTTGGTCGATGGCATCACGGTCGGCGGGACGCGGGCATGAGCGCTGCACGTGAATGGCGCGACGCCACTCTCCGTCGCCATGAGGGCGGTCGAAGCGGCGCGGCGTGCCGGGGCCAGCGATGCCGAGGCCTGGCTGAGAACTGGACACAGTTCCGAGGTCAGGGTGCGTGACGGGGTGGTCGATGAGCGCATCGACGCCGAGACCGGCGTCCTAACGCTACGCGTCTTCGTCGGTTCGCGCACGGCGACCGCTACGACCACCAGCCTCGTCCCCGACGGTCTCGTCAGTCTTGCTGGGGAGACCGTCACTTTCGCAAAACTGGCCGATCCCGACCCGAGTGCCGGCCTGCCGGATGGGCCATTCCCACCGACAGACGATGGCCGCTCGCTCGAGTTGGTGGACCCCACCCTCGTTGATCCCGCTCCCGATCTTCTCCTCAACCTTGCACACCGAGCGGACGCTGCCGCTCGCGGTCTCGACCCGCGGGTACGCAGCGGAGAGGGGGCGACCGCTGCTCGGTGGGCGGGAACCGTGGCGCTGGCCAACAGCCGTGGCGTCGCCGCCAGTTACGACGCCACGAGTTGTTCGCTCTGGGCCAGCGCGGCGGCCGACGATGCTGGAGGCAAGAAACGCGAGGGGTGGTGGTACGCCGCCGACCGCCGTCTGTCCGGGATGGAGGATCCCGAGACGGTCGGTCGTACCGCGGCCGAGCGCACCCGCCGTCAACTTGGTGCCCGCCCAGTGCCGACCCAGGAGGTGCCGGTCGTCTGGTCCCCGGAGGCCGCGCGGAGCTTCCTGAGCATCCTCGCCGGCGCTGCGGCCGGTGACGCCCGTTACCGTGGCCGATCTTTCTTGATCGACCATGAGGGGGAGCACCTGGCCTCCCCGCTGGTTACGATCAGCTGACGATGCCACCCTGCCGGGTCGCCTCGGCAGCCGTCCGTTCGATGCCGAGGGCGTCGTCTCGCAGCGCACCCCGCTTGTTGCGGCGGGCGTGTTCACTGGGTTTCTCTACGACGCCTATAGCGGTCGCAAGGCGGGACGGCCCAGCACGGCGCAACGCTGGCCGGTCGAGCTTCCTCGGTGCTGGCGCGCGAATCGAGGTCGAGCCAAGCAACCTGGTGATGGCCCCGGGGGAGAGCAGACCTGAGGCGATCATCGGTGGGGTGGAGTGTGGCCTCTATTTGACCGACATGCTCGGCTTCGGCGAGAACCTCACCACTGGGGACTTCTCGCGTGGGGCCGCCGGCTTCTGGATCGAGCGCGGGGAGCTGACGTACCCGGTCGGTGAGATCAACATCTCCGGGCGGTTACCGGAGATGCTGGCTGGCATCGATGCCGTCGGCAACGACCTGACGTTCGTCGAGACCGCCGCGGCGCCCACCTTCCGCATCTCCCGCATGATGGTCAGTGGTCGCTGAGCCCCTCCCACCGAAACCTACTGCGCCACCCTTCGCTGAACGCGGGTTTTCGGGTCGTCGAGCGACCGCGTCACCAAGACGTACAACCCCGTCGTCGCCAGCGTCACTCCCGAGAGGCCGGTAGCCACCCCGACCGATGCGGCATCGGAGAGCACTCCCGCAAGTAGAGAGCCAATCGGCCGTAAGAGGATGCCGGCGAGAGGTACCGCAATCAAGCTGGCGGCGGACGATCCCGGTCGCCACGGTCGGTGCTCGCTCGCCGTTCCCCCTTTCCCGACGGGTGAGGGGGCAAGGGGGTGAGGGCCTCACGCCGCGACACGACGTCATCACCCGGATTCCGTGCAGACCTCACCCCCGAGAACCGGCAGCACGGTCCATCTGCCCAGCCCGCACTCCCGCGGCAAGCGTGGCTGGAGGTCGTGGCGCACCAGCCGTCTTTGCTGCAATTCGCGCTTCCCTGACGCAGAACCGGCCCGGCGCCTCGAGGCGCCGGGCCGGTCCGTCGACCAGGAGAGAACCACCGACCGTTACGGAGCTGGCGGGACGTTCTGGTTGAACCGGAAGAGATTCGTCGGGTCGTAGCGCCGCTTGATCGCTGCCAGCCGGGCGAAGGTCGCTGGTGGGTAGGCGTCGCGCACCCGGTCCGGCCCTTCCACCTCCAGGAAGTTGACATAGACGCCTGACCCCTCGCCGCGGATGGTCCGCCAGAGCGCCGCGGTCCACGCCTCATGCACAGCGGCATCCTCGTCGGCGTCCAGCCAAAGCCCGATGATCGCCACGAAGAAGCGCCGCTGGCGGTGGGCGAAAGCGGTGGCGTCGTTGGCGACGCGAGCCATAGCGCCTCCCAGTCCACGGAATTGAATCAGACTGAACGGCGACGAGGCCCGTTCCATAGCCGCCAGCGCCGCGTCGAGCGCCTCGTCACTCAGCTCGTCGGCGAACATCATCCGGATCGACGCGGCGTGCGGAGCGGCCTGGTGCTCCGTGAACCGGTAGATCTCCGGGTACGGTATCTGCGCCACGGCATCGGCAACCGGCGTTGCCAGCGCCCGCAGCGGCGCCAGGGCCCGCTCCCCGGCCGCAATGTCGCCCGTCCAAGAGACGAGGATCGAGAGCACCAGTTCCCCCACGCGCTCTTGGGGCACATGGGGCGCCGGTGGCGCATACAGCAGATTCGCGATTGTCGTCAGGTCATCGGGCGCCGAGGCCGCGTAGTCCAGGTACCCGCGCAGAACCTCACGGCTCGCGGGTAGCAGTAATTCGCCCCCCAGAATCTGTCCGACGGGCGCCAGACGGAAAACGAACTCGGTGACGATGCCGACGTTGCCGCCGCCGCCACGGATCGCCCAGAAGAGGTCCGGGTGCTCCTCGGCACTGGCGGTCACGATGTCGCCCGCGGCCGTGACGACCTCTGCTGCGAGCAGGTTGTCGATAGCGAGGCCGTACTTGCGCACCATGAAGCCGATGCCGCCGCCGGTCGTCAACCCCCCCATGCCGACCGAATGGGTGTCGCCGGTGGAGAGCGCCAGGCCGTGGGCATTCGCCGGTCCGGCGAGGTCGCCAGAGGTGGCGCCCGGCTGGACGCGTGCGATCTGCGCCTCCGGGTCGATGCTGACGCGTGCCATGTCCGAGAGGTCGACGACGATCGCGTTGTCGATCACGCTGAGGTACGCAAGGCTATGGCCGCCACTGCGCACCGCCAGCGGAAGGGAGGAGTCGCGGGCATATCTGACGGCTGCCGCGACGTCCCGCGCGTCCGCCGCCCGCACGATAGCAAGGGGGCAACGGTCCACCGTGAAATAGAGCACCCGACGGGCGTCGTCGTATTCAGCGTTGTCAGGGGTAATGAGCTGACCGCGAAGCCGCGAGCGAAGCATGTCCATCCGATCGCCCGTCATGGCGATGGTCGGTGTTGGGGCGATGGGCAGGGTGGCGACGGCCATACAGAACTCCTTCGTACCGCCGGTCACGGCCGGCGCGCTGCGATCGGATCACGGTTCCTTGCCGACCAGCATCTGAGCCGCGAATGAACGCGGCCTGTATCCCGAGAGCGCTGTTCTTGAACCCCGCTCTCGGGCGCCGACGATCCATTCCTGGGTCGGCGGTCGCTGTTGGCGAGTCCCACAGTACGGCCGCTGCCGGGCACACCCCAGCCACACCACCTCTACACTTCCCCTACAGTTCGCCGTCCGAATCGCGGGACGGCGCAACCGGGCAGGACGAAGGCGATGGACGGCGGCCAAACTCCATTCGGCGAGCGGTTGAGGCGCTTGCGCGTAGCCGCGGGGTTGTCCCAGGAGGCCCTCGCGGAGCGGGCCGGGCTGAGCGTGCAGGCGATTGGGGCGCTGGAGACGGGAAAGCGGCGCCGGCCGTATCCCCATACCGTGGCGGCCCTGGCAGATGCCCTCGGCCTGACTGAGGAGGAGCGGGCGGCGCTGGCGGAGGCACGGGGGCGGGCCGCATCCGCGCCGGCGACTGCGCAGTTGCCCCTGCCGCTGCGGCGCGCGCCTCTCATCGGCCGGGAGCAAGACGTACGGGCGATCGTTGACCTGCTCCATTCTGGGGAGGACCGATTGCTGACGCTGATCGGTCCCGGTGGCGTCGGCAAGACCAGCTTGGCGCTTGCTGTAGCGGGCGCCGCCGGCGATGTATTCGCCGGCAACGTCGCGTTCGTCCCCCTCGCCACGATCACTGACACCAGGCTCATCGCGTCCGAGGCCGCGGCGGCGTTGGGCCTCCAAACCACTGGACAGCTGTCCCCCGACGAGGTCGTGCGGGGGGCGCTCCGATCTCGCCGGTCGCTGCTGGTGCTCGACAACCTCGAACACCTGCCCGAGGCGGCGTTGTGGGTGGCCGACTTGTTGGCAGCATGCCCGGGCGTAACCGTCCTCGCCACCTCCCGCTCGCCGCTCCGCCTGCAGGACGAGCGGGAGGTGGTGGTCGCCCCACTGGCATTGCCTGAACTCGGCGCAAGTGCGAATCCGGCCGCGATCTACGACGTGCCCGCCGTCCGTCTCTTCGTGGAGCGGGTCGCTGCACCCTCGTTTGCCTTGACTGAGCACAATGCCGCCGCGGTGACGAGCATCTGCCGCCGGTTGGACGGACTGCCGCTGGCCATCGAATTGGCCGCTGCCCGGGTCAAGGTGCTTTCGCCGGCCGAATTGCTGACTCGACTGGACCGGATGCTGCCGCTGCTGACCGGCGGTCCCCAGGACCGCTCAGCTCGCCTGCGGAGCATGGGTGCCGCCATCGCCTGGAGCTACGATCTGCTCGATCCCGACGAACAGCTGTTGTTCCGGCATCTCTCCGTCTTCACTGGAGGATTCACTCTGGAGGCCGCCGAGTGGATGGCAGACAAGGGGGTCGTAGCGCCCCACCCTGAGCGCAGCGACCCCCCCGCAGTGCTCGACCTCATTGCGTCCCTGGTGGACAAGAGCTTGTTGCGACGGCTGGACGGGGCCGCTGACGAGGCTCGTTTCGGCATGCTGGCAACGATCCAGGAATACGGACTGGAGAAGCTCGCCGCCGCCGGGGAAGTCGCGACGGCACGGCGAGCGCACGCCGCCTATTTCCTCGAGCTCGCCGAACGGGCATGGCCTGCGTTCCGCCAGCGGGCCGGACAGGAGTCCTGGCTGGACCGACTGGAGGCAGAGCGGGCCAACCTCCGGGCGGCCCTGGCTTGGCTAGACGAGGCCGGCGATGCGGTGTCGCTCCTGCGTCTGGCAGGGGCGCTGTCCTGGTTCTGGTATATCCGCGGGCCCCTCGGCGAGGGACGATCCTGGCTGGAGCGGGCGATCGCGGCACAGGATGCAGAAGCGTCGGGTGCGCTGCGCGCCAGGGCCATGGTCGGGGCAGGGCTGCTGGCTCATTTCCAGGCTGACGACGAGCAGGCCCGAACGTGGCTCGAGGCAAGCCTGGCGTGGTCGCCGGACCTCGACGATCCGTGGTTGGCGGCCTTTACGCTCTTGCTTCTGGGGATGGTCGCCGAGGATCACGGCGACTACTGCCTCGCTGAGGCCCGATTCACTGAGGCCCTGGCGCGTTTTCGAGCGTCGGACGACCAGTCGAACGCCGCCCTCACCCTCACGCACCTGGGGGTCGCTGCCTGGGGCCAGGGCGACGTTGAACGGGCCACGAGCCTGTGCCAGGAAGCGCTGACGCTCCAACGAGAAACCAGGGACGAATGGGGTCTCTCCATTTCGCTTGGCTACCTTGGACTGCTTGCCGGGGAGTCCGGCAATTACGGGTACGCGGCAGCCGTCCATCGGGAAAGCCTCCAATTGCGGTGGGACGCCGAGGTATGGGAAGACGTCGCCGCCTCCCTCACCGACCTGGCCGTGCTCGCTGCAGCCGTCGATCGACCAGAGCGGGCCGCTCGGCTCTTTGGGGCCGCCGCGGCCGTCCGCGAGGAGACCGGACGATCGCTCATTCTCCACTTCCCGGAGCGAGCCGTCTTCGAACAGGCGGAGGCCCGAGCGCGGACGGCGCTGGGGGCGAACGTCTTCGCCGCGGCCGAGGCGGCGGGCCGGGCGCTCCCCCGTAAGCTGGCCATTGACGAGGCCGCCGCCCTGGCCGACGAGATCGCCCGGGAGTGGAGCAACGACCCCTCGGTGACTACGGCGCCCAGGCGTGGGCCTCACGGGTCTGGCCAGGACGCACCTGGCGCCAGCCGCGGACCCCGAGCCAGAGGAGGAAGATGAGCGGCAGGGCGGCTATCAGCCACATCGGCGCGGGCGGCGGACCGGGGCGCTCCCCAACCGGGATGTTGATCAATTCCCCCGTGCCGCTCCCCTGGGGTCCATCGACAGTCAGTTCGATGCTCCAGTTGCCGGAGGACGGCAAGGCGATCAAATCAAGTCCCCACAGCTCGCGCTGGCTAGGATGGCGGCCGAGTGCGCCGACCTCGTACCAGTCCCCATAGGGATCGGTGATACGGATGGTCGCGCTCTTGCCCTCGATGCCGCCCTCCGGCTCAAAGGTGATGTCCAGTGAACGCTCGGCGCGGATCGGCCATTCACTGAACCCGACGAGAACCACATACGGACCAGCCTGGATGGTTTCGTGGTGCGGGTCTGCCGCGTGCGCCTGGACACCCATCGGTGACATGAACAAGAGCACAGCCGCGGCGGTGGTCGCCGCGACCCGGTAGCCGCCGGCCACTGCCGGCTCCGCGTTGCTTCCTTTGAGCGCGATACCCAGCAACCAGCCGAACCAACCCGCCGCCGCGCCGACGATCGGAGCCAGGATCAAGCTGGAGGTAGCGACCGCCGAGGAGATTTGCGCACGCAAGTCCGCGATCTCCGACGGATCAAGGGGACTCGGCTGATACAGCGGCAGGCTCGGCTCCAGCACGCGGAGCGCCAGAGCAGCGATGGCCCCCGCCACGGGCACGAGCAGCGCAACGCGCCACCCCATGCGTCGGCCAAAGGTGAGCAGGAGATCGACCGCGACTCCCGCGACCAGCACATACGTGGGCAGCAATCCGGACACGACGACCTCGCCGGTTGCGGTATCGCGCATGAAGAGCCCGATACTCGCCGCATAGTCGCGCGTGATCCCTGGCACGATCGCGGTGACGAGCAGATCGAGCGCTGTGAACAGGAGTCCAAACAGCGTTCCCGCCCAGGGACGACGGATGACGGAGACAACCATGAGGATTGCCGCCGGGTAGAGCGCCGAGACGACAAGGTTTGGCCAGGAGATCGAGCCAAAGAGGGCCCAGGGGAGGAGATCGGTCAAGGTCGGGGTGATGAACGCCGTCAGCACGGCCGCCGCGAAGACTGTGCCAACGGATGCCAGGAATCGCGGGGCGCGATCGCTACCGGCAGCGCGAACCTCCCAGGCCAGTGCTATGAGACAGCCAGCCATGGTGACCATGATCGAGAGAATCAGACCAACGTGAGGTGGCGAGACCAGGGTAACGTCGAACCCGTAGAGCGTGTGCCACCACTGGTCCATGAGGCCGAAGAGGAGGAAGAAGAGCGCGCCAAACCCACCGATGATGTACCCCAATGGTCCGCGGAATCGCCCGCCCAGAATCGGCGTGGCTCCTGCCCGGTCCATGGCGCCAGGTATGCCCGGCTGGGTGTATCTGGTCGTCAGCAACACCATTGCCAGCGAGGTCAGCCCGGCAATGGCGACCCCGCCATACAGCACCAGATGCGGTGCGGTGAAGAAGGTATCCGGGCCAACGTCCGTGTGCCATTGGATATCCCAGGAGAAGCCGAGAAAGGCCAGGAAGACGCCAATGATGAACCCGGCTGCGGCGCCAGCCCGGGCCCGATCCAGGATCGCCTCAGGGAGGTGAGATCGGGGCGGCGTGGAGACGCGAGCAACGAGCGTCGAAGAGGACATCGATCGTTTTCTCCTGCATGAGGTCGTAGATCAGCCGTAGGTGAAGAAGCGCGGGTCCAGTGATGTCGCCGTGTGCGCGAAGGGGAGAAAGCGGACGGTCGCCGTCGCATAGTCCACCGGCACGTCGAACATGACCCAGCCGTCACGCTGGGCTCCTGGGTAATACCCGCCAGTGGCATCGGGCCGGGGTGGCGTCAGCGTGGCAACGTCGAGCAGCGGGTTGCCAGCGCCGTCGACGAGGACAAAGGCGTTCGCTGGGAAGTAGGCGAGATCACCCCCAGATTGCGCATTCATGATCTGAAACCGCAGTGCGGTCCATACGGAGCCGTCCGCACCAGCTGCATCCTCAGGACCGAGTGCTCCCGTACGGTAATCGACCAGGTTGAAAGCGTCCGCGCCCGTGACGACGTCGAGCAGTTGCACGGACCATTGATCCGTCACTGCTACTTCGCCGATCCCGACGGACGCGTTGAAGTCGGTTCCGGCACCATTGGGCTCCGCCGGCCGCTGGGGGAGGTCGGGGATGTGCGCACCATCCTGAATGGCCAGGACGCGATCGGCCCACGAGCCGTCAAGCTCCAGGCTGTCGAACAGGAGGAGGAGGGAGCTTTCCTCAACGGGAATGCCAAACGCGATCCATCCCGCGGTTGACTCCCCGGGCGCGAGGGAAAGGTCGAGCGCCGGATCGGGAGGCTTCGCGCCGAGGAAGCGCCACACGAGCCCGGAATCGCCGGTGAGGGCGAAATCGTCATTGTTCAGCCAGACGGGATGAGCGCCGACATTCCGTGCTGAAAGATTGACCACCACATAGGTCGTCCCGTCCCGGGGCTCAACATTGCTCGATGAAGCCGCAAGGACAGCAGCAACCGCGTCAGCACCGACGAGCACGTCGCCGACCTCGAGCTCAATGGGACCGGCCGTCACTGTTTCGCCGAGTGGAACCGGTTCTGCGCGCGAAAGTCCAACGGACGCAACGGGCGTCGGGGACCCGTCCTGGGCCAGAGCCGTCACAGCTTCGGTGCCAAGCATCAGGCAAAAGATGGCCGCGATTCGAACCACCAGGTGAACCGCGCCTATCCCGAGATCGTGTCCTCGCATATTACTAATTGTCGATCCTGTGTCAGGGCGTGGGAGCATGCAGTGGATTGTAGCGGCCAAGGTGAATGCGGGAGCGACAAGGGGCGGGTCACACCGCCAGCGTGGTCCAGGTCGTCGCGGTCGCCTGTTGCAGACGGCGTTCGGCATGGCGCAGCGAGGCAGCCGTGTCGTTGCCCACCCCGTAGAGGTCGTCACCCCATTCACCCCAGCCATCGATGACGCGCCAGCCATACTCGATCATCAGGTTTTCCAGCTCCCAGGGCAGGAGATAGTTGTTGCCGGGATCACCTCCTGGCAAGTGACGCATCCAGGAGGCCCGGTAGATCGGCGAGAGTGCGCCAGGAACACTTGCCAGCAACCGGCCGCCAGGTTTCAGGACACGGCGCAGCTCGCGCAACGCCGCCGGTACGTCGGGGACGAACTGGAGGAGTACGCGCGCCTGGATAGCGTCAAAGACTGCGAGGGGATCGGCGAGTTGCGTCACGTCTCCGGTTCGCCACTCGATATCCACACCGCGTTCGTGCGCATGATCCCGTGCGCGGCGGATCATCTCCGGGGAGAGGTCGATCCCTGTCACGCGCGCTCCACGCTCGGCGAGTGCGATGGCCAATTGCCCGCTGCCGCATCCCGCATCGAGGACGCGCGCTCCCCTGCTCAAGCGCAGGGCATCCCAAATGCGGTCGAGATCAGCCTCACGGTCTGCCGCCAGGGCGTTGACCTCGGCACGAGCATCCCACCGCTCGGCACGTGCATCCCAGTCGGCACGCGAGCGCTCGATCCAGTCTGTCTGCTCATCCCGATCGTGGATGGACGAGATATCGATCGGTGGTGGAGGGCGCTCACGGCCCGAATATTGCGATCTGTCGGGCGACATGGAAACTCCGGCGACTAGACTCTCGCCCTGACCATCTGTCGGCGAGAGCGATCCGGGTGAACGTGGTCAGCCACTGGTGCGACGATAGTCAGACGAGATCCGAACCAGGACGCCCCGAGGCTACTGCAAAGGCTGCGGGAATCCCAATATGCTGGAGACACCCGTGAAGACAATTCGACGACTGACCGTTGCTACGGCGCTCATGGGACTCGTTGTGCTTGCCGCCTGCACGCCCGCCCCGGAGACGGCTCCAACAGCGGCTCCAGAGCCAACCCCGACCGCGGTGCCCGTCACGGTCAATCTCGAGGAAGTTGGCGCGGTCATAGTCGCCAGCCCGGCGGCGAGTGAGCGCGAGCCAAGCGGTGTCTACGTGGTGACGTTCGATGCTTCAGAAATTGTGGAGCGGGTCATGCCCGCTGTCGTCACCGTGATCAATGAACAACAGTTTGACAACGGAATGTTCGGTCAGACCGAGGTCGAAGCGGGACGCGGCACGGGCTTCGTGATCGACGGCTCCGGGAACATCGTCACGAACGAGCACGTCGTGCGCGGTGGGTCCGGGTTTGAGGTGATCCTCTCGAATGGTGAGAAGCGTGACGCGACTCTGGTCGGGTCTGATCCGCTGAGTGATCTCGCGGTCGTACGCATCGACGGACCTCCGCCGGCGACCGTCGAACTTGGCGACTCGGAATCGTTGCAGCAAGGCCAGCCGGTGCTGGCGATTGGGTCGCCGCTCGGGGAGTTCACCGGAACGGTGACCAGCGGGATTGTCAGTGCGCTCAACCGCGATTTCCCAACCAGTGCCGGAATGGGCGGTGAAGGTATCTACACCGACCTCATCCAGCACGATGCGGCGATCAACCCCGGCAATTCGGGAGGACCGTTGTTTGACCTCTCGGGCCGGGTAATTGGCGTGAATACGTTAGGTATCCCCCAGTCCGGAGTCACGCCGGTGCAGGGATTGTTCTTCGCTATTCCCGCAAGCCACGTCGCCGATATCGCCAGCCAGTTGATCGAAAATGGGCAGGTGTCGTACCCGTACATCGGCGTCGAATATCAACCGATCTCGCCCGATCTCGCTGCCCAGAACGATCTCCCGGTCGATTACGGAGCCTATGTGCAGGCGGTCGTGCCCGGCGGACCAGCGGAACAGTCGGGCATTCGGGCAGGGGATATCATCGTCAGCATCGGCGACCAGCGAATCCAGAGTCAGACGACGTTTACCGAAGCGCTGTTCGACCAGTCGCCAGGAGAGACCGTCACGGTAACCGTGATACGGGATGACCAGGAACGTCAGTTCGAGGTCAGCTTGGTGGGGCGCCAGTTGACCTGACGCCGGGCCGCCGAATTGGGGATGCGTTTCGCCGCGCTCGCCCATCGGCAAACAGGGCCGGCGATTAGTTCGCGGACGGTGACCCGAGCAGCGTGACGATCTTCTCCAGATGGACGCCATCACTGGCGAGCAGATCTTCAGTTGCCTCCCGGACTGTTGCTGGACCATGATCGCGGTCGTCCCAGGTCTCCGGCGCCATGCCCCGCAGCATGGCCAGCGTCGACTCCCGCGCCGTACCGAACTGCGAGATCACCTCGACCGTCGTGTCGTCGGGCGAAGGAATCTCGATCAGTTGGGTCTCGCCCCTGTCGCCGAAGGCGCCGGTGAGGCTGACTCCACTGAGCCGATCCTTCAGCGCCTGTGAAAATCGCAGCTCGTCGTCGCGCATCTCGAGAACAACGTCGCGCACGGTGTTCCCGGCTTGCCCGAGGCTCAGGCGCTCCTCGGGCAGTGTCCGCACTTTGAGGTTGAGCTCGCGATAGGTCGCGATCAGGCCGTTGAAAAGTTCCTGTTCGCCCATGACCACCCCCATCTTCCGCGCACCCGCGTGGGTCGATCTGACCGCGCTAATATCCCACACCAGTGGGTCCTCTGGTGCCTGATCGTACCACCCGAAGGCTCGTGCGCCAATTTGTCAGCCGTAGGTTCGTTCGGGCCGTTTGCCGGTGCTAGACTGCCGCGAGAGCACCCGATCGCGAGGAGGCGCGTTCGTCGCGATTCCTGGCCTCTCCGCATGGAGCACATCACGTAGCTATGGACGGTAAGTTTGGATCTCGGGACCGGGTGCAGGCGAGCACGCCAATGCGGTGCCCGGTCTGTGACCGTGAGCTCGAGGACACGCTGGTGCGGGATATCGGCGGCGTGACGGCGAATCTTTTCTGGCAGGTGCACGCGGGGCGCTGCCCGGAGCATGGCTGGTTCCAGACCGAAGTCATCTCACGCCCGCCGCGTGAAATCTTCCCTGTCAACAAACCGTTTGGGGCAGCCCGCCGCGTGGTCGTTGACGGTCGCGAGGTCTTCTCCTTTCCCACCGTCTGGAATAGCCTCCCCCGGGAGCAACAACGGGCCAGGGTCGACCCCTTGGACGCTCGCTACTGGCAAATCGACCGGTCCCGAGGCGAGCACGAGGTCTACTAAAGGTCATCGTGTCAGAACGTCCTGGATCGACCGGCGCCGAATAGCGTGAGGAAAGGGTGAGGTCGTGAGTATCGACGCCCGAGATCCGGCTCACCCACAGCGGCAGGCTCCACCGCGTCCACCAACCCCGGCAACCATTGAGCCACCGGCCGCGACGACCGCGAGCGAGCGGCGAATTGGGCTGACTCCCGTCTCGCTTCTCCTCGTTCTGATCGTCGGGTATTTGCTGATCCAGATCCAGTTCGTCCTGGTCCTGGTCCTGCTGTCGCTCGTGTTCGCCACTGTGATCCAGACGCCAGTCGGTGCTCTGGAGCGGCGGCATGTTCCACGGCCGCTAGCGATCCTACTCGTCTACGTCGGCATCATCGGCGCGTTTACCGTGTTGTTCGTGCTGCTGTCGCCGGCAATCCGGGAACAGGCCTCAGCCTTCCGTGAACAAGCGCCGCAGTCGCTGGCCGAGTTGCGCTCGGCGTGGCTGAGCAGTGGCAACGCGATCCTCGCTGGTCCCGGACAGCAACTGCTGGCTCGCGGCATCGCCTTCATCGAAAGCCCTACACAAGCGCAAGGAGTCACTGTGCCACAGGGCGCCGCGTTGGGCCTACTCACGGGACTCGGCGGCGGCATCATCGGCCTTTTGACGGTCCTCGTCATCTCCTTTTATTACCTCATGGAGAAGTCGTGGATCCGACGCATCGTGCTGCTCGACTCCGCTCCGGAAACGCGCATCCGGGTCAGCCGCATTTGGGATGAGGTCGAGCAGAAGGTCGGAGACTGGCTGCGCGGGCAACTAACTCTCTGCCTCGTCATCGGCATCACCGCAACGATCGGCTACGCGGTAATGGGCATCCAGTTCTGGCCGCTGCTGGGGCTGTGGGCTGGCATCACGGAAATCATCCCGATCCTGGGTCCATGGCTGGGAGGTATTCCGGCAGTTCTCATTGCCCTGACGCAAGGGTGGGAGAAGGGATTGCTCGTCATCGGCTTCGTGGTCCTGCTGCAGTTGATGGAAAACACGATTCTTGTGCCGCGCATAATGCGCGGCGCTGTAGGCTTGACGCCATTGACGGTCTTCATCGCGATTCTGGCCGGGACGGAGTTTGCCGGCATTGCCGGCGCGTTGCTGGCGATCCCGATCGCGGCGGTAATTCAGGTCCTGGTTTCGCACTACACCGAGGCGCGCCGGGAGGCGAAACTTGCGGGACGCTCGGCTTTGCCGGGTTGGCGCTGGATGCGCGGCTCGGTCTCGCCCCCCGCGTTCGCCCCTATGACTCCGCCGGATGTCGGCGATGACAGCGGTCGCGGGGCGTCGTTGGAGACCGCTAATGGCGCGCCCGGGTGGAGCGCCGACGTGCTCACCCGAGCAGCGGCCAAGACTCAGGAATCGGGTCCGGGCGAGAGCGGCCGTCTATAGCGTTTCCGTTGTTGGATTCGCGCAGTGAAGCAATTCCGGAGGAACGAGTCGTGGATGCGAATGCCGGGTACGTGAACCAGAACCGAGAACAGCTCGAGCGACTGCGGAGTCTGGTTGCACGGCTCAGCGACGATGACCTGATGCGCGAGCTGCCGGATGGTTGGACGGTCTCCGATGCTCTGTCCCACCTGGCATTCTACGATCGCCGGGCGCAGATTCTCCTGGAGCGGTTCGCGCGAGAAGGAGTCTTCGCATCTCCGTACGACTACGAAACGATCAACGCGGCACTGCCGCACCTGACCCGCAGAATCCCGCCTCGCGATGTTGCTGCGGAGGTGGTGGCTGCGGCGGAAGCGGCTGATCGCGCTGCGGCGGCGACGCCCGAGGCGATGGTCGAAGAGATCAGGGGGCTGAACCAGGTCAAGCTGGAGCGGGCCGAGCACAGGCGCAGCCACCTGGACGATATCGAGACCGCCTTGGCCCGCGACTGATTCCAACTTATAGCGAATCGAGCACAACGGACGACTGCCGCGAAACCACGGATTCACGCGGGTAGCGCCTTGCTCGTCTGGCCTATCATCAGTGGTCGAGACACGACATGAGTGGGATCGGGTTCCAAGAAGCTGCGTCCAAGAGTTGCTTGGGCCAGCTGATCGAGGGACCTCATGGCGAACCCGGGTGATCGTTGTCCTCGTGGGGTATTGTGCGCAACGCGCCCGCGAGCCTTCATGATCTTCGAGGAGTTCCGCCAGGTCGACGGCAGCCTGACGCGGCATGGAGAAGCAGGGCTGGGATTGGCCGTCGCTCACAAGCTTGCCACGCAGATGGAGGGAACCGTCACGGGGCCAGGCTAACGCTGGGGTCGGCTCCACCTTCACCCTCCACGTGCCCCGGCACACTGAGACCCATCACACCGCCGGATGACATCGGCTTCCAAGTCATCCGTGAACTGTCTGCCGGAGCAAGGATATGAGGCAACCTTCGTCGGGAGGCATGCGTCGATTCTCGAAGCTCTCCGACCGTGAAAAGACTCACGTGTCCCTTTGCGCTGAGGTGGATTACGCGTTCCCATTGTGAATGTATCGGCACTTGGTCAATACCGGGGGGATTCTGTGACTCGTCGATCTTCGCTGCTGCTCACGCTATTGCTGATCGCGGCAACCCTTTCCGCGCTCATTGCAGCAGTCGTTCCCGGCTCCGGGTTGGCCGCCCGGGGTGACCGTAAGGACGCCAAGACGGAGGTCATTCGCGGCTCTGGTGTGCCGGACGGCAAGTATCCGTTCGTCGCGGCGATCGGCCCTGCTAGTGGGTCCGGTGGCTTGAAGCGGCAGTTTTGCGGAGGGAGCTTGATCGCCCCGTCCTATGTACTGACCGCGGCTCACTGTGTCGTAGGGGAGAAAACCGAGCACATTGCCGTCGTCGTCGGACAAACGGCCTTCGGTTCCGGACAAGGTGAGGTCCGCACCCTGACGGCGATCATGATCCATCCGAGTTTTAGTCAGCACACGCTCCTTAACGATGTGGCTTTACTCCAACTGAACGCGCCGATCCAGAGCATCACACCTACCGCGCTCGTGGGGGCTGGCAATGGCTCATTCGATGCGGCTGGCACCGGGCTGACGGTCGTCGGCTGGGGGAACACGGCGCGTTCCAGCCATAGCCCTGATCCGACGCGCTATCCGGAGCGGCTGCAAGAGGGAGCCATCTCTGTCGTCGGTAATGTCAATTGCGCCAAGCAGTGGCGCCGGATCGGCTTCAAGAAGAAGTTTGAGCCGTCCATTCTGCTCTGCACCTCGGCGCGACGGGTCGGTCCCGGTGATAGTGGGAGCCCGGTGTTCAGCGCCGTGGGTGAAACATTCGTTCAGGTCAGTCTGGTGAGCGGGGGCTTCGTAGGAACGAAAAAGAAGGTATCAGATTTCGGACCACGGCTTTCCGAACCGTCGATCGCCGACTTTATTGCCACGTCGGTCGGTGCATAGGTTCTCGTCGTAGATTCTGGCGTTTCTGGTGGGCGCGTCGTGGATAGCCGCACGTGCCATCCCGAAGGAAAAGCTTGACGATAACGCGCTGAGAACCATCCACCAGATAGCGAATTGCCCGTCCATCGCTATCGCGCCCGTTTTGCCGGTTGCTCGTCGCGCTCGTACGCTCTGCCGCCACCACGACAAGGTCATGGCACTCGCCGCGGCCGTCCACCGGAGAACATCTCGCGAGTCAACTTCGGAACAGGGCGCAGAGAGCCATGATACCGGTGCGCGTTAGTCTCGGGGCCGAGGGCGAGGAGGCCGCACCAGGAGCTCGATCCCTTCGTCGTGGATCTCGAAGACATAGCCGGCGGCAGTAACGATCGCGGGTGAGCTGATCTCGCCCCAGCGGACCTCGATCGCGTGGCCATCGATCTCAAAGATCTTGCGCGAGTTCGCGCTGAACGACTGGCGCGGGTTGCGGTAGATCATGCGCGCTCCGCCAGCTAGGTCGACCGCCTGCCAGGCAAGACGCGTGGCTTCTGTCTCCGTTAGCTGCGATCCCGGTGCGCCGTCAGCGCGTGCATCGTCACTCATCGCTGGCTCCCTTCAGCGCTCGTACGGGCAGGCTAGCACGTAGCGCAATCCAGGGGCTGCACCTCTCTGGACACAGGGGCTCTGGTATCGTGGGCGGCAAATCGACATGCGGCTATTGGAGGACGATCAGGTGGGTATGGCAACGAGATTGCGAGATGACATCGACGAGATCATGCCCGGCGTGGTGGCAGACCGCCGCGATTTTCACGAGCACCCGGAACTGGCGTTTCAGGAGGTCCGTACCTCCGGCATAGTCGCTGACCGGCTGCGTGCTCTCGGTGTCGAAGACGTGCGCACGGGTATCGCGCAAACCGGCGTGACCGGTCTCATTCGCGGGCAGAAACCTGGAACGGGGAAAACGATCCTCTTGCGCGCCGATATGGACGCCCTTCCCATTCTCGAGGAGAACGATGTCGAGTACCGGTCGCAATCCCCGGGGGTCATGCACGCGTGTGGGCACGACGCACATACGGCGATGCTGCTCGGAGTGACGCGGTTGCTCATGGACCGGCGTCACGAGTTCTCGGGAACCGTGAAGGTGTTGTTCCAGCCGGCCGAGGAGTCGCCGCCTGGTGGCGCTAAACCGATGATCGACGCCGGTGTCCTGGAGGATCCTGAAGTCGACGCGGCGTTCGGCCTCCACATCGACCAGGACAATCCTGTCGGCGTAATCGAGTTGCGGCCCGGACCGGCGATGGCGGCCGCGGACCGCTTCCACATGGTCATCCGCGGGAAGGGTGGGCACGGAGCGAAACCGCACGACACGGTCGATCCGATCGTGATCGGGGCGCAGATCGTGACCGCGCTGCAAACCCTCGTGGCTCGTGTGATCGATCCCACCGAGGAAGCGGTGGTCACCGTTGGCACGTTCCAGGCAGGCCTGGCGTTCAACGTCATCCCTGACACGGCGGAGCTCGGGGGGACAGTGCGGACCTTCAACGCCAAGAACCGCGATCTGCTGGAGCAGCGGATCGGGACATTGGCGCAAGGCATCGCCACCGCTATGGGCGGCGACATCGACTACACCTACACGCGGGGTTACCCCGCGACGGTCAACCATCCCGAAATGGCCGAACTGGTGCGCGAGGAGGCAGCCAAGATCGTCGGCGAGGATGGGGTGCGCGATGCGCCATTGATGATGGGCGCCGAAGATTTCTCCTATTTCCTGGAGGAGGTGCCAGGCGCGTTCTGGTTCGTCGGCAGCCAGAATCCCGAGCGCGGGCTGATTTGGGGTCATCATCACCCGAGATTCGACCTTGACGAAGCCGCGCTCGCTATTGGTATGGAATCGATGGCCAATGTCGCGTTGCGCTATCTCAATGAACCTCGGTAGATCGGTGAGTCCCTATTGCGTCCTCGTCCCCGTTTCGTTATTCTTGAGTTCTTGATCTATTTCTCAAGTAGAAAGTTCACGGAAAGCACTGCAAGGAGGTCGTAATGGCTGTCGTCGATGAGGTCCGCGCCGCGAACGAGACCTACGCCGAAGGGTTCACGAAGGGCGATCTGCCGATGCCACCGGGGCGCAAGTTCACGGTCATCGCCTGCATGGATGCTCGGCTCGATCCTGCCAAGGCGCTTGGCCTGGAAGAAGGTGACGCCCACGTCATCCGCAATGCGGGCGGTCGCGCCGGCGACGCCATGCGCTCGCTCGTGATCTCCCAGCGCTTGCTTGGCACCCAAGAGGTCTTGGTGCTGCACCACACCGACTGCGGCATGCTGACGTTCGACAATCCAACGCTCTATGGCATCTGCCAGGAGCAGCTCGGCGCGGATGCTTCCGACATCGATTTTCTGCCATTCAGCGATCTGGAGCAGAGTGTGCGTGACGATGTCGAGCTGATCCGCTCCTCACCGCTCACTCCAAATGACACGAAGGTGACCGGGTTCATTTACGACGTGAAGACCGGCAAGATCCACGAGGTCGCGTAGCCGGTCTGTCTCGACTCAGTTATTTGCGTCACATCGACTGCTCCTCGATACCACTGTGCACATCGACCTGTCCAAGGACTCGGGAGATGTGCTGACGTCGCTACATTCCCTGGTCGCCCCAAGCGCAATCCCTGGGGTTTCGGCGGTGTCGGTAGCCGCGTTTTTCGCCGGCGTGCCGGTTTCTGAGCGCCGACAATGGCAGCGGGGGATTGCCAATCTCGAGTATTGGGACATTACTCCGGGAGGCGGCCGTGGTAGTGGCAGCCATTCGCTACGATCTGGCACGAAAGGGTCGAGCGCTCCACATGTCCGAGGCCCTGATAGGTACGACGGCGATTGTCACGAATGACACCTTCGTCTCGAGCAACATCAAGGAATACCCGATGTGGGGACTGACGCCATTGCGGCTCGGTTCGTGAGCCGCCTGCCGGCCCAATGAGCTGGTGGAACGCAGGATGAAGGATGGGGGAGCAATGGAAACAGGGCCGCGCCGCGCGCTGATCGCGGGGGAATCGTGGATTATGCACACGATTCACCAGAAGGGGGTCGATTCGTTCACGACAACCGCCTATGGCACTGGACATCAGTGGCTGCAAGGCGCGTTGGAGGCCGGGGGGTGGGAGGTGGAGCATCTCCCCAATCATCTTGCCCCGGAAGCGTTTCCGACGACGATGGCGGAGTTGGATGGGTATGACGCCGTCATCCTCAGCGACATCGGCGCGAACTCGCTGCTCCTTTCGCCGGACACGTTCGATCGCTCGCTCTCCGCACCAAACAGGCTTGCCCTCCTGCGCGACTGGGTGCGAGCCGGCGGTGGATTGGTCATGGTAGGCGGATACCTCACCTTTCAAGGGATCGAGGCCAAAGGGCATTACGCCGGGTCGCCGGTCGAAGAGGCGCTGCCAGTGACGATCCATCACTTCGACGATCGCATCGAGCGACCGGAAGGGGTCACTCCTGAAGTGAGCGTCCCGGATCATCCCTTGGCGGCGAATTTGCCCGGAACGTGGCCAATCCTTCTGGGGTACAACCGGCTCATGGCGCGCCCGGAAGCGACGACAGTGGCTGTCGCCGGCCCGGATCCGCTTGTCGTTGCCTGGGACTATGGGCGTGGTCATGCGGTGGCATTTGCCTCCGACTGCGGCCCGCACTGGGCACCGCCGGCGTTCGTCGAATGGGAGGGTTACACGATCCTCTGGCAAAACATCGTCAACTGGGTCGCTGGATCACCCGAGGCCGGCTAAACCAGTTTCATTCTTGTGATAGTTGATTAAGAACCTTAAAATGTCCCAACCGATCTTGTGTACCGAGCCGGCCAAGAGAGCCGTTTTCTGGCCAAATCACCACCCATAGGAGGCAGTCATGGTCGCTACCGATCCTCGCTTCACGGAAAGTGGATACGCCAACCCAGATGTGCTGGTCTCTACCGATTGGGTCGCTGAGCACCTGGATGACCCGAATGTGCGCATCGTCGAGTCGGACGAAGACGTGCTGCTCTACGAGATGGGGCACGTGCCGGGAGCAATCAACCTCGACTGGCACACTGACCTGCAGAACCAGGTCGAGCGCGATTTTCTTGATAAGGCCGGCTTCGAGGCGCTATTGAGCAAGAACGGCATCGGCAACGACACGACGGTCGTCTTCTATGGCGACCGCAACAACTGGTACGCCACCTACGCCTACTGGCTCTTCAAATACCTCGGGCATCGCGACGCCCGGGTGATGAATGGCGGCCGCGCCAAATGGGAAGCCGAGGGGCGGCCGATGACGCGGGAGGTTCCGACGTACCCGGAAACGACGTACACCGCCCAGGAGCCAGATGAGCGGATTCGCGCCTACCGTGACGACGTGCTGCAGCAGGTAAAGTCGGGCGCTCCGTCGTTGGTCGACGTCCGCTCCCTGCCCGAATACACGGGTGAAGTCCTGCACATGGCGGGCTACGCGCAGGAGGGTGCACAGCGCGGCGGCCACGTGCTGGGCGCCCAGAGCATTCCCTGGGCGACCGCGGCTAACGAGGATGGCACCTTCAAGAGTCCCGAGCAGTTGAGAGAAATCTACGCCGGCAAGGGCATCACCCCGGACAAGAACGTGATCGCTTACTGCCGCATTGGCGAGCGCTCGAGCCACACCTGGTTCGTCCTGCGTGAGCTGCTCGGCTACCCCGACGTGCGGAACTATGACGGCTCCTGGACGGAGTGGGGGAGCATGGTCGGCGTGCCAATCGCCAAGGGACCCGAGCCGGGGTTGTAAGGACGGCACCGGGGCGGCCGCGAAATGGCCAGGACCGGCGAATGGTTGATTCGAGAAACGCTTGGGTCAACGTCTGGGCGGGTCGCTGGAGGACTCGCTGCCCGTTGACTCTTCCAGCACGTGGACGGCGACGAGCACTTCTGTCCGCGCCGGCTCCTGCCTCGCCACGTCATCGTCTTTGCTTGCGTAGCGGCTAGCGACGTCCGACTCCACATGCACGCGGACATCCCGAGTGTCGCGTACCTCCTGCGTGCTCCTCGGCCGGGCAGCTGATTGCCGTTCGCCCCTCGTCGAGGGAGCGGTATCCGAGCTGGCCCCCGTGTGCCGCAGAAGATAATCGGTGTCCGGCTGCCGCGTGGCCTCGAGCTCGAGAACGTCCCAGGAGGCCATGAGGGATGGCATGGTCTCGGTCGTCCGCACCCGGTAGCAACCACCATCGCGTCGGGAGACATAGCCGAGAACCGCCTCATCAAGGGTGTACCAGCGGATGCCGGAGCCAGCGCCGCCGAGGATGCTGGTGCCCTCTGGAGCGTCCTCCGGTTCCGGCGGCGCCTGATCTGACCAATGCGCCTCGAACCAGCTCCCAATGGTCGTCGCCGCGTCAATTTCGCCACGCCAATGTGCTGAGACGACACGATCGTAGGCGAGTGCAAGATCCCTCGGGTTGACCGGGCTCGTCCCAGCCTCGTGTGCTGCGTTCATCGACCGATCTCCTTCACGCGGGGTTGCAGTGCAGATAAGGAGTGCGTCACCCTCTCAATTGCGTACGGGAACGCTCGGAAAACCTGTAGGCACGGAATGTGAATAGACTGCTCCAGGTATCGTGCCAGTTCGGGCCCCGTGCGAAATCCCCGATTCCTGGCTGGATTGACGAGAGCATGAGCGGTATGCCGTATGGCGACCTGGAAACCAAACCGGCGACGGTGTTGGTTGTTGACGATGAGCCTGCAATTCGCGAAATCGTTGCCACGCTGTTAGAAGACGAGGGCTACCTGGTCCGGCACGCCAAAGACGGGGTGGAGGCGCTGGCTGCAATCGCTGACGACACCTTCGATCTGGTGGTTTCCGACGTGGTCATGCCGCGCCTCGATGGCGCATCGTTGGTCCGCAAACTGCGGCGCCGGGGACACCTGATGCCGGTCGTCCTGATGAGCGCGGTCTACGCGGACGTCGATCTGCCGGGTGTGCGCTTCGTGCCCAAACCCTTCGAAATCGACCGCCTCCTTGGCACCGTCGCCTCCGCGCTCGGGCCACCGTAACTGTACCGCGCTGTGGAAGCGAGAGCAACATGCTCTCGTCCTACGACTCAGTGAAGTTGCCGATAGGCGGAGATACGCCTCCTGCCCCGACCTTCTTCATATGCAAGGGGGAGAATGGAGCACAACCCTGGACACGAGAGACCCCCTCTCCCAGTTCGCTGGGAGAGGGGGTGAGGCGAGGACCATTCCTTCTATCCGCTCCGCTTGAGGCGACCGGTCCGCTTGGCGTAGCGCTCGCCCCAGCCGAAAACGGCGATCCCGAGTGGCACGGTCAACACGCCCAGGATGAGAATCGGCAGGATGGATGGGCCGAGGGCCGTCGTCGGCGTGCCTTCGAGCAGAGCGGCACGCATGCCCTCCAGGACGTACGTCGCCGGAGAGATCGTTGCCAGCGGTTCCATCCAGTCCGGCAAGACCGAGATTGGGTAATAGACACCCGAGACCAACAAGAGAATCGAGGAGATGACGAAGGTCATCTCTTCACCTCGCTCCGGGAAGAGAAGCGGCAGCACGGCCGCCATGACGCCAAAACCGAGGAAGCTCAGGCTCCCCACCAGTAGGATCAGCGCGGCCCCGCTGAGGTTTGCGTTGCTCAGATCGACGCTGAAGAAGAGCGCCAGAACACCCAGCAGTAAAGCGGAGCGGGCCAGCCCGTAGATGATGCTGAAGAGCGAGACGCCGAGCATGTGGGCCAACCGGGAGATCGGCGCCATCATGGTGTACTCGATCGTGCCTTCCCACCGCTCCCAGGCGACCATCTCCCCGACGTTAGAGAAGACAGCCCGCAAGTAAGCCCACACGACGGTGCCAATCCCGAGATACAACACCAGGTCGAACTGGCCTTCACCTGAGGTTCCTCCGGCCTGCATCTGCGCCTCGCCGATGTAGAGCACGCTCATCGCCGACGCTACGTTGAAGATCAGGAACGCGAGTTCCAGGTGCCAATAGCGTCGGACCAGATACAGGTTGCGCTCGACGAATGCCAGCGAGGCGCGGGTTTCCCACCAGATTCCGGCGCCCGGCAGAGTGCGTGCTGCCGGGCGTAACGATTGGCTCATTCGATTTCTCCCTCCACATCGTCTTCGAGCGATCGTCCCGTGAGATGAATGAAGATCTCTTCCAGGGACGGCTCCTCGGTTCCAATCTCGGCGCCATACCGTTGCTTCAGCCCGGTAACCGTATCGAGAGCAGCCAAACGCCCCTTTTCGAGGATGGCAACCCGGTCACAGAGCGCCTCGGCTTCAGCCATGTCGTGAGTGCACAGCAGAATTGTCGCGTCGTGTCCCTCGCGTAGCTCGCGCACGAATCGCTGTACGTCGAGCTTCGAACGCGGATCGAGCCCGGTGGTTGGCTCATCGAGCAGCAGCAGCACCGGCGAGGTCAGCAGAGCACGGGCGATGGCGACCTTCTGCTGCATCCCGCGCGAAAGTTGCTCCAGTGGATCTCCCACCTTGTCCCGCGCGACCCCCAACCGCTCCAGGACGGCGTAAGTCTCGTCGCGCACCGTCGGTCCGCTCCGCCCGTAGAGACGAAGGGCGTAGGCGAGGTTCTCCCCCGGTGACAGCTTCTTGAAGAACGACGCTTCGACTGAGACGCGATTGATCAGGCGCTTCACCTCCGCTTCGTCACGCCTCACGTCGTAGCCGAACACCTCGACCCGTCCGGAGTCAGGGATCAGCAGCGTCGAGAGCATGCGGATCAGCGTCGACTTCCCGGAGCCATTGGCGCCTAGAACGCCGAAGATCTCATTGCGGCCGACGGTGAACGAGACATCATCGACAGCGCGCACCTCCTTGGTCTGACCGCGGCGGAGCAATGGGCGCTGGACGAAGACCTTGGAGACGTGATCGACGAGCGCCGCCGGCTCGATCACGCTGCTCATGACGATCGCTGATTCAACCTGAGTCGCGAGTGATGGCCGTTCGAGTGTCGAAACCATGATCTCTTCCCCTTTTCGCTGCTCGTTGCTCTTTACGTGTTGCTCGGGAGGGCCTCTTGGCGAGTCGCGGGCAAAAAAGAACCGCGGGCGAGAGGTTTATCCTCTGCCCGCGGTGGGAAGTGCTGCGTGATGACCTGCGATCACGTATCCCCGCCGATAGGCAGACTCCGACCACTAGCGCCGGGTGCGATGTCCCACACGCGTGGGCACACCACGGGCCGACCGCTATTGCGGCCGGAGAACCCGGTATTGGTCAACATCCGCTCCATCGCCTGTCTCCCGAATCGAGACACGAGCCTCCTCTCGAAGGCAGAGTGCCAGAGTAGGGGTCAGATGCCCTGATGTCAACTGTCACGAACCGCGAAATCAGGAAAGCATTGGATCAGGAGATCGCCTGTCGAGCTCCGTCCTGGTTTAGCGATGCTCGCCCCCGGTACTCAGGTAGCGCTGCTCGGCGACGGATCGCGCCCAGGTCAGAACCTGTTGCGCCGGCCCAGGCGATGCGTTTGGATCGATTGTGGCAATGGTCAACTCGCCCGCGATGGGATGAGAGATAACCCAGTTCGGCATCGTGGGACCCGCGGCTGCTTTGAGACGAGCGACGGCCGCGTCGGCACGGCGGCCAATGCGGCGAGGGTGCGTTTCCATCAGCACATCGCCCCAATCTTCGCCCTGCCCAAACACGCGCTGAAGAACCCTTGCTCCAAAGAGCTGATACCACGGCTTGGTTAGCGATGGGTGCTGCAGGTGGTATGTGAGCACGGTCAGCCCGTGCATCCGCCTCAGCTCCTCGTTATCGACCTCCGCGGCAAGGAGCGCGTGGAACCGATCGAGGCACATCTCGTGACCCGGGATCTCCGCACCACACTCATCACAACGCATCTGTTCAAGACTCCCTCTAGGAACCAGCCGGGGCCAGCCTCGTGCCGCGGCTGTTCTCTCTCGCCCTTCATAAAGTGCGGAGGCGGAGGGGTGATGGTTCTCCGCCGGATTACCTGACGACCAATCTCACGCTGCTGACGATTTCGAGTGTCCTCGTCCAGAGCTTGAAATCGTCCGTAGGAGCGACGGCCGCGATACTGGTCGCCCACAGGTAGGCCCCGGACCCGCCGACGATCGTTCGTACCGAGGGTGTCGTACCCCCTTGCCCGACTCCCTGGAATTGCAGCGTGCTCCCGTCGGGAAAGGTAATCGTCTCGGTGAGCACGCACGCGAAGCTCGCGTTGAGCGCCGACACAAGAACCTTGTGTCGCGACGCCGGTATCGCGGGTATTCGTCTCGTCATAGAGCGGATTGGGACCCCAGACACGCAGATCCCCGGCGGACGGACCCGATTCACTCAGATCGAGCGTGGTCGTCTGGTCGTTGTGCTCGATCAGGACTGGGGGCTCTACGTTCGCGTTCCCGGCGCTAGCCTGCGGTGTGGCGCTCTGAGCCTCGGTGCGAGCGACCCAGGAATCGCCAGTGACGAAGCTGGCAACGATCAGCATTGCACTCAGGTACAGCTAGTGACGCGCGGTAGTCTCCTTCAAGAGGTGAACGGCCGTGGTAACCCCCCTCGGTTACATAATGGTCCCGGTAGCCAATTTCTAGAGTGACGCAGAACCTCTCCGAACCTATCCGGCAACCACTACGGACGGTGGCACGGGGATGCGGCCATCCCGGTGGTCAATTCGTGCCAGCCAAAGCTCGGGGTTGCGGATCTCGGCCATCGTCGGCAGGTAGTCTGCACCGTCCCAGACGCGGCGGGCGAAGCCGTGACCGCGCTCCCGGACCACGCGGTCGATGAATTGCTCGCCGAGCCGGTACTGCTCCATCTTGACGTCGAGACCGGTCAACTTGGCCAGAAGCTGGTCTGCCTGGGAGCGCTGCTGCTGCCTTTGCGCGAAGCGGCGCGAGATGAGTGTGTAGTTCGGGAGCAGGTCGCGACCGACAGCGTTCATGACGTGGTTGGAATAGCCCTCGACGATGCACATCGTCGCCTGTATTTCCGTAAAGAGTGCCCGCTGCTCGGAGTTCATCAGCGCTTCCAGCCAGCTTCCCGATTCTCCGGGTCCTGAGCGAACCCGGTCGATATAGAGGCGGAGTCCGCCCAATCCCCGCGCCCGTAGGCTCTCCGCGTCCTCCCGGAGGAATGCGAAGTAGCGTTCCAGCATGGCGTTAAAGTGATCACGTAACCAGGGATGCGCCTCGAACTCGAAGGCGTGCGTCGTCTCATGCAGCGCCAGCCACATCCGAAAATCGTCGCGCGGCAACCCGAGAGTTCGTTCCGCGGCTTTGATATTCGGCTCGACGTAGTAGAGACGGCCCGGCGCCATCGGTTCGCGGCCGAGAAGGGTCAGGTCGTACTGACCGAGCACCTTGCGTCGCGAGATACCCCAGGAGGAGTCCGACCTCGGCGCTGAGGACCTTCTGATTGAGCGTACCGAACATCTGCGCCGCGACTGACCGGTTCGCCACATCTCCGAGAAGGTTGAGTCCCTCCAGGGGCGCGAACATCCGCTCAAAGGCCTCGATGTTGGCATTGACCCAATCCACGCGGTCGAAGGCGAAGGTCCGCTCCGGCGCATCCGGAAGGAGGTCACCGGTGTACTCGCTCACGATCGGGACGCAGCGCGAGACGAGGGCGCGGTACTCGGCATCGAGCTTGCGCCGCTCTGCCATCGGAAGCGCCTCGTCGCGACTCATGGTGACCGCGATGTCGCGCGCGGTCCGCCAGTCGATGAGACTCCGCGATTCCGTCGACTCGAGGCGGGCGCGCGCCGGTTCTTGCAGCCGCTGACCGACCCAGGCTCCAGCAGCCGCGGCGAGGAGCACGCTGGCCGCGAGGACGCGGCGATCGGGACCGTGGTAGGTGCGGCTGTCAGGAGCGGAAGCAGAGGGCATGATCATCCTTTCCGTGGTCAGGAGCGCTAGCGGATGGAGGCTTAGCACTAGCGCCGATCACGTCTCGACGTGACCAGCACCTTGCCGGGAGAACGCGTGTCACCCGGTTCCGGTTCCCCGCATGGTGGTGTTGCGCGAGGGCGCAAACGAGCTGAACACCGCATCCTCGAGGATCACCTTACCGTCGTCGAGCACCGTGCGGTCGATGCGGACGTCGAACCCGTCCTGCGCCGACTCGACCACCCGTTCCTGGCCGACCGGCAATTCAGGTGAGTCGGTGTAGATCATCTGCTCGGGAGCTTTGACCTCATTCTCGATCGTTGGCTCAGGCACGACGACGTCCCAACCGGGGTCTGTGCCGACGATGCGGGCGTAGACCATTGCCCCGTCAGGGATCATTGTGACGGCGATCCAGCGGCCAGTGGTGTTCTTGAACTTCAGATCGAGCCGCCAGTCGGGTTCGATATTGACCATGGCGTCGAGTCCGGGGAGACCGCTGACCGCTTCACCGTAGGTTCGTAGGTAATAGGGATGCTGGTGGCGCTCGACGATCGGCAGACCGGCCCAGAAGGCTGCCTGATAGAGCGTCGTGGAGACCTGGCATATGCCGCCGCCGACCACCGGCGCGGTGGTGAATCCGCCGTTCCCATCGTCGACGATGCCGAGCCCGGTGACGAATCCATTCTCTTCGGTAATCAACCCGATGCTGTCGGCGTAGGAGAAGATGCCATCAGGCGGGACGAGCCAGCCACTCAGATAGGACGAGGCGAGCTCGACATTCTGACGACGGGCATCGCTCGAGTCGCCGTACCACGTGCCGCCCTCACCCAGGATGTCGTTGCCAAGGGTAATGGCGCTGCCATCTTTGCCCGCCCAACGCGGTTGGAGCGTGCGGACGTTCAGCTCGGCCGCGGATTCGTCGTCGAGAAACGCCGTTATCACGCTCTGAACGCCACTATCGAGATCGAGCTCGCGTCCCTTGCTCTCGGGCGTCGCGAGCTGGATCTTGCCCTCGATGATGCGCCAGCGTGCATCCTGGACCGGAATATCGAACTCCGACGCGTATCGGCTCAGGCTTTCGCGAACCAGATCGGGATCGAGACCAAAGGTGAATGGCTCGTCTGCTCCGGGGCGGGAGTGGATGGTCAGCGCCCGCAGGAGATCACCGCGGTCGAGCTTGCCTTCGCCGCCCTTCCAGGTGAGGATGATGCCGGGGTCCATCAACTCTTCGCCACGCTCCACGGCGGCGGCGGCCATGGCATCTGAAATTTGGGCAGGCGTCTCGTCAACAACGAGTGCGATCTCATCTTCCCCGTGGAGGAGTCCTTCAGCCATAGCCGCGACGGAGGCGGCGACGTCCACCTGAGCGGCTGAAACGGCCGGCACGACCGCGAGGCGTCCGTTATCGTCGACCGTAACGCCGGCGTCCACCGCGGGCCGGTCGATCTCGGCGGCGAGGCCCGCGACAAGCGCCTGCAACGGCCGGCGGTCGACGCGTAGATCCGACGTCGCGGGATCGATGCTTAACAGCGACTGCAGATCGTCGGGCGGAATGTGCCAGACGGCGTCTTCGAACGAGAGGATTACCGGGGCATCGACTGCGGCATCCGCTTCTGGGAGAGTTGGCGCCAACGACGCGGCGGTCATGGCGGCGGGGTCGTCCCGGGTCACCAGGTGAACAGGTTCACGTGCAAACATTGCGATGCGATCGGCGAGCAGTTTCGCGGTCGAGGCGTAGTCGAGGCGGGTGCCGGTGACCTCCGGAACGATCTCGGCCCGACCAGTCGCGTCGAACACTATCCTGGCGTCGATAGCCGGTTGGACGACGCTGGGGGCGATGGCCGCGACGCTGTCATGAGCGGCCTTGGGATCGAAGTGGATCACCGGTGCGACCGACGCGCCGTGGATCAACGCGCGCGCCCAGGCACGAGATTGATCCCAGAGCGATCCCTCCCGTCCCCAGTCTCTGGCGGCGTCAACCGTCGCCGCGCTGTCGAGACGAGCACCGGCGTCGGCTGGGGTTATCTGGAATGCCTGATCTCCCGAGGTGACTGTCAGCGGCGTGGCGGCATAGTCGGCGAAGTAGGCTTCGAGCTTCGATTGGGCATCGGCGGCAGTTAGACCGCCGAGATCCAACCCGACGACGTGAACGCCCTGATAGATACGCCCCTGATGCGATGCGGCGTAGAGCCCTAGCCCGGCGGCTCCGGCCGCAACGAAGAGCACGGCCACCAACAGGGCCTTCGTCAGCTTGCTCGCCATCGCGGGCGAAGGAGCGGGTGGAACCAGCGCAATGCTCCGAGCCCCGGCAGCAAGGCTACCGGACCGGGTGGTGATATTCATCGAGTCTCCGACAGGTCAACGCAGCTAACTCGAGATCCTCACCGTGCAGTATAGAGGTCATGACTCCATCTTCCATCATCTGGGCATCCTTGTTACCGTCATCCCCAGAACCTCATTCTCGTGCGCCATATCGGAGTGAATGGGCAGGTGGGCGGCGCCGGATGCCGAAGTTGCCAAGTTTATAGACCGGCCTTAGACTCGCGCGTCGCTATAGAACAGCACGCAGTCGGTATCAGTTGGAATGAGGGAGGACGAGAGGGTGACGGAGCGAGTGGAACGGACGATTGTGGCCACGGACGGAGCTCCCGCGGCGATCGGGCCCTATTCGCAAGCCATTGTGGCCAACGGCCTCGTCTTCACAGCGGGGCAGCTTCCGCTCGACCCGGAGACGATGACGATCGTCGACGGCGACGTGACCCTGCAGACCGAGCAGGTCATGCAGAACCTCGCCGCGGTGCTGGATGCGGCAGGCTCCGGGTTTGACCGCGTCGTCAAGACCACCTGCTTTCTCTCGGACCTGAACGACTTCGCGGCGTTCAACGCCGTCTACGGCCGCTCCTTCGGCGTCAATCCACCACCACGCTCGACGGTCCAGGTCGCGAAGCTGCCACTTGGCGCCCTGATCGAGGTGGAATGCGTGGCCCTCGTCCCGTAACGGCTCCTGGCTCTTCCAGCGTACGAAGCTAACCTTCTCAGCCAATTGAATCCCGGTTGCGGCCGTAGCTCTCTTGAACGAAGCCAACGAACCGACCTGCCGTCATTGCGATCTCCTGCGGCAGTAGCTCTTTTGAACGAAGCCAACGAACCGATCGCGCGGCAATGCGACCTCGTTTGCCGGCCTAATCGAGCATGCCTCAGCGACCGAGCTCACTTGGTAAGCGATCACCTTTGTGACGTCCGGGCCGGCGGGGCAACATCCCCGTGATTTGCGGGCGCCCCCTCGAGAACGTTCCGTGTAGTCCCGAACGGGATAAACCGTATATCGACGCTCGTAGATATCTGTAAGATGGGCTGAAGGCGTCCGGCGGCGTACGCCGGATGCGTCTCGGAATTGGTCCGCGAATTGGCGGAGCGACATTTTCAAGCGGGAGGAGGAAGACCGATGCCGTTCTACCTGACCCGATTTAGCTACACGCCGGCCACGTGGGCCAGGCTCGTCAAGAATCCCGAGGACCGGCGCGCCGCAGCCACGCAGTACGTCGAAGCGGTCGGCGGGACGCTGCACGGGTTCTGGTATGCCTTCGGCGATCACGACGCCTACGCCTTATACGAGGCGCCGGATAACGTCTCGATAGCCGCCATGGCGCTCGCCATCAACTCGGGAGGAGCCCTGAGCTCTTACCACACGATTGTTTTGCTGACGGTTGAGGAGACGCTCGCCGCCCTGCACAAGGCCGCAGAGATCGCCTATCGACCACCGGGGGATGAAGGATAGTTGTGGCGGGTTCTTGATCCATCATCGATCCCGCGCTGCCCTGGAGGGCTCGCCAGACTGACGCATACGGTTCGGCGGCAGTCTGCTCCCGGTGATGAGGCAGTGCGACCGCTTTTACACAGCCGGGGCGCGACTCGCGCCGCCGCTTCATGTTTCCGCGTTGAGATCGAGTTGTTCGTGTGTGGCATGGCTGACCTGGAGCGACAACGTCAGCATGTCGCCCGTGTGCCGTCATCAGCCGCCGAAGATTGCACTTAGCCAGAGCATCGGTTCTGGAACGCCGTCCGGGTCGCCGGAGAACCCGAACTCCGAGTTCTGCGGTCTCGATGCTTGAGTCAGGAGCCAGGTCCGCACCTGATCGGGGCTGGGCCGGACCCCGTTACCGTTGGTGAAGGACTGGACGAAGTACGCCAATGCCCCGGCGACGTGCGGCGAGGCTGAGCTTGTCCCTGACTGCGTCCGCAGCTTGCCATCTTTCGAGAGCGAGATGATGCAGTCTCCCGGTGCGGCGACGTCGACGTCCGCTCCATAGTTGGAGAAGGGGAGGAACGTGTCGTCGGCTCGTCCGGAACATGTACCAGGCCCCAGATGGCCGGGCGCTCCATCCGAATCGGCCATGCCGGAAACGGTGATTACCTCGTCGTAGCTCGCGGGCACGCGGGTGCTGGCATCGGTGCCCTGGTTGCCGGCGGCGACCACCACCGGGACACCAGCATGGACGACGTTGCAGACGGCCTGGTGCAGCGCGCTACTTTCGCATGGCCCATCACTGCCGGGACCACTCAGGCTGAGGTTCACGGCGTCGATGGTGCCACTTTGCTTGGCGACCCAGTTGAGCCCGCAGATGACATCGCTGAATGAGCCGCTCCCGTTTTCGTCGAGCACTTTAACCGCCCAGACGCGCGCGCCGGGAGCAACGCCGACGATACCTTGATCGTTGTCGTATGCCGCCGCGATACCCGCGATGTTGGTGCCGTGGCCGTTGTCGTCTTCCCAGGCCTTGTTCTTGTCCGCTTTCCTCTTGTTCTTGTTGTTCTTTCCCTTGTTCTTCTTCTCTGTCCTTTGCTGGTCTGAATCCGCGGCGTTGTTCTTCTTACCCTTCCCCCTTTTCCCCTTGCCTTTCTTCTTCTTGTCTTTCTTCTGCTTTTCGTCGACGCACGATACGCCGCCACGCACGTTGAGGTCGCCCACACGGGAGACGCCAGTGTCGAGGATGGCAATGTCGGCATCGATGGGAGAGGCGATCGCCAGATTCTGCGAACCGGCAGCGTGTGGCACGCCGACGCGCAGGACGCCGGTTCCGACGATCTGGTCCTCAGCCTGCACCCGGCCGTCCCGTGTGATGCCCTTGATCGACCCGGTTGTGGCGGCGGCGTTGAGAGCGGCCGCTGGCATAGTGGCCGCAAAGCCCGTGATGACGTCCTTGTAGATATGAGTGGGCTCGACACCCAGCTCTCGCGCGGCCGCGAGGGGATCAGCTCCGTCCTCGAGGACGACGATGACCTCTTCGCCGGTGGCGAGTGGTTCCACGCCGGGAGCTACCTGATTGCTGTCGAGTACCTCCTCGTCCGCGGGCATTTCCGCGGAGGGAAGTTCCCTTCTCCTGGGCCGCGACCGAGAGTGTCGGAGCCGCCGACCCGATCGGCAGGGCGCTCAGAGTGACAAGCGTGACCAACAATGCCAGCACAACGCGCGCAGGCAAGGACGCCCAGGTTGCATTCGTCAATCCATGGGACACGGTTTCACCACGTGATCGCGATTGGGAACGAAGTCCGAGCGAGCGCAACGGGAGAGTTAGTGGTCCCGATAGGAGGTGGTCACGCCACGCTACGTACCAATAGTGCGACATAAATGACCGACCTGACAAGCCCGGGAGACATCCATGTGATCGCGGAAGCGTGGCCGCGGTGGCCCCCACCGTATCGACCGCTACCTTCTGTACAGGCGTCCGGCTTGTCGTGCCTGGAGAGCACACGGTCTGGGAAGGTGGGGGTGTTCGCCGTGCTGCGCCCGGAGACAAAACGACGAAGGCGAAGTAATCGAAGAGTTTAAAGAGTTTAAAGGGTTTAAAGAGTTTGAACTTTCTGGGAACCGGTGAGCGCAGATTCTTTGACGTTGCAACCCCGAAGAGGCGGAGCCGCGAGCCCGGAGAGCTGAGCGTCAATCTGGGCTGAGTGGTGCGAACACTGGCTGTCCGGCGCGGATCGCCAGTCCCGCTCCCGACCGCGGTTCGATGGTGCGCACTCGGGCCGTCCGGCGCGGATCGCCAGTCCCGCTCCGGCCGCGGTTGGATGAGGCCCACTCGGGCCGCCGTCCACGTCTGGCCCACGGTATGCGACAAAGAACGATAGCGGGTGGAGGGAAGGGGCCAGATAGAGGATCCTGATGCGTTCACCTGGACGAACCCTGGCTCTTGGGCTGAGTCTCCTGGCCATCACCTTTGGCCAGTCCCCGGTTACTGGGCAAGCGCTTGACTGCGACGGTTATGACAGCCAGATCTGGGCCCAGAGCGTGTACGAGTCCGACCCCACGCTCTATGTCGCCCTCGACCCAGACGGCAATGGCCTCGCCTGCGAAGAGCTGCAACCGGGCGCCGCGCCCGCGTGGTGGACGGACGACATCCCGGCAGGAGCCGAACCGACCGAACTGACCCGCGTCGTCGACGGTGACACCATTCGGGTCAACCGCGGAGGCGGTGAAGAGCCGGTACGCCTCATCCTCATCGACACCCCGGAGACAAGCGACCCGAACAACCCGCCCGAGTGCTTCGGGCAGGAAGCCACCGCATATCTGGAGTGGCTCCTCTCACTCGGAGGCACCCTCTACCTGGAGCAAGATGTCTCCGACCGGGACCAGTTCGCCCGGCTCTTGCGCTATGCCTGGCTCGATTTCGGGGATGGGGAGGTCTACCTCGTCAACGAAGTGATGGCGCGCTCCGGGTATGCCGCGGAATCGACCTTTCCCCCAGACGTGAAGTACGAAGAGGAGATCCGGGAGGCGGCGCGCTTTGCCCGTGAGCACGGCTATGGGCTGTGGTCAGGTTGCATCACGGACGATGAAGGCGATACCAACGAACTTGCTGGACCCCAAACTACCGTGAATACGCCGGATTCACAGACCGAGCCCCTGCCAGCGGCGCCCGAGCCAATGCCCGAGCAGGTGACGATCACGGATCCGGCCTCGGCGTTTGGCTGTGACCCGTCGTATCCCGAGGTCTGCATCGCGCCGTCTCCTCCCGATCTCGACTGTGGCGACGTGCCGTACGGGGGCTTCACCGTCTATGCCCCCGACCCTCACCGTTTCGACGGTGACTACGACGGCGTTGGTTGCGAAGGGTGACGACGAGCACGTGGCTTCACATCGCGCGTGCCCCGGGCTAGTTAATCGTCGTCCTCATCTTCGTCCTCGTCCTCGCCGCCGCAGCCGGCGAGCCCAATGATTGTCACGACTCCTACGGTGGTGGCCGTCAGGGCTCGTAGCAGCCAACGGCGCGGAACAGTCGTGACGGCAAGATCGGAATCGTCAACTGACCTGTGAGTCATGGAACCACCTCAGATATACCGGATGCGGCCCGCTTCTGCCTTCTCATGAGCACGAACCGAGAGAACGTCGTTCCCACGAAGTCGACCGACGCATGGGCCATGCCAAATTTGAATGAAACATCAGGCCGCCGCGCACCTCTCGATCCCACCTGCTTTCGCTGTCGGCGCGCCGATCAGGATGTTGAGCCAGCCATCCCGGCATTCCCAACCACTGTGTGGATTTGCACCGCTTGGATGAGTTGCGCCTGCGTGTTGCCGAGGCAACATCGCGGCGGGGAGCGCTTCGCGCGTTTGCGGCTGGCATGGCCTTCAGCACGTTCGGCCGGGCTCCCCTACGCGCCCAGGAGGCAACCCCCGGCGCCGATGACGGAGATTGGGCCACCGTCGAAGCTCTGGCACGCGACGCCGAGGGCACTGGGGGTGTGGTCGGGGTCTCGGTGTACTGGGACGATGGCGAGCTCTTCTCTCGTAATGGAAGTCGTCGCTTCCGGGCGGCGAGCACTATCAAAGTCCCAATCATGATCGAGGCCTATCGCCAGATCGAGCGCCGGGCGCTCTCCCTGGACGATCAGTACACCCTGCGCGACGAGGATCGAATCCCTGGCAGCGGCGTTCTCGGCCACCTTCGTTCCGGCCTCGACCTCACCCTCGGCGACATCCGCTATCTGATGATCGCCGTCAGTGACAACACCGCTACGAACCTCGTGATCGACCGAGTTGGTCTCGACGCGGTCAATGCCACGATGCAATCGCTCGGGATGACCAATTCCGTCCTCGGCCGACGGATCCTCGGACACCTTCCCAAAGAAGGGGACCCCGAGAACTGGGCGACCCCAAGCGACTTTGCCATGGCAATTCAGGCCATCGTCGCCGGTGATGCGGCCGAGCCCGAGAGCTGCACGCGCATGCTGGAGACGCTCGAGCAACAAGGGGAGATACGTCGCATCAGCCGCTTCCTGCCTGACGGCGCAGGCATTAGCTGGGGCACCAAACCCGGCGACCTGCCGCGGGTCGTCAACGACGTCGGCTTCGTCACCACGGATCGTGGCACGTTGTGCCTAGCCGTCTTCTGCGAGAACCTGCCCGATCTCGATGATGCTGAACGCACGATCGGCGAAATCGCCCGCGCTGCTCTCTCGCTGACCGGGATCGTCTCGTTTGCGTCCGATTAGTCCGCGCTACTTAGGGGAACGGGACGCCGGGAGAGCGCCACCCTCACCCGGCTCTGCCCCAGCGGCGCAGAACCACAAGACCCGCGAGCGGCCAGAGCAGACCAAGACCGAGACCGGTGGCCGCGGTCGCTCCCGGCAGCGTTACGGCGGGAGCCGGTCCTCGTGTCGCCGCCCCACCGGACCACATCGGCCCAGCCCCGGTATTAGGCGGGTTCTTGGCGCCGACACAGTTGAAGATCCAGACGCTGGACCGCTCGCCCGCTTCGACCACCACCTCACCTCGCGCGTTGACACTGTCCGACTCGGCGTGGCACCAGGTGGCGTCGACCTCTTCCAAATCGTAGGCGCCGGGTTGTAACCGGGTGAAGCGGAGGATGCCGTCCCCATCCGTCGTCCCGGTGGTCACCGGCAGGAATCGATTGCCGTCCCACGCCGAAAGGTTGAACTGGATACCCTGACCCTGAGGATCGCAGCGGCCGTACCAGTCAAATGTCGTGGGCGGGGCCGTGATCGGGCAGGCGTACTTGTAGACGGTGATCGCCCCGGTGCCACCGGCCAGATCCTCCGGCACGTTGAACCAGTGACAGGTCACCGTCTGGCTTGAAGTGAGACGCAGGTTCACCGCATCACCAACTCCGCGCCCATCTGGGGAGGCGGGATCGACTCCACAGAAGGCGTAGACCGCGACCGTCCCGAGAGGTGTCTCTTCACGCAAGCGGTAGTCACCCACGGGGAGCCCATCGAAACGGGTTGCCCCGCCGGTACCGGCGTCGCCGGTCACTCGCCGCGCCGACACCACCCCCGAGAGCCGGAAGCCGACGTTGTTGGTGCGATTTTCATCGCCGAGACAGGCCTCGGCGAAGTCGAGCCAGACTCGGCCCTGGAATCCCGGCGCGCAGGTGTATTTCACGATGTCGATCGCGGCCGGTTGTTCGCCCGCCGGCTCGACGTAGTTGACCACCACGACGGTCGTCAACGTGTTCACCCGCACGGTGAGTTCCTCGGACTCGCCGGTCGAGAGCTCGGTCAGCACATAGTCCCCGGTGTCGAGAGTCGTTTGGTAGCGTCCCCCGGCCCCCGTGCGGAATTCGATAGGTCCGGACGGTCCATCGAGGACGAAAGCCGCGTCGCCAATGTCACAGCCGGCGGTCCGCGCCAAGCCGCCCCCATCGGGATCGGAGGAGTCAACGAAGGTGATGCCGCCCCCTCCCGCCGCCGCGGGGCAGACGAATTTCCTGACCTGGATCGATCCGCTCTCCGGCGGCGGAGGAGCAGCCTCATTGACGACGTCGAGGGTCGCCGTGCTGCCAGGACGGACGGTGACCGGGTCAATAGCCGGGGCGGCCAGGTAGCCCGCGGGCGTCTCCGTCTCCACCACGCGGTAGACCCCCGGAGTCAGGCTACTGAAGACCAGTTCACCGTTGTCGTCAGTACAGGCTGCGCCGCCGCCGTCCTCGATCAGATCGAAACAGGCGCCGGCCAGCGGCTGGCCATTCGGGTCGAACTTGCGGATGAAGATGCGGCCGGCGCGGAGCCGATTCACGACCTCGACGTCGATGGTCTGGTCGGCGACGACCTCCACCAGGACGTCGGGCGCTGTTTCATAGTCGGCGGAGGGCCGTCGCGTCTCGCGCAGCGTGTACTCGCCCGGCGCGATTCCTTCCATCAGCACAACGCCGTTGTCGGCGCCGTCGTCCACGTCACAGGTCCGGACAACTACCTGGCCGTCGCCGCCGAGAATCGCGAAGCATGAGCCGGCAAGCGCGCGGCCGTCGGGAGCGACCTTGAAAACGCGCAGATCGCCACTGCGCTCGGGCGCCGGCACCGGCGCGTCGACGACACTGACCTGGCTCCGCTGGTTAGCGGAGATGGTGATCTCCTGGTCGGCGGCGGCCAGAAAGCCGGCCGGCGGCTGGGTCTCCCGCAGGGTGTAGGTCCCCGGCGCCACCGTACCGAGGAGGATGACGCCGGCGCTGGGGTTCCCGTCGCTAGCATCGTTGTCGCAGATAGAATAGACAGTCTGGTTGCCGGTCCGCAGCGCAAAACAGGCTCCCGCCAGGAGTTGTCCCGCGGCGTCAGTCTTGCGGAGCACCAGGCTGCCAGGGCGCGTCTCGTTGACCACGGTCACGGTCACGGTCTGACCGGGATCGAGGCGCGTGGCGGTGGCACCCGCTTCCGCATAGCCGCCGGCCGGCGGCTGAATCTGGCGCACGACGTAGCTGCCGGCTGCGATATCGGCAAAGCGCGTGTTGCCGTCCTCGCCGCTATCCACGTCGCAGGCTTCGAGAGCCGAGTTTCCTCGCATGATCTCGTAACACGCCCCCGGCAGCAGGGTCCCCTCAGCGTCGGTGGTTTGAACATCAAGAGTCGCGGTTTGCTCTGGCACGGCCTGGTTGGTGACGGCCACTTCACGCACAGAGCCTGCCGCGATGCGGAAAGATTGATCGGCAGCCAGTGTATATCCGTTGGGTGCCGTGCTCTGAGTGAGGGTGTAGCGGCCGGCCCGGATGTCCGTGAGCAGGATGCGGCCGTCGGCAGTGTTCTCGTCGCCGCCCTGGTTGTCGCAGACCTCGTCCAACGGCGCGGTCTCGCCCTCCCCGGTTAGCCGGAAGCAGGCGCCCGCGAGATAGCTGCCGTCCTCATCACGAACCCGGATGAGTAGATCACCCCGCTGCCGCTGTTGGGCTCGGACATTGAAAATGGCGCGGGTTGGCCGGCCACCCCGGCGCACTGAGACGGAGCGCCGGGGTTTGGCCTGCTGGGCCTCCTCGACGTCTGGGTCGTCGACTGTCGTCTCCAGGATGGCTTCGTACGTTCCGGTGGGCAGACCCTCGACGACGAGCACGCCCGGATCCTCGGACGTGTCCCCTTCGCCGTTATCGCAGAAGGGGCCGAAAGATCCAGCGACTCCGGCCAGGGTGTAGCACTGCCCCGTGATCGGATTACCGCCATCGTCAAATGTGGCCAACTCGACGACGCCAGTCTCCTCGGCCGCCGGCGGGCTCACCATCTCGACAACCGTGCCCTCGGCCCCGTGCTGGATCGTCACCGAGGCGGCCGGGCTGAATCCTGCCGCTGTTGTCGTCTGCGTCAGCGTGTACTGACCCGGCGGGGACGCCACCAAACGCGACGACCCCTGGCGTGGCGTCGAAGTCGCTGGCATCGTTGTCACAGACCTCGGCAACCGGCACACCACCGGCATCGGTCAGCACGAAGCAGCCGTCGCCGAGCGAACTGCCGTCTGGACCAAGGCTGACCACGGAGAGCATCGCGGTCTCGACAGGCTGCTCGGCGGTCGCCACCGGCTCGGGAGTCGACTCCGGCGTCGCCGTCGGCGTCTCAGCTTGCGGCTACCGGTGTGGCGGTTGGCGTCGGCTCCAGTTCCGGAGTTGGCGTCGCGGGCTGTGCCTCACGCGGGTTGCTCAGGGTGATCTCGACGGTCTGACCCGGCTCGACCGTCACTGTTTGCTCGGGCGCGAGTTGCCGGTTCTCGCCGGCGCGGGTCTGGACGACGGTGTAGTCGCCGGACGGAAGGTCCGGGAAGTTCAGGCGGCCATCATCACCCTGATCACAGATATCGGTCAGGTTCCCGGCTTCGGATTCGCCCTCCAGCGTGAAGCAAGCTCCGCCGATGCGCTCGCCTTGCTCGTCCTCGACGAAGATGACCAGCGTCCCTGGACCACCGGCGATAGTGAACTCAACGGCAGTGGTTTCTCCGGTTTCGACCTCGATCTGCCGGGACTCGGGGAGTGCGACCTCCTCGGGAAGGTCGTACAGTTCCACCGCGTACGAGCCAGGCGGAACGGCGTCGAGCAGCACCAGGCCGGGACGATCGTCGCGGTCGCCTTCGCCGTTGTCGCAGGCGGTGAGGACACCGTCGTCACCAAACAGATCGACGCAACCGGAGACGGGTTGGCCGGCGGCGTCGACAACGCGCACCTCAACCGTCCCCGCTGACTCTTGCTCCTGCTCCTGGACCGGGGCATGGAGGAATTCGACCGCGGCTTCCTCCCCGGCGACGATCTCGGACTCCTGCCGCACCGGATCAGCCGGCGCCGTGTCAGTGGGCGGAGTCGTCTCCACGACGGCGACCGGTCCAGCTGTGACGCCCGTGACGGTCACCTCGCCATCGTCGTCCTCGTCACAGAAGGGGCCGAACGCTTGTCCACCGGGGGGAGTTTCGACGGTGTAGCAGGCCGCCGGCAGCCGATTGCCCGCTTCATCCTCGGCGACAATGACGAGACTCCCGTTCTCCGGCTCTACCGCGACTTGTGAGAGGACGATCTCGACTCGAGCAGCCTGATCGGCTGGCACCTGAATCCTGGTCGGCTGTGGCGCATCGAAGCCATCGGGCGGGGTGACGCTGAGGCTGTATTCACCCGGCGGCAGGGCGCCAATCTCGATCTGTCCTGGCTCGCCGCTTACGTCGCCTGACTCGTCGTCGCAGAGAGAGATCGTCGCTTCGTCGTCATCGAGCGAAACACATGCGCCCGGCAATGGAGTTCCACTCTCGTCCTCAACGGTGACGACGACCCGACCCTCATCGGCCGGGGTGACCGGTTCCACTTGTTCCTGGTCCTGGTTCTGATCTTGCTCGTCTTCGGTCCCGCTCTGGCGATTGATGAGAGGAAGCTCGATCGTGTCGTCCTCGGGCACGATGATGGAGGTCTCAGGCGCCGGGGTGAAGCCCTCCGGTGCTTGTGTCTGAATCACCGTGTACTCGCCCGCAGGCAGATCGGGGACATTGAGCTGACCGTCCCCCTGGCGGTCGCAGACGTCGGTCAACTCGACCGGTCCCCGCAGGTCGAAGCACGTCTCGGGCAGCGGGGCACCGCTCTCGTCGTCGACGAGAATGATCAGCCGCCCGGGCTCCCCCCGCGCCAATCGGTACTCGACCGTGACCTCGGCGGGTGTCCCTTCGCTGACGTCGGCGGTCTGGCTCTCCGCTGGTTGGTACCCCGCCGGCGTGGACACTTCGTCCAGCCGGTAACGGCCCGCTGGAACGGTATCGAAGAGGATATTGCCGTCTTCCGCCTCGTCGTCCGCGTCGCAACGCTCAACCGACTGATTGCCGCCGCGCTCGGTCAACGCCCAGCAGCCACCGGGTACAGGATTGCCATCGCGATCTCGCAGAGCGAGCACGACCTCGCCGTCACCCGCCGCGTCCTGCGGTGTCTCTACCGGTTCGACGGGTTGCGGCTCGTCCACAGGCTCGGCCGGGGTTTCCTCGGAAACCGGCTGGTGCGGTACCTGCAGCCTGGCGCCGGTTGGCTCGATAGTGATGGGAAGATCATCGACCGCGGTGAACCCCGCCGGGGGCGCAGTCTCACGCAGGGTCAGCGGCGCAGAGGGCACGGCGTCGAAGACGATCGCGCCATCACCGTCGTCGTCACAAACCTCGAACCCGAGCTCGACGACGGCGAAGCACGCGCCCGGCAGTGGTTGCTCTGCCTCGTCGACGGGGATCACCGTCAGCCGTCCCGGCGCATCACCCGGCTCGATTGCAGGTTGCTCGACCGGCTGGATGTCGCCAGGCTGGTCGGTGGGCTCCTCGGCACCTGGTTCCGGAGTCGGCACCTCGACTGCCGACTCGCCGATGTCCGCGGCTGACGCAAAGGCCTCGAACCGCCCGGATGCCAACCCCACGACCTGGTCTTCGGCCGGTGTCCCGCCCTCGGGGGTGAAGGTCTCGCGCAGTGTGTAATTGCCCTCATCGAGTCCGTTCGGGCACGCGCAGCCCCAGGAGACCGTCGACCTGGCCGTCGTCGGCATCGCAGCCCTGGGTTTGCAGCTCACCGTTTCTGTCGAGGATCGCGAAGCAGGATCCGGGGCGAGGGGCGCCGCTGGTGTCGGTGGCGGACACATCGAGCCGCGTATCGCGCAGTGTGTCTTTGGTCGAGACCGCGCCCGATTCGTCGACCGCAACGATCACCCGGCTGGGACTGTCCAGACTGACGCTGTCCTGGGCCACGGGCTGCCCATTGAACAACACCTGGAACCCGTAATTGCCCGGCTGAGCGTCCCACCGGACTTCATAGCCGCCAGCTCCGGCCGGGGCCATGGCGAACTGCTCGCCGAGATCGGTCACCAGTGTGGCCACGTTGGTCACCGGTTCTGCGACGATCTCTCCGGTGAGACTGTCATAACGGAAATAGACGCCTGCGGCGCCCCCGGGAACACTCAGCAGAATATCGGCGCCATTTGGATCGCCGCCCTCGCCAAGTGAACGGTCGGCATCGCTGGAGGCCACCACACGAAAGACGTAGTCGCCGGCCGGCACCGGGAGAACCGCGGACCAGGTCCCGTCGCGATTGTCCTGGAGCTGAGTCTGGGGGCAGGTCGGATCGAAATCGGCTGGGCAGCCGAGTGCGGTCTGAAACGAACCCGAGAGCGCCACCCGCGACGGGGCCGGGAGGGGGGGCGGCAGCTCGCCACCCGGTTGGGCCGCGGCAGCCGACGGAGCGAGCGGCGCCAGCGGGACGATCAGACCGACGAGGAGCGAGAGGGCAAACAGCGCATGCAGGGCGCGCGCCGCGGTGCGGACACCATGATTTCGAGAGCGACCGACCGGCGCGCGCATCCGACCCCTCCGCGGTTTCATTCCCCGCCCACCCCAAAGAGCAGGCGCAATCTGAGAACCCGCGGCAACGCAGCGGCTAAGCGCGTGCGGACCGCGTTGTACCCTAACATGGCCGTCTCGCGATGCGAGAGGTGGTGTGCGGGGACGGCCTGCACCGGTGTATACGCTCGTGAGTGGCCGGATGTTTCCAGGATCCACCGGGAACCGGGTGCGAGCGCACGTTCGAGCGTCTTGGCGGGACCGTTCGTACCGGTGCCGGAGGGAGGGGTCGTGAGCACAGCGGCGGAGCGCGAGTTCGAGATCGCCGTGATCCCCGGCGACGGCATCGGCGTCGAGGTCATTCCGGAAGGACTGCGGGTGCTGGAACGGCTCGCGGAGTTGGCCAGCGGACGCTTTCGCTTCAGGTTCGAGTCGTTCCCCTGGGGTAGCCAGTACTACCTCCAGACGGGACGAATGATGGACCCGGATGGACTCGAGCGGCTTCAGCAGTTCGACGCCATCTACTTCGGAGCGGTGGGCTGGCCCGACGTTCCGGACCACATCAGCCTCTGGGGTTTGCGCCTGGCGATCTGCCAGGGATTCGACCAGTACGCCTGCATCCGGCCAGTGCGCCTGCTGCCGGGGGTGCCGAGTCCCTTGCGCGATGCCACGCCGGAGCGGATCGATTGGGTCGTCGTGCGCGAGAACAGCGAGGGCGAGTACTCCGGGATCGGCGGCCGCAATCTGGCGTCTCGGGGCGCGCATCGCGAGGTCGCGACCCAAACGGCGCTCTTTACCGCCGAGGGCTGCGAGCGGATCATCCGCTATGCATTCCAGTTGGCGCGTACGCGGAAACGGCAGAAGGTGACCAGCGTTACCAAGAGCAACGCCCAGCAGTTCGCGATGACCCTCTGGGACGAGACGTTCGATCGCGTGCGGCAGGAGTTCCCCGACGTCGAGACGGAGGCGTGGCTGGTCGACGCCATGGCGGCCAGGTTCGTACTGCGGCCGGAGACGCTGGAGGTGGTGGTCGGGTCCAACCTCTTCGGCGACATCCTCTCCGACCTGGGGAGCGCGATCGGCGGCAGCCTCGGCATCGCCGCCAGCGCCAATCTCGATCCTGAGCGACGCCATCCGAGCATGTTCGAGCCGGTACACGGCAGCGCCCCGGACATTGCTGGCAAGGGCATTGCCAACCCCATCGCCGCCATCTGGACCGCGGCCTTGATGCTCGAGCACCTCGGCTTGACCGACGATGCGGCACGGGTGATGCGTGCGATCGAGGAGACGACGGCGGTCGGTATCGTCACCCCTGATCTGGGTGGCACCGCCACCACCCGCGAGGTCGGCGATGCGGTGGTGGCGAGGTTGGGATGTTAGGGTGATGGGGTGATAGCAAACCCTTTCTCGTTCTTCCTATCACCCCATCACCACTTACAAGTGCAGCCGCGAAGCGAGTAATCACCGATCACCCATTGCCGCCGATAGCCTGCAGCCGTGCATCGCGAGAAACCACGCGGCGTATGCTGACGTTTACGTGACAGCGGGCGTCCATCGTGACGCGTCGTCCGCCCGCGTCGGTATTGAGGAACCCCCGTGTACGGCTCGCCGGCAAGACTACGTGTAGAACGAGAGGAGATACGGCGCAGCAACGCGCCGGTCGTCATCTCGACGTTGCTCTCACTGCTGGTGGTCGGCGCCGCCATCGCGGGTGTTGCCTACCTCGTCCTGCGGACGCCATCTTCGACCGTCGATTCCGCGGAGCGATTAGAACCTGTTGGCACCGCGTTGCCGGCGCCGTCCGAGCCGCCGGCGGTGTCAACTCCGATTCCAACCTCGGAACCAGATCGGGACCCGGAGCCGCAGCCGACCGCGCTTGGATTCACGGGAGAAGCGCCCGCCGTTGCTGGCCTGCCAACAGTAGCGGCGCCGCAGGAGATCACATCGGAAACGGCGGGACCAACACCGACGCCACGAGTGATCGCCTTGCCGACGGCTGTGCCTCCCACGGCACCGGCCCCAGCGCCGACGCTACCACCGCCTGTGGACGTGGCTGATGTGCCCGTAGTCGCACTAGCGCCGGTCGAGGCCGTGCCACCTCCCGCTCCGACGGCGACGGCTCCTCAGCCTCAGGCCCCGGTCGTCACAGAACCGACCCCGGTGCCAGTGGTCCTCGATGACGATCCGTTCAATATCTTCGATGACGGCGAGGGGTCTGGGATCGTCCCGGCCCAGAATGACGCCCTGGAGCGAGTTCGCGCATTGCAAGGGTCAGGCGACGACGATCGCGCAGAGACCGGAAACCGGGACAATGGCAACCCGGCGATGGTACCGGCTCCGATTGTCCCCAGTGAGGGCGGCCGAGATGGCACGGTCGAGATCGTGATGCCGGACGTCGATGCGATGATCGAGGAGATCACCGCCCGCGCTGTCGATCCAAACCGCAACCCGAACGTCGCGAACGCCGGCCAGCCCGATTCCGGTCTCGTCCAGGTCAATGACGACGCCGATGTTGTTGTTGTGACGGAGCCTCGGGAGAACCGGCGCAAGAGCGCCCGCGAGCGCATCAATGAGCGCAATAGAGGTCAGTCGTCGACGTCAAGTAGTCGCACTGTTGTTGTTGAACCCGTGGTCCCGATCCCGAACGTGCCAGTCATCGTGCCAAGTGGCTCAGGAAACGATGGTGAGGAGTGCGAGGATCCCTTCGCCAATCTTCCTGAAGATATGCGGCCGGACAACTTCCCGTTCAGCAATTGTTGATTGCTGCGACATAGAGAACGTGTCATTCCGGGCTTGAAGGTGAAGAATCTCGTGCCCCGCGAACGGATGCGGCGTTGAGCTGAAACGCTTCGTTGCCTCAGCATGACACCATCACCCTGTGGCAATACAGAGGCCTCTGCTCGAAGACGTTATGGATCGTCGCGTGGTGTAGGGGCGTAGGGGCGATGCCCGCATCGCCCGTGCTGCGCCGCACGGATGATTGCAGCGAGCCGCGTGGATTCCAGTCCATTCTGGGTCGATCTGGGGAGTCGGACGACGGGAGTTGCGCCCCTACGACCGCGTAGCGTCCTCGTTCCCGATGCCCATGCCTACAGACGTGACCTCACTCTTCGGCCAGTAGCCGCACACCCTCTACCAGGCCCCAGGATCCGGCGAGCATCATGTCGCCGTGGGGCGCCGCCTCGTGGTATCCGAGGCCGCGCGCGAGACGCCTGTTCGGGCCAGTGATGGCCACGAACGTAAATGGACCAACATCCCGGTAGGCGGGATCCAGCGCTGCGCCGTGGCCGTCGAAGGTCTCACGGAAGTGGTCGGTGTCCAGGGTGGCATCCCGGAGGCGGCTGACGAGCCTGGCAATGATCTCGGGCGTGATCCCACCCGTGTGGTGCTCGAAGAGCCCGAAGAGCCGCCGGCCCTTCAGAAGCGTGGCAAAGGTGTGCATGTTGCCGACGTTGACCAGGATGGCGCCCTCGGCTGTTGCCACCTCCTCGACCACCGCGTCGCCGAGCGCGCCGAGCACGGCCGCCGCGCCGGTGTCCATGAGATACGCGCCCGGCGTCGAGTGGCGAACGGCCTCCATGCGCGTCATCCCGGCAGGAGGTTCCGTGTAGACCATGCGGCGCAAGTCACCGCCACCGGCAAGGAGCCCTTGCAGATACTCGAAACGGACCTCGTTGTTGCCCGAGCCGGGGCGAAACCCGTGGTCCTGGACGGCAATGGCCACGATCTGCGGCAGGGTGATCCCGAATGGCGCCAACGCGGCCGCCAGCGCGTCCAGATCGACGTCGGCGGTTTTGATGACGACGGCGCCAGTTGGTGCGTCGTTTCGGAGCTGGACCCCGAGCGCCCGCACCCGGTCAAGATCATTGTGGATCGTACGAGCCGCATCCTCCGTCGCGGAGAGCGCAAACCCGGCTGCCAGGTGGTCTTTCATGGCGTCGGTCGAAGCCCCGCCGCCCATCAGGACACCGGTCAGGTGCACGGGGATCCCCGCTTCCGTCGCCGCCCGCACCCGCGCTCCAACGATCTGGGTCTGTGATGGCAGCACGAGCTTCAGACAATTCTCAGGCTCACGCGCGGGATCGTAGAGCAACACGTCCTGCGTTCCCGCGCCAACGTCGATGGCGAGCACCGGACGGTCCAACGAGGGTGAAGACGAGGGTGATTGGGTGATAGGGTGTTGGGGTGATAGGGATCTTTTCAATCGATCTCCAGCATGACTCCAAATCGTTGAAACCTAGCTCAGGGCTTGCTCCCGATATTCGTGAGCGCGACTTCAAAGCTCTCTATCACCCTACCATCCCAACACCCTATCACCCCGCCCGACTGCTATACTTTCCGGCACTATGGGCGCATAGCTCAGTTGGCCAGAGCGCACGGTTCACATCCGTGAGGTCACAGGTTCAAGTCCTGTTGCGCCCACCCCTTCCTCTCTATCGGCTATCAGCTCTTGGCTATCGCCTAACAGCCTTCCGGCCCCACTCGCATCGGGTACCATTTTGGGTAACGCGGCCCGGCCAGCGTGCAGGCACGCTCCCGAGCCGCGCGGCTTGACCGGGCCTGGAACGATGCGGACAATTGCGCCGCGATTGACGCGCCGAGTCCGCGAGCCGTGGCACGTACCTGATCACGCGTGCCCGCCGTCGCGGCGGCAGTTGAGCAGGAGAATCGGAAGCAGGTCGGAGGACTGAATGGCGCGGGAACAGACGCTGGCAGACAAAATCTCCAGCTCGTCCGTGTGGCGCTCGGTGGTGCGGCACGGATACCCGGATACCCAGCGCAACCAGGCGCTGATTATCGCAAGCAACGTTTTTCTCCACATCCACCCTGTCAAAATCAAGCGTTATGCTACGAAGGTCACGTACACCTTCTGCCTCGGCGGGCTCTCCTTTTTCATGTTCCTGGTCCTGACCGGGACGGGCGTCTTGTTGATGTTCTATTACATCCCGGCCGCCGACCAGGCATACCAGAGCATGAAGGACATCGAGTCGAGCGTGACCTTCGGCCAGATGATGCGGAACATGCACCGCTGGTCGGCGCAGGGGATGGTTATCGCCGTCTTTCTCCACATGTGCCGGGTCTTCTATACCGGGTCCTACAAACCCCCGCGCGAGTTCAACTGGGTTGTCGGTATCTTGCTGCTGGTCGTGACCTTCCTCCTCTCCTTCACCGGATATCTGTTGCCGTGGGACCAGTTGGCGTTGTGGGCGATCACGGTCGGCACGGAAATCGGCGGCGCCGCCCCATTCGTAGGCGAGCAGGTGAACCTGGTCTTGCGCGGCGACTTCGAGATCGGGCAGAGCGCGCTCATTCGGTTCTACACGTTGCACGTGCTGTTCCTGCCGCTGGTCGCGGCGTTCCTGATGGCGGTCCACTTCTGGCGTATTCGCAAGGACGGCGGTATCTCCGGCCCGCTCTAGACGAGGGTGACAGGGTGATGGGTGTGAGGGTGATAGGTTCGGGATGGCGCGACATCCGGCTTCAAGCGTCGCTCCTGCTAGCCGACTTGCCGACTCCCGACTTCCAACTCCGTGAGGGACACGATGGCTGACATTACACAGCAGATGCCGGGTGGATCGCCGGCGACGGCGATCGATGAGGCGAAGCGCCAGAAGCTGCTCGAGCTGGTGCGCGGACGGGCGCTGGCGCGGCCGACGGACCTGGCCGAGGACGAGGTGATGGTCTGGCCATCGCTCGTCGTCGTGGAGGCCGTCTGCGCGACGGTCTTCCTGCTGCTTCTGATCGCGGTGTCGGTGCTGTTCAGTGCGCCGTTGACCGCGCAAGCGAATCCCAACCAGACGCCAAATCCGTCGAAGGCTCCCTGGTACTTCCTGAACTTGCAAGAGCTGCTGCTGCACATGAACGCTGGCGTCGCCGGGGTCATTATCCCAACGCTGGCGTTGGTTGGGTTGGCGGCCATCCCCTATTTCGACCGCTCACCGCTCGGCGTCGGCATCCTGGGCACGTCGGCGAAAGGAAGGAAGATCGCCGGTTTCACCGCGATCTTCACCACGGTCGTGCTCATCGGGATGATCGTCCTGGATGAGGCGTCGGGGCGGACGCAGTTCGGCATCGGCGGATTCCTGCGAACGCAGCTCGGAGCGCCGGAGTTCGTCTACAACCAGATCCTGCCAGTCGGGATCATCATGGTCACGATCGCCGTTTTAGTGGTACTGGTGCAGGTCATCTTCAAGCCGACCAGGCGGGAGATGATCATCGCGCTCTTTACCGCGTTCGTCATCACCTATCTCGTGTTGACGATCAGCGGCACGTCGTTCCGCGGCGAAGGGCAGGACCTGGTCTTCCCTTGGCAGTTGCCGTTGGAGCATCACTAGGCAAGCGCACGTTCACGGCGTAGAGATCACCGGCGATAGGCCGGTCTGGCAAAGGACACGCGGATGTTCATGATTCTCCGAACGATGTTCGGTCTGGTGGTGGGATGGATCGCCTCGGCGCTCTTCGGGCTCCTGGGTCGCCACAGCCAGGGAAGCCTCGCCGTGCGGCCGGACCGGCGGCAGTTCCTGCGCAATGCGGCGCTGGGAGCGGTGGGATCGGTGTTGGCACTGACGGGCGCGGCATTCGGCTTACTGCTTTGGCCGAACAAGACGGGCGCCTTCGGCAGTGAGCTGACCGTGCGCGCCGAAGATGTGCCGCCGGTTGGGGCGCCGCCGCTACGAAACATCCAGGGCAAATTCTTCCTCGTGCATAACGACGATGGGTTGATGGCCCTCTACACGAAGTGCCCGCATCTTGGCTGCACCGTACCGTGGGTCGGGCCATCCGATAGCCCCAGCGCCTTCCAGTGCCCCTGCCACGGCTCGATGTACGACTATGTCGGCGTGCGCACTGGTGGACCCGCCCCACGGCCGATGGACTACATGACCGTACGTGTGGACGAGGCGACGGGCAATGTGACTGTCGACACCGGTGATATCAACGAGCGCCTCGCCTATTCGCCGGAGCAGGCGGTTCCGTATCAGGCGTAGGCACACGAACGGGACACCTGATCCTGAGTCCAGTGGGACTGTAGCGCGAAGGGGCGAAGAAGCGTGGGAGCGGTCCAAAAGCTCGCGACGGTGGTGATCGTCGGCATGGTTGCCCTGGCGACGCTGCTGGTTGTCTACCTCGCGGACGAGCCCAACCGCATGGCGGCCGAAGCGGTGGAGAAGGAAGAGGTCGCGATCGAGCGCGGCACGAGCACCTTCCTCCAGAACTGCGTGGTCTGCCATGGCCCGGCTGGCGAAGGCTATTCCGAGCCGGGCGCGGAGGGTACCGGCCGAATTGGTATGCCTCTGGGCGGGAACACCGAGCTGGGTCAGGCGGCGCAAGAGCTGAACCAGAGCGAAGACCCGGTCGTACGCGAAGAGCGTTACAACCTCATTACGGAAACGCTTCACCAGGGGCGCGGGCTGATGCCGGCCTTTGGACGCGGAGCGGAGGGTGGCGCGCTGCTCAACGACGAGCAGATTCATGAGCTCGCGCTGATGATCCAGAATGTCGACTGGGATCTCGTCTACAACGAGACCATTGCCTCCTCAGGTGGCTACCCCACATTCCCGCCGCCTCCAGCCCCCGCGGGTGGTGGCGCACCCACTCCGGCTCCGGCGGAAGCAGCCCAGGACGCGGGTGCTGGCGAGAACGCGGGCGATGCGGCGGCATCGAACCAGTTCACAGTCGAGTCCCAGGACATCTTATTCGTGCCGACGGAGATCGAGGTGCCCTCCGACACCGAGGTGACGATCCTCCTGCCGAACCTCGGCGCCGCGCCGCACAATTTCAGCATCGACGCGCTCGACGTCAGCGTCGACATTGCCCCAGGCGAAACCAAGGAAGTCACGATCACCGCGCCCGAGGGCGAGTACGAGTACTACTGCAACGTGCCCGGCCACAAAGAGGCGGGGATGGTCGGGACGCTGATCTCGCGGCCAATGGCCGCGGCCGACGAGCCGGCAACCGCGGATGAGGATGCGGCGGCGGACGAGGTCGAGGCGACCGACGAAGCTGCCGGTGAGGCGCCGGATGCGGCGACCGCCCAGAACGTAACCTCGTTCGACATCTACTTTGAGCCGGCGGAGGTGACGATCCCGGCGAACACCGACGTGCCGTTCACGCTGCCGAACGACGGCGCGGCCGCGCACAACTTCTCGATCGACGAGCTTGACATCAGCATCGATCAAGCGCCTGGATCGACCGAAGAGACGGTGATCAACGCGCCGCCGGGAACGTACGAGTATTACTGCAACGTACCAGGGCACAAGGAAGCCGGTATGGTCGGCACGCTGATTGTCGAGTAGTTGACGCGGAGCAACCCATGATTTCCAACAATCTCGCCGAAGATTTCGGAGTTCTCGCCGATACAGTCGAAGTCGTGATCGCGGTCATCATGATCATCGGCGGCATTTTCCTTACCTACGGGGTGCAGAAGTGGGCTGACCGCGCCGGCGAACCGCCACCCGCGGACAACCAGGGACTGAGCGGCGCGGCCCAGCCATACGAGCCGAACACCCTGCGCGGTTGATCACGTTCCTCGTTGAACCGTGTCGTTTCGCGGAACGAGGAACGCTGACAACCCCCGACTGTTCTTGGACGACCTGGTAACCATCATGGCTCGCAACGGCTCCCCCAAGACGTATCTCTGGTGTCAGAGCTGTCGCCGCTCGTTCTCGCACGCCGACGCCCCGACGGGAGCCTGTCCCGTCTGCGCGACGCCACTGCGTGAGATGAGCCGCTTCGCCGCCATCGCACGCGGCTTCATGGCCAACGAGCTCACTGCCTCCGACCTGGAGACCAGGCACCGCCAACTGATTCGCTTGATCTGGACCCGGAACGGCATGGGAGAGCGGTACTACCGTGTGCTCGCCCCGGACATGCCATACAGCCGGTTCGAGGCCCAGGTCACGGGACTGCTTGCCCGCGGCGCCGACGAAGGCTGGGTGCGGTTCATATTGCCGCCCTCTCCATCGGCAGACGAGACCGCGTACCGGCTGGAGTTCGTCGACGAGGAGCGCTTCGTGCGGGAGCTCGAGGAGCTGGTGGCCCCGGTGACGAGCGACTCCTGAGCGCTTGGGTTCCCGGTGTCTGGGTACTCCAACGTGAGCAAATCGAAGGACGTCAATGACTCTAGACCGCGAGCGCGGCTTGCGTGGCTATCTCGACGAGGTTGCGGCGGGGACACCAGCACCGGGCGGCGGCAGCGTGGCGGCGGTGGTTGGCGCGCTCGCGGCGGCGCTGGGCGAGATGGTGGCAAACCTGACGCTCGGACGGGAAAAGTACGCAAGCGCCGAAGAAACGCTTCGTCCGGCGGCAGCCCGGTTGAGCGCGCTGCGCACAGCTCTTCTGGAGGCAGCGGCGGCGGATGAAGCCGCCTATCAGGCATACCGGGACGCATCGAGCCTGCCACGCCGCAGCGACGACGAAAAGGCCGCACGGACCCAGGCGATGCAATCGACGCTCGTCGAAGCGGCGAACGTGCCACTTGCCGTCGCCCGGGCGGCACACGAGGTAGCCGAAATCCTTGAGGTCGTCGCGCGGGATGGAAACCCGCACGTGCGCTCGGATGCGGCGCTTGGCGCCATTCTGGCTGACGCCGCGTTGCGCGGCGGCCTTCTCAACGTGCGTGGCAACGCCGCGCTGCTCGAGGATCCGGAGCGCGTCGTGGCCTACCTGGGGGAGGCCGATTTGCTCGAAGCGCAGGGGCGAGAGGCGGCGGACAGCGCCTACCGCACCGCGGTGGGCGCCTCTACCGAGCGCGGTTTTCGTTGACGCATCAGGGGCGAAATGCTATCTTCATAACGTCAAGGCGCATTCGTCTAGTGGCCTAGGACACCGCCCTCTCAAGGCGGAGATCAGGGGTTCGAATCCCCTATGCGCTACCGATAGTTCATCAAACCCAAGCAGCCTCATGTCCAAGAACTCCGCGCCAGGGCGCGGAGTTCGTGCATTCATGGTTCCGGTAATCTCTTTCAGTACGGCGTGTCCCGGCACGTCGGGTGACCATTGGCGAGCAGCGCGCTGCATAACGCGGCGGTGATGGCGGCAGCGGAATGGCGCAGCGGATCAACGAGGTCGGTTCGAGTATCCCTTCCCCAGTCGAGGACGTGGGTCGAAGGAGGTCCCGCGAACGATGTTGGATCTTGGCTTGACCGGCAGGTTTGATTCTCCTCTGGCGCGCACCGCGTCTGAAGTGCTCCGGGTCTGCGAACTCGGCGAGGAGGAGAAGGTTCTCATCCTGGCTGATACGGCAACTGCTCCCGTCCTGACCCACGCATTTGCTGATGCGCTGACGGCGTTGCACCCTTCCCTCGACCCGGTCCAGCTCATCGTCAGCCCTCGCCGCCCGGCTTTTGCCGATTTACCGTCGCATGCGCTGGACGCGATGCTTTCCGCGGACCTGGTGCTAGACCTGACTACCGTGCCCTGGCTCTATTCAGACAGCTTCACCCGCTACGCGCAAGAGTGCCTCGCAAGCAAATCCCGGCTCGCTCTGATCTGGGGCATGCCGGACAGTGTGCAGACCATCGCTTCGTGTCCTCCCTCAACGACCCTCGCCGGCCGTGCGCGCCACGCCCTACATTCACTCAATAGCGCCCGCACGATGCGGGTTCACGCGAAAAATGGGATGGACTTCGTCGCGGAGCTCGGCGACCCCCTTGAATATCGTCGAGCATTCATTGGCGACCCTCCACGGGAGCCGGGCATGATCGGTGCACCGCTCTGTGCCTCAGTTACTACGCCATTCGTGCCTGGGTCCGCCCAGGGCACCCTTGCGTTCGATGGGGCGGGACGCTTTCAAGGGCCAGAGAATCTTCCCCTCCGCTCGGATCAGCCTGTTCACCTCTTAGTCGATGCCGGCCGCGTGATCGAGGTTCAGGGAAACCATGCAGCGGCCATCGCGCTCGCCGACTGGTTCGCGAGGGCGGAACATGACCACGTCTCTGTCATCATGGACTGCAACGTCGGTTTTGATCCCCGGGCAGACCTGGCTTGGGCCGATAACACGGTGGTCCATTCTTTCGCCGGTGGGGTCATGATCGGTATTGGAAACCCCTATGAGTACCGGCCAGGCGGATCGCGTCGCTCTGGCTACCACCTCGATCTCATGTTTCCTGGCGTCGATGTTGACCTCGACGATTTGCCGTTTATTCGGGCTGGAGCATTCGTGCCAGAAGCCGGAATCGACTAGGGCCGGCATCACGCATAGCGATGCCAGACGCTGCCGTCCCGCCCTCTACCCGGTGTTCAGCATGTCCTGAGCAATGAGGGCTATCGGAATGGCGCCGTATTGCAGCACACGGTCATGGAAGGCCCGCAGCGAGAAGGCACTTCCTTCGCGCTCGGCTAGTTGACGACGCAGGTCGTGAATTGCTTCCGTGCCGACGAGATACATCATCGCGGCTCCGGGAAACATTGAGTTCTTGATCGCTTCGTTACGAGCCGCGGCGCCTGGCATCGCAGCTTCTCGCTCGTAAAAGGATGCGGTTTCATCGAGGGACAGTGCACCGGTGTGTAGCGCCACGTCTGCGACGGCGCGGGCGGCCATGCGCAGACGGCCCTGAGCCTGGGCAAGAGTCTCGAGCGGCGTCAGAAAACCTATCTCCTCCATGAGGTCGGTTGCGTAACAGGCCCACCCTTCGACCAGCGTTCCGCCCGCGAACATGGCAATGCGTGAAGCGCAGTCAACCCCGGCTATCTGCCCGATACGGGAGTTCCCTCGGAACGCGTACCAGTTCTGGACATGGTGCCCAAGACCGCCGTGGTGAACGACATGGTTGAGTTTGATCACGGCATCATTCGTCGCACGCAGCCGTCGCTGCTGCTCGGCGGGATCACTTGCCGGAGCAAGTGGTGGTACGAGGTAGCGATGGGTCTCTGGCCTGCCGAACGGCGGCGGACAGCGGTACGGAAGGTAGTAGAGATCTCGCGGCGGCTTCGCGATCCGACTCTGGAATGGGAACATAGTCGATCGGGAAATCGGGCCAGGTTACGAGGTCGGCATCGATTGCCGCCGTTCGCGCGACATTCCAGACGCGCGAAAAGGCGGCGTAGTAGTCGTTCGGCGCCGGATGACGATCGGCGAGGTCGGCGAGTTGATCTTGCCACGCCCTCGCCGGGTCGAGCGCGGCGGCCTGGTCTTCGAGCGCCGCACGCGCTTCCCGTAGCGCCCGCGATGCAAACCCTTCGAGCCAAGTGGCGTCGCGATCCAGTGGTAGGAAATGCCCCCGGCTCAGATAGCGATCGAACGCCTCCCGACCGCAACTCCAAGCCTCTGACGGGTGCAGTCTGAGCGTCCCGTCCAGCCACGTCGCATGCTCAACATAAGCGTCGCCCGCGACGGCAGCCATGCGCAAGAATTCCGGATTGGTGATACCGCGTTCGGCGACGAGGCGGGGCAACCCTTTCTCAAAGTAGTCGGCACTCGCACGTGCTTCGCGAAGAGCATGGTCGGTCCATGCGAGCGGCGCGCTAGAAACGTTCGCCCGTGCCTGGGCGAGAAAATCTGGCAGCGCGCGCATGCGGTCGATCGCCGCGGCGACTCGGGCGGAGAGGGGCGCGGCATCTCTGAGAAACAGGGACAAGATCGCGAAGACGCCTTCCGAGGTGTAGAGCGCAGGGTTTCCGCGATGGAATTGTGGAAGGGCATCCTCCATTATCTGGAGTTCAAGATAGGCGTCGGCGATCAGTGCATCGTGGCGCCGACCAGTATCGAGATCCGCGGTAGGTATCTCCGCCAATTCCTCCCGGAGTTGGCTCATCTCCAGGAGTTGGTGCGCGGTGGCTTCGGGCGAGAAGTCAGGAAGCGCGTGGTCGTGGTCGTGGACGCCAATGAAGGTCGCGTTCACCGGCCGAGTCGCGTAGTAGTGGGCGAAGAACCGGTTTAGCCACGCGTCGAATGCGCGCTCGTTGGCTGTCTTACCCGCGGCTGTTGGACTGGTGCTCATCGTGGGAGGGGGAGATCGGTCCAGCGCCGCTCGTGGTGCGAGATCTCCACGGCGTTGATGATCTCTTGCACCCAGGCGCCGTCATCGAAGTTCCCCTGGTTGCGAGGCGTGTCCGTCGTCAGTTCATCGAGGAAGTCCTTGATCAGATTGGCGTAGAAGAGGGTGAACCACGTCTCGTTCGGGCTGCCTCCTTCGGGATAGAAACGATCCGGCACCACGAGTTCCTTGAATTCGACGTCATCCGGAGTGGCAGTCTTGATTGTTTCCGCGACCCCAAACTCCTCGACTAGCCGGGTGATGATGGCGCCCTTCGATCCGTAGAGGCGGACCTCAATCCCGGGATAGTTGCCGACCGTGACGAAGCTGCTTTGGACCGAGCCGATGGCGCCGTTGGCAAACTCACCGATAAAAATATCGCCGTCGTCGATGTTCATCCGCATCATGCGGCCAGTGGCACGCACCATCCGCTCAGGCACGAAGTTGCGCATGACACCCACAACCGATGTGAGGTCTGAGCCAACCATCCAGCGCGCGATGTCGATGACGGGGGCGCCATACCCTTCGAGCGACGACACGTGAATGCGCGATTGATCCGCTTCGTGGTCGCCCTGCCGCAGGGGAGTCTGCGGGTCGATCCATTGGGAGTTTTGCTCGTAGGCGTTGTAGATGTAGGGGTCGCCGCAGAAGCCCTGGTCGACCATTTCCTTCATGTAGAGCATGGCAGGGGAATAGCGGAACGTGAAACCAAGTTTGGTTTTTAACCCCTGAGAGCGAGCCAACTCGGCGGCGCGGAGGGTATCTCGAAAATCAAAGGCAACAGGCTTTTCGCACAGCACGTGCTTGCCCGCTTGCAAGGCTGCCATCGCCTGTTCGAAATGCGTGTGGCTCGGTGTGCAGACGTCGACGACATCGATATCATCTCGGTTGACGACGTCGTGATAATCCGTGGCGGCATGGGGGATGCCGAACTTCGCCGCAGCATCCTTAGCCAGCTGCGGCTCGATGTCGCACACGGCGACAAGCTCAGTTCGCGGATCCCGTGCCCAGCCTGGGAGATGGGCCATCTGTGCCCAGCGGCCAGCGCCCAGCACTCCAACGCGCACCGATCGATCGACGATGGGAAGGACCATGCCTTCCTCCTTGCCTCGAATTACCTTCGGTCACTGATTCGGGGCCGTCCCGCATCTGCCGCATCGTCCGGTCACGACCAGAGGTTGTCAACGTGTGAAGGGTATCTCGGCTACTCTCCGACGGTTTCCCGGGGACCAGCCAAGCGAATCGGCACGTCGTACACTCCTGAACCAACACCGCCTCGATTGATCGCGAAAGGCCTGGAGCGGAGTGAACGTCACCTTCGATTTTTCCAGCAGATCCATTGATCGGGAAAGGCTCAGAACGGGGTGAACATCACCTTCGATTTTTCAGGCAAGTCCGTGGTGGTCACTGGTGCTGCCCGCGGAATCGGCCGAGTCATGGTGCACCAGTTTGCTAACGCTGGTGCCACCGTGGTCGCCGCCGATCGCGACCAAGCGGGGCTCAACGAGACGCTCGCGGGCTTACCCGTAGATCGGGTCGCAGCCGTCGTGGCCGATGTGTCCGACGACGCGGGGGCCAACCGGATCATCGATACAGCGGTCAGTCGCCATGGCCTTCTTGACATCTGCGTGAACAACGCCGCCGTGGCGCCGCACACCTCGCTCCTCGAGGAGCGCGCCGAAGTGTGGGACCGGGTCTTTGCCGTCAACTGTCGCGGGACATTTCTCATGACCCAGGCGGCCGCCCGGGCCATGATCGCCGGGGGCCGGGGCGGACGCATCGTGAACTTCTCATCCGGAGCCAGCAGCAAAGGCACGCTCGGTGCTTCAGCCTACGCGGCGAGCCGCGCCGCCACAGAAGCATTTTCCCGCGTTGCCGCGATCGAGCTTGCGCCGCACAACATTCTGGTGAACACGGTCAGCCCGGGACTTATCGATACCCAGCCGAAGCCACTACCGCCTGTCATGGCCGAAGCGCTCGCGAAGCGCATCCCGACGCTACCCTTGGCACGTCCCGGTGACCCCCACGAAGTCGCATCGATCGTGCTCTTTCTTGCCTCCGATGAGGCCGGGTACGTTACTGGAGCCGTCTGGAGCGTCGATGGCGGCGCGGGGATCGGCTCGCGACCGAGCGGAGAGATCGTCGACGACGATCCCCGCTACTTCTGGGTCACCGGACAGGCTGGTTGAAAAACGAAAGGCAATAGCCGCCGAAATGCGCTCGAGCGGCCATCAGCGGGGAAGATCGACCCAGCGCCGTTCATTGACCGCGAGGAGCACCGTGTCCAGGGCCTCCTGGGCGGCGACACCGTCCTCGAATGTCGGCCCAGCTGACTCACCGGCCCCGAATGCCGGCCCAGCTGACTCACCGTCCTCGAATGTCGGCCCAGTTGACTCACTGGCCCCGATTTCCGCAACAAAACTTCGGATCAGGTGTGCCGGCCACCGGAACCACCAGGGACCTGTATCCGGCATCCGGGCAGAGAAATGAGCCGGGATGTCGGCTTGGCGAAAACGGCCGTCCGCTTCTGATATCCAGATTCCCTCCGCGCCCGGCAGATCATCTGACAGGATGCACCGGGCAGCCCCGGTTGTCCCGAAGACGCGGACTTCGATCCCAGGTGGCCGACCCGTTGTTGCCCAGCCGGCGTGGCAGAGCCCAATCGCACCGCTCGCGAACTCCAGGAGCCAGGCTGTCCCATCATCGACGTTTACGGTGGCGAACCCGCTTTCATCCGGGAGGGGTCGGGTCGGAATCCAGGTGCGGCTCGTGGCACAGGCACTCGTGATATCGCCCATAATCCATCGGGCGAGGTCGAGCGTGTGAATCCCGTATTCGACAATTGCGCCACCTCCGGTCCGCGCTCGGTCCATCTTCCAGTGGTAGGGAGTCGCCGGGTCGAGGAACTGTCCGTTCTGCTGGAATGCTTGCAGGAGGTGCGGAGTTCCGAGTGCCCCGCTCGTGACCAGTTCCCGCAGCATCAACATCGAAGGCGCATAGCGGAGCACGAATCCAACCCGGGTCCGCACTCCAGCCGATTCTGCAAGGGACGCCAGGAGCCGGGCGTCCTGGACGGTTGTCGCCAGGGGCTTCTCACAGAGGACGTGTGCACCGGCGGTCAGCGCAAGTTCCACGTCAGCACGGTGGGAATCGTCCGGAGTGACGATGCTGGCCAGATCCAGCATTTCCTCCGCGAACATGGCAGCTGCCGAGGCGTACACGCGCGAGATTCCGACTTCGTCCGCGACCTGCTGCGCTCGACTGACGTCCGAGTCGCAGATGGCCACGAGACGAACTCCGGGAGTCGACTGAAATCCCGGCACGTGCGCTGCACGGGACCAGGCGCCAGCACCGACGATACCCACACGCAAGGTATTCACAGACTGATCTTCCAAGACGTACGCCCTCTCAACCCTTCGCCGCGGAACTTCACGCGATAGAGTGTGATGGAGGTTGTCTACGGCATTGACAGTCCCCACATCACGACGATACGCTCCCTGAGCCTCATAGCATGGCTCTAACGTGCCGAGCGATCGACGCCGCGCCGCGGCCGATCACCCAGGTAGGCACCCCAGGGCCGGGCTTCCTGACGGCGTGTTTCGGATGTCGCGTCGAGGTCTACTCACCGCGGAGGAACGGGATGAAGCCCCCAGGATACTCCAGGTCGAACCCAAGCAAGCTATCGCTCGCATCAGGAGAAGGAACCAGTATGTTCACACTGAACCGCCGCAGGCTGCTCACGGGGACAGTGGCGGGCGTAGCCGCCTCGACGATTGGACGCGGTACCCCGTTCACGGCACCGCAACCGCTCATCGCGCGCGCGCAAGATGCGCCCCAAGGGGGGACGCTCACCTACGGGGTCGGTTTCGACGTCGATGGCACCCTAGACCCCCAGGTTACCAACTACGACTCGACGATCAGAATCATGCTCAATGTCTGCGAACCGTTGATCTGGATGCCCACAGCGACCGAGTTCGCTCCCGGGCTGGCCGAATCGTGGGAGGTCTCGGAAGACGGTTTGACCTACACCTTCAAACTCAAGGAAGGTGTGACCTTCCACGACGGCACTCCGTTCAACGCCGAAGCGGTCCAGTTCACATTCGATCGCGTCGTCGAGGGCCGCAACCTCACTGCGGCCGGGGAGGAAGTTGATCCAGAAACGGTCATCGTCCCCGGACAGGGATTCAACCAGATCGACGCGTACGATCACGCCGAGATCGTTGACGACTACACCATCAGCCTCGTGCTGAGCCGGCCCTTTGGACCATTCCTCAGCGGACTCAACGGCTATCTGGGCATCGTATCGCCGACAGCGGTGCAGGAAATGGGTCTCGCCGAGTTTGGCCGCAAACCAGTCGGCACAGGTCCATTCATGGTTCAAGAGTGGGTCGAACAGGACCACGTCACCCTCGTGAAAAACCCTGACTACAACTGGGGATCTTCCTTCTTCGAGCATTCCGGAGCGGCCTACCTCGACGAAATGATCTACAAGTTCATTCCTGACGACGCGGTGCGAACCGGCACATTGCTGTCGGGTGAATCGCAGTACATCGACTCGGTCGACCCGTTGCAACTCGCTGACCTCCAGGAGAACCCGGACATCGTCATCATTCAACAGGGGCAGCCGGGCACCGGGTACATTCTGCTCTTCAATCTCGCGCGCACCGAGAGCCCGCAGTCAGACGTCATGGTTCGCCGCGCCCTCTCCTACGCCATCGACAAGGAGGCCATGAACCAGGCGGTGTGGGGTGGAACCTTCTCACCTGCCGCAAGCCCCCTGATGAAACCGACGCTGGGGTATGAGCCAAAGACCGAGGAGGTCTACACCTACGACCCGGCGACGGCGAACAGCATGCTCGACGAAGCAGGCTGGGCGCTGAACGGTGAGATTCGAGAGAAGGACGGGCAGCCGTTGACGCTGTATTGGCCGACCCAGGATCGCCCAAATGACAAGGCCATGGCGACCTTCGTTCAAGGCGCGTTCCGCGAAGTGGGTGTCGATGTGGTGGTCGAGCCGATGGAGCAAGGCGCCTACAGCGAACGTCAGGAGGCAGGAGACTACGACCTTTCGTTCCTCTGGTTTTCGTACGCCGACCCCGACGTGCTGCGCACCCTCTTCTTCTCGGAGAACATCGGGAACTTCAACTACGCCAACTACAGCAATCCCGAGGTCGACCAATTGCTCCTTGACGCCGCGGCGGCGACTGATCCCGAAGTCCGGCAGGAGATCTACTCACAGATTCAACTGCAGATGCTTGAGGACGCGGTCACGATCCCACTCGCCGATTCGATCACCTACAACGGCAAACGTGCGAATCTCGAGGGCGATTTCCTCGATTTCCTCGCATCGTATGTGTGGATGAACGACGCGCACTTCACCGGTTAGGTTTTCTGAGGATCCTCGTCATCAGCCTCGCGTCGTCCCCCTTCCCTTGGTTGAGGGGCGGCGCGAGGTTCCGGTTTACCAATGACACGCTACATTCTCCGCAGACTGGCCCAGGCGATACCCGTCCTGCTCGGCATTACTCTATTCACGTTTCTCATGGCCCACCTCACGCCAGGCGATCCAGTGGTGATCTATTCCATGGGAAAGCCGCTGTCGGAGGAACGTGAGGCGCAGATTCGTGAGCAGTTTGGACTCGATCGGCCCCTATGGGAGCAGTACCGAGACTACATGGCGGATCTGCTACGAGGGGATTTGGGCAGTGGGCTGCACGACAAGCGTCCGGTTTGGGACACGATCCGAGAAGCGATTGGGCCGACACTTCAGCTCACGCTTGCTGGCCTGGCGGTTGCTATCGTATTTGGGGTGACGTTAGGCATTCTCGCCGCCATATTCCACAACACGTGGCTCGACTCGGCGGCAATGGTTGTGGCCCTGCTTGGCGTATCCACCCCCGTCTTCTACCTGGGCCTACTGCTGCTCTTCGCCTTTTCGTTTCACTTCCACCTCTTTCCGGCGACCGGAACGGGCGGTTGGCAGAATCTGGTTCTTCCGGCACTCGCGGTTGGATTTGCGTCCGCGGCCTACATTGCCCGGCTCGTGCGGTCGTCGATGCTCGAAGTATTGCGCCAGGACTATGTGACCACCGCTCGCGCCAAAGGTGTGCGGGAGCGCGTTGTGGTGACAAGCCATGCCCTCAAGAATGCGCTGATCCCGGTCGTCACGTACTTTGGAATCCAGCTCGCCGGGCTCTTGACCGGGGCGGTGGTAATAGAACAGGTCTTTTCGCGACCGGGGTTGGGACGTGTCGCGATCACCGCGATCACGAGCCGCGATTTCCCGTTGATTCAGGGCACGGTGCTCGTGACGGCAATCGTCTACGTGCTGGTCAATCTCGTCATCGACCTCTCGTATGCGGTGTTCGACCCCAGGATCCGCTATGAGTAACGCGCAGCCGTTCGCCGCGAGAATAGGATCACCGCCAGGTGGGGGAGCCAGCACGGCTCTGGGTCGTCTGTCCAGCTCTAGCAGCCTGACGCAGGATGCACTGCGCCGGCTCAAGCGCAATCCTGGGGCCGTCGCCGGCGCAATCGCGCTGACCACCATGATATTGCTGGCTGTCTTTGCGCCAATCATCGCTCCATACGACCCGATTGCGCAGGATTCGACGGCAATTCGTGCCGCGCCGAGCGCGCAGCACCTCTTTGGTGCCGATACCTTCGGCCGCGACATCTTCTCACGCGTGTTGTACGGCGGCAGAATGTCGCTTCCCGTCGGGTTCGTCGCGGTCACTATCACGGCCATTGTCGGGGTCGCCCTGGGGCTGATCGCTGGATATTACGGCGGCCGGATCGACACAATCGTGATGCGATGGGTCGATCTGATGCTCGCGTTCCCAGGGATCTTACTAGCGATGGCATTGGTGGCCATTCTTGGCACAAGCCTTTTCAACCTCATGCTCGCGGTCGGCATCGCCGCTATCCCGGAGTACACGCGGGTCGTGCGCGGCACGGTGCTCAGTGCTCGCGAAGCGGAGTACGTGACCGCGGCACGCGTCTCTGGCACACGCGACCGCGCGATCGTCCTGCGCCACATCCTGCCCAATGTGTTGCCGCCGGTGATCGTGTTGGCCACGTTGGGTATTGCCGGGGCGATCATCCTCGGTTCGACGCTCTCCTTCCTCGGTCTCGGCATCAAGCCGCCGACCCCGGAGTGGGGCAACATGCTGTCCGATGGGCGCTCGATGATGCGACACCAGTGGTGGGTGTCGTTCTTTCCAGGCTTGGCGATCATGTTGACCGTCCTTGCCATCAATCTGCTTGGCGATGGTCTTCGTGATGCGTTGGATCCCCGGCTGCGCAACCGCTAAGTTGCTCTGCTGATTGCCGGCGAGCTAACACTTGGGCCCCTGATTTGCGAACGTCGTGAGTCCTCCTGCCCGGTCAATAAACGGGTTGACTACGCCAACATCGACATGATGCTCGACCTCTAACGTCATCGTGTCGCTGATGGCGCTTCGGGTCGCACCGGCCCCACTCCCACTTGGTCTCGGCTACCCTTCCACGCGCAGCACGGCCTTCCCCGGGCCGCGACCGTTCTGACCGGCTCCGTAGGCTGCCCGCCCTTCCGCGAGCGGGAGAACGGCCGAAACGATCGGTCGCAGGTGCCCGCCGTCGATCAACCCGCCGATGTCGATCAGCTGCGTCCGGTTCGACTCGACGACGAACCAGATCGCGCGTCGGTCGTCGCGATTCTCGCGCTCCGGTGGGCGTGGCACAGCGATTGACACGAGCCGGCCGCCGGGCCGCAGCACGTCCCACGACCGCTCCCAGGTCTCGCCGCCGACCGTGTCGAACACGAGATCCATATCGGCCACCACTTCCTCGAAGCGCTGCGTTCGGTAGTCGATCACCTCGTCGGCTCCCAGATCTCGGACCAGCTCGGCGTCGCGTGCCGAGGCCGTTGCCACGACGTGGGCGCTCCGCCATCGGGCGAGCTGGACCGCGAACGAGCCCACGCCGCCGGCCCCACCGTGGATCAGCACCTGCTGGCCGCTCTGGAGGTCACCGTGGTCGAAGAGCGCCTGCCAGGCTGTTAGCGCCGACAGCGGCACCGCCGCCGCCTCGGTGAAGGTGAGCGTCGCTGGCTTCGGGGCCAGCTCGGCGGCGCGCACCGCCACGCACTCCGCGTCCGCCCCGTCGCGCCGGAAGTCGATCAGGCCGTACACCTCGTCTCCGGCGGATACCCCCGCGGCTGCGGGTCCGACTGCCTCCACAATCCCCGCGACCTCGTGTCCCGGGATGATGGGCGGGGTGCGCGGGGTCCCGTCGTGGTGGAGCCACGTCGAGGGCCAATCGAGCTCGGTCGGGGTGACGCCGCTGGCGTGAACGCGGACCAGGACATCGTCGGGCGCAAGAGAGGGTAAGGGTGCCTCCTCGTAGACGAGTTGCAAGGGGTCACCCTTGGCGTAGGCGTGCAGGGCGCGCATGGCAAATGCTCCTCCTGACGAAGACGAATGGTTCAAGCCGTAGAAAAGCTCCGCTCGCCGGGGAAATTGGGTTCTCGGTGCTCGATCGTTCCTTCCCCGTCTCCTTCCACGCGGCACATGAGGTTTCGCTACGTCACCGCTTGGGTCAAGGAGCGGTTTGTGGCACGGATACCTGTTGCGGTTTGGCTATTTCTCCGGTTGCCACGAGATCCTGCAGCGGGTTGAGCCACCCACTCCACCCGTGCTGGGGATCGCCAAGGAAGGTCCCCGCGCGGATGATCCCGACGACATAGAGTCCAATGATGGTCAGCGCGAGTCACCGGAGTGGGCTCGCATCCGCAGGCACCCGCACCAGACGGAACCCAAGCAGGCATTGGAACGCGTACAGCCCTGTGGCGACGAGACCCACCAGGATGACGTGCAGGAGTTGGCGCCAGCCCGCGGACCGCGGGGCAGCGTGTCGATGGATTCCGGCGACGCACTGGCTGATGAGGGCCGCGGTGAGCACACCACCCGCACCGAGGACGAGGGCAATCCACCCGACGCTGATCCCCGGGATCAACGTGAGGCTTGACACCACGAAGCCGTTCACCGGTGTCAGCAAGGTGGCCCCGGCAAGACGTCGACGCTGATTCGCCCAACACCTCCGCCATCTCTTCCGGGGTGTACGGATCCTGCTGCAACAGCTCGTACACCGAGTGGTGCAATCGTCGTTCTATCATGTTGCTTCTCCCGTACATTCCTCCAGTCGTCCGATATGCAGCAACGGCGTGACCAGCGCTCACCCCGTTCGGCATATCGGGGGTACCGATGTCGGATATCCCCTTACACCCCCCTGATTTCCAACGTCCGCACCGTACCGGCGTCCACATCGACGAGCCGGATTGCGTGGTTGTTCGTGTCCGCGACGTAGAGCCGGCGCCCGGCCAGCGACACCCCCGACGGCTCCCAGAAGCGGGCAGCGTTGAGCTCGCCGTCCTCGTGGCCGGCCTCGCCTCCGGCCCAGGTCGTGACCTGGCGGGTGACGGGATCGAGGCGCTTGAGCTTGTTGTTGTAGGTGTCGGCGACGTAGACCCGGGCGCACCGGCCTCCATCGTCGCCGCCACACCGAGGGGGTGTTGCAGGCGAGCCTGGCCGGCCACGCCATCGACGTCGCCGAAGTCGAAGAGCCCGCGGCCGATCAGCCGCCGCACGCGGTCAGCGGCCGGATCGACGCTGCGTATAGCGCTGGACTCAGAGTCGGCGACGTACATCACGCCGTCAAGGGCGCTCAACCCGCTCGGCTGGGCGAAGGTCGCCTCCCGCAGCGGGCCGTCGTGTATCGACTCGGCGCCGGTGCCCGCCGCCACGCCGACGCGGCCGGTCGCCACGTCCAGTGCCCAAAGCTGGTGCGTGCCAGCCATCGCGATCCAGAGCCGCTGATCAACCAGAGCCAGATCCCACGGTGACGAAAGCGGGACCTCGCGCCCCGGTCCACCGCCAAGGCGGTCGTATCCCTGCTCGCCGGTCCCGGCGACCGTCATCACCTGCCCGCCGGCCAGATCAACCGCCCGGATCGCGTGGTTCGACTCGTCGGCGACGAAGAGCGTCTCCGTGTCCGGGTCGAACGCCAGTCCCTGTGGGTGGTCGAACCGGGCGTGCGGGGCCGCTCCGTCGACGAAGCCAGGCTCGCCGCCGCCGATTGTTGTTGTCACCCGCCCTTCGAGGTCCGCAACCAGGATGCGGTTGTGCCCCGAATCGGCGATGAACAATCGGTCGCCCGCCGCGACGGCCAGCACCTTGCCGGGAAAGCGCAGCGCCTCCCCACCCGGCGGCAGTGGGTCGACGCTCAGCGGCCGGCGATCGAGCAGCCCGTCCGCGTCGTATTGAGCGATGCGGTCTGCCAGGGCTGCCCGCATCGGCTCGAGGGCAAACTCCCCCTCGTGCTTGGCGAAGACGCGGCCGCGGGGATCGACCAGCATCAGCGTCGGCCAGGCGCGGACGGCGTACTGCTCCCAAACCACGTGCTCGTGATCATTGATGACCGGGTGATGCACCTCCAGCCGTTGCACAGCGGCACGCAGGTTCTCCGAGACCCCTTCGGCCGGGAACTTGTTGGCATGAACCCCGATGACGACCAATTCGTCGACAAACGCGCGTTCGAGCTCCCGCAACTGCGGGAGGACGTGGTGACAGTTGATTCAGCCGGAGGTCCAGAAGTCGAGCAGGACCAGCTTGCCGCGCAGGTCGGCCAGCGACAGCGGTCGGGAGTTGAACCACTCCAGATCGAGCGGGAACTCCGGAGCTCGGACGGTACCGGCGGTTGTCGCGGCCATCAGTGCCTCCTCTGAAAGTGCGTCCAGGCGTCAGGGACAAGCGATCTGCTCCGGTTCGATTGACGGGCGGACCCACGGCGTTGCGTCGGCGGTAGATCTCGCGTTGGAGATCGGCTTCGGGCTTGGCCGCTGGTCTCAAGCTATCGAGCGGGCGCCACTGGCCCCCATCTACGACCGTGGCGCGAGGAGCCGGAACGCTTCGCCAATGTCGGCTGCGGTGAGCAGGCCTGCCAGCCGGCCGTTGGCCTGCACGACGGGCAGCGCGCGGACGCGCCCCTCGTCGAGCTGCCCCTGAGCGGCGGCCACCGACTCCTCCGGCCGCGCCACCGGGAACTGGCGACGCATCGCGTCGCCCACCGTGGCTGCCGGTTGGTCACGCAGCCCCCGCAGCAGATCGTCGAGCGTCAGCAACCCGACGACGCGGCCGCCGGATTCAACCACGGGGAAGTCCGCCTGGGTGGTGCTCAGCGTCAGCTCGACGGCGTGCGAGAGCGGGTCGGTGGCCGCCAGGACCTGCGGCCGCTGGCTCATCGCCTGGCCGACCGTCGCGCCCCCGAGGGCCCGCCGCAGCGCGACCTGCTCCCCTTCCTGCGAAGCCCCGAACCAGACGAAGATGGCGATCAGGATCAGGAAATAGGTGCCGCTGGTGAACCCGAGCAGCCCCAGGAGGAGGGCGAGTCCCTGCCCGATCGCCACCGCGATCGCGGTCGCCCGCACGTAGTCGAGCCGCAGCGCCAGCAGCGCCCGCAGGACCCGCCCCCCGTCCAGCGGAAAGGCCGGGATCGCGTTGAAGAGGACCAGCCCGATATTGGCCGCCGTGAGGTACGGCAGGAGCGCGCCCCAGTCCGCCCTGCCCATCGCGCGGGAGACCGCGCTCGGGTCTTCAATGACGGTCGTCCCGGTCAACGCCCCGACGGCGATCAGAACGGCCGCGATCACGACGTTGACCGCCGGCCCGGCGACGGCGATCGCGAACTCCTGCCGGGCGTTGTCCGGCACCCGCAGGCGGGCCACCCCGCCGATCGGGAGGAGGGTGATGTCCTCGACCGCGATCCCGTACTTGAGGGCCTGGAAGGCGTGGCCCAGCTCGTGGAGGGTGACGCAGACGAACAGGAGCAGGGTCGCCACCACCCCGAAAAGCGCTCCTTGCAGCCCGGCACCCGTCGCGACGCCCCAGGAGTAGACCGCCCAGACGAGGATGAGGACGAAGGTGACGTGGACCTTGATGGCGATGCCTCGTACGCGCAGCAGCGGAAGCGACCAGGTCATCCGAGGACTCCTTTCTTGGGGTATATGGCGTGGGAAGGTGGCGGACACATTGTGGCCGCCCCCTCGCACCAGTTAGCGCAGCGAGCGGAACGCCGCGCGGATCTCTTCGAGAAGAGGTGCGGCTGTTCCCAGGCCGCGAAGTGCCCGCCCTTGTCAACCTCGTTCCAGTAGATGATGTTGCCGAAGCTCTGCTCACCCCAGCTCCGCGGCGCGCGGTAGATTTCGGCCGGGAAGACGGTAACGGCCACGGGCAGGGTCGGGATGTCGAACGCGTCGAACGGTCCGCCACCGGCCTGGGCGCCTTCCCAGTACGAGCGCGACGACGAGGTGCCGGTGTTGGTGACCCAGTAGAGCGTGATCGCGTCGAGCATCTCGTCGTACGTGAGGATCTTCTCGGGCTCGCCGCCGGTGTCCGTCCACTCCGCGAACTTGTCGTAGTAGTACGCCGCCATCGCGACCGGCGAATCCGCCAGGGCGTAGCCGATCGTCTGCGGGCTCTGATTCATCATCGCTGCGTAGCCGAAGCCGTCGCGGTAGAAGTGCAGCAGCCGGTCGTAGGCGATCGTCTCGCGCTCCGACAGCTCCGCGGGCGCGGGGTCGAAATTGCGAAGATGCCGGAGGACACCCGTCGGCACGGTCCCGGGCATGTTGATGTGGATGCCAAGGAGTCCCTCGGGAGCCTGGACTGCCAGCACCTCCGAAATGATCGCGCCCCAGTCGCCTCCCTGGGAGACGTACCGTAGGTAGCCGAGCCGCAGCATCAGCTCGTGGAATGCGTTCGCCATCCGGGCCGGATTCCAACCGGTCGCTGTCGGTTTGCCCGAGAAGCCGTAGCCGGGCATCGTCGGCAGGACGAGGTGGAAGGCGTCCTCGGCGCTCCCGCCATGAGCCGTTGGGTTGGTGAGGGGATCGATGACCTTCAGCAACTCGATGATCGAGCCCGGCCAGCCGTGTGTCATCAGCAGCGGCAGGGCGTCGTCATGCGGCGAGCGAATGTGCGCGAACTGGATGTCCAGCCCGTCGATCTCGGTGATGAACTGCGGCAGCGCATTGAGTGTCGCCTCCACCTTCCGCCAGTCGTAGTCCGTCGCCCAGTAGCGGGCGAGCCCCTTGATCTTCGCCAGCTGGACACCCTGAGAGCGGTCGCTGACCGTCTCCTTGTCGGGCCAGCGCGTAGCCGCCAGGCGCTGGCGAAGGTCGACGAGTGTCTCTTCCGGCACATTGATCCGGAAGGGACGGATGGCGGGTGTGTTGGGGTGCGGCGCGGTCTCGAGCTCGGGCGTGGTCAAGGTCGTGGTCACGGTGGTCTCCTTTCACGATGGTGTCGGGTCGGGCCGGCGAAACGGGTCCGGCGGGCGACCATGGCTCCCTTTGCGCCACGGTCGCCCGCCGCGACTAGCCGACAGCCGCGACGGCCTTGAGAATCAGATCGGCAACCGCTTGCGACTGCGAGATCATGAACACGTGAGACCCGTCGATCTCGACGATCTCGGCGCCCGAACGCTCGGCCATGAGGCGCTCACCAGCCGGCCCGACGCCAGATCGTTCGGAGAGATCGCTGCCCAGGAAGGGAGCGACTTCCAGCCAACCGGCCCAATCGGTTCGCCGAAGCTCATCGCGCCGGCCGGGCGCTGTGAGGCAGCCAGGACGGCCGCATCCTCCTCTGGCAGATCGGCAGCGAAAACCTCGTGGAACTGCGCCGGGTCGACGTAGAACTCCACCCCCGGCTCTTCCCCTTCACCCGTGGGGAACTCGGCAGGACGAAGTGCCGGACCGAGCAGGCTGTCGGTGGCGTGCTCGGCAAGTCCCTGGATCGTCTCACCCTCGTCCGGAATGAACGCGGCGACGTAGACCAGCCCCACCACATTCTCGGCCTGGGGAGCGGCAACGCTGATCGACTGCGCCACCGTACGAGTGCCCGACGAGTAGCACCGGGCCCGGGATCTGATTCGCGACGCTGGCGATGTAGGCGGCGTCACCGGAGACGCTGCGCAGCGGATTGGCGGCCGCTTGTACCTTCACCCCGGCGGCTTGCAGCGCCTTGACGACGCCGGCCCAGCTTCCGGCATCCGCGAAGGCGCCGTGGACAAGGACAACCGTCGGCGCGGTCTCGGCAGTTGGGGTTGCTTGCGCCATGAGAACTTCTCCTTCAATGGTCGATCCGACAGATGCAGGTCCGGACAGCGCCAACGCGGGGGTCATGCCCCTCGTGGCGGCCAGGGTAGCGAGCGCACCCGCCCCCGCGAATCGGTTGAGGACTGTCCGGCGGGAGACTCCACGACGGAGCGGGCGAGTCAAGTGATCTAAACTGTTCTGGTGCATGGTGTTCCCCTTTCAGAAAACCTGTGTCGGCGCGGGCGAGTCAGCACGAGAGAATCCAGGCAATGCGCGTCCGCGACAGGACGCCCTTCGGGAAACGTCCCCTAGCGCAGCGATCGAAACGCCGCGCGGATCTCTTCCGAGAAGAGCTGCGGCTGTTCCCAGGCGGCGAAGTGGCCGCCCTTGTCGACCTCGTGGAAGTAGATGAGGTTGGGGTACGCCTTCTCCGCCCAGCTCCGCGGCGCCTGATACTGCTCCCCGGGAAAGACACTCACGGCCACCGGAATGGAGACGCCCTTGGTGTTGAAAAAGCCACCCTTGTATTCCCAATAGAGACGTGACGCGGAGACCCCCGTGTTCGTCAGCCAATAGAGCGTGATGTTGTCGAGGATCTCGTCACGCGTCAGTTCGCCCGTGGCGCTCGTCGTCCGGTTCAGCGCCGAGGCGACCGCCGCCGCCGGCTGGCCGTCGGCATCGTTGTGGTCGAGCAGCCAGGCCGCCAGGCCGACGGGTGAATCCGCGATGCCGTACAAGGTTTGCGGGCGCGCCGCCATGTACTTGGCATACTCGACTTGCGTGAACGTTCTGACCAACTGCTCATAGGCGCGCTGTTCCTCAGCTGAGAGACCCGATGGCGCCGGGCCGCCGGCCAGGAGAGCCTTGTCGACGTCAGCGGGAACGGTGGCAGGCATGTTGGTGTGAATGGCGAGCAATCCCTCGGGCGCCTGCAAGCCCATCTGATCGACGACAAAGGCACCCCAGTCGCCACCCTGGGCGACGTAGCGGTCGTATCCCAGGCGCTTCATCAGCACGTCCCAGGCACGTGCCATGCGCTCGGGGCCCCAGCCGGTGCTGGTTGGCTTGCCGGAGAACCCGTAGCCCGGCATCGACGGAATCACCAGATGGAAGGCGTCCGATGCGCTCCCGCCATGCGCCGTGGGATCGGTGAGCGGCTCGATGATCTTCAACTGCTCGATGACCGAGCCCGGCCACCCGTGGTTGACGATGAGCGGCAACGCGTCCTCGTGGCGCGATCGGACGTGGATGAAATGAATGTCGAGCCCGTCGATCTCGGTGATGAACTGCGGCAGGGCATTCAGCCGCGCTTCGACCTTGCGCCAGTCGTAGTCCGTCGCCCAGTAGCGCGCCAGTTCCTGCATCGTCGCCAGCGGCACGCCCTGGGAAGAATCCGCGACGGTCTCCTTTTCCGGCCACTGCGTCGCCGCGATGCGTCGACGAAGGTCTTCCAGAGCCTCGTCCGACATGCTCGACGTGGAAGGGGCGGATGGCGGGTGCGGCGGTGTCCATCACGGTGTCGCTTTCGGTCATGGTCATGGTCATGGTGGTCTCCTTATTAATGGTGTCGAGCGGTGTCATAGGCTCGAGGTGGGTCATGAACCATGGGGCATGGCGTTCCCTTTCCAGGCCGTTGCCGCGGATCAGCCGAAGGTGAAGCAGAAGAGCTCGACGCCCGGGTCGAGGAACTCGATCTCGAAGGTGCGCTCGGTGATCGGAGCCGGTTGGCGGATGAGCTGGTAGGTCCGCTGCTCCGCGACGCGTGCCATTGCCGTCGGCATCGACGTCGGTGCCGTGCGCGCCGGTTGCCGGCTGGCCATCGAGGCGCACGCGGAAGGGGATCGCGGTGCCGCGCACGGCCGGCCCCATCACCAGGTTCACATCGCGGGCCTGGAAGCGGATGGCGAGCCGGGCGTTCGGCGCCGTCGCCGTGGCGGCGCGCCGCGAGATCGACCAGCCGCCCGACGGCGCCCACTCGTTGAGGCCCAAGCTCGGTGCCGGGGTGTAGTCGTGCGCCTCATCGGCCCGGAGGCCGTCCGGCGAGGCCATCCCGGTCGCCTGGCCGTACCCCAGGTAGGTCTCCGGGGAGCGCAGGGTCTGGTAGTCGGCCGCCACTTCGAGCCCCACCGGGTCGACGGAGACCAGATCCGGGTCCACGTCCTCCGCGCCGGCCTCGAGCAGGAGCTGCTGGATGACCATCTCCTGCATCGCGTACTCGCCCTCGCCGAAGTGGTGGTAGCGGATCCGGCCCTGGGCATCGGCGATGTAGACAGCCGGCCAGTAGTGGTTGTCGAAGGTCCTTCCAGACGCCGTAGTCGCTGTCGACGGCGATCGGGTACGGCACGCGCAGCGCGCGGGCCTGGGCGATGATGTTGTCGACGTCGTGCTCGAAGTCGAACTCCGGCGTATGGACGCCGATCGTGGTCAGCCCCTGGGCCGCGTACTTCGCGTCCCAGGCGCGGACGTAGGGCAGGGTGCGCAGCCAGTTGACGCAGGTGTAGGTCCAGAAGTCGACGAGGACGACCCGGCCCCGCAGCCCCTCGGGTGTCAGCGGTTCCGAGTTCAGCCAGCCGGTCGCCCCTGTGAACGAGGGCAGGTGGCCTTCCACCGGCAGCTCGCCGGCGTCACCGGGCAGATGGTGCACGATCGAGCGGACGAGATTGCGCAGGCGGGACGGTGTTCCTTCGAGAACGTCGGTCTGACATCGGATGTTCTCCTGTAGGGGCGTGCTGGACCGGAGTTCGGCTGAACCGGCCAGGACGAGTCCGCCGGCCGCCAACGTCGCGGCCGCGGCGCCAAGAACGCGGCGGCGGTTGTGGGTCATCTCCGCGACCATATGACTCTCTCCCATCGGATGTCAGGACCGGCTTGAGCTGGGCTCTTCGGGACACCGACATTGCCGCGGGCGAAGCGGTAGGCGGGTGGCGCGCCACCCGCCTACTACGTCATTCCGGTCAGCGCAGCGAGCGGAACGCGGCGCGGACCTCTTCCGAGAAGAGCTGCGGCTCCTCCCAGGCGGCGAAGTGCCCGCCCCGCTCGGCCTCGTTGAAGTAGGTGAGATTGGGATACCCCAGCTCCACCCAGCTCCGCGGCGCCCGGAAGATCTCGCCGGGGAAGGTGGTGAAGCCGACCGGAACCGCGACCTCAGGCGGAGCCTGGCCGGCCGCACGCGCTTTCGCTTGAGCTTGTCCGAGCTCCCAGTACCACCGGGCGGCCGAGGCCCCGGTGCCGGTCAGCCAGTACAGCGTGATGTTGTCGAGGATGCTGCTCCCGGGTCAGCCCGCCCGTGGGCTGCGCCGTCGACGAAGGCGCGGGAGATCTTGTAGTAGCTGTCCGTGTCGTGGTCGAGCAGCCAGGCGGCCAGGGCGACGGGGGAATCCAGCAGGGCGTAGCCGATCGTCTGCGGCCGCGTGGACTGCTCCAGGAAGTAGCCGAAGCCTTCCGTCGTAAAGGTGTTGATCTGAGCGAGCGCCGCCCGTTCCTCCTCCGTGTCTCCCGGCGGTGGGGTAGGAGCCCCCAGCGTCGTCACGAGCAAGTTCATGTGGATGCCGACCAGCCCCTCTGGCGCCAGGCGGCCCATCACGTCGGTGACGATGGCGCCCAGGTCGCCGCCCTGGGCGACGTAGCGGGTGTAGCCGAGGCGGCGCATCAGCTCTGCCCAGGCCTGCGCGGTGCGGACGTGGTCCCAGCCGAGCTCGGTCGGCTCGCCGGAGAAGCCGTAGCCGGGCAAGGACGGCAGCACCAGGTCGAACGCGTCCTCGGCGCTTCCGCCGTAGCGCGGTCGGGTCGGTGAGCGGGCCGACGGTCTCGAGCAGCTCGATGACCGAGCCGGGCCAGCCGTGGGTCATGATCAGCGGCAACGCGTTCTCGTGCGTGGACTTGACGTGGATGAAGTGGATGTCCACCCCGTCGATCTCGGTCGTGAACTGCGGCAAGCGCATTGAGCTTCGCCTCGGTCGTGCGCCAGTCGTAGTCGGTTGCCCAGTAGCGCGTCAGCTCCTGGATCGTCGCCAGCTGCACGCCCTGCGACCGATCGGCGACGAGCTCCTGGCTGGGCAACCGGGTGGCGGCGAGGCGCTGGCGCAGATCGTCGAGGTCGGCCTGCGGCACCTCGACCTGGAAGGGGCGGATGTCGGATGCGGCGGTGTCCTGCGCGGCGTAGCGTGGGGTGGTGGCCGTGGTCATCGTGGACTCCTTTGCGGTGTGGGCTCGCGCCGAGCCCGTCATGCCCAGGTGGGCGGCAAGCATCGTCATGGCCGCACTGCCCAGAAAGCGGCGGCGCGTACGGGGGAGCGGCTGCAACAGGGAAATGGTCGTGTTCATGCTGGTCTCCATCCTCAAAGGGGTAACGGCGCTACGTGCGACGAGCGAACGGAGGGGTAGCGGCGAATGGAATTCGTGCGATAGCGTCTCACTTTCTCCGGTCGGCCTGACCGGTGGGGTGGGCTGGAGGCAATTGACGGCGGCCTACCTGTTGTCTCCTGAATGGAGGGACCGCGTCATACCGCTTGTGCTGTGTATTGGCGCGTTGCAGCTAGGCGTCCTGGAGCACGACCGCGGTGCCGTAGGCGACGACCTCGACCATCTCGCGGCCGACTTCGGCGGTGTCGAAGCGCAGCCCGACCACCGCGTTCGCTCCAAGCTTCTCCGCCTCGGCTGCCATCCGCGCGAGCGCCTCTCGTCGGATCGCGGCGAGGTCGCCCCGGTACTCGTCGAGCGCACTGCCGTTCCCGAGCGCGTCCAGCCCGGCCATGATGTTGCCGCCGACGCCGCGGCTGCGGATGGCGATGCCGACCACGGCGCCCAGGTTGGTGGCGATCCGCGCACCCGCGATCCCGTCCGTCGTGGCGATGCAGACGGGGGCATCGTTTCCTGCGCTCATGTCAGGTGGGGCCGTACGCTGTGCCGTCGATGCATCGCGCGCTCCTTTCGTGGCGTCCGACCGATCCGTGTGGTCCCGCCTGGGGACAGCACCACACTAGAAGGTCGCGATCACGCGCACATCGTCCCGGGAGGACTAACCGCGGGACTAATTTCGCGAGGTGGGCATTCGCCAGCGCCTAGTACCCCGTACTAGGGCGCAGGCGCATGGGAATGGGGATCATGCGATGCGGTGCTGCCGCGCGGACTCCGTCGCGGCGGCGCGGGTGTGTACGCCGAGCTTCGCGAAGATATTCGCCACGTGAGCTTTCACCGTGCGGGGGCTGAGAAAGAGTCGGTCCGCGATCTCCCTATTGCTCAGCCCGGCGGCCACCAGCCGCAGCACCTCGACCTCGCGCGCGGTCAAGCCCGCAGGATAGGCCATGCGTGCACCACCAGCCTCGCCATCCAGCGGGAGGCTGGCGGCGATCCGCTCCGCATGATCGAGAGCGAGGCGCGCGTCCATCGGGGTACAGATGGCGCGCACCTCATCGAGCAGCTCCGTGGCCGTCGTGCGGTCGCCCTGGGCCACGGCCAGGTCGGCGCGGGCGAGCAGCGTGAGGGCGCGCTCGTAGGGAGCACGGCACGCGTCGGCGAGCGCAAGCGCCTCGGCAAAGTGGTGCTCCGCATCCGACGTCCGACCCGCATCAGTGGCGAGGATGCCGAGGATGCGGTGCGCCGCGAGCAGCGCGAGCGGCTGCCGCGGAGTGGTCGCGTGCGCCAGCGCCCGCTCGGCGTGGTCCAGGGCTCGGTCGGCTTCGCCCGCGGCGCGGTGCCACTCGGCCTCGAGGACCTCGCCCTCGACGCGTCCCAGCGTCGCCTCCATGAAGTCCAGCCACCGCCGGTGCAGGTCGAGCCATCCACGTGCGGAATCGAGGTCCCCGGCGTCGAGCGCGAGCCTCGCCGCAAAAAGCTGGAACTGGACCGGCATTTGACCCACCAGCTCGCCGGGCTCGCTCGCGGCACGAATCTGCGCCGTCTCGTGCACGCACCGCCACGCTGTCTCGGCATCCCCCTGCGCCCGGGCGAGCGTCCCAAGGTACAAGGGGCGCACGCCCGCGAGGTACGGAAGGTCCGATATATCTTGTTGCGCGAGAACCTCGCGCGCCTCGCGCCATCGCCCTTCCAGCACCAGCAGCGGGACCCGGGCGTACCGCGGCAGATTCGGGTTCACGTGGCCGCCGTGCTCGACCACCCACCTGGCCGTGCGCTCCGCCGCCGCGGCAACCAGCTCCCGCTCTGCCAGGTCGTCCGCTTGATAGGGCAGCACAGCGAGAATCAGCTCCTCGCGCTTGCGCATCAACGCGAACAAGTGCAGGTCGCTTGCAAGATACGCGGCGACCGACGCGGCGTACGACCGTCGCGCCAGGCCCGGCTCGCCCTGCAACGCGTAGGCCATCGAAAGTCCGCTGTGGGCATCGCCGATGGCGCCGAGTTCGCCGGGCGTGGAGGCTGGATCGGTCATCTTTGCGAGGTAGTCTTCACCCTGCGTGCGCGCCTCGGCAAGGTGTCCGCCGCGCGCGAGGATGGCGATCAGCGTGCCGCGGTTGGCGACCTTGTCGATCCGTTGTTCGCGGCGGCGAGCGGCGCCCGTCCCCGGAGGCAGCCGGTCAACCATATCCGCCGCGGTGGAGATGGTCGCGACGGCGGTGCTATGGTCGCCACCGTAGCCAAGCAGCAGCCCCAGGAACGCCTGCGCGCGGGCGCCGAGGCTGGGATCCCCCGCCGCGGCGGCCAGCCGCACCACCTCCTCCACCCATTCGAAGGCGCGATCCCGATCGTCGTGGCGGCGCAGTGCGGCGGCGAGCAGCCGCACCCACCCGCGCTCGGCAAGATCCGCCTCTTGCGTATCGAGCAGCTTCATCGCGGCCTCGTAGCGCTCGGCCGCCGTCACCAGCGCGTAGGCATCCTCCGCCCGCTCGCCCGCCCGCACCAGCCACGCGGCTGCTCGCTCGTCCCCCGCCTGCTGGAGGTGATACGCCACCGCGTCCGGGTCCGGGGCGGGAAGCGCGATAAGCGCCTCCGCCACCTGGCGATGGATCCGGCCCCGCCGTAGTGCGGGCACATCCTCGTACAGCACGTCGCGGATCAGCGCGTGGGTGAAGCGGATGCCGTCGCCGCGTGCCGATGCCGTCACGAGATGCGCCGCCTCCGCCCGCTCGGCCGCGGCCAAGAGGATCTCCTCGTCCGTCCCCGCGACGGCCCCCCAGACCGCGAGCGGCACCTCCTGCCCCGCCACGGCGGCGATTGTGAGAAGCGCGGCGGTCTCGTCGCTCAGGCGGCTGAGCCGGTCGTCGACGATCTGTCGCAGCAGCAATGGCACCGGCGTCTGCGCGATCGCCTGAGCGAACGCCCCCCGAGCGATGCGCTCGATCAGCCGCTCCTCCTCCAGGCTGCGCAGCAGCTCGGTCAGGAACAGCGGATTGCCCTCCGTGCGCTCGATCAGGTACGCGGAGAGGCGCTGGACCGCCGGTTCCGCGAGGTCGTGGCGCGCCCGCACCAACTCCTGGGCGGCCACAGTGTCGAGCGGGCGCAGGCCGAGCCGCTCGGTCGGCGCCTCCCGCACCAGGAGTGGGACGAGCGCGGCGAGCGGATGCCGCCGGTCGATCTCCTTGGCACGATAGGTGGCGACGAGGAGGAGCGGCACCTCGTCGATCCCGCGCGCGACGAAGCGCAGCAGGTCGAGGGAGGCGCTGTCCGCCCAATGGAGGTCCTCGAGCACGAGCACGAGCGGTCGCTGCGCGGTCAGGGCAACGAGGAAGTCGCGCACCTGTGCGAAGAGGTCCGCCTGGCTCGTCGCGCCATCGAGTCGGGGGACGGGCGGAGCGTTGGCGGCATCGGGGAGGGCCTGGGGGCGCCGGGCGATCTCGATCCACGGGCCGTAGGGCGGGGTCTCGGTCCGGTCGTAGCAGTGGCCGATGAGGACGTGGGCGCCCGAGTCCGCCGCCTCGCGGCAGAGCGCATCCGCGAGGGCGGTCTTCCCGATGCCGGCCTCGCCGCTGATCAGGACGAGGCTGCCCTGGCCATCGCGCACCGCACTCAGGTGATCGTGCAGGAGCGCGAGTTCGCGGTCGCGGCCGACCAGAGGTGGCGGTGGTGTCGGCGATGACGATCTGACTTCCATCCGAGACCTTGCCGGTGATGATGCTCGACGGGGCAGGCAGGAAGGGCCATGCGGTTCACGACCGCAGTTTACGCCTCATTCCGCAGAATGGTTCAGGCCGTTGAAAAAAGCTCCAGAGGACGACGCGAGTTATCCGTGGCTTCTTTTCCGTGCGATTCCACTGCGCGAAGAGACAGGCGCCATCGTCAAGTGGTATGGGATCAACACCGACATCGAAGACCGAGCGACGTGCCCATGACCGTGCGCGCGATGAAGGCCGGAGCCGTCGAGTTCCTGACGAAACCGTTCAGAGACGATGTGCTGCTGGACGCCATTCGCGATGCCATCGAGCGCAGTCGCGCCGCCCTCCGTCTCGACTCGGAGCTGCGATCCTTGCGGAAGTGCTATGCGTCACTGACGCCGCGCGAACGCGAGGTAATGGCCCTGGTGGTTTCCGGGCTGCTGAACAAGCAGGTCGGGGGCGAGCTCGGCATCAGCGAGATCACCGTCAAGGCGCACAGGGGTCAGGTGATGCGCAAGATGAACGCTGAGTCGCTGCCGGACCTGGTGACCATGGCCGCGCGCCTCGGCCTCCGGTCAACGCCGAACGGCTGACCGTCAATGACCGCCATGCCGAGCGCACCCTCTCCTTTGCCGAACAGGCCGACGAAGTGCTTGCCTCCGGAAGGGCCGGCCTGCCAGGTCGGGCCTTCCGGAGGCATCAACGACGGCTTGGGTGTTGCGGCAAGAAGTGGACCCGACTTGGGGCGCCGGTCACCGGCGCCCTCATGCAACACGGCCACCAGCTACTGCTAGTGGCCACGCGTCTCATCCTGCGGTGACCGTCAGCTCCACGAGCATGCCCTGGGTCTCGTGGTTGCCGACCGGGCAGTAGACCTCATAGGTGCCCGGCGCTAGCTCCACCGTGAGCGTGCCTGAGGCGCCGGGAGCCAGGTTCTGGGGCAACTCCTCCTCGATCCCCTGGCCCTCGACCTCGAAGTTGTGCTCGATGGTGCCGTCGTTGGTGATCGCAAACGTCGTCGACCCGGCTGGCAGCTCGGTCGGCATGTCGATGGCGAACTCGGTCAACGACACCGCCACGGTCTCCCCCATCGTGCTGGCTGCCGGTGTCGCGTCCGCATCGGTCACCTCGGGTGTGGCCATCTCCGCCGCAGGCGACCCCGTTGCCGCGGGCGTCACTGGCGGTGGTGGGGGCGGCGTGATCGGCGTGCAGGCGCTCGCTGGTGGGGGACCAGCCGGCATCTGGATCGCGTCCGCGGTCGCCGGATCGAGCCGGAGGATGACACCCTCCCCATTGTTGGCACCGACGGCGGGCAAGCCGACGTAGAGTCCGCCGTCCGGGCCGAGCGCCAGGTGGACCGGGAAGAGCATGCCCGTCGCAACCTCCTCGAGGCCGTCTGCTCCGGCCTGGCGCACCACCCGGCCAGTGAAGGGCTGGAACGGAGGCTCCTCCATACTGGCCGGATCGCCGGTCGCCATCTCCGCCGCGAAGAGGGTGCCATCCGGCCCGACAGCGATCCCGGTCACCATCGACAGACCGCTCCAGACCGTGCTCACGGTGCCGTCGGGGGAGACGAGGTCGACCCGGGAGGTGCCGTCGACGAAGGGGAACGCCGTGAGGTAGCCGACGTAGACGCCGCCGTCAGGGGCCAGCGCGATGCCGGTCGGCACCGGATGTCCCTCGGAGAGGTCCGCCACCCGGGTGATGACGCCATCCGGGGTCACCGTGAGAACCTGGCCGCCGTTGGACTCGACGACCCAGAGGGCGGAGCCGTCGAGCGCAGCCTCCATGCCGTACCACTGGCCGTCAGGCTCGACCTCCGCCGGGTTGGCAACCGGGTTGGCCTTGTACCAGGCTTGCAGGTCGGCCACGACCTCAAAGCTGCCGTCCGCCTGGACCCGGTAGAGACCGGCCGGCTGGTCCGGGTTGCCATGGCTGCCGCCGCCACCGGCGACGAGAGCGTAGAGCTGGTCCCCCAGGATCGCCACGTCCGCGACGCCGACGACCCCGCCGAGCAGGTCGAGGCTCGACGGCAATCCGGTGGCGACCGCGACCGGGCACCCGTCGGGTCCGATCGAGGCCACAGCCGCCGACGGGCCGCCGCCAGCCTCGGGTCCGCTCGGCGGCGGGAGGAACTCCCCAACCGCCGGGTTCGTGCCCCCGTTTCCGGCGAGAGCGACAAAGAGCGTACCGTCTGCTCCCCACGTCATGCCGCGCGGATTGGTCAGGCCGCTGGCGACGACCGGCGGGGCGCCAGCCGCGGGGCTGGCCGCGGGCGTGGCGTCCTGGGCAGAAGAGGCGAGCGGCGTGCCGGCAGCCAGGACGAGGGCGAGAACGAACAACACGGAGAGGAGATGACGGCGGAGCATAGGACCTCCTTCGCTTTCAAGCGAACTTGAACAACGCGGAACCGTTTGTATTACCGGGTGGCGCTCATCAGGACCTGGCCGGTGGTGACCTCGGGACTCCCGAGTTGATCGCGGGCCTCCAGATTCTGCTGCACCCAGTTCGCGGCCCGGCTCATCGACTCGGTCGTGCCGGCCTCATCCTCGGTAATCGTGATGGTGGTGATCCCATCGTCGGTCTCGAGGAAGTAGTAGGCGACGAAGCCAGGAGTCCCCCGCATCGTCTGTTCCAGATGACCGAGCTTCGGTCGCGCTTCGGTGAGGACGTCCGCGGGGTGGGTGTACTTGCGAATGACGGCGTGCATGATGGTCCTCCTGAGGCAGCAGTGCCTCATCGTCTCCCCGCGACCCAGCCGCGAACAATCAAACCCCGGCCAGGCCGAAACAGCCCCAGCCGGGTTCGCCATTCGCTCCCCCCACCACCATGGCGACCAGCTGGGCGGCGGGGATCATCGTGTCTGAGATGAATGCATCCTAGCACTGATCCCGAACATGTCAATCGGTGTTTCACAACACCCTCTTCGTGGCGAAGGAGGTGGAACTCGACGTGCCAGGGCGGACGAGTGAATCATGTTAACAATCGGTGACCATCGACCTGCTTGGATTCCTCCAGATTTCGCACGGCTACACGAGAATCTGAAGTGAGGGTTCGAATCCCCTATGCGCTACGGCTGATTGGAACAATTGAATTCGCTTCGTCCAAAAACTCGCACACTGGTGCGGGTTTTTTCATGCCGTGGATGGTCCGGGCTGCCACCGCTGGGAAGTCTTGGCGCGTATCGTTACGAATGCGTAATACGGACTCCGGGTGATGACTGGCAGCGCCGGAGACCCGCCGCGCTACGCGCACGACGAGAGCCAGACGCTCGCCAAGGAGCGCCGAGCCCAGAGCTATTGGCTCGAAGCGCACACCCCCAGCACTGGAGACGAGGGTGACGATGCCGTCCCTCCCGGCTCCTGCGATGTTTGCCATCTTTGCCACGTTCGGCAAGTTCGCCAGCTTCACCCCTCGTTCCCGAACTCCGTCTCGACCTTGACCCAGTGCTTGCCGTCCTCCCACTGCGGCAGAGTTGGGTCCCCGTTGGGTCGCGGGTGGGGTCAGGGTGTCCTGGTCCATTACGGGTGACGATGGTGCCCCTCCCGTCTCTCCAGACGTTCAACACCTTCAACATCTTCAACACCTTCACCTCCACTCGGGACCACCCGCGATAGGAACGCCCGCAAATGAGGTGTGATCCGACATGCGGATGATCCCAGTTGCCGTGATGGGAACTGCTCCGCATTCCCCCGCTCCCGTCGAGACGGTCCGGGAACCTGCGCTGGGGAGCCCTCTGGGCCAGGCGGCCAACGTGTGAGGGCGTACGCGTGTTAGCTGCTATGCGCGGTGATCACCCGGATTCCGCAATAACCACGACGATGGCGCCTTTCGCCCCGGCACATCATCTGGCAGCTTGAGATTCTCAGCGCTTCCCGCCTGAGTGGGATAGGGACGCGCAATGCACTCGGGCCATGCCCTCACAGGTGATACGGATGGGTGTCGTTCACCACGAAAGCCATCCGCCATCGATCGGCAGAATCGCTCCGTGCACATAGTCAGCTGCGTCCGAGCAGAGGAAGACGACCGCGCCTTGAATGTCCTCCGGCTGACCCCAGCGGCCTGCTGGGATTCGACCGAGCATCGTGCTGGCGCGCTCGGGATCGTTGCGAAGCATCGCGGTCAGCTCCGTCGCCATGTAGCCGGGCGCAATCGCGTTGACGTTGATGCCATACCGCGCCCACTCGTTCGCCAGTGCCCGAGTCAGACCGGCAAGCCCGCTCTTGGCCGCGGCGTAGGAGGTCACCTGGTAGCCGCCCTGGAAGGAGAGCATCGAGACCACGTTGACGATCTTGCCGGGTGCGTCGTGCTCGACCAGGCTACTAGCAACCGCCTGGCTGAGGAGGAAAGCGGCTGAGAGATCGATTGCCAGGACGTCCCGCCATGCCTCCCAAGCATGGTCCACGGCGGGTGCGCGATGGATGATACCGGCGTTGTTTACGAGAATCCGAGGCATGCCGAGCGCCGACGCTACCTCGGCGACGATCGCTTTCGCCGCGCTGGGATCAAGGACCGCCAGGTCAGCCGTCGTCGCATGACAGCGCCGTCCCAGCTGCCTGACGATCTCCGCGGTCTCCTCGACTGGCAAGACGTCGACAAGTGCAAGGTCGGCTCCGGCACTTGCCAATGCGACGGCAATCGCCCGACCGAGGCCCCGCGCCGCGCCGGTGACAATCGCGACCTGCCCGTCGAGCCGAAACCGGTCGAGGATCGGGGGTTCTGAATCAGTGCGCACGTTCTCGTGCAATCATCACCGCGCCGTTCGCACTCGACCCGTCTCTGACCGCGTGCCAGGCATCACCCTGGCCACGAGCTCATCACCGCTTCGTCGTTCCTGCCCACACCGACCCGATCAGTAGCGCAGGTCCTGTGGCGAGATTCCCTCGCGATCGCAGAAGGCGAGATAGCGCTCCATCTTGGTGAAGACGTCGTCCTGGTAGATGACGGCGTCATCGTCGTCGAGGTACTGGATAACCCCTTCCAGGATAAAGAGGGTCTGCATCTCTTCGCCCCCTTCGACGACCAGCGTGTGGATATCTCCCGGTGGCTCGTAGACGAACGTGCCGGGACGCGCTACCCATTCGCGCTCGAGATAGCGCCATGAGCCTTGGAGGACAAATCCCAGCACCTGACCGCCGCTGTGCCGATGCCGGTTGACTTTGCCCTGCTTGGTGACCTTGAGCAGATTCACCCAGCGTCCGTTCGCCAGATCGAACCGTAGCGGCTTGAACCAGACGTTCTCGCCCTGGGGAACCCAGGGCAGCTCATCGGCCTGGATGGCCTGATCGGGCAGGCCGAGCTCGTGAATCATCTGCTCCAGGGCCGTCGATGTTACCGTTGCCACGGTGTTCCTCCTTTATCGGCTATTGGCTATCGGTCTATTTTCGTTCATGCCGTCATTGCCGTCTTTCGACTGATAGCTGATAGCCGTAACAGCTCACGGCCGCTGCACCGTGCCGTCGGCGAGGCGAACCGGCGGCCAGGCGCCGTTGAGTGGGTGCTCCGGAAAGGGATAGCGGGCGGAGGCCGCTTCGTCGATATCGATCCCCAACCCAGGGCGATCGTTGGCCCAGAGCATTCCATCCCGGATCTCGGGCGTGCCGGGGAAGACTTCTCGCGTCCGTTCCGGGAAGAGGTAGCCCTCCTGGATCCCGAAGTTCGGCACGACGAGGTCGAGATGCAAGTTGGCGGCGTGACCGACCGGCGAAACGTCTCCCGGACCGTGCCAGGCAGTGCGCACGCCGAAGAACTCGCACAACGCGGCCAATTTGCGGGCAGGAGTGATACCGCCGATGTCGGAGAGATGGACCCGGATGAAGTCGATCAGCCGATTCTGGATCATCGGGAGAAACTCATTGACGTTGACGTAGAGCTCGCCCATGGCGATCGGCACCGCGGTTTGCTGACGCAAGAGCGGGAAATACCCGTTGTCCTCTGGCGCGAAGGGATCCTCGAGGAAAAAGAGACGGAACGGCTCGAGCTCTTTCGCCAGCCCGATGGCCATGATCGGCGGCAGACGCTCGTGGATGTCGTGCAGAAGCTCGACCTCATCGCCAAGCGCTGATCGCATCTCCTCGAACAGCCTCGGTACGATCCGGACGTAGGCAGACGGATTCCAGGCATCCTGCTGCAAGCGCAGGTGGTGCGGGTGTGGCTCCTCGCTGTCGAGCGCCCCGGCAACGCCATACGTAGAGGCGCCAGGGACCGCGATCTGGCAGCGGATGTAGCGAAACCCCTGCGACATGAAACGACGAGCGTCCTCTTCCACTTCGCGCGTGTCTCGACCCGAGGCATGCACGTAGAGTGGGGCGGCAACGCGGCAGCGGCCACCGAGCAGGTCGTAGAGCGGCATTCCGGCAAGTTTGCCCTTGATGTCCCAGAGGGCCATGTCGACGCCGGACATCGCGTTGTTGAGCACTGGTCCGCTCCGCCAGTAGGAGCTGACGGCTAGCATCGACCAGATGTCCTCGATGTCGTGCGGGGAGCGGCCGATAAGCTGGGGCTTCAGGTATTGCTCGATGGCGGTCTCCACCGCAAGCGGTCGTTGGGTGAACGTGGCGCAACCAAGTCCATAGAGCTCCGGCTCGTCCGTCTCGACCTTCACCACGACAAGTCGAATGCCATCCGGGGCAGTCAGGATCACCCGTACGTCCCGAATGCGGGGACCAGAGCCGTCGGTGTCCCAGGGCGGGGGGAGCAGCGGCACGGGTTTCGTATCGAGCGGGTTCGAGCTCATCACAATACGGAATCCCCTCATTTGCTCACCTCGCGCCGCAAACGACCGATATCGTCATCTGCCTCCGCGGTAGCAAGCCCAATGCCGGAGAGAAATGGCCCGGACAACCTGGCTGCCGACGAAAGCCGGGACATCGGGATGTGAAGCTGTGTGGGCAAGGCCACGATCCATGTCCCTTCGCCTAGGTGACCGTCGCGTCCTCCCAGGTGAAGACGACCTTGCCTGTTTCACCCCGATCGAAGGCCGGGAAGACCTCGAGCGCATCGTCGAGCGAGACACGGTGGGTAATGGTCGCCTCGATTGGCACCTTCTGCTTCAGCACGAAGCCAAGAATCTCTTCGTAGCGGTCGATTGGGAAGACGAATGACCCAAAGAGCGTAAGTTGCTTCTCGATAAGCTGGGCAGGAGAGAGCGTCGGCTGCGTCTCGCCGAACCCGACGAACGCCACTCGCCCGTTGCGACCGGTGGCCTCGACAGCGGCAACTTGTGCCGCACCGCTGCCGGATGTCTCGAACGAGGCATCGACGCCTTGTGCCCCGGCCCAACGCTGGATAGCGGTGACGGCGTCCTCGTTGGCGGCGTCAACGACGCTATCCGCGCCGAGTTGACTGGCCAACGAAAGCCGCTCTGGGCTGATATCGACGCCGATGACTCGTGCCCCCATCGCGCGGGCCATCAGCAATCCGGTCAATCCAACCGGGCCGAGACCGAAGATGGCGACCTGAATTCGGCCAGAGGCGTCGAGTTTCCGCATCACTTCGTAGGCGGTGCCTCCGACACACATCAGCAGAGCGCCCGTCGTAAAGGAGACGTCATCCGGCAACGGCAGGCAGTTCCGGGCGTCAGTCAAGAGCAGATCGGCGTCAGAGCCGTGGATCGGCCCGCCGTACCCCCTGCGATCGGCGCACCACATGATGCGTCCCCCTCGGCAATTGGCGCAGCCTCCGCAACCACGGTAGTGATAGACGGCGACCCGATCGCCGACTTTGACCGACGAGACTCCCTCCCCGACTGATTGCACGACTCCGCTCGGCTCGTGACCCGGCACGATCTTGTCTGATCCGTTGCTCTCGCGCTGTGCGCGCGGACTGCGATAGCCATGCAAATCGCTGCCGCAGACAGCCGCCGCGCGCATGGCGACTACGACCTCGCCGGGACCAGGGATCGGATCGGGGATTTCGGCGAGAGTGACCGTGCGACCTCCAGGAAACAACACACCCCGCATGAAGCGATTCCTCCATCGGCCGCGCTTAGGCAGCCTCGAGCACGTTTTCGACAGGAAGGCGGACCGATTGTGCGCATGCCATGCGGAGCGAAGAGTGGCGGACGATCGGCTGGCCTCCCTCGACTATCCCTTGATCGCACCTGCCGTCAGGCCCTGCACCAGGTAGCGCTGCACCAGCACGAAGAGGATCGCCAGCGGGATCGTGGTGACTATGACTCCTGCGTTGAGCAGACCCCAGTCAATGACGTCTTTGCCACGCATTGAGGCGATGCCGACCGTCAATGTGCGCAGATCTGCTCGGCTCGTGAAGGTCACCGCGAAGAGGAATTCCTGCCAGGCGAGGATGAACGAGAAGATTGCCGTGGCGAGCAAGCCCGGTGCGCTCAACGGCAGCACGATCTTCAGGAAGGCACTCAACTGGCTAGCGCCATCGACCTGGGCCGCCTCCTCGAGTTCTGGGGGGATGCTGCTGAAGAAGCCACGCAACATCCAGGTGCTGAAGGGGATAGCGAAGGCGTTGTAGGCAATTAACAGCGCCCAGTACGTATCGATGAGCCCGAACTGATTGAACCAGATGAAGAGGGGAATGATGATCGCCACTGCCGGCAGCATCTGCGTGGTCAAAATGAGGAATCCGGCCAGTCCGCGCCCAGGAAAGCGAAAGCGAGCGAGGGAGTAGCCGGCGAAAGCCGAGATCGAGGTGGCGAAGATCGCGGTCACGGTGGCGACGAACGTGCTGTTGAGGAAGTAGCGGGCGAAGTCGTACTCGGCGAAGAGGCGGTGGTAGTTCTCCGTCGTCGGGTTCTCGATCCAGAGGCTCTGTCCCTGGAGCTGCATATGCTCGTACGTCGGCCGGAACGAGCCGACCAGCATCCAGAGGAACGGCGTCACCACCAGCGCGACGAGCAGAGCGAGCATGGCGTAGGTGATAAGGCGCTGCCACGGAATCGTGACGCGAGGCGTCCGCGCCTGAACGGTCGACCCAGGTTGAGCGAAGGACCGCGATTCGATCGCTGACACAGGCGCCCCTCCTGCAACTAGTGTTCGGAGCGACGGTACATGATCAGATATACCGTCGCGACCACTGCCATGAGACCGAGGATGATCACCGCCAGCGCCGATGCCAGCCCGACAAAACCACGTCCAAACGCCTGCTGGTAGGCCCACATGGGGAGGGTCAGCGTGGCGTAGAAGGGACCGCCCGAGGTGAGGATGTAGATCAGGTCGATCGAGTTAAAGGTCCAGAGGATGCCCAGCAGCGTGGTGATGAGCAAGGTGGGGCGGATGCTGGGCAGGGTAATGTCGAAGAAGGAGCGGATCGGCGAGGCGCCGTCCATCCTCGCGGCCTCGTACAAATCGCCAGGGATCGTCTGCATCGCAGCGAGAAACATGACCGCGAAAAAGGGAAAACCCTTCCACATGTTCGTGACGATGATGGTGGGCATCGCCGTGCGCGTATCAGAAAGCCAGGCGTGATCGGGCCCGACGATGCCGAGTTGGGTAAAGCCAACGGCGTTCAGCAAGGCATTGACCAGACCGATGCTTGTGAAGAGGAGCCCGAACATCATTGCCGCCAGCGAACCGGGCACCACCCAGGGAATGAGTACGATGCCGCGGAAGATGCCCTGGAAGCGGACGCGCTGGTTGAGAAGGACGGCCGCCACCAGACCGAGGATGAACTGACAGACGACCGAGCCCACGGTGTAGTACCAGGTGTTGACGAACGCCTTGGCAAAGAGCGGATCGCGAACCAGGTCCTGATACTGCTCGAGCCCAACGAAAGGACGGGCGCCGGGGCGGAAGAGGTTGTATAGGTGAAGGCTCATGTTGATCCCCTGCAGCATCGGCAGGAGGTTTACGAAGGCAAGTACGAGGAAGACCGGGATCAGGAAGAGGTACGCGAGCCGATTCCGGGAGACCTCGCGCCAAAATCCACGAAACGCGTGATTGTTCCCTCGTACAGGGTTCCATGCGGCGGAGCTGGCCACGGCACGCTCCTTGATGATCGAGCGATAACCGGTGGGGTGGAGGCCTGCCGGCGCGCCTCCACCCGATCATGCACCTATCGAGACTGGCAGTCGTATCGTTCCGGTCCCTGACCTAGCCCTGAGGAACGTCAACCCCATTCTGTTGCAACCCCTGAATGACCGCATCCTGCACCTGTGCGGCCATGTCTTCTGCAGAGAGTTGCCCGTTGAGGACCCCTTGCAGCAGAGGCGGGACGGTGTCGTCAAGGATGCTGTTGATCCCTGTTGCCCAGATCGGATCCATGCGGGAAATCGTCGGGAAGGAGTTGAGGTAACCCTTGTAGAGCTCGTTCTCTGACCAGAACGGGTCTTGCTGCGCCGTCTTCGAGGCAGGGATCATGCCGTTCGTCTTGCAGTAGAGCAGCTCACCCTCGTCACTGGAGAGGAAGCTGATCCATTCGAACGCCTGCTCGACGACGCCCTTGTCCTCCGCGGAGCGATAAATCGAGGCGTGCGCTCCGCCGTACCAGTTGGGATTGCCAGCGGGTCCCTTCGGCAACGGCATCGAGGCGAGCTCGAAGCCGCCCTTTTCGAAGTTCTCCTGGATCTCGAGCAGCGACCACGGACCCTGCCATTCCATGGCCGCCTTGCCGGACTGGAAGTTGGCGTCCCGCTCCTTGTAGGTGTCGGTCGGCGCACTCGGCACCGCGTATCCCTCGGTGAAGAGATTGGTGTACCAGGTGATGCCGGCGACGGTCTCCGGGCTATTGAAGATGATCGGTTCCGGCTCTGTGCCGGCGGCGTCCCCGGCAACCCATCGTCCACCGTAGGCGTAAACGGCAAGGAGCAGGTTCTGCACCGGATCGCCGATTCCGGCGGCGTCGAGCGCGACGCCCCACTGTTCACCCTCGACAGTGAGCGCCTTTGCGTACTCCGTGAACTCGTCCGTCGTCCACTCTTCCTTGAGGGGTAGACCGGCCTTGTCCAGCAACGTCTTGTTGACCAGGATGGCCGCGGCGCCCTGGAACCATGGCAGGGCGTAGAGATGCCGCTGGCCGTCGCTGCCGACGGCGGAGCCGTACTCGAGGCTCAATGTGTCGAAGCGGGAGAGGGTTTCCTCATCAACGAGGTCGTCGAGGGGCACGATCATCCCGGCGGCCGCATAATCGGAGGCAAATTCGTTGCGCCCCATGTCGGGCAGGGTGTTGGCCTGCGCCAGGGTCAACATCTTGGGGCGGGCTTGCTCCCAGGGGATGACCTGGAACTCGATCTCGATATCAGGATGCTGCTCGCGGAAGACCTCATAGACGGCCTGATAGGCGGCATTGTCGAGTGGACGGGAGTCGTGCTCCACATTGACGAGCTTGACCGTTTGAGCGCGAGTGTCCCCCATCGTCCGGGAGCCAAGGGCGAGCACGCCTGCCGTGCCGATAGCGCCCTTGAGGAGCTGGCGTCGGTTGCTGCCGTGCAGCATGCTCATCGTCGAGTCTCCTTTACTTCCGTTTCGTCCGGATGCGATCGTCAGTGACCAAACCGCTCTTCCCGGATGCTCACCTCCTACTAGGTTGTCGCGACGACGAATCCCGACAACCGGGACAATCGGTGCCCGCGTTTGGCACATGTCAGAGGCAACGTGCGGGATCGGAGTTCAAGCCTGATTCGCACCCCGCAATGGATTGATAACGTTGTCAATTACGCTAGCAAGGCATGATAACGTTGTCAAGCGGGATCGGTCTCGTGCCTGACATCTGGTTGATTCGATTGCGGAGGTGCCGGATGGCGAGTCTCGATGATGTTGCCCGCCGCGCGGGAGTCAGTCCGATTACCGTCTCTCGGGTCATTCGCCGTCATCCCAACGTCCGGGAGGAGACTCGTCGGCGCGTCTTGCAGGCGGTGAGCGACCTGCACTATGTGCCGAACGCTATCGCCCGAGGGCTCAAGCAATCGCGCAGCGGGCTCATCGCCCTGATCATTACCGACATGGTCGATCCCTTCTTCAGTGTTGTTGCGCACGGTGTCGAGGATGCCGTGCGCAAGGCGGGAATGATGCTTGTGCTCGGAAACTCCGGCGACGAGCTGGCGCTGGAGGTGGAGTACCTGCGGATCATGGAAGAGCATCGCGTTGCCGGGATCATCCTGGTGCCCACGCCACGCATGCCGGACATCTCCCTCCCGGCACTGCCGAGCCGAACGCCGCTGGTAATCCTCGATCGTTCTTTACCCGGGATCGAGGCCGACGTCGTCCGCTGTGACACCGCCAGCGGCACCCGCGCGCTCTGCACCCATCTCCTTGGTCTCGGGAGGCGGCGCATTGCGATCGTGGGGGGGTTGCCCCATACCTTGACGTGGCTGGAGCGCGTGCGAGGTTACCAGGACGCCATGTTGGATGCCGGTCTGACGGTCCCGTCGAACTTCATCATCTCCGGGAACTACAAGGCGGATAGTGGTACGGCCGCGGTGCGGGCTTTGATGACCGGCACAGAGCGGCCCGGACGCCATCATTGCCGCCAACGCCAAAGTGGTGCGAGGCGTGCTCGACGAGCTCATCAACCTCGGTTGCCGCATCCCGGAAGACGTCGCAGTGAGCGCCATCGATGATCCGTTCCCGGACTCCAAGTTCTGGCCGCGCCTGACCGTGGTCGAGCAGCCAGGGTACGAAATGGGGAAGGTAGCCGTCGAGCTCCTCCTCTCCCGGCTGCCGCCGATCTCCTCCGATGTGCCAGTGCGCGAGATCGTCTTTGATTCCGTGCTTCGCCCTGGCGTGACGTGCGGTGAGCGCGAGGCTCCCGCAGTCATCGCGGACGCGCTCCCGGCCTGATCAGGGGATTTTGGGATGTAACGCGCGCGTCCCGGGGAGCCGCCCGCTCGTGTCTTCGATGCGCATGAATCCCTTGCCTCATGTCAATAGAAGACCGTACGTGTTCGATGGCGGGGATGGGCCTTGTACGATGCGCCCTGACCTCGATTCCAGAGGAGATAGTCCAGCTCCCGCGCGGTCGCGGGGACACCTGACGCACGCAATTCGGCCACGATGCGCTCGACGGCGTGGACCGCTACAGCCCGGATCTCCACCTCCTCGGGCGAGCCTGCCGGGATCAGCTCTTCCCGCTCGATGCGCTTCAGGAGATCGGCGTCGTAGACGAGCAGGCCGTCGATGCGCAAGACATGCGGCACGAGGTTGTCGGCGAAGATCGTGAGCTGGTCGAGATCATGGAATTCGCCCGGGCCCAGGCCCTCGAAGGCGATGGCGAGATCGGCGGCCAGCAGCTGGGCGCGCTTGTAGAGGGGAACCTCAACATCCTCATACACCGAGACATCGCGGTAGAAGGGCATCTCGGCGAGCAGCGCAATGAGCCGGGCGGCTGAGTGGTCCGCGTCCTCGATCGGGCCTAACGGATCGTCATCGTAGCGACTGCCCAGCCACCTGCCGAGGTCGTTGAGCGCTTGCGCGAAGAGGGTCATCAGCTCTTGCGCCGGCCCGTCATTCCCCTCTTGCCCGAAGAGGGTGGCGCAGCCCGGGGCATCAATCGCGCGAAGCTCGTCGCCGCTGAATGGACCGTGCCGCTCCCACCGCTCTTTCAACACCGAGGCTATGGTGAAGTAGCCGGACATGCCAGGCCGCTTGCGCAGGTGCGGGAAATATCCCGACCCGAAGTTCACAGTGTCTAGTGTGATGAGAAAGGCGACGGTCTCGGCCACGGAGCCGCCGGCATGGTGCTCCGTGTCGTAGACCGGCTCGGGGAGACCCGCGACGGCAAGCGACGCCGCGTAGGAGCTGAGCCGGTCATCGTCGAGCCGCACGAATCTCGCACGGCGCGCAACCTCAGCGCTCGCTTCCCGGATACGATCGAAGAGGTCCCTTTGGTTGCTCATGCCAGAACCTCGGCCGGCATTTCCGGGATGCGCCGCACCGCTCGTACCGGTGAGAGCGCGAGGGCTACGGCGGCGACGAACGAGAGGGAGACGCCGAGCCAGAGCGTCGCGCGCAGGCCGACGATGTCACCCAGATACCCGGCGGCGACCGTGCCGAGCAGGATCGCGCCAAACTCCGTCACCCGCACGCTGGCGTTAACCCGACCCAGGATGTGCGCCGGGGTGATTGCCTGGCGCAGGCTGACCTGGTTGATGTCATAGACCGTCAGCGCGGAGTCGGCCACGATCTGCTGCCCGACGAGGAACAGCACCCCAACGGTATTCGCCGCGGTGGCCAACGGCACGAACGCCTCGCCAATCGTTGCGAGCAGGAGCGAGGCAACCATCACGGCGCCGACCCCGAACCGGGGCAGGCGGCCGGCGATCATCGCGCCGAGGAACGAGCTGACGCCACCGACCGCGAAGATCATGCCGAGAATACCTGGGTCAAAACCGACCACCTGGTTGACATAGAGCAGGAACACCGTCCCTACCAGACCGAAGGCCAGATTCTGGGCCACGCCAGCGACGACCATCCCCCGCAGGACCGGTTGCTGCCAGACGGTGCGTAAACCCTCGGCCACATCACTGGCAATTGATGGTTGTGACTCGGATGGACTCGGATCGATCGGCGACGATTCGGGATCACGGATGCGCGCGACGAGCCCGGCAGAGGCGATGAAGGTGAAGGCGTCGACCAGGATTGCCGCCGGCGCCGTCAGGATCTGAATCAGCCACCCTGCGGAGCTGAACGCGCTCGCCTCCGCCACCGACATTGCCGCGCTGAGCTTGCTGTTGGCCTCAACCAGTTCGTCGTTCTTGACGAGTGTGGGGAGGATCGATTGGTAGGCCACATCGAAGAAGACGCTCAGCGCGCTGACGAGGGCCGCGATGATGTAGAGGTGCCCGAGCCCGAGCCACCCCAGGAACGCGGCCAGCGGGATGGTCGCAATGAGCAGCGCCCGGCCGAGATCGGTGGCAATCATGATCGGCTTGCGGCGGAGACGGTCGACCCATGCTCCCGCAACTAGTCCGAAGAGAAACCCGGGCAGGAGCTCGGCGACGCGTAGCACGCTGATAGCGAACGGGGATGCATCGAGAAGAAGGATCGCGGTGAAGGGGAGCGCGGTACGGGTAACGAGTGACCCGTACGTCGAGACGGTGGCCGCGCCCCAGAGATTGACGTAGTTGGGATTTTGCCAGAGTCCACCACGCGGCATAGGGCTGCTAGCCCGTCTGGACGAAGGGAAGCATGGATCTCGCAGTTGGGGTGGACAAAAAATCAGCCCCGACGAACTAGAGTCTCGGCGCACGACTCGCGCTGAACGGCTTTCACGTACGTCGCCCCGCTACGCGTACGCTTCCCCCGAACCGCCCGGTTGCCGACCCGGTCCCGGACGAAACCCCGCAGCATCGTCCGCCGTTGTCGTTCCCGGTGAGTTATGGCCCGTGGCTCTCGGCCCCTCGGGACTGACTGTACGCACACTGTATACGTACACAGCGCTGATGTCAATAGGGGATGCGAAATTCATCGGATGGTTCGCGCTCAGGTCGTTAGCGGAGGCGAGTTGGATTCCACCACGCTCGCCCAGGGCGCGATCGTCCTTAGACCCGCCACGACCTCGGCAACCCGCTCCGGCTCGTCGATCTGCCCGGTGACGGTGACAGCGCGAGAAACCGCATCGACCACCCGCACCGGCACGCCGGCGATCTCGTCCCGGCTCGGCCACTCGCCGACGACCCAGGTGATTGTCGCCCGGAAGCGCCCACCCGCGTCGATGGCGATCACCACCGCACGATCCTCGAGGTCGCGCCGGGCGACGAGGTTGCTACTCAGCGGTACGCCGTGTTGCATCGGCTCGATATCATACCCGAATTCGCGCAGTTTGTCCGCCAGCGCCGGCATCGCCTCACGCCACCGTTCACCGTTGCCCTCGATCCCGCCCCCCGCTTCCGGCTGCTCACGATCGTCGTGACTCATGGGATCTCCTGGGGCGTGGCGGAGCGGAAGTCGACGGCGAAGGTGCGGCTCAAGCGTGCCAGGTTCACCGGATCGTCGAGGATGATCCCCAGCTCCCGGTTCTGATCCAGTGACGTTGCCGAGAGGTTCTGCGAGCCGACGAAGGCCCGCTCATCGTCGGCGATGATCAGCTTGGCATGGATGTAGAGGCTACTCGCCAGCCGGATCTCGACCCCGGCGGCACCAAGCGCTGCGCGCTCCGCGGCGAACTCCGAGGAGGGCGAGACGATCACCCGGACGCGCACGCCGCGCCGGGAGGCCTCGCCCAAGGCGGCGAGCAACTCCGGATCGCGCAGCACCTCGGCGTAGAGATCGAGCGAGGTCTCCGCCTCGCGCACCAGCGTGAGGAGTGCGTCCCGGGCGTTGCTGGGACTGACGACGAGGGGTCCGGGAGCGGGCTCCACGCCTCTGGTCCAATCGGCATCGAAGAGCGCCGCCGCGGCCTGGACGGCCTCGGGGACCGTGGTGACCACCCCGAATTCGCGGTTCGCCGTGAAGGCCGAGGTGGTGAGATTCTGGTTCATGATGATGGCCACCGCATCATCGACCACCATCGTCTTGATGTGGGTGAAGCGGAAGACCGGATTCCCCCACTGGACCGCGATTCCCGCGTCCTCGAGGCGGTCAAAAGTGGCGTCCTGCCCGCCACCGCCGCCAAACGGGTGCTCCTCGAGGATGACCCGGACGTCGACGCCACGCTGCCGGGCGTCCTCCAACGCCTCCAGAATGATCTCGTCGGTAACGATGTAGACCTCGAGGTCGATCGACTGGCGCGCCGCCTCGATCTCGTCGAGAAGTGGAGCGCGGCCGTCACCTGGCTCGATGAAGACGCCGGTAACCGTGAGCGCGGTAGGCTGCGTCGAGTTCGGGGGTGATGTCGAGGCCCCGGACCCACCGCCGGGACTCAGAACAGTCGCCATCGGCGACGGCGCCGATAGGGGAGGGACGGCGCCTCCGCGCAACCACACGGCCGCCCCCGCGATCAGCAGCAAAGCAACCGCCAGAGCCGCAACGAGCAGCCACGGTACGCGGCGCGGAGGCTCAGGTTCCGGCGCGGTTGGAGGAGAGGTCATAAGGCAGCGTCATCGCGTAGGTTGCAGGTGCAAGAAGCGATAGGAGTATCGTCTTGCGCCTCTAGGCGACATTCAAGAACCTCGTTTGGTGCGAGCGACTCGCGCCATCAGCCGAGTTGCCTCCCCTCGTCGGCATGACCCTTCGACATGATCGCAATACGTTTCCCAGGATGGCGATAATCGGAACCGGGTCAGGCTAGAGTCCCTCGCGTTGCCGCCAAACCTTGATGTCCGCGACATGGTCCTGATAATGCTCGTAGGTGTCGGGGCGGATGGCCTCGTCGATCGGCGCCGCCTCGATGCCGGCAACACTTTCGAGACGCTCCACCAGCGCCGCGTGGGCCTGGTGCATCGCGGCACGCTGCTCAGGCAGGGGCGATCGCGACGCGCGGCATGATCCGCCTCGTTCATCTCCTGCCACTCGTTGTCCTGGCGAGGGAGACCGGCAAGGGCGCGCTCGATCTCCCGCACGGCGTTCTCATCCCAGAAAGCAAGGTGGCCAAAGAGGTCTTTGAGCGACCAGTCGCCGATCACCCCGGGATCACTCATGCGGTCCTCGGGGATATCATCGAGCGCGGCGAAGAGCTGCCGCCAGGCTTCGTCAATGCGCTCGAGAAGTGCATGGACGTCCGCGGGCGCCTCGCGGCCGACCGATTCATCGCTCATCGTCTCATCTCCTGCTCTTGCATTTCGACTCGGTCTCGCCACGCCGGCATGAATGTAGTCGGTGTGATCATCCGCGTGAATCGAAGAAACCACGGTCCTCGGAAAGTCGCTTCGAGCCACACTCGGGCCGACGGCAGCGACAGCAGTGGAGAGCCTCGTGCTGGCGATTTCCCAATCTGCAATGTATCACCTTGGTTGCTCTGCTCCCTTGCCCTGGCTCCTGTGGCGTGGTTCACACCAGCTCAGGTAACGTCGATTGGGCACAAGGCAGAGCGCTTTTTCATTCCGCGCGCGGATATCACGACTCGACGGAGGGTCCGAGGTGGAGATTCCCTGGACCTTCTTCAGGAAAGCCGCGCTCGTTCTCTTCGGCGGTTCCCTGCTGGTCGGTTTCGGGACGACCGCGCTCTACATGGGACACCGGCTGCCGGTAGAGACCTGGCGGATTATGTTCGTTCTTGCGCTCGTTGTCCTGACGATTACCAGTACGATTCTGATTCCCGCTGTCCTCCTGCCAAATATCACCAGCCCCCACCCTGAGTTCCTCACCGACGACCTCGAGGATGAATGGAGAGATCTCCAGCAAGGAACCGTTTCCCGACCGCACCTCCTGCTGGTCGGCGGGGTTCTCTCGGCCCTGGTCTATCTCTGGTGTCTCTTCTATTACGGGAAGATGACCAACGCGATCTGGTTCGGCTGGATGCCGGTCGGCGTCGCGGCTATTGGGCTCGCCCTCCTGTTGTTCGCCTTTGCCCGAAGGACAGACTGGTACCACAACAGGTTCTTCCGGACACCGACCTGGGTCTTACTCGTCGCCTTTGCCGGGTTCGCGGCCGCGCAGTTCCTCGGCATCTACATGACCGAGCAGGTCGCACCGGCGCACAGCGGGCAGATGCTGACCAGCGAGGATGAGGGCGTCGACTACGGGTACGTCGGCTCCCGCGCGTACTACATCACTCGTCAATATCTGAACTTTGGGCCGACGCCCGAGATCACGTTTCCCGATTGTGACGACGATGAATGCGCCTACGTCTTCCTCGTTATCCTGTTCGTCCTGCTGACGGTCGTGTTAGTCGTCGGTGCCGCCCTCATTCCCCACATGTGGGTGCTCAGTTGCCTGGTGCTGTTGACCCTTATCGCGCTGCTCGCGCTGCACGAGATACGGCGCGACCGCAGTCTGCGGGAACGGTACCGGTAAGCCAGCCGCTCCTCTGGGCTTGGGTTGTAACGAGTCGGGACGGGCCTGACGGCGGTCAAGACGTGTCAAGAGGACGAGTGAGTTGAGCGAGGACTCAATTGACCCAGCGGCCGCGCCGAATGCGTAGAATGCCGGCCACGGCTGATCGGGAACAGATGGGGGAGCGCGATGACCAGCAGTGGAATGGAGCGGACACGCCAGTTCCTCGAGGGCATGGGACTGCCGCCGGGCGATCTGCACGACCTGCCGAGCTCGACGCAGCGGTTTCCCGACGGCGGGCAGTGGCGGGTCGAGATCCCATCGGTCGAGGGACCGAACGCGCTGCGTGCCGTCTTCGCGAGCGCTGACGAGCTAGGGGTGCCTGTTCACCGCGTGAGCCAGGGCAGCGGCGTCATGCTGCTGACCGACAGTGAGCTGGACGAGATGCGCGAGATCGCCGCCGAGCGGGGCGTCGAGGTGAGCCTCTTTGTCGGTCCGCGCGCCGGCTGGGATACCGGGGCCATGGCCTACGCCGCGGCCGGGCGTATCGTTGCGCCGAAGGTGCGGGGCGCCGACCAGCTCGTGCAGGCGGTGGAAGACGTGCGCCGCTCCTGCGAGCACGGTATCGAGAGCGTGCTCGTCACCGACGAAGGATTGCTGGAAGTCTTGGGAGCGATGAAACGCGCCGGAGAGCTGCCGGAACAACTCATCCTCAAGGGCTCGGTCATGCTTGGGGCCTCCAATCCGGTCTCGGTGCGGAATCTGGAACGGCTCGGTCTGACGACCTTCAACGTCCCGACCGACCTCAGCCTGGCCCAGCTCGCCGCCCTGCGAGCCGCCACCACCATGCCGCTCGATATCTACATCGAGGTCCCGGACGACATCGGCGGATTTATCCGCCACTACGAGATCGCCGATATCGTGCGCCTCACCGCGCCGGTCTATCTCAAGTTCGGTCTGCGCAACGCGCCGAACATATATCCCAGTGGCACCCATCTCGAAGCGACGGCGGTCTCGCTGACCAGGGAGCGGCTGCGCCGGGCAAAGCTCGGGCTCGATCTCTTGCACCGGCTCGATCCCGATACGGTCATGTCGCCGCTGCCTGAACCGGCGGTCGCCCCTGCCTGATGTCCGGGCCCAGTGCGAAGTGGGGCGCCGGAACTTCGGCTCAGCAGGCGGCGCGTGCGGGGTCTGCCGCCAGCGCAATCTCCGCGGCCAGCCGTCGTAGAACGACGCGGAGCTCCTCCGGCTGTCTGACCAGAAATGGGCAGCCGAGACCGATCAGGTAGTGCGCCGCTTCATCCAGGCACTCGACGTTGAGTCGGATTATCACTCCACCCTCGCCTTGCTCGAGCGTTGCTTCATGGAGTGGGACGGCCGCTCTCGCTTCCTCGAGGGAGGTGGAGAGGAGGGCTTCGATATGCCAAGCATTGGGAGCGACGGCGAGCGCATCCTGGACGAAGCCCAGTGGATCGAATCCTTCCGGTTGGTCGAAACACTCGTCGAGCAGATCGACCCCGCGGACTCGATCGATTCGAAACAGGCGGAGGTCGGCCCGGAGATGGCAATACCCCGGCGCGTACCAGCGCCCCACCATATGCACGAGCCCGTAGGGATCCACCAGACGCTCGGTCTCTTCACCCCGTGCTGACTCGTACCGCATCAGGACGCGGCGGGAATCCTGCACCGCCGCGGCCAGGGTCATGACCGTGCTGGTGGCCGGGAACGCCTGACCGCGCGCCTCGGCGATGGTCAGCGTCTCCTGAACGGCCGTCACGCGGGCGCGGACATCGGGCGGCAAGACGCGTTCGAGCTTGGCAAGTGCCCCTTCGACGGTCGCGGCGTTCGCAACCAGGCCCAGCCGGCGCGCCGAGAGGAGACCGAGGGTCAGGGCCAGCGCTTCATCGTCCGAGAAGACGAGTGGCGGTAGACGGAACCCCGGCCGCAACCGGTACCCGCCATGGCGGCCGCGAGCGGCTTCGACCGGGATGCCGAGGTCTTGCAGCATCGTGACGTAGCGACGGACCGTGCGGAGGTCGACCTCCAGGCGCTCGGCCAGCTCGGGACCAGAGAGCCGGCCCCGTGCCTGGAGCAGCTCCAGGACCGCGAGTACGCGTGTCGTTGGGTGGTACACGTCTCCGCCCCTCCGGAGTTGCGACGCTCCCGTTTTCTCGAATTCCAGGTCAGCCGTGAAAGCGGACCCCTCCTGTCCGCATTCGGCCTTACGATGGTAGCAGAGAAAGAACGCATGTTCTTTCACCCCCGAACCGGAAGTGTGCCACACGAGCCGTCACCCCCACGGCCGGGCCGATTGCGCGGAGAGGTTGGGTCATGCACCACAGTACCTGGGACCTGGAAGTCCACGCGAGAGAGATGCAGCAGAGGAGATGGCGCGAGGCCACCAGGACACGGCAGATCGAGGAGGCGCGATGTCGAGCCGGCGTGCGCCGCCCATCTGCCATGTTCAGCGTAGCGCGATTGGTTACCGCCGCTCGAACCTGGCTCTCGCCGCGGCGGGCCTCGGTGGGGGACCCGGCGGACTCCGTCGAGGCGCCAATGGCCTCCGAGGTCGGGCTTCGTGCGATGCGTGTTGCGGCGCCGCCGGCGAAATCCGGTCTGCGGCCGAACCTCCTCTCGCAGCAGTATGCGGGCATGGTGGTCCTGGCCCGGGGAACAGATGCGCGGGCCACGGAGCAGCCCTGCGGCGTCGCTGACTGCTAGGTGACGGTTTCCATGTCAATTACCCCGGACGCTCCGCGACGAGGGCATCCTGCCCGACGTCATCGAACCGGACGGCAGCCGAAGAAAGGGAACGCTCGGAGCACTACGCAACTCACGCGGGGCGGCGGACGGAGCCCGGGCCGTTCGACATCGACATCGAAGGGGTGACGCCGGCGGACGATCTTGCCGCCGCTGCCCAGATCGCGAGTCCCTTCGGCGAGGCGGGACGTGCGACGTGGTGGATCGAGTCACCCGAACAGCGCTCAACGTGGTGCCGGGTCTGCGGCGGTTCACGGCGGTATCGCCGTGAACCGCCGGAGGACAGGACTGGGAGTAGCGACGCCCAGTAACCGAGGGGGAGATCCCTCACATGCACGATCCGACGGTCGCCGGGGTGTACCGCGGGGTGCGCCGCCAGTCGGTGCCGCTGGCCGCGGTGGCACTGGTGAACATGATCGGGAACAATTCATGTTGATGCTGAAACCGGCATCGTGCTCCACGGTGGGTGCGGCAACGAGCAGACGGCCCGGTCGACTAGCGGCCGTCCCTCCCGAAGGTTCGCACGTTAAGAGCGGTCTCGAATCCGTCGGGGCGATCCAGGACGCGCCGGTCGCGGTGGAGGCGTTCGTCGCCGATTTGCCGTGCCAGCAACGGGTGGCGCTGGTGCAGCGCATGTTCCACGACCGGACCTACGCTGAGATCGGCGCGACCTTGTGCTGCTCGGAGGAGGCGGCCCGGGCTTGCGTCTACGATGCGCTCCGCACCCTACGGCACCTTGTGCGTCTGGGACACAAGCTGTGCGATGTAGTGGCGTCGACGGCGTCACCCCGCGCAACCCCGTGTCGTTGCCGGCGGCGTCATCACTCCGGCGCAAGGTCTACCGCCGCCGCGACTTCGCGTAGGGTCGCCTCGCCTATCCAGCGCTCCCTGCTCCCGCCAGCCCCCGATAAGACTGATAGGGGACCTGGATGGTCGCATCGTGGCAGGATGCTCAGCCCGGCCCCCGTCGAGTCGCGAGAAGGTCAGCGCGCGGCGCGGACAGCGCTGTGCATGACTCGTCACCCGGACTTGCCTTCAGGCAAAAATGGTGTCCAGCTCGATCGCGTGGCCGGTAGCAGCAGGGCTGGCTGCCGCCTCCATGATCTCGATGAGGTGGATCGCGTGGTCGATGGTCGGGATCGGCCGGGGGCTGGTGGACAGGCATTCGACCAGGTTCTCGCCCCCATGAAGTTGGTCGGGACCGGCGGCACGCGCGTGCGCAACGGCACGGGATGTCCAGCCTTCGCCGGGATAGGAGCGTCTCAACCACCGATAACTCCTCTTTTACCTGTTCGAGGCAGGAAATCAGGTCAACTTCATGGTCATCGGCGCGGTTGCCGTCGCCATGTGCGACTCTCGCAGGCTTACGACCGCAATCTTCACGCGGTCCGCACGGTAGATGGCCCGGAACCACTCGATCGGCGCGCCGCCATCGGTCGTGGTGATCCCCTCGAGCAGCAGCATCGGTGCGCCTTCGGTAATGCCTAGCAGCTCGCTCTCGAAGGCGCTGGCGGTTGTCGCCTCGATCGTCTGCCGCGCCGTGCTGGGTCGAGAGCCGTATCGAATCGCCAGGAGGGAATACAACGACTGGCGCTCCAGATCCTCGTGCTCCAGACCGGGGCAGAGCGCACGCGGAATCCAACTCGTCTCCAGAAGCAGCGGCGTGGCCGCCGCCGAGCGCAAGCGGACGATGCGGATGGTCTCTTAGGAATCCTCGAGTTCGAGCGCCGCGGCGATAGCCGGTGGCGGCACCGTCACCTCTTGCTCCAGGACCCGCGAGCTGACGGCGCCCCCCACACGTTCCATCTCCTCGGTGAAGCCGAGCAAATGCAACGCATCGTGGGTCAGCTTCGGCTCGGCGACGAAGGTGCCAACGCCGTGCTTGGCGACCACGTCGCCACCGCGGGCGAGGTCGGCGAGGGCTTGGCGGGCAGTCATGCGACTGATTCCGGCGCGCTCGGCAAGCTCGCGTTCACCTGGGAGTTGCGCTCCGGGCGCTAGCAAGCCGGCCCGAATCCGCTCCCGGATAGCGGCCGCAAACTGATAGTAGAGCGGGACCGGGCTTTGCCGATCCGGCGCCAATTCGCCCCAATCGATCAAGGTCACACGCGTTCGCCCAGACGATCGAGGACGAGATCACGGAACCCGGCGATGTGCTGCTCGTTGGTAACGTACAGGCCGCCATTCACGAACGCACGGGAGCGCATCCCGAGCTGAGTGCGCTCGCAGACGTCCCAGTCCTGGCGATTGGTGATGTCGAAGACGGCAACGGTGTCCGCGGGATCGAATCCGGGCCTTGCGATCTCCTCGGGGGCAAAGAGCCAGTCGCAGACGACGCGCGATCGCTCCGGCCCAAGCGGCGTCAACGTGTGCAGGATCACATGATCGGGCAGAAGATTGACGAACAGATTCGGCCAGAGAACGAACCCGTAGTAGAGACGCGCATCGCTCGGTAGCAGCCCGGGCAGCATCGCGCGCTCACCACGTCCCGAGAGGGTGAAAGCGTCGATCTCGTCCGCGAACGCGGTGCCCTGCCCGACGATTCCCTGATACGACGTCCCCTGTCGGAACTCGGGAAGCAGGCTGGTGAGCTCGGGATGGATGGGAGCGCAGTGGTAGCACTCCATGAAGTTCTCGACAACCAGCTTCCAGTTGGCGGCGATCTCGTAGGTGATCGATTTCCCGACCGCGAGCGACCCGACGCCGTAACGCTGAAACTTCTCCAACTCTCCGAAGCGGTCGAGCAGCGCCGGCTCGAGCTGGGTCGTGACCGGCGGCGGGTCGTCGGCGAGCGACAGCCAGATCAGCCCCTCCCAAACCTGCAGGTGGACGGGGACGAGCCCGAGATTGTCGCGGTCGAGCGACTCGTCGCGGGCTATGTTGGGTGCTCCGATGAGGCGACCATCCAGCGCATACGACCACGCGTGATACACGCACTGGATGGCGGGACCGGTATTCCCACACGGCTCCAGGCTGAGACGCGCTCCACGGTGCCGGCAGACATTGAGAAAGGCGCGCAGCTCGCCGTCACGGCCACGCACGATAAGCACGCTCTCCCCGGCCAGCTCGGCGGTCTGGAAGTCTCCCGCGCCGGGAAGCGCATCGGCGCGGCCGACGCAGGTCCACATCTGGCCGAACAAGCATGTTTGCTCCCGCGCGAAGATCTCGGGATCGTAGAAGTACCGGCCGGGTAGTGTGGTCTCGAAAGCCATCCTCGCGTCTCCCGTACATCAATTGCAGTCTAGAGGTCTAGACCAGATCGTATGTGAGGCGCCGTTTGCCGTCAAAGCAGGGTCATAGGTGGCAGGGTGGCAGGGTCGCCGGGTGGAGGGGAGACGGACGAGGTCAGATCTTCCCTCTGCCAGGGACATCAGTCTCGGACACGGGTAGTAATTCAGGACGGGCGGCGAACTCCCTGTCCCACCCCGTCACCCTCCACCCTATCACCCCGCCACCCATCAACGCTGCAACACGCCTCCTTCATCCGTTTCGACTGCCGCTTCAATCTCGGCGCGGGTCGCGCAGAGAAAATCTCCCGGCATCGTGTGCTTGAGAGCCTGCGCCGCGGACCCGAGGGCAAGAGCGCGCGCGATGTCGTCATGGTCGGCGATGTACCCGGCGATGAAGCCCCCGGCGAAAGCGTCACCTCCGCCTAGCCGGTCGACGACTTCGACCTCTCGCCAGGGACCCTCCACCGTCTGGCCGTCCTGTCCCATGGCGATGGAGCCGAGACGTACCGACCGGCTGGCTTTGCCCCGCTTGCGTGAGAGGACCGTTACCGCTAAACCGAGCCGAGTGCGCGCCGCGTCCAGCACCTCAGCGTGATCGCCGTCGATGTTGAAGAAGGTTCGTAGCATGCCGCGGGAGGCGAACAGGATATCGACGAGGGGGACGATTTCCACGAAGCACGCCCGGGCGTCCGATTCGCTCCAGAGCTTCGAGCGAAAGTTGAGATCGAACGCGACGGGCACGCGGGCGGCGTTGGCGGCCCGGATGGCGGCCATCGTCTCCGCACGGGGACCCGGCCCGACGGCGGGGGTGATGCCGGAGATATGCAGCGCGCCAGCACCGGTGAGGATGCTTGGCCAGTCGAACGTTCCCGGAGCCAGGCGCGCGAATGCGCTCCCTGCGCGATCGTAGTAGACAGCAGAGGGCCGCGGGTCCGTGGCCTCCTCCAGGTAATAGATCCCGACGCGGCCGGCGCTCTCGGGGGTCCATTGCAGGTGCGCAAGATCCACCCCGGCACTGCGGGCGCCGCGCGCCACAGCGCGGCCGAGGGGCACGTCTGGCAGCCGGGAAACCCAGGTGGCCGGGACACCGAGACAGACCAACGTCGCGGCGCTGTTGAGCTCAGCTCCCCCGACTGTCAGGTCGAGCGATGTCGTCCGCTCCAGGCGTTCATTCCCGGGCGGGGTCATCCGCACCATCGCCTCGCCGAAAGTGACCACTCGTCCCGCTTCACCGGTCACGTCGTTCCTCCCGCTGTTGGCTATCAGCTATCGGCTGTCAGCTATTCTCGCCGATGCCACCTTTGCCAACGTCGGGAAGTTCGGCAAGTTCGGCAAGTTCGGTAACTTCGCCGAGTTCGCCGTCTTGCCGTCTCACCGTCTCGTCGCCATCGTCCGGTAACTGATAGCTGATAGCCGAAGCCAAACGCTGACAGCCAATAGCCCTTGACAAGCGAGCGCGAATTATCGACAAAATGCACTACCGGTCGTAAGGCGCCGCGGCGGAGTTGCGGAGAAGGCGCTTCCGGGTCGTCCAACTGGGGGCGGTCCTGTAGTCGAGTACGGGAGGAACGGCGCGATGGCGCGCGTAATTTTTCAGAATGTCACCAAGGTATACGGTGGCAACCCGACCCCGGCGGTCAGCGATCTCAACATGGAAGCCGAGGACCAGGAGTTCCTGGTGCTTGTCGGCCCCTCCGGCTGCGGCAAGAGCACCGCGATGCGCATGGTCGCGGGGCTGGAGGAGATCAGCGGCGGTCAGATCATCATCGGCGACCGGGTGGTCAACGACCTGCCGCCCAAGGACCGCGATGTGGCAATGGTCTTCCAGAGCTACGCGCTCTATCCGCACATGTCGGTCTACGACAATCTGGCCTACCCGCTGAAGCTGCGCAAAGTGCCAAAGGTCGAGCGCGACCAGCGCGTGCGCGAAGCGGCGCGTACGCTCGACATCGAGCAGTTCCTGGATCGCAAGCCAAAGGCGCTCTCGGGCGGACAGCGGCAGCGCGTGGCGCTCGGCCGAGCCATCGTCCGCAACGCGGACGTCTTCCTCATGGACGAGCCGCTCTCCAACCTCGACGCCAAGCTCCGGGTGCAGACCCGCGCCGAGCTGATCAAGCTGCACGACCGGGTGAGCACAACGACGATTTACGTGACTCACGACCAGGTCGAAGCGATGACCATGGGTGACCGCATCGCGGTCATGAGCCTCGGTGTCCTGCAGCAGCTCGATACGCCGCAGAACCTCTATGACACCCCCGCCAACAAGTTCGTGGCCGGCTTCATCGGCTCGCCCTCGATGAACTTCGTCGACGTCACGCTAGAGACTCGAGATGGCATGATCTACGCCAATGCTCCAGGGTTCATCATGCAGGCGCCGCCGCGGGTTTCGGACGCGTTGGCGCCCTGGGTTGGCAAGACCGTGACCATGGGTGTGCGGCCCGAGCACCTGGTCGAAGTCAGCCGCCTGCCCGGGTTCATTCCAGGGATGGCCATCCCGGTGACGGTCGACATCGTCGAGCAGCTCGGCAACGAGATCTTCGTCTACCTGCTGGCCGGCAGCACGCTCCTGACGGCGCGCATGGCGCCGGACATGGGGATCCACCGCGGGGACCGCATCGAGGTCTCGCCGCTGCCGGAGAACCTCCACTTCTTCGATCCGCAGACCGAGACCGCGATTCGCTAGGCCTCACGAAGAGGGCAGAATCGGGAACAGGCCGGGGCGATCGCCCCGGCCTGTTTACTTCAATCGATAGTCATCGGTGGGGCTGAGACTTACCCCTGCGATTGATCAGACCGAGCGACGCAGCAGGCGTCGCGGCTATTTGCTTGTTACCCTTTCGTACAATTGCCCGGCGACATAACTCGACGCCTGTGCCCCGGCCATTAAGGTAGGGGCGACGCATGCGTCGCCCATGTCTCGCCGCCATGTCGGCTCTCCGTGAGAGGATGTTCAGTTGGCGCTCGCCGGTTTCCAGCGAAAGAGCGGCTCCAGGTCCGCGCCACGGATGGTGCCCATGGTGTGGTACGCCAACCCCCAGGAGTCGATGATCGAGAGATCGGGGAAGACGCACAGCTGAGCCACTTCCGTCGTGTCCGCTGCATTAACCCACCCGCCGTCCGGCGCGAGTTGGCCTCCTAACTCGACACCGCCGAGATCGGCGCAGTAGACCGAGGCCGGATTCGCCGACCCGCCGCTCTCCGCCATCTCAGGTTTGGTGAGATAGGCCGTCGCCGCCATCGACGGCTGGTCGGAGGCAAGGGTGGTCAGACGAATGCTGATCCGCGAGTCGGATGGATCGGCACCCTCGCCGCCGGTGAATTCACAAAAGCGAACCACTGGGCCCATGGTGACTGGCGTGCCACTCGATGCACCGCTCGCCGGATAGCGGTCCACCACCGTTCCCTCGTGGCTGGCGCACCACTCGGCCGCGGCCGGATCCTCCTGGGCATTCGCAACCGGCGCAACGAACGCCAGCGTGACCGCCAGCGCGACGGCAACGCCAGCAAGAACGACCCGAAGATGGTTCATGCACTTTCACCTTCGCGAGGCTATGCCCCCCAGGTCTTTTCCATCACGCGCAGCCAGTTTCCGTAGGCGATCTTGCGGATCGTGGCGTCGTCGTACCCGCGAGCCCGCATGGCATCGAGCAGATTGGGAAGCAATGACGCGTCGCGAACCCCCGCTGGCATGGTCGCGCCGTCAAAGTCCGATCCGAGACCTACCCTGTCGTCGCCGAGCCGTTCGATCAGGGAGTCGAGGTGGTCGACCATGATCCCGAGATCGAGGTCCGATTCGCGCAGTCCATCCGGATGCAGGAACCCGCAGTTGAAATTCAGCCCAACAATGCCGTCGCTATCCCGGATGGCGTCGAGTTGGCGCTCGGTGAGATTACGGGTCGCGGCGCAAATAGCGTGCACGTTGGAGTGGGTCGCAACGAGTGGCGCATCGGTGATGGCGGCGACGTCCCAGAACCCAGCTTCGTTGAGATGAGACAGGTCGATCATGATGCCGAGCCTGTTGCAGGCACGCACCAGCTCTTTGCCGAGATCGGTCAACCCCGGGCCGGTGTCGGGCGAGGCGGGGAACTGGAAGGGAACGCCGTAGCCAAATTGATTCGGTCGTGACCAGGTGATGCCGATCGAGCGCAGACCAGCTTGGTAGTAGACCTCCAGCGCATCGAATTCGGGATCGATCGCCTCGGCGCCCTCGAAATGAAGCTCCATGGCGAACGTGCCGGTCTCCAGGCAACGCCGCAGCTCACCCGCGGTGCGCACCACCCGCGCCGCCCCCGCCGACTCCGCTTCCAACCGAAAGAGCCGCGCCACCGCGCGCAGAGCCTCGCGTTGGGCGTAGTCCAGCGTCATTCGCGGGGGGAGGTTATTCGGATCGGAGTAGCGGCCGGACATCCGCGCCGCGACCGCGGTGGTGTCGTTGTCGTCGGCACTATCGGGGTCGGGTGCCGGCATGTCTGCCGCGACCTCGGGATCACGGATGAAGACGGCGAAGAATCCACCGCCAAGCCCCCCCTCCCGGGCCCGGGGAAGGTCGAGGTGCCCCTGTTCTGAGCGCTCGAAAAAGGAGCGGCCCGTAAGCGGCAGATCAAGCAGGGTGTCATTGTGGCCGTCGAAGACCGGGATGCCCGTGGCAATCGTCACGGGAGCACGATTCTCGGTTGCGATCTGGGACACGGGACCCGGCACCTCCTGATTAGAGCAGCTGGTAAACGCGCGGGTATGATGCACCAAGGTGACGAAGAGGGCGCGGTCAGGTCTGGGCAGGAGGAAACGCGGCATGAGCGACGGCGAAAGCGGGACACCCGGGGCAGGGAGCCTGGCGCTCTCCGGAAAAAACTGCGTGGTGATGGGAATCCAGAATCGGTGGAGCATCGCCCACGCTATTGCCGAGCAGATGGCGGAGGCGGGTGCCAGCATCGCCGTGACCTACGTCGACGAGCGGGCGGGACGAGACGCGCTCGCGCTCGCGGAGAAATACGGCGGCAAAGGCTACACCTGCAACGTCGAGTCAGACGAGGATCTCGACCGTCTCGGCGTCGATCTCGAGCGCGATTTCGGCCGGGTCGATGCCCTGGTGCACTCGATCGGGTTTGCACCGGCGTCCGAACTGGCTGGACGTTTCATCGACACCAGCCGCGATGGCTTCCGCGTTGCCCTCAGTGTCAGCTGCTACTCGCTCGTCGCCGCCGCGCAGCGGATCGCGCCGCTCATGACCGAAGGCGGGAGCATCCTCACCCTCACCTATCTCGGCGCAGACCGGGCGTTCCCGAAGTACAACGTGATGGGTGTGGCCAAAGCCGCCCTGGAGTCGTCGGTGCGGTACCTGGCGTACGATCTGGGGGCACAACGGGTGCGGGTCAACGCCATTTCCGCCGGTCCGGTGAAAACGGCCGCGGCGCGCGGCATCCCAGGATTCGCCGACATGTACGGCGCGATGCTGGAGCGAGCGCCGTTGAAGGATGACTTCGGTGCCGCGCAGGTCGCCAAGGTCGCAGTCTTCCTGGCTTCTGACGCCGCCTCGGCGATCACCGCCGAGACCATCTTTGTCGACAACGGCTACCACGCGATGGGGATGTAGCGCCGCATCAAGCGGCCTCCTCCAGGGAAAGTGCAATCTCTGTTCGCGCCTCCGGGTCGCGCTCGCGCTCCCAGGCACGAGCGAGGGCACGGCGAGCGCGGCTGCCCCCGATCCTCCCCAGAGCCCACGCGGCGTGACCGCGCACCAGCGCGAGGTCATGTCCAAGGGCCGCGCGACTGAGAAGCGCGACGTCGTCCTCCGTGCCGATATTCCCGAGAGCAACCGCCGCGTTGCGAGCCAGCCCGGCTCGCCGGGCTCGCATCACGGCCGTGCCCCGGTACTGCTCGCGGAACGTCCTGGTCGACATCTCCAGCAGGCGATAGAGCGAGGGGTAAGCACGTTCCACGTCGCGCGGCAGAAACTCGTCGTCTGGCTCGTCCGCGGCCGCTCGGGTGTAGGGGCAGACATCCTGGCAGACATCACAGCCGAAGACCCAGTCGCCGAGACGCGATCGGAGATCGCGCGGGATAGCCCCGCGCTGCTCGATCGTCTGGAACGAGATGCACGACGGCGTGTGAATCGTGTAGGGGGCGACGATCGCGCCGGTCGGGCACTGATCGAGGCAGATGTGGCACCGGCCGCAGTTCTTGTCGAGCGGTTGGTCAGGCTCCAGATCGAGATCGAGCAACAGCTCACCGAGCATGACCCAGGAGCCGTGTCCAGGCACGATGATGCAGGCGTTCTTGCCGTACCACCCCAGCCCGGCGCGGGCGGCGACCGCGCGGTCGACGATGCGCGCGTGATCGGTCAGGAACCGTGATGCGACGGGGTGACCTACTAACTCCTCGATTGCCACATGCAGGGCGCGCATGCGCTCCGGGAGAACCTCGTGGTAGTCACGACCTCGGGCGTAGCGGCTGATGCGTCCACGGAGCACGCCGTCATCCGGTTTCCCCTCGTCGCTCCCCCAGTAGGCGATACCCACGGAGAGGATGGATAGCGAATCGGTCATCAATGTCTTCGGATCGCACGACTCCGCGGCACGCTCGCGTAGTGAACCAATCGAGTCCAGCCATATGACCGGCGTCAATGCGGTCACGCAGAACGGTGAAGACTTCGGGGAATGAGGCGGCGCTCGTCACCGCGGAGACCGAGAGACCGTGCTCGAGGGCCAACGCCTTGACCCGGCGGGTGAGGTGCTGGCGGGCTGTCGAGGGTGGATGGAGCATGAGATGTCGAGATACAGGCGAGGTAACTGATTCCATAACAAAAAGTATCTCCCCACCGGGCGGCTACAGGCCACAACCGAGTCCGATCACTGCTTCTGACACATGACTGGCGTGCCGTGCTGGTTGGGACTGCGCAGACCTAGCGATGTGCGCTCAGACTGTGCCGAGTGGGTCAGGGGAGAGACGATGAGGGGGTAGTTGTGGCTAGGGATGCGCGTGCGCAGCGTTCTCGCGGGTGGTTGCGGTATGGGCGGCGGTCTTCATCGCCATTTTCCCGCTCTATTGGGCCGGTGTCACGTCGCAGCCGCCCGGAACGTGGAGTTGGGTGATCTCTGGCTGCCGGTGTCGCGGTTCGAGTCGGCTCGCCGCACGGGAGCGATTGCTGGCGCTTGCGGCCGCCACGACGCGAGCTTTGGCGCCGCGGTGGATGCGAGGGCTGACCGCTCTTGTAGTGCAGCGGTACATGGTGCGGGCACTCTTTCAGTGGACTGTTAAGGGCAAGAAGGCCACGGAAACCGGCTCTGCGGCAACCACCCACTCCCCGGCGTACGAGGTGCAAACCCTCCAGAAAGACACAGACAAGACAAGCAGTACAATGTGATGGGGTGAGAAGCGAGTTTTCTCGCCGTTTTTCCTCGCGGGATGGCTCGTGGGGGCGGCAACGAGGCTTTCGCGATTTGGGAGGAGAGGGTCGATGACGAACGGACCGAGGCGGTTTCGCGCCGGATATCGGAGCCCGTCGACGGGAGAGTGGGTCCTCGGGAGCTCGGTTGTGACCGACGCTGTCGTGGGCTACCACGATCCTGACACCGATGAGTGGATTGAAGGCATTGCCGACATTGAATCAGGCGAATGGATCCCGGTTGATGCCACACGTGGCACTGGAGCCAGAGATTGTCCTGCCGGTTTCCCGGTGAAGGGTAATCTGCCCTCACGGGTGTTCCACACCCCTGGGCAGCCAGACTACGATCGCACAACTCCAGAAGTCTGCTTTGCCAGTGAGGACGCGGCTTCGGGCGCTGGGTTCCGCCACGCCCGCTCCCGGCCGCCAGCAGCTGCTGCAGCTCCTGCCGCGGCGGAAGCTCCAGTCGCCGCGGCAGCCTGCCGCGGCAGCTCCAGTCGTCGCGGCCGCCGCGCCCCGACCGGATGCTGGCACGCCACCGCCACCGGCACCACCACGACAGACCGCCCCGCCGCCACCTCCAGAGTCAAATCGCAATTGGCTCTGGTGGATCCTGGCCGCTCTCGCTATCGCCGCGCTGCTCTGGTGGTTCTTCTTCCGTCCCCAGGGGGATCCGGCCGTCGAAGTAACGCCAGAGGCGACAGTCGCCGCTCCGGCGGTCACGGACACCGAAGAGGAAGAGGAAGACGAGGAGCCGGTCGGCATCGTCGCAACGCCCGCGCAGGCGAGTCCGGTCGCCGCGGCCGGGACTCCAAGGTCACTTGTCGCGACCCCCATGACCGCGGCCACGGATGATGCCACTCCGGAGTCGTCGCCCGGGCTTGCCACGGCGGTTTCTGACGCGGTCGCGACCGCCGAAGCAGAGCTCGAGGAGGAGGCCGACGCCGAGGAGACGGAGACTCCGTAACGGCCGTTACCTCAGATCGGTGGGAGTGAGCACGTACACTCCCACCAATGAGCCGGATCGGCCACGCCATCATGGCGCGGCCGATCCGGCTTTCTTTGTCCCTCCTGAGTCGGCATGGTCGTCAGATGGGACGCGAGAAATGACCTCTCAGGTGTCGGAGAGCATTGGCGCCTCGGCCAACTCACGTCGCAATGCGAGCAAACGCTGCCGGTCGACAGCATCTCGTGAAGCCTGATCGGGCCGGGACGGCTCACCTTGTCGCAGGTGGTGATGACGGAACGCCAGGTCGCCTGCCGTATGGAAGAAGGCTTGCTGACGTGCGCGGAGGCCCCGGCCGCCTCGGGCGCGTGCCTGCATCAGGACCCGTTGTCGCTGCGCGGGATCGATGATGGCCGCGTATTCAGCCTCTGTAATCGTTCCCCGCTTCACTTCGTGGATGAGCTCGTCGCGCAAGATCTGAAGTTCGTGTCGCGCCGACAAGCGGGCAATAACGTACAGCACCAGAACCGCCGGCACGATGACGATTGCTGATTGAACGGCAACCACCTTCAGGAGACCAGCATCCTCGTCCACTAGCCCGGACGTCAGGACAAGGCCTCCGTTCCAGGCGACGTGCAGGGCCACCGCCGTTGACCAGCCCAGAATCGGAACGATGGTGCGGGCCAATCCTCGGCCATAGCGACCGCGGGACCACCCAATCGCGGCGCCGGTGATCGCGGTGTAGGCAGGATGCCCGAACCCACCCAGAACCGCGCGAGCAAATACCAGGAGGCCAAACTCGCCAAGACCACCTTCGAGATAGGCCTGGCCGAAGTACAGGATGTTCTCGGTCATTGCAAAGCCGACGCCGACCAATGCCCCGTAGACGAGACCGTCGAGCGTGCTGTCGATCTCATGCCGGGCGAAGACGAGCACGGCCACAACCGCGATGCCCTTGAATGACTCCTCGATCAGCGGCGCGCCAATTACCACCGAGGCCGCGGCTGCGGCCTCGACGCCGAACGCCTCTTCGATCGCGATCTGAAAGAGAAACCCGGCGGCGAGGCTGAACAAGATGGCGCCAACCGCGCCCCAGGCGAAGCAGGCGAGAACGGCGCGCACCGGCTCGATCTCGTAGCGGTCGAGACGCAACACGATGGCCGCATAGATCAGCGCGGGAACGCTCGCCGCGATAACGCTCAGAATCAGACCGACCCGGTCCGGCACCGCAGCGAGAACGACGAGCACCACCAAGCCAATGGCCGCCAGGGAGACGGCCGCCAGGAGGCAACCGAGCAGGCCGAGACGGACCCGCTCCCGGATCGCGGTCACGGCCGGATTGTCATGGGGCGTGAGCGCTCACAGTGTCGATCGTAATCAGTCAGGGCGGAGAGGGCCCACACTGCCATCCGTGCTCGATCCCGAATAGCTCGTGGCGACCCGGGGTGGGCCGCCACGTCGCATCGGTGTGGACAAGAGCGGGAACCGGAAGGAGGCGTCCTAGAACTCACCGCCTCCGAAATCTCCAAAGCCGCCGAAGTCTCCACCGACATCACCACCGAAATCGCCAAACGCTCCGCCGTCACCCGCCCCGGCGTCCCCGCCGAAGTCGCCACCCTCTGCTCCGGATGCATCGGCCGCCGACGCGTCGGTGCCGTCCGCGTACCCCTGGTCATACCCGGAATTACCGAGGAACGCATCGGCGATCGCGCTGCCAATGAAGACGCCGGCGATCGTGCTCATGAAATTGCCCATCATGAAGCCGCCCATCCCCATACCGCCCATACCCCCGCCGGCCGGCATGCCGGACCAGGTCCGCTCGAGCGTGCCGGGTTGGCGCATCTCGGCCCGGGTGGCGAGGCGCGCGAGCGAGCGCGGATCTTCGTCATAGTTGACGCCGGCCGCCTGCTCGGCTGGTGTCAGAGTCGAGTTCAAGCTCCTGCAGCACCATGCGGCGCTGTTCGGGAGTCAGCTTGCTGAACGCCTCCGCATGCGCTTCTTCGATCGTCTCCGGTGGCGCCGTTCGCAACAGGTACCGGTAGCGGTCGACCGCTTGCTCGTCCGGTGACATCTGTCGGGAACGCGGCATTACCCGCTCAGACCGAGGTTGTGGCTCATCGCCGCCGAACAATCGTCGCAACATGTCCATGGTGTGCTCCTTCTCCATGCCGCGCTGGTCGCCATGCCAGCGGGCGCGAGACGGCCGAAAGACGACAGGACGCGCGGCCATCATGGGCATGGTAGCGCGTCCGGGGGTGATGGGTGATAGTGTGGTAGGTGTGGCGACAGGGTGTTAGAGTCGAGTGGAGGCCCGCCACCCATGAACGCGGCCGAGCCATCCTGCCTTCATGCGTGGACACCGGCTAGGGATCGAGGACCAACCTCCTATCACCCATCACCCATCACCCTAACACCCTCGTCTACTGACAGACCCACTCGCTCTTGCGGCCCTCGGACCACATCCAGGCAGCGGCGTTCGCGTTTGCCCCCGGATCGAAAATGTCCTTGTTGCCGTAAGGTGTCGATTTCCAGGTCGATCGGATGAATTGGAAGAGACCGTATGATCCCGAGGGGTTGACCGCGTACGGGTCGAGATTCGACTCACATTCCGCCACCCGCAGCATGTCCGAGCGCGATTGACCGTAGCGGTCGGCGGCCTGATTGATGATGCGGACGATCTCTCGCCGCGAGTACTGCTGGTTCCCGTGTTTCCCGACCTCCGGCTCTGGGTCCGCGGGCGACTGCAGGTACTCGTCGGCAATCCAGCCAATCTGATCCTGGTACGTCACCCGCTGGAAACCACCCTCCATGACCCCGGTAAGAACCACCCGGGATCCTGCCGGAACGACGGTCACCGGCGCTTCGGTGGCGCTGGGTCCATTGCGCAGGCTCATGTCGACTGTCGTGTAGGCCACACCCGAGCCCGGGCGCGGCGTCTTGACCTCGACCGGCGCCGCGTCGGCAGGGAGCGCGATCTCCGCGGGCGGAGTTTCGGCCGGTGGGGTCTCGACCGGCGTTTCCATCGGGGCTGTCTCGGCTGGGCGCAGAGGTCTCTCCGGGCGGGGGCTCTTCGACAAAGGAGCTTGGTGCTCCCAGGTGCTCGAGGGCGACCCAGCCGGTGACCTCCTTGTACTGCGCGGTGACGTATCCATCGATCACGTTGCCGGTCTGCTCCAAAGTGCTGCCCCTCGGCACGCTGAATATGAGATCGAAGCTGGGGCCAGGCCCGGCGCGAATCGGCGCATCGACGATGACGCTTGCCGGACCCACCGGAGCAGCCGCCGGAGCCGGGACCGGCGTGACGTTCGGGTCCGGCGTTGGCTCGGCTTCTACCTCCATTGCAGGAGCGGATTCCGATGCCGGGGGTGCACTACCTGCAGCGACCGGACGGTGCTGCGCCGCTATCGAGTGCGGGCGCGGGCGGCGCATCTTTCGCCGGAGGCTCGAGCCGCCGGCGCCTGTTCGTTCACTGGGGCTGCGTCATCCGCCGGGACAGGCGCTGCTACTGGCGCCGCCTCTGCTGCTGGCGGCGGTTCCGACGCAGGAGGAGATCCGTCAGTTGTCCCGGCCGTGTCGGTAGGTGGAGCTGGATCAATCGCTTTCGCGTTCGGATCGTCATAGGTCACATCGTCGGCTGGCTCAGTCCACTCCGTATCTGTACCTGATCCCTCGACGGGTACCTCCGCGGTCAGTGCCGGATCGGTGCCCGGGTCGACGGCGGTCGACGTAGCCGGATCGGTCGCCGGATCCGTCGCGACGGGTGTCTCGGTCAGCGCCGGGTCGCCATCCGCCGTCTGCTCGATAGGCGCCATACCCTCCGGCTCTGCCACCGGCGGCGCTGTTTCGGCGCCCTCGTCCGCAACGTCTTTCTCGAGCAGCAGGGTCTCGCCACGCATCCAGCCGGAGACGGTTCCGGCCGTGACCGGATAAAAGCCATCGACCGGCGGGCCATCAATGGAAACGATGGTGCCCTCGGTCAGGAGCGCGATCAACGGCGCCCCGGGGTCCGGGGACTCGTGCAGCGGTGTTGCGATGCTCAGCGTCCCGGACGCGGCAAGCACCGACGCCGGACGCAAGAAGAATGAACCAGACAGCGCAGTCGAGCGCCACGATGGCGCAAAGGCAGACGGAGACAATCCTCGACACTGGCGGCGCCCCTTCCCTCCAGCCCATGATGGGCTCTTGGCAGCCGCGTCACCCGCGGGCGACGGCCACAAATTGTGGAGCCGGCCCCCTCCCTCAAGAGGGCCAGTCGTTCATCCTAACGCGGGGTCGCGGGTGTCCGTTTCGGAGTGTACGGACGGACGTGTGGAACGTCAAATAGTGTCTTTTAGTCACGGCCCGCGGGGCCCGCCGCTAGCAACTTCTCGACCTCCTCCAGCGTCGGTAAAGCCGCTTGTGCGCCGAGTGAGCAGCAGGCGAGGGCGCCGACAGCGTTCGCGAAGCGGCCCGACGTCTGGCCAGGGCCAGCGTTGGGCCATCCCCCATGCGACCCCGGCGACGAAGGCGTCGCCGGCGCCGGTGGGATCGACGACGTCGACCGAGAACGCCGGTACGTTCACGCTCTCCGTCTCGGTCACGACGCGGCATCCTTCCGCGCCTCGGGTGATCAAGACCGCGCGCAACGTGGCGCCACGCATCCGGTTCTGAAGCGCCTTAACGGCGTCGCTGAGCGTCCAGGTGCCGGTCACATCGAGGAGATCGCGCTCGTTGCCGACGATCGCATCGTGGCCCAGAGCGAGATCGAATGCATCCGGCAGATCCCCAACTGCGAGATAGGTGAGCGGCCCCAGGATGCGTGCCGTCGGCACTGTATGCGCGGGCAAATCGAGGAGGAAGCGTCGCAGGGGGACATCCGCCACGTCGACGACCAGCACGTCCCCGCCAAAAAGCCCGGCGATATCGAGCCGATCTCCTCGCACGAGCTGCGCCCCTTGCTCCCAGAATATGGTACGTTCGAGCGGCTGTTGGCTGACGATGACGGTCGCGAGATTGGTGATTTCGCTGGTTTTCACGGCAATCCAGCCGGTTTCGACGCCCTCGTTCTCGAGACTTCGACGGACCTGCGCCCCTCGCTCGTCGTCGCCAATCGCCGTAGCGATGCCGACCCGCGCCCCGAGCCGGGCCAGCGCGACAGCCGTATTCGTCGTCGTCCCTCCCGGCGCCGAGACCTCTTCCAGCACGTCGGCCTGCTCTCCGGCCGCCGGGTACTCCGGCACCGCGATCAGCCGGTCCCAGGACGAGAGCCCGACGCAGGCGATTCTCGGCGTTCTGGTGAGGGTCATGACTTCCCCTTGCGTCGCGACCAGGCCACGCAATCTCGTGCATCTTGCCATAGTATTGGCGGAAGGCGCACCGCCACACACGAACGTATCATGTAAGGAGCCGGCGCGGGGATTCCCCGGAATAGATCACGGAGTGGGAAGCGCGAGTCTCGGGGCTCGTCGCCAGACGTGATGGACTTACGTGCCGTCGCCCGGGCATTGGCTGAAACTCTGCATGAGCGCGAGACTGCGGCGTGGCCGCGACGTCATCGCCTTGGTGCAGGGGACGGTGCGGGGAAACACTCTGATCGGATCTCGGCTATCGCAGCTGCGTCGTCAGGCGTATCAGCGCACATCGTGAAATCAGTCGGTTGCGGACTAGAGATAGTGCCGCATTCCGCCACCCATGCCATGATTCGGGCACCGTGAGTTGAAGGGTGAATCGGTGATCGAGACGTTGGCGCTTCGCGCCAAGGTGGTCGCAAAGCGCTGGCCCACGTGTGGAGTCTCGAGGTTGTCGGCGACGCTGAGGTGCGGCACGCACTCGCAATCCTTCCCAAGGAGTTCGAGACCGCCATAGTCTGATTTCGTCGAGCTGGCATTGCGTGGTCCAGCCGGTTTGCTGTAAACAGCAGATCCACTGGACCCCCTCCCTGCATCGTGGAACACTCGGTAGCATCGTAGCCATGCGGACGGAGGCATCACGAAGGAGCAACGGTCATGATGGTCGCCGCGGCGGTAGCAGAGATCCTGAAGCGGGAGGGGGTCGACTATCTGATCGGGTACCCGGTCAATCCGATCATTGAAGCGGCGGCCGCAGTCGATATCCGGACCATCATCGTCCGTCAGGAGCGGACTGGGCTGCACATGGCCGACGCGGTCAGCCGCGTCACCTCCGGGGAGCGCATCGGGGTTTTCGCCATGCAATTCGGTCCTGGAACGGAGAACGCCTTCGGCGGTGTTGCCCAGGCCTATGGGGAATCCGTCCCCATCGTCGTCCTGCCTGGCGGCTATCCCCGGACGCTGGCCGCGGTCCCCCCCAACTTCAGCGCCTACCTCAACTTTCAGCACATCACTAAGTCCGCCGAGCAGGTGAACGTTGCCGCGGCGGTGCCCGACGCGCTACGCCGGGCGTTCACGCAGGTCAAGAACGGTCGCCCGCGACCAGTCCTCGTCGAGATCCCGAAAGACGTGTTCGACGAAGAGTTGCCGGCTCCGCTCGCATACCAACCGACGCCTCGCGTTCGCTCCGGACCGGACCCCCAGAGCATCGGCGAGGTCGCGCGCGTTCTCCTGGAAGCCAAGCGGCCTGTCATCTATGCCGGGCAGGGCGTCCACTACGCGCAGGCTTGGCCGCAGCTGCGGGCCCTGGCCGAGATCCTCGAGGCGCCGGTCACGACGAGCCTGCAAGGGAAAAGTGCCTTCCCGGAGCATCACCCGCTTGCCCTTGGCTCCGGTGGCCGGGCCATCCCGAAACCGGTGCATCACTTCCTATCCCATGCCGACGTCATCTTCGGCATTGGCTGCAGCTTTGCCGCGACCACCTATGGGGTTGCTATTCCCGCTGGCAGGACGATCATCCACGCCACGCTCGATCCGGCCGATATCAATCACACGGTGCCGGTCGACTACGCGCTGGCCGGCGATGCGGGACTCACCCTCGATGCCCTCCTCGGCGAGGTCCAGGAGCGGCTCGGTGGCGCCGCCCGGGGACGCCTCGCCGCCGTTGCCGGCGAGATTACCTCGATGAAAGCGAGCTGGCTCGACGCGTGGCAGCCGAAACTGAGTTCCGACGAGATCCCGCTCTCTCCCTACCGCGTGATCCGGGATCTCCTGGCCACCGTCGACGTCGCCAACACGATCATCACCCACGACGCCGGCTCCCCGCGCGACCAACTCTCGCCGTTCTGGGTCAGCCAGGAACCGCTGTCCTACCTCGGCTGGGGCAAGACGACGCAACTCGGCTACGGGCTGGGTCTCGCCATGGGGGCCAAGCTGGCAAAACCCGACAAGCTCTGCATCAATGTCTGGGGGGATGCCGCGATCGGCTTCACGGGCATGGATTTCGAAACCGCGGTCCGCGAGCGGCTGCCGATCCTGTCCATCTTGCTGAACAACTTCTCGATGGCGATCGAGCTCCCGATCATGCAGCAGGCGACCGCGAAGTACCGCTCTACCGACATCAGCGGTGACTATGCCGCCTTCGCCCGTGCCCTCGGCGGGTATGGGGAACGGGTCACCGAGCCGGGACAGATTGTGCCCGCCATCCAACGCGCGATCCGACAGACACAAGAAGGGACACCCGCGCTACTGGAGTTCATTACCGCCCAGGAGATCACCTTCTCGACCTTCGGGTGAGGCTCTTGAAGCCCAAGCAATGCTCGAGTCTCTGGCGAGTAGCAGTGTTGGCTCGCATGGTGGCGCACACCTCGGGGTTGGCGGTTCAAGCATGACCGCCCGCGCGGGATAACGCTCTCGCGCATGCCGGTGGTCGTGAGCGAACCGAGGACGCTTCGGGGCCGGAGTCCCTACGTGGGGACCCAAGAGTGACCACGATGTCGCCGTCGAGTGCCGTTTACCGTGGTCTTGAACGTTCTCGAAAGCGGCAGCGGCGGAGGTTTTCAACAGCTGCTTATGCCCTTCTCGTGCACGACCGAGGGAAGAAAATGGTCGCGTCTATCTCCTCACCCCCACCTGAGACCCCTCTGGCATCATCCTGACCCGCGTGAGCAGCGGTCGCTCGCCGGCATCCGTACGCTCGGCATCACCGCCGTCCGTCTCGTTCCCGGTGCGAGCCTCGCAACTGCTCCCGTGACTAGCCCTAATCGATCCGCATCGAGAGAAGGGAAGGGAGAGGTCTGTGACCCGTGACCAAGGTGCTGTCTGGACCCGTTGCCTCACGACGACCCCGAGCAGGCGGCGCCGCCAGGACCCGGCATCAGAAGCGGCGTCAGCGGCAGCGCAAGCACCGGCGTCAGCAGCGGAGGGACAATCGGACACCCGCACTGCAGGGCTGAGGGGGTTTCGCCGGTCTGCCCTGCCCACCGGGGTTCACCTGCGTCGATGACCCACGTGATACCTGCGATCCGGGTGCGGGCGGCGCCGCCTGCTCGGGCATCTGCGTGCAGCTCTCCCCCAACTCGTGTGCGGCCATGCGCTGCCAGGTCGGCACCACCTGTTGCCCGGCCTGTGGTGGCCTGTGTATTCCGGACGATGTCTCGTGTTCTGACGCGTTGTGCCCCGGCGAGTCGTGCGGGCCAACCGTCTGTCCACCCGGGCAGGTCTGCTGCAACGCCAGCTGCGGCATCTGTACCCCGCCCGGTGCAGCGTGCATCCTCATTGCCTGCCTGCCGTAACCGTCTCGCCCACAATCCAGGTGTACGGAACAGGTAGATTCCGTCGTCCTGCGGTGCACAGCGGACGATGCAACCCGTGAGGGTTGGATGGCAGCGGCTTGGGCGGAGAGCGGCGTGTGGAGTTCAGCTGCGTCCTGAGGAAAAGTGGTTCCGATTAGGGGCGTGGTATGAAAACAGGTCCTTCCAAAGCCCAGGTTGCGACGGTTTTCATCCCTTCGGTGGTGGCGCAGCGCAACATGTGACGTGCTGTGAAACGAGCCTCCCAAGCACCCGCCAACAGCGATTTTCGTGCCCCCGGGTGTGGTCCTACGAGGCATGAGCACGTTCTCGGAACCGGAGAGTACGACGGGACTCCCGTTGGCCGCGAGCTGGGACTCGTTTCCGTGGGCGGCCACTTCCCCGGGTATCATGGCGGGATGAGCCTGGCCCATTTCGTTCGTCGCTCTCTGCCCCCGCTCCCCGCCCACGTCCTGGAGATTGGCTGCGGACCCGCCGGTGCACGCAACAGGTAGAACCGATTGTGCTGCGGTTTACTGCTGTCGAAGGGTCGGTTGCCAGCCCTGCTTCCCGCCCGCCACGCGTTGACGCGCGTCGTGCTTACGGGAAACAGGGCTGCCAGCGCCCGCTTTGAAAACCCGGCACTTGACGCGCTCATAATTGGTGGTAGGTTGCGGGGATGTCGACATCCCGTTCCCTTGTTACCTGATTGGGTGGTCCTCAGCTGACAGGTTGTCCCACTGATAGCAATGGCTGACTGCACTACACGCTCCCGAGTTCCCCGCGTCGATCGTGCTGATCGTGGAGCCGACACTCGTCTTGGCGCCAGCTCCCGGCCCACACGATCTCGAGCAACCCTATGGTCCCAAGCCTGACCCTGGCCCTCGCCGGCGACGTGATGTTGGGGCGCAGGGTCAACCCGATGATCGCGGAGCATGGCTTCGCCTATCCGTGGGGTGACCTGCTGCCCACCCTGACCAGTGCCGACTGCTTCCTCATCAACTTGGAATGCGCCCTGACCGATCACACTGAACGCTGGCGAGACGGCAACGTCAAGCCGTTCCACTTCCGGGCAGATCCGGGTGTGGCCGAAACGCTGCGGCTGGCTGGGGTGAAGTTTGCTGCGCTGGCGAACAACCACGCCGCCGACTACGAAATGGCCGGGTTGCTGGACACCGTCCGCGTCCTCGACGAAGCCGGCATCGCCCATGCCGGCGCCGGTGCTGACTGCGCGGATGCGGAGGCACCGGCGTTTTTGACGACCGGCGCATGGCGCATCGGCGTTGTCGCGTTTGCCGACCATCCCGCCGCGTGGGCCGCGCGGTCCACCTCGCCAGGCATCAATTACACGCCGGTCTCGCTCACTGCCGACCACTTCGGAGCCGTCGAGCACGCGTTGACCGTCACCCGCCGGCACGCCGATCTGGTCATCTGCTCCATCCACTGGGGCCCCAATAAGCGGGTCCGACCCACTCCCGCGTTCCGTGACTTCGCCCGGCGCGTGATCGAGGCGGGAGCGGATGTCTTTTGGGGCCATAGCCCGCATGTCGTCCAGGGCATCGAGGTCTGGCAGGGCAAACCGATCCTCTACTCTACCGGAGACTTCGTCGACGATTACGCCGTCGATCCCGAGCTGCGCAACGACCTGTCGGGGCTGTTCCTGCTGCGGGCCTGGCCGCCGGCAATGGCCTGGATCGACGTCATCCCTGTGACGATCAGCCACTGCCAGGTGAATCGGGCACGAGAGGCGGAGCGCGACGAGTTCAGCGAACGGTTCAGCGCGCTCTGCGCCGAGCTAGGGACCGACGTGCTGGTGACGGGTGAGGCATTGACGGTCCCTGTCAACGCCACGCCCTGGCTTGGGGCGGAGTCCGGAAAGCGCACCGGTTGATCCCGCAGCCGACCATAGGTGGCGGGGATGGGCTTGTCGCCCCTCGAGCCGCTCCGCCGGTAACGGGATGGCATGCTCTTAACGCGCCCAGTAGTGCGAGCGCAAGAACACGTCATCGGTGATTGGCAGGGCGCCGAGGGGCTCATCGGAAGCGTGCTGGACAAGCTGCCGCTCGAGGACGCGCGCGGATGGTGATCGCGAAAGGCAGGCCGGACGGTCTCATTGTCATGCTAGTGGGATCGGGCCGCAGCTTGGTGCGAACCGAACGCTCGCGCCACCTACGGGAGGGCCTCACCTGAATCGGACCCATCCTTGAGCCTCCGCGCATGTCGTTCGCGGAAGGCGCGCGGGCGAGATGCGGTCCTGGGCACCGGACCTCGCCTGAGCCGCCACCCGGGCGTACCGTGGTGCCGCACTGGCCGTCTCCGCCTGACACGGATCGAGTCCAGGAAGTAGGGGGCACCCACTGGTGCCCCCTCTTATCACGCGATGCCCCGCTCATGCGCCGAGCGGTCGTGCTGTCACTACAGTGACGCGTCAGCGCGTTGCCCGCCCAAGGGGCGCTATGCGGACCAATGGCCTAGTCTGGTGGAAGTGCCGGGACACAGCGCCCAGCCTCACAATCGAATTCCGTTCCACACTGGTCGTCGCTGCTGCAGTCAATGCACGCGGTGCCGGCAGCATTACAGACCCGGCCACCGGTGCAGCCAGTCTGGGTGTTGGGCGTGCATATTTGACTAGGACCCGGCGTCGTCGGCGTCGGCGTCGTCGGCGTCGCCGTCGTCGGCGTTCCCGCAGCCACGCAGGCGCCGGTCCGGCAGGTGCCTACCGAGCAGGCCGTCCCGTCTGCCTTCGGCTTGATCTTCCCCCGCTTGCACGTCTTCTCGCCGTTCTTCTTCTCGCACTTGCCTCTCTTACAGGTTTCGCACTCGCCGGGCTTACGCCGGCATTTGCCGGATTTGGCCGCTTCGGCCTCGTCGACGCTGAAGTCCACCCCGGTGAGGGAAGCAACTGCGCCGGCGACCAGCCCGCGCAGGGCAGCCAAACGGGTGAGTCGTTTCGTTGCCAGCCGCTTGATGAGCGTATCGAACTTACCACCGTCCACTCGATTGCTCCAACCTTCTGACGATACCGGCCGCGTCCCGTTGTCCGATAGGTCATGCCATGAACCGCGCCGACAGCTTACCAGAGGGCGGCACGATGTCAATTCCGCCGAGGCCACCAGGCTCGAGACTCACGACTCGACATGGCCCCTTCTCTTAGGATGTCGCCTATGCCAATGGGGGACACGCGCCATTCGCCCGCCACAAGCAGTGGGGATCGGATCGGTGCTCGTCGGAGCGCCGAGTGCTCCCCGTCCTCCCTTACCGCTCCGACGGTCCCGGGATGCCTAGCGGCCAGCGCCTGAAATCGGGCGGGGACTGCTCACCCTGCTGCTCCAGGCGGTGGGCGGGCGCCAGCCTGGAGGGTAGACGCGTGGTGGCATGGTGAAGTTGATGGGCGGACGAGCCGCCGGGCCACGCGGTCGCGCTACTAATCACCCACATGACAAGCTCGTCGCCGTGCCACTCAATCGGCTTCTCGCCTGACGCAGCCGCTCTTCGGGGTATCCGGGTGCCGGCAGCGTCCACCGCAGGAGAGGTCACGGGCCGATCAGTCGGTGACCTCGACGTGCTGCCGTTGCGTCAGGTGATTCCAGATCGTAGCGGCATCGTCGGCAAACAGGACGACGAGGCTGTCTTTGCCACCTTTGGCAATCGCCACCCGCGCCGCTTCGTGTTCGTCATGACCGGGCATCAGGGTGATTTTGTCCGGTGCGAGACCCCCGGCGATGGCCGCGGCTTGGAGGAGTGCGGGCACCTCCCCCGGTTGGCGGGCTCGCCGGAACTTGGGGAGGGGTTCGCGAATGACCAGCTCATCGAAGGTCTGGCCGGCAAGCCGGCCAAAGGCCGCAATATCCTCGTCCCGGCGGTCGCCGGCCATCTGGATGACGGCGATGGTATGCGGGGCCTCCATGCGCGAGACAAACTCTGCCATCGCTTCCAAGGCGTGCGGGTTGTGAAAGTAGTCGATGACCACCTGCCGTCCGGCCACCTTCAGTAGGTTGAAGCGCCCCGGGTTCTGGGCGAAGCTCGTACTGAAGCTGCACAGCGCCGCCCGGATAGTCTCCAACGGCACGTCCTGGGTGATGGCGGCGGCGGTCGCCGCCAGGGCGTTGGCAATGTTGACCCGGAGGCGTCCGTCCAGTGTGGCTGGGATCTCGTCGGCCAAGAGGATCGCCGTCTCTTCCTCGCCAGCCAGGAGCGTCAGCAGTTCCCCCGCCTCCGTCGGGCGCAGCACCACGGCGCGGCCTCCCTGCCGCACGTGCTGGCCGACAACTGGGTTGTGCTCGTCCAGCGAGAAGAAGATGACCTCCCCGCCCGCCACTGCGGCCATCTTCATGGTGAAGGAGTTGTCGGCATTCAAGACGCTCGCCCCGTCTGAAGCGACGGCGCGGGGGACGACGGCCTTGACCTTGGCCATGTCCGCCACCGTCTCGATCCCCTGATGACCCAGGTGATCGGCTAGCAACGTTGGTGACCACGGCGACATCACAGCGATCAAAGCCCAACCCATGGCGCAAGATGCTGCCCCGGGCTGTCTCCAGTACGGCGAAGTCGACCGCCGGGTGGCGCAACACTTTGCGGGCGGCGCTCGCACCTGCCATGTCCCCGGCGGCGATCCGGGTGCCGCCGATGAACATCCCCTGGGTGGTGGTCATGCCGACGGCCTTGCCGGCCGTGGTCATGATGTGGGCGATCATGCGAGTGGTGGTCGTTTTGCCGTTCGTGCCAGTAACCGCCATGATCGGCACCCGGGAGGGGCGGCCGGGGGGGAAGAGCATGTCGACGATGGCCATCCCCACATCGCGTGGCCTCCCGACTGTGGGGTAGGTGTGGACAGGCAAACCCGGCTGCTGGTTGACCTCGATGACGGCCCCCCCCTGATCGTAGACCGAGCGGGCAACGTCGGGGGTGACGAGGTCGATGCCGGCCACATCCAGCCCGACCACCATCGTCACCTGCCGGGCGATCTCGATGTTGTCGGGATGGATCTCGTCGGTACGATCGATAGCGGTGCCGCCGGTCCTCAGTTTGCCGGTCAGCTTCAGTTGAACGAACTGCCCCGCCTCAGGGACATCCTCCAGACTCAGCCCCTGCTCGGTCAGGACGGTAAGGGTGTGCGTGTCGATCGTGATGCGCGTCAGCATCTTCTCGTGGCCTACCCCGCGACGCGGATCGGCGTTGGTGATCTCGATGAGCTGGGCGACGGTGTGCCGCCCGTCGCCGATGACATGCGCTGGCACCCGCTCGACGACGGATACGACCTGGTTGGCGACGACCAGGATGCGGTAGTCCTTGCCGGGGATGAAGGCCTCGACGATAACCTGCCCCCTACGGCTCTTAGCGTTCGCGAGCGGGAAAGCCTCGCGCACCGCGGCCTCATCGGACAGATTGATCATTACGCCCCGGCCATTGGCAGAATCGAGGGGCTTGACAACGACGGGATAGCCGATGGTCTCGGCTACCGCGGCCGCCTCGTCGGCGGTGTGGACCACGGCGTTGCGTGGAACCGGGAGTCCCGCCTCCCGCAGCAGGCGCGTGGTCAGATGCTTGTCGGTGGCGATCTTGTCGGCGAGCAATGAAGTCTGCGAGGTGATCGATCCCCACAGGATGCGTCGCTGATAGCATCCATGACCGAGCTGCACGATGTCGCCATCCACCCCGGAATGCTGACGTAGGCACTCGACTGGGATGCCCCGCCGCTCGGCCGCAGCCACGATCACGGCGGTCGTCCCGCGGTAGGTCAGTTGCTTGTAAACCTCGACGAGTTTCCCGAGTTCACTATCGAAGTCAAACTCCGGCTCAGTGTCGTAGATGAGGTGGTTGAGCAGCCGCACCGCCAACCTCCCGGCGGCCCCCCCAACCGCTGCGTGCTCGTAGGCGTAGACCACCTGGTAGAGCCCGGCCTCCGGGGTCGAGGAGATCTGGGCGTAGTCGAGTGCGGCCCCTGCCCACACCATCGGCTCGTTGGCGCCCTGAGCCGCGGCGAGCTGCTGGATGGCGAGGGCTAGGCGATCGAGGAGCAAGCGCCGTAGCCCCCCCTCCGGCTGGCTTACCAGTTCACCATCGTCGCGCAGTGAAGGCACGAGCGCGCTGAGGCGCTCGAAAAACACGGGGGTCTCCCGGCTGAGGCGTACTTCGAGCTCGCCAATGGCCACCTCCAGGAGGATGACCGGTACGGGTCCCCAGAGGCTGGGTCCCCGGAAGACCTTGGTTTGGCGAATCGTGAGCACGGCAGACTTCCTCCAAGGCCCACTCTCAGTCAGAATCGTATCGCGTATGGAGTCGGCTGCACCGGCAGATGGTGTGGGTGGATGTTCGATGCATTGAGAGGAGGGGAAGTGGCTCCTCGCCACCTGGTCTATCAGAGATTGAGCGTGGATGGTCGGGGTAACGACCAGCAGGAGCCAGCAAGGACCAAGATCAGCGCGGCCAGTCGACGGGTCATCACGGCGACGCCTTCCACGTTTGGTGACGCTCACAGCGCCTCGTCTCGCAAGGTGTCCCTGCATGGTAGCCGCGATGAGCCGTTGAGGCCGGTAACGGGCCCGTGGGGACGACGCCTCCGCCCGACGCCATGCGAGGCAGGAGCCGGCCCCGCTCAGTTTGGGTGGTGCGTGAGGAGCCATCGTTCGATGGCACCTCGAACATCGCTAGGGACGCAGTGCGCTTCGTGTTCGGATCACCGCATCGATGTGCACACGCACGTCCATGCGTAATTCGGAGACTCTCATGGTCGTCAAGATCCGCACCTTTGGACCCTTGTCCGAGGCGGAATTCACTGAGCTGCGGCAGCAATAAGCTCGGAAGGGGACCCGAACATGGCAGTCCTCCTCGACGAGATCGCAACAGGCCAGCCGGGTCAAGTACCGCTCGTCGACGGCAGAGCGGGCGGGGCCCGCGGGTAGCGATCAGCCAGGCGGCAACACGCCGTGGCCTGACCGTGGAGTCGGTCAAATGGGAGGGCTTCGTCGCGGTGCGGAAGGCCGATGAGCCGGCGGACCCGGAGGGGGAAGTCGACGGTTGCGACAGACGGACAACGACCACAGGTCCGGCAACCCCAGCGTGAGGAGCATGAGGCGGCAGAAATTGCCTCAGAGCCTGTGTGGATAGGGAGGTCATCGGGCCAGCCGAGCGAGCATGAGGGAACTCATGGCGAGGGAGATCCAGGCCTCTTCGCTGGCCGGCAATGCCTCATAGTCCTTACTGAGCCGACAATAGCGCCCCAGCCAGGCGAAGGTCCGTTCCACCACCCAGCGGCGTGGCAGCACCTGGAAGCCGGTCGCCATCGGGAGGGGGTCCTGGTCGACTAGGCAGCGGACCTAGCGCCGTGGCTTGCGCACCACGCAGGCGCTCGGACTGAGCGTCTGCGCGATCCCGGTCACCATCGTTCCCGCCTACCCGACATCGACCCAGAGGTGGCGCAGACGGGGTACGCGGTCGGTGATGCCAGTCAGCACCAGTCGTGCCCCGTCACGATCACTCACATCGGCGGGAGGGACCACGACGTTCAGCACCAGTCCTCCCGTTTCCACCAGCACATGACGCTTCCGCCCGTTTAGCTTCGTGGCTCCGTCGTCGCCGCGAGGCCCCCTTTTTCCGTCGTCTTGGCCGACTGGCTGTCGAGGATGGCCGCACTCGGCTGGGCAGTGCGTCCGCCTCGCTCCCGCACCACCTCACGCAACTCGCCGTAAGCCGCTCCCACGTCCCATCGCGCCGCCACATCCGGAAATAGGGAGAGACCGTCTGCCAGGGCGGATAGGCGTGCGGCAACGCGCGCCAGGCGATCCCGCCGCGTAGGACGTAGCGCATCGCATCGACCAGTTCTCGGGTCGAGTGAGCACGAAGGCGGCCACTCGGGAGATGCAGCTCATGCTGGGGCCAGTGGGCATCGGTCAGATCCGACGGGTACCGATGGCGGAGCATGGCAGCCTCCGGGCAACACGACTACCATCATGGCTTCTCCACCATCCTATACCGTTCTCAGACACCCTCTTACCTTAGGATCTTGAAGCAAGCGAGAGTCAAGGCATCTGACGCCGATACTGACTTGGAAGCTTCTCTCAGCGCGTCAGTAGTCAGTTACTGCCTCGCCCATGATCCCGGTGTGCGGTACCGGGAGAACCACGTGTGCTGCGGTTCACCGGGGACGATGCAGTGGCGCTGGCGACGGATTGAAGCGGCATGCGAGCGCGCTCCCCGGCCGGAGAGAAGCGAGGCGACGGCGGAGGCCCGATGACTGATCGCACGGACGGGATCATCGCTCTTGTCATGGCACGGGCGCGGTTCCAGCGCTCCCATCATGATCTCGCTCCAGCACCGCCTCGGCCTCCGTCAATGCCTGCTCCAGGGTGAGGGCCCGACCGGCGGCAGCCACTGTGGACGCTGCATCACCTAGGGCATCCCGCGCACAATCATGCGCTCGCTCGTAGTGGTCCCGGGCCGGCAGCGAGAACGCCCCGGCCTCGGCCTTAAGCAGCGCCTCCGCCTTCGCGAAGAGTCGTGCCGCCGGCTGCCACGCCGCCCGCGCCGCGGCATACGTTGCCACGTCGGCCAGCCCGACGGCAAGGGCGGCGCGGCTGCCGAGTTGCCGCAGACGGGTCACCACCTCACGGAACCAGACCGCCGCCTCGTCGAGATCGCCCGCGGCGCAGGCAAGTAACCCGAGGTAGCGCAGCGGATCGACCCCACCGGCTGGCACCCCGGAACGATCCCAGCTCTCAACGGCGTCCCGCAACAGGCTGCGGGCGCGCGCCTCGTCGCCCTTCACCCAGGCGATCAGGCCTTGGTGAAAGCTCGCATGGCCGAGCCATTCTCCGTGGCCGGCGTCGCGGAGAGCGGCCGCATTGTCGCGGAAATAGGCCTCGTTGGCCGCGAAGAGTTCCGCGGCTTCGTCGTAGCGCCCCTGATTCACCCGCACGCCACCGAGCATGCTGCGCGCGATCGCGGAGCCGTAGGCGTCGCCGGTCTGCTCCCACCAGGAAAAACTCTCCGTCAACAGTGCGGCTGCGCGGCCCGTTTCGCCACGAACGTTGGCATGTAGCCCGCTCTCCGTCAGCGCCCAGGCCCGCGGTCGGGGCGCGTCCACATCGACGGGCGTCTGGAGCGCCTGATCGAGCCAGTGCCGCCCTTCGTTGAGGTAGCCGCGGAAGTACCAGAAGTCGCCGAGGGCGCCGGCCAGGCGGAGGAAGGTGTCGTGGTCGCCCCTGTCTCGCGACCCCCCTAGCGCCGCCCGCAGGTTGTCATGCTCGCGTTCGATGACATCCAGCCAGGCCGGGTCGGTGTCCTCGGGATCGTGCTGTTCGAGCAGTGCGAGGAAGTACCCGGCGTGGTGGCTTCGGGTGGCCGACTCCTCACCACTCGCTTCCAGGCGCTCCAGCCCATACTCGCGCACCGTCTCCAGCATCCGGAAGCGCGGTTCCCCCTCGACGCCTTCCTCCTGGCGCAGCAGGCTCGTGTCGACCAGGGCGGCAATGCCCGCGAAGACATCCCGGGTGCCCTCCGGGTTGACGACCGCCTCCGCTGCCTCCAACGTGCATCCTCCCGTGAAGACCGCCAGGCGGCGGAAGAGCACCTGTTCATCGGGCGTGAGCAGATCGTGACTCCAGGCGATGGTGTTGCGCATCGTCTGTTGGCGGCCCGGCAGCGTGCGGGCACCACCGGTCAACAGCGGCAGTCGCTGTTCGAGCCGTTTCAGGAGCGCCGGCGGAGGGAGCATCTTGACGAAGGCGGCGGCCAGTTCAATCGCCAACGGCAGGCCATCCAGGCGATGGCATATCTCTGCCACCGCCGGGGCGTTGGCGTTGGTCATCGTGAAGTCCGGTTTCACCGCCTGCGAGCGTTCCACGAAGAGCCGAACGGCGTCGTACTGGCTCAGGGTCTCAATTGTCGGCAGGTGCGCCAGATCCGGCTTCGGAAATGGCGGAAGCGGAAACTCGCGTTCCCCGTAGGCGTGCAAGGGCGTCCGACTGGTCGTGAGGACCTTCACCCCGGGAGCACGGGCCAGCAGGTCCGCCACGACCGAGGCGGCATCGACGACCCGCTCGAAATTGTCGAGGAGAAGCAGCAGCTGCTTTTCTGCGAGCATCGCCGCCAGCCGGTTCGCAATGCCGTCCCCCTCCTCCCGCACACTGAGGACGCCGGCGATCATGGAGGGGACCAGGGATGGGTCTTCCAGCACGCTGAGATCGACGAACCAGACGCCATCGGGAAACGAATCCAGCAGATCAGCTGCCGCTTGGAGTGCCAGGCGGGTCTTACCGACACCACCCGGGCCGGTAATGGTGAGCAAACGAACGTCATCGCGCCACAGGAGGTGGACAACACGTGTCACCTGCTCCTCGCGACCCAGAAACGGCGTTGGTTGCAAGGGCAGGTTGTTGGGACGCGTGGCCATGGTTCGAATCGCTGGGAAGTCCGCTGGCAGATCGGGATGAAGCAGTTGGAAGACGCGCTCCGGTCGGTAGAGGTCACGCAGCGGATGCTCACCCAGGTCGCGGAGGCCGGCCCCGGGAGGCAGAGTGTCCCGGGCAAGGTCCTGGGTCGCCAGGGAGAGAAGCACCTGCCCACCGTGGCCAGCAGCGAGCAGGCGGGCGAGGCGGTTCAATCCGGGAGCAAGGTAGTCGCCGTTCTGTGGAGTTGCGGCAGCCGTGTGCAGCGCCATCCGGACCCGAAGGGGCTTGACACTCTCGGGCCACCGCTCTTGTATGAATGATCGCTGAGCGGCGAGGGCCGCAGCGACTGCATCAGGAGCCGTGGGGAAGGCCGCCTGCACTGCATCGCCGACGACTTTAAAGAGCGTGCCGTTGTGCTCCTTGGTGGCCTCTCCCAGGAGAGCCAGATGGCGTGCGACAGCGGTTGCCATTGCCACCTGGTCCCGTTCCCAGCACGCAGTGCTCCCCTCAATGTCCGTGAAGAGGAAGGTGACGGTGCCGGAGGGAAGATCGGGCATGATCTGTTTCCGTAGATGTGTAGCCCGTGTAAATCTTTCCCGATTGTCGCATGGCCGACGGTAAGAGCAAGACGGAGAGGCTCACCATCACATCATCGGCTTCACACCGGTCCTCGGAGAACCTTTCATCTTGTCGTGCTGCCGTAATTGGCCGACAACTCCACTACGAAGTCGGCGGGACCTGGTGGTACTCCTCGGCCGCGGCCCGGCCCAGGAATGTCGCCGCGCGGAGCACCGGCGCATCGATGCTGGCCTCCACCGCGGCTCCCGGCCTCGTCCCCGCTGGTTGCCGCGGTCGGCTGCGGCAATAGCCGGTCGACCAGCGCCAGCGCGCTCGCCGTCGCTCCCGGAAGGAGTCCGCTGAGTCGAGCGGCGATCACCGCCGAGACCGGGTAGGTGCACTCGGCCTGACCGCGCCTGGCCGCGCGCACGATCAGTCGCGCCGCCCGCTCAGCGCTGATCGCGACCGGGTAGGGGGCGCTGGCATTTAACGCGAACCAGCGGTACTCGGCCGCCTGGTCCCCGCCGAACTCCGCGTGCAGGTAGGAGCCGGTCCGCATCAGACCGGGGATGACTGTCGTCACGCTGATCCCGGCGTTGGTCAGTTCCGCCCGCAACCCGGCGGAGAGGCCAACAGCAGCGAACTTGGCGCAGGTGTACGGCAGCAGATGAGGCACGGCGACCTTGCCGCCGATCGAGGTGATGTTGACGATGCGACCGGCGCCCCGCGCCCGCATCCCGGGCAGAACCGCCATCGTCGGGTTGAGCACGCCCCAGAAGTTGGTGGCCATGACTCGCTCGAAGTCGGAGTGCGTCAGCGACTCGACCGGACCGACGACGATGATCCCGGCGTTGTTGAACAGGAGGTCGATTTGCCCGTAGTGGCGCGTGACCGCCTCGACCATGGCCGCGACCTGACCCTGGTCGGAAACGTCACATGGAACGGCCATGACCTCGGCGCCGGTCCGTTCCAGCTCGGCTCGCGCCGCCTCCAGCTCCGCCTCATCCCGGGCGCAGATGGCCAGCCGGCACCCTTGCCGTGCCAACTCCCGGCTCAACGCCAGACCAAGCCCGCGCGAGCCGCCGGTGACGAGCGCAACCGTGCCGTGCAGCTCGGCCTCCGGGGCCCGCGGCGGCGCCACCCGCGCTCCGAGTCCCATGCCCAACGCCATCCCCGCGGCCACCACGGTCGCTCGGCGTCGAAGTCCACCCCTCATCGCTGTTCCTCCGCTCGGCTCGCGCGATCCGTGATCGCCCTCATGGACTCTGATGCCGCAGACAACGTGCCAACCGGTGATGATCCGCTCGCTCTCCGTCATTGGAGGATGCACAATGATCGTCCATCATTAGCCGGCGCTGCGCCCATCGAGATGACTGGCACATGGACGGTGCTGAAAGACGGTGGAGCAACGCACTCCAATGACAACAGTCTGCGTCTCTCCACATCTCACGTTGCCGGTGAAGGGCGCCAGAGGAGGATGAGACCGAGGTGACCGATCCAGTGCCAGGAAGTGTCGTCGTCGCCGGCGGCGGGGTGATCGGGAGCGGCATCGCCTTCGAGCTGGCGAAGCGGGGAGTGCCGGTCACGCTCGTCGAGCGGGGCCGCATCGGCGGCGAGGCGTCCTGGGCGTCGGCCGGGGTCATCTCGCTCCCGAGCCGGCCCTGGGTGACGCCGGAGCGGGTGGAGCTGGGCCGCATCAGCCTGGAGCACTACCCGGGTTTAGTCAGCGGAGCTCGAAGAGCGGACCGGGTTAGGGATCGACTACCGGCGGCCCGGGGAATGGGTCGTTGCCGTCGACGTCGAGCACGCCGAGGCGGAGCGAGCGGTCGCAACCTGGCAGCGGGGTATGGGGCTCGATGTCGAAGACGTGCCGCCCGACGTCGCGCGCAAGACGGAGCCTGCCCTGCCTGAATCACTCGTGGCGGCCTGGTTCCATCCCAACGTCGGCTCGCTATCGGTCTACCGGCTGACCCAGGCATTGGCGATGGCCGCCCGCCAGCTCGGGGCGACCGTGCTCGAGGAGACGCCGGTCGGCGGTCTGCTGCGCGAAGGCAACCGGGTCACCGGCGTCCACTTGCAGGATCGCGATATCCGGGCGGATATCACCGTCCTCGCCACAGGGGCCTGGACCCGGTTGCTCGGCGATGCCGTCGGTGTGACGCTACCGACGAAACCGGTCAAGGGGCAGTTGATTGCCTTTGCCAATGCGCCCCTCCGTCCCGCCTGTGTTGTCTCGGGACATGGCGGCTACGTTCGTCCCCGCCCGGACGGGACGACCATGGTCGCGGCAACCGAGGAGGACGTCGGTTTCGACCGTCGCGTCACCGGCGATGGCGTCGCCTGGTTACTCGATCTCACGCGCACGCTCTGTCCTGTGCTTCTTCAGGGTGAAGTTGCCGAAACGTGGACCGGCCTGCGCCCGGGTTCCGAGACCGGCGATCCCCTCATCGGGCCGGTGCCCGGGTTCGAAGGACTCTGGGTGAGCGCCGGGCATTTCCGCACCGGAGCGAAGGAGGCTCCGGCGACGGCGATGCTGGTCGCGGAGGCGCTGACCACGGGCAAGACGCCGCCCCTTCTTGCCGTCTTCGCGCCGGAAGCGCAAGGGATCACTGCGTGACAGTGGAGCGCCCCGAGCGAAGCGTCCTGGCGACGCCCGGGTCGAACCCGCGCATGATCGCCAAAGCGCTGGCGAGCGACGCCGACGTGATCATGATCGACCTCGAAGATGCCGTCGCCCCCGATGCCAAAGTCGCCGCCCGGGCCGACGTCGCTCAGGCATTACGAGAGGGAGACTGGCGGGGCCGGCCACGCACGTTCCGCATGAACGCGCTCGACACCCCCTGGTTCGTCCACGATCTGGTCGAGGTCATCGCGACGGCAGACGGCCTGGTCGATCTCATCGTCGTGCCGAAGGTGAACCGCTCCGAGGACGTGCAGACCGTGGAGACGATCCTGGCCTCACTCGAAGCCGCGGCTGGCGTCCAGAACGCCATTGGTCTGGAGACCCAGATCGAGAGCGCGGCCGGGCTCGCGCACTGCGAGGTGATCGCCACGGCGAGCCCGCGGGTGGAGTCGCTCGTCTTCGGCCCGGGTGACTACGCGGCCTCGGTCCGGATGCCGCTGGCGGCGATCGGTATGCCCGACCGCTGGGACACCGACTATCCCGGACACCGCTGGGATTACCCGCTGCATCGCATCCTGGTCGCTGCGCGTGCCGCCGGTATCCGCGCCATCGACGGACCCTATGCCGATTTCCGCGATCACGATGGGTTCCGCCGCTCCTGCCTTACGGCGCGAGCGCTCGGCTACGACGGCAAGTGGTGCATCCATCCCGATCAGATCCCCATCGCCAATGAGGTCTTTAGCGCCGACGATGCCGAGATTTCCTGGGCACGCGAGGTCCTGACCGCGAACACCGAAGCCGAGCGCGAGGGGCGGGGATCGTTCGCCCTGAACGGCCAGATGGTCGACGCCGCCACCCTCCGCATGGCCCGTTCCACGTTGGCCAGGGCTCGCCGCGCCGAGGACTGATACGGAATCCGGCTGAAGAATGCCATGGTTGGACGTCGCCCGTAGCCGTCCCCCCTCTCCCGTCGCATACGGCAGATGGGCCGGCGGTGAGGGTAAATCGCCGATTCAGCAACACCCCGGCAACCGCCTCGCCCTGAAGGTGATGCTCCCCCTGATACCCAGGAAGTTCAACACCTTCAACACCTTTACAACCTTCCATAATCATTATCCCGCGTCCAGAATGGCTTGCACGCTACGTCTCATCCTGCGTACAGCGCTCAAAGAGGGTGTCATTCTGAGCGATAGCGAACGTGCACTTGCACGTGCAGGATCTCGCTTCAGCGTCCCGGACGGTTATGGAATCGACGAGATGCTTTGCCAGTTCCGTCTGGACCAACCTCGCTGCTATGATCGGTGGGGAGTTGGGAGTCCGGAGTCGGGAGCACGAGCCGATGCGGGCGCTGCTGAGCGTCTTTGACAAGACGGGGATTGCCGCGCTGGGGCGAGGGCTGGTCGATCTCGGCTACGAGGTCGTTTCGACCGGCGGCACGCTTGCGGCGCTTCAGGACGCGGGTGTGCCGGTGACTGCCGTCAGCGAGGTCACCGGTTTCCCGGAGATCCTCGACGGACGAGTGAAAACGCTGCACCCCCACATTCACGGCGGGCTTCTCGCCCGCCGCGACGATTCCGCGCACATTGCCGCGCTCGCCGCGCACCAGATCTCTCCCATTGACGTCGTCGCGGCCAATCTCTATCCATTTGGCGCCACGATCGCCCAAGCAGGTGTTTCTCTTGCCGATGCGCTCGAGCAGATCGACATCGGTGGTCCCGCCATGATTCGAGCCGCCGCCAAGAATTTCCCCGGGGTCGTCGTCCTGACTGACCCTCTCGACTACCCCTTCGCGCTGGACGAGCTGCGGGTCGGTGGGGTGTCTCTCGGGCGCAGACGAGCCCTCGCGGCGAAAGCGTTTGCTCACACCGCGGCCTATGACGCGGTAGTGGCGGAGTACCTGCGTGATCCAGACGAATGGCCGTCCGAGATCGCCTTCGCGGGCCGGCTGGCGCGGACGCTTCGCTACGGCGAAAACCCCCAGCAACGGGCGGCGGCCTATGGGCGATTGCGCGCTGGAGAACCGGTTCCAGGTGTGCTGGACGCGGCGCAGCTGGCGGGCAAGGAGCTTTCGTTCAACAACCTGCTCGACGCGGACGCCGCCTGGAGCGCGATTCAAGGACTTGACGGCCCGGCGGTAGCCATCGTCAAGCACACCATTCCCTGCGGGCTGGCCACAGCGCGACGATCTCGCGACGGCGTTCGACGAGGCGTTGCGAGGCGACCCGGTCTCGGCGTTCGGCGGCATCGTCGCCCTCAACCGCCCGGTCGACGGTGAGACAGCCCGCCGCATGGCGGAGATCTTCTTCGAGGTAGTGATCGCTCCGGGTTTCGCTGACAGCGCCATCGAGACGCTCGGTAAGAAGAAGTCCCTCCGCCTCTTGCGGATGCCGCCGGAATCCCTCCTGAATGCTTCCCATGCGGACTGGGATGTCAGGCCCATATCGGGAGGGCTCCTCGTACAAACGGCCGACGTCGATCCCGCCGATCCGTCCTCCTGGCGCGTCGTCACCGCGCGCGAGCCCGACCCCCAAGAGCTGGACGACCTCGCGTTTGCCTGGCATGCCGTGCGCCATGTCAAATCGAATGCCATCGTCCTGGCGCGCGCTCTTGCGCTCACCGGGGTCGGCAGTGGCCAGCCAAACAGGTTGGAGAGCGTCCGCATCGCCGTCGCCAGGGCCGGTGAGCGCGCGGCCGGCTCGGTACTCGCCAGCGATGCCTTCTTCCCGTTTCCTGATGGCCTGGAAACTGCAATTGCGGCGGGCGTGACTGCCGCCATCCAGCCCGGGGGCTCGGTGCGCGACGATGCGGTGATCGCCGCCGCCGATCGCGCCGGTATCGCAATGGTCTTCACCGGGACCCGCCACTTCCGTCATTGACTGTCGTCGAGTAGTCGTCCGAGGCGAATCGTCATGATCCGATCCCGGTTCCGCCGCAGCCGGCCCCCGTTTCCCACCGATCTCGAAGCCCGGCCCCGCGTCGTCATCGTCGGCGGCGGGTTCGCCGGGTTGCAAGCGGCGAAGGCCCTGGCAGACTCTCCCGTGCGCATCACCCTCGTCGACCGGCGCAATCACCACCTTTTCCAGCCCCTGCTTTATCAGGTGGCGACGGCCGCGCTCTCGCCGGCGGATATCGCGCAGCCGATCAGATCCGTTTTGCGCGGTCAGCCGAATGTAGAGGTTATCCTGGCCGAGGTCGAAGCGATCGACCCCACGACCAGGGAGCTTGTCCTGGAGGACGTGGGGAGGCTGCCCTACGACTACCTGATCCTCGCCGCGGGCGCGAACCACGCCTACTTCGGCCACGACGAATGGGAGCCCAACGCGCCGGGTCTGAAAACTCTGGAGGAGGCGCTCGACATTCGCCGCCGCATCCTGGTGTCGTTCGAGGAGGCCGAGCGCGAGCCCGATCCCTCCCGGCGCAAGGCCTTGATGACCTTCGTCGTCGTCGGTGGTGGGCCGACCGGGGTCGAGATGGCCGGCGCTATCGCGGAGATCGCCCGCTACTCGCTGGCGCGGGACTTCCGCCACATCGATACCCGCGACGCGAAGGTGATCCTGGTAGAGGCCAGTACCAAGCTCCTCGCCGCGTTTCCGGAGCGACTCTCACGCCATGCCCTGCGCGATCTGGAGCGGCTGGGTGTCGACGTCCGCTTCGGCAAGCCGGTGACCGCCATCAGCCCGGAAGCGGTGACCGTCGGCGATGAGATCATCCCGGCGCGCACGGTCGTCTGGGCGGCAGGCGTGCAGGCGTCGCCGCTCGGGCGCTCGCTGGGGGTGGAGCTCGACCGCGCGGGGCGGGTGCTGATCAACCCCGATCTGTCCGTCCCCGGTCACCCCGAGATTTTCGTCATCGGCGACATGGCCTCGCTCGCCGACCGGCGAGGCCGGCCGCTGCCGGGTGTCGCCCAGGTGGCGATGCAACAGGGCGAGTGGGCCGCGGCGAATATCCTGCGCGCGATCGAGGGGAAACCGGCGCGCCCGTTCCGCTATCGCGATCTCGGCAACATGGCGACCATCGGCCGCAATTCGGCGGTTGCCGACGTGCGCGGCCTGCGCCTGACCGGCTTCATCGCCTGGCTCGCCTGGGCGCTTGTTCACATCCTCAACCTGATCGGGTTCCGCAACCGCGTCCTGGTCGGGCTGCAATGGCTCTGGAGTTACCTCACCTTCCAGCGCGGCGCCCGGCTGATTACGGGCGCTACCGCTGAGTAGGGCTCCTGTTGGCTGCTGCCATTGGAGCGGCGATGCGACGTGGTGTCATCCCGAGGAACTCCACGTTGCACGAGGGATCTCGTCGTTTCGACGCGTACAGGCAGGCAACGACGAGAATCCTCGCTGCCGCTGCTATGAAAAATTTTGTCTTTCACGCATCGGTGGCGACGCCCTGCGGCATGCTCGCTGCTATGAAAAACTCTGTCTTTCACGCAGTGGTGGTGCCCCCCCGCAGCATGCTCGCTCGGAATGACACGGTATTCGTGATGCGCTGTAAGCCGTGGCGTAGACTCTTCCTCAACCTGTGACGAGCGGAAAAGGGTCAGGCACGATGAAGCTCTATCTGGCGGGCCCGATGTTCACCGCGGCTGAGGAGGCGCACAACCTGCGCCTGGCGGCGAAGCTGCGGGATCATGGGTTCGCGGTTTTCTGCCCGAACGAGAGCGAGCCAAGTAGCGACAAGACGCGCACCGACATCACCCCCCGACTCATCTATGACGTCGATATCGAGGCCGTAGAGAGCTGCAACGTTCTGATCTGCCAGGTGAGCGAGGACTCCGGAACGAACTGGGAGTCCGGCTACATGGACTGCCTCTCGCGCCGCGTCGATCCGGATCGGTACTATGGCGTGATCGGCCTGGCCACGGATATCCGCCTCCGCACGCCGCCCCATCCGGAGCGGCACGGCGTGGAAAACCAGACGCTGCACATCAACGCCCTCGTCATCGGCGGATTGCAGCGTTCGCTGGGGGTCTTTCTCGACGAGGACAGCCTCATTGCGCGCCTCAAGGAGATTCGGGAGGAGCGGGAAGGCAACTCATGACCGAGTCAGACACGCCGATCGTCAATATCGAGGGTGAGCTGGTGGCCCTGGGTCCGCTGTGCCGCGAGCACATCCCCCTCTACCTGCGGTGGATGAACGATTTCGGGACCACGCGGATGCTCGGGCTGCCGTCGCGACCGATGACGCTCGAGCAGGAGACCGCCTGGTACGAACGAGCCGCGGTCAATGAAGCTGGAACCACGTTCACGATCTATGAGCGAGCGACCGGCCGCGCGGTCGGCAACTGCGGGCTGCACGAAGTGGATCACCACAACCGGCGAACCGACGTCGGCATCATGATCGGTGAGCCGGACGCGCGCGGGCGTGGCCTCGGGACGGAGGCGATGCGGCTCCTCCTCGACTACGCCTTCACGGCCCTCGGGCTGCACAGCGTGATGCTGACGGTCTTCGAATACAACCTGGCGGGCCGGCGGTGTTATGAGAAAGTCGGATTCCGGGAGATCGGGCGACGGCGAGAGAGCCGCTGGTACAACGGCCGCTTCTGGGACGAGATCTCTATGGATATCCTGGCGCCGGAGTTCGAGAGCCCCGTCCTCAGCGCCCTCTTCGCTCCAGCGGACGGTCGGTAGGAGGCGGTGCGCTTGCACCGTCCATGTCGACACACTCTCAATTGAGGCCGAGGGCATCCAACTCCTCCCGCAGTGCGCGCAAACTCTTGTTGCGCTGGCGTAGATCAGCGATGAACGATTGCCACTCTGAGGCGCGGCCGTTCTCTTCCAGGACGCGCATCACACGGACGAGGTAGTTGGCCGCGGTTTGATACGCCGGCCGGCCACGCTGCGCGATCTGATCCTCCGCGAGTTTCTGGTAGATCCGCACTGCCTCGTCCGGGAAGTCTGTCTCCGCGGCAGCGGCGACACGGGCGCTATACGACCCGGCTGACGAGATGTGGGTGAATCCCCACGCCGGCTGAGCCTTCTGGCCCGGCTTTTCCAGCTTCGCGAGGACCTGCAGGGCCTCGGCGACCTCCCCTTCTTCCAGGTGGATGTCGATCAGAGCGTACAGGCCGTTGCTCTTGCCAAGCGTCGCGATCAGCGTAGGGCGGAGCACTGACCAGAGAGCGCCCGGTTGGCTGGGATGGAGCGCAGCCGCCTTGACCGCGTCGTAGGTCGCTTTGCAGGGGGAAACCTTGAATCGGCGCTTGGCCAGCTCGAGAGCCTTCTCGGGTGAACCGTGCTCCAGATGGCGCTTCTCCAGCCATTCACGCAGACGTTGATCGTCCTGGACGTTCTGCCCCTCGCGCTCCCAGAGCCAATCATCGACCAGTGCGATCGCCCGTTTGATGTGTTCGGGATTGCCGGAGGCGAGCAAGCGGTCGGCGAACGCGATCAGCGCGGAGGCCGTGCCCAGTTTGCGGAAGGCCAGAGCAATCGCCTCCGGGACGCGGTCCATCTCCAGGAGAAGCGCCGTGGCATCGTCCCAGAGCTCGGCATTGCGGTATTCGGCGAGGAGCTCCTCGTCGGAGAGCCCAACCTCGCCCTGGAGGAGGGAGAGGAAGCCGATTACCGCCCGGTTGCGCCACTGGTGCTGCCATGGGTCGCCAACCGCCGGCCGCATCATCTCACGCAATCGCTCCCGCACCCGCTCCTGCTCCACTGGTGTGGCGAGGGCGCCGATCGTCTCCGGACCTCCATCGGAAAAGTCCAGACCGCCGGCGTCGAGGTCCGCTTCCCAGATCTCCAGGATGGCGTCGATCAGCCGGGTGCGCTCCTCGCCCGTGAGACGTTCGTCGGCAGGCAGCCGCTCTTGCGCTTCGAGGCAGGCGGCGAGATTGGCATCAGTGCGGCGGAGGAGGTCGGCGAGCTCGCCTTCTTCGTCCTGATAGACATCGAGCTCCGACGGGAGTTCCTCGGCCAGCACCGCCGAGACGAGCATCGCGTTGCGCCAATGCCCGCCCTCGATGTACGCGTCCGCATAGCCGACCACGCGCTCGAGCTCGTTGCTGGCGAACGAGAAGCGATCGTAACCGTAGTCGTAGGAGCCGTAACTGGCGTAATCGCCTTCGTATTCTTCGTCTTCAGGCTCAAAAAAGGCGCTGCCAATGAGCCGGCGGATCGCCGCCTCATCGACCGGGGTCGCGGTCGGCGCGATCGCGGACGGTGGCGGCAACTCGATGAGCGGTTCGAGATTGGGGTCCGCGACCACCATCGCCTCGATCAGGGCTACCAATTCCTCCCGAGTCTTGGCCGACAGGAGTTCGGCAATCGGCGGGCGCACGTCAAACGATTCCGGTTTATCGATCCAGGTGAGAAGGAGCGCGACGACGTGCTTGCAGAAGCCGCCACGCGGGCAGGTGCACAGGTACTTGACGGGATTCCGAGACTTCGGCTTGTCCGCGGGCGCCAACGTCACCTCGACGAGGTAGGGTCCGCCGCTTGAACCACGACAGCGGGCGCGGAGGAGGTTGCCGCGACGCACGGCGTGGAAGATGCGCTTGCCGCGGAAGTAGGTCTTGCCGCGGCTGAAGCTGCCGGCATCTGTCTGCGCCGCAATGTCGGATTCGGTTACTGAGGCGAACTCGGCGTGGGTTTCCTCAAGTGCGGTGGGGGGTTCAACAGCGGTGGCCATGGCGGGGACTCCTTGCGGCGGGACGCGGTGGGGCCAGGTTCGGTCAAGTAAAAAGGTACCGCACGCTCTCTTCGAATTCCGCCGGGATGTCGCAGATACGGCATCACCTGTCCCTATCACTCATCCGGAGGATATTGGCGCGCCGGTCGGTGGACAACTTATGCCGGTGCCCCGGTGCGTGGACTGCCGTGTACCAAGCGTGAGCTGCAAGCGAATTGTCGATTTGGACCACGCTCGTTCGACTAGGAGGTGAACAGAGGACGACAACCGGAGGAGAGACTGATGGACACGATCTTCCTGCTCACCGCCGCCGTGATCACGTTGATTGCTCTTGATTTTGGAGAGGCTGGCGCTCGCACGCCTCGCCCGACTGCTGGCCACCGGCCCTCGACCCGATCCCACCCGACCGTATGAGCATGCGGGGATTGGCGTCATTTACGATCAGCAACATGAGGACGCTGGGCACCGGAAAAAGCCCGACCTCCCCAAAGTCCGCTCAACCTGCTGGAGCCACCGTTCCATCGCTCACGTCCGACCGCGCCGTCATCCAAGCGCGGTCCGCAATTCGCGACCGCGCAGTACTGTTGACGCGGTTGCACTCCACCTCCGCGTCGACAGTACCGGCGGGGGTCCCTTCTCCCCAGGTCCACACGTCGGTTCCGGGCTGGCCCGGACGCGTCTCCACGCACTTGGGCTTGCGAGCAGTCGTCAAACCGCGTTGTTACTAGCGGCGCTTCCACAGCGATGAGGTCGGGGGCGAAGTTCGCCTTGCCGGCGAGACTGTTGCCCCTTGCTTTACACGCCGGGTGAATCCATCGAAGACGTGATTGAGACGTGGTTACATCCGGTTGGCACCCAGTTGGCTACTGCTTCTGGTTGCGTCTACCAAGCCAGCGACGCAGGGCTCTAGTGCCCGCCCAACCTGGCGAATCCGTCGGCGCTCCAGCGTTCGCTGCCAACCCCGTGGTGCACAACGAAGAGGCCCTCTGGATCGTACTTATCCTTGACGGTCAGGAGTCTTGCGTAGTTCGGTCCCCAAAACGCGTCCCGCCACGCCGATTCGAAGAAATCGCTTTCCGCCAGATAGGAGCCGATGCTCGGTAAGAGCGTACGGACTTCATGCATGGCCTTGTCGATCGCCTTGGCATTGTTGCGGGCGGTCGTGAGGTCGGGCTCGTGACCGGGAAGGCCGGGATAGGCGGGCGGTCCCTCGGCCGCGCAAATGATCAGCGCAAAGGCGTCGAGCACCGCCGGATTGGTCGCCGTCTTCCTGGCCGCGGCAATCGCCTCGGCGGGACCGCCCGCCAGCCCCTTGTTCGTGTGCAGTGACACGCTCCAATGGCGGGTCGCGGCGAAGAGCGCCTCCACGAGGCTTTGCTGCCGGTTCTCCTCGAGGAGCGAGGCGGGCAGCCACGCTGATTGATAGCCGTGGAGCACCTGCCCAGCTTCCCCTTGATTGCTGGCATAGAACACGTTCGTCTCCGGTGCGCCCGGCCGGTCATCGGCCAGGATCAGGCCGGGCACCTGTACGAGAAACTGCGGGTCCCAGAACGACTGTGCCGGCGCGGCGAGGACTGACGGTCCCGACGCGATGGTGAAGTCCTGCGGCGAGGCAGCCAACCAATCGAAGAACGGCCGCCAGGTAACCTCCGCCTGCTCCTGATCGAGACCCTGGAACACCATCGCGATCTCGAGGACGTTGCCCGGGCGGAAGGCGATCTGCTCGCCCCAATGCGGGTTGAACAGCGCCTCGTTGTAGAAGGCGATGACCCGGGCAATCAGCCGCCGAAACGCGTCGTCCGAGGCCGCCTCGATAGTCGTGAACACCCCGCCGAAGAACTCCGACAGGTCGTGCGTTCGTAGCGTGAGCTTGGTCACGACGCCGAAGCTCCCGCCCCCACCCCCCTTGATCGCCCAGAATAGGTCCGCATGCGTGCAGGCATTGGCAATCCTGACCGCACCATCGGCCGTGACGATTTCGGCTTCGAGGAGACTGGCCGCCGCCATCCCGTAGGCCTTCGAAAAGGGACCGAAGCCTCCGCTCTGGATGAGCCCCGCAACACCCACCGTCAGGCAGCCGCCGCCTTGGACGTAGCGGCCCGCCTGCGTCGTGACGGCATCGTAGACCTGTCCCCAGATCGCACCGGCCTCCACCGTGACCGCCGGCTGCGGCTCGGCTTGCCCCTCGCATCCCGTTCCGACGAATGCGTCGTGCACCGTGATGGCGTTCATCCGCCGCATCCAGATCAGCAGCGAGTCCGCCGCATTGGACGTACCCTGGTAGCTGTGGCCTCCGCCCTTGACGACCAGCCGCAGATTGTTCTCGCGGGCGAAATTGACCGCGGCGACGACGTCGTCGGTCGTGCGGGCGGCCACGGCATAGACGCTCGGCTGCGACGTCCAGCCGTCGACCCAGCCGAGGGTCTGCGTCAGGCCGACGTCGTCGCCGAGATAGTACGGATTCTGCAGAGACTCGAAGACGTGCGCACAAGTGGCACTCTCGGGATCCTCGAGGCACGCCGCAAGCGGCGATTCCACCGTGATCAGCCGTCCTCCGACATCCCGGTTGAGTCGGTCCCAGCTGGCCGGGGACGGCCATTCAGGGTCGCTGGGCCGGACGCGGGAAGAGGAGGGCCCCGTCGCAGTGGCCCGCTGCGAGCGCGGCCATTTCGGCCAACTGTCGGGCAGGAGCGGGAGTGCTGTGACCGCCTGCAGGAGACGTCGTCTGTTCATGGTGCACCCTCCAATGGGAGATCTGCGCTGCGACGCGCGGCTGAATGATTAACGCGTTGCCGGAGATTCGGTGAGGAGGGCCCGATGTCCGACGGTGAAACGTTTGCTTTCGTCATGCCACTCTCACCCGCTCATGACCCTCTAAAGAGAGCGAGCCGTTGTGCACAACCCCTCACAATATCTGCCACTATCACAGGGTCAGAATCGACCTCTAACTATAATACACTTTTCTAGGAAACACTGTGCTACAATGATTCCAAGATGTCAAGAACGATTCTCACCCCCAGCGCTTATGCGGTGCTCGGCCTTCTGGCGCGGCGGCCCAGCTCCGGTTACGAACTGGGCACCCGGGCGGCGGCCTCGATCGACAACTTTTGGCCGCTGACGCGGACGCATATCTATGGCGAGTTGGCGAAGTTGGAGGCTCTCGGCTACGTCGTCGGAGTCGAGGTCGCTCAGGAGCATCTACCTGACAAGCGCGTCTACTCCGTGACCCCGGAGGGGGCGCGGGCGCTCGATGCCTGGCTGGACAACCCCGATCCCGGGGTGCCACGCCCGCGCCAGCCGATGCTCGTGAAGCTCTTTTTCGGCGAGCGCCTCGCGCCAGAGCAGGCGGCGGCGCTGCTCACCCAGTACCGAGTGCAGGCCCTTGACCGGCGCAACCGGTTCGCGGCTGCTGCCGCTGCGGATGCAGCCGCTGTCGCCGCGGACCCCGACTCCCCGCGCCGGTTCGGGCGTGCCGCGGCGCTTTTCGGCTTGCGGCGGACCGAAGCTGACCTGGCCTGGATTGACGAGGTGTGGGCTGAACTGGGTCTGCCGAACCTGGAAGGCGAGGTTGTGGCTGGCGAGCCTGACTCAGCCTCCATCTCCATGCCCAGCCCGTATGAATCCGAAGTCCAGCGCGGTGCCTAGGCACGTCTTCGCGGCAACACGCGCTACAGGATGCCAGGAATTAACCGCCAGCGGACTTTGGCGCAGTACTCCGGGTATTCGAGAAGCTCTTTGGCCAGAAGCCGCTCCTCGTCCAGCACCCGCCAGATGAGCGCAGGCACCATCGAGAGGAATGCCAAGACCCCCCACCACGAGCCCAACGCCAGCGGCGTGCATCAACCATGTTTGGTGAGCTGCAACAGATCAGTCATCTTTGACGGCCTCGCCCTCGAGCAGCCGCGAGGAGATCGTGCCAAAAACAATTGCCCAGAAGGCCGCTCCCAAGCCCCACAGTGAAAGTGTGGACGAGGCGACCGCGAACGCGGCGATTGGGCCAATGCGAAGCAGCCCTTTGGACATCGCCGTCAGGGCCTGGCCCAGAATTCCAAGCAGGGCGAGGCCGGCCACGGCAAGCAGCAGTGGTAGGGGGAGAACGCCTGGGAGGTCCGCAACAACCGCGGCTCCCGTCGCGATGAGCAGAAGGGCCGCGGCGCCGGCATAGACGGCCCACGGCCGCATTGTGCGCTCTCCGGCCTCGGGCCCTGCCGTCAGCGAAGTCACCAACGCTGCCATGCACACCGGTGACGGTCCAAAGAAGGAAGCAATAGTGGTAGCGACGCCGGTCGCCACCTCGATGGCACGGGCCGATGGATCGTATTCCTCACCACGGAGGTAGGCGGCCGCGGTCACGATTGAGTGCAGCGCAATGAGGGGTACGGCCACCGGCACGACCGTCAGTATCGCGGCCGGCGAGAACGACGGCATCGTTGCGGAGACGTGTGGCCACAGCCAGCCGTCGGGAAGGGCATGCGGCGTGTGGCACTGGCGAGAGCGATGCTGACAAGGAGAGTGGGAAGGATCGCCGGCAGCCGGGGGATCAGGAGGCGCCGTCCGAGGAGGTAAGCAAGGAGTGCTTCCCCGACGAGAAGGACTTCATTGTCCAGAGCATTGAAGGTACCGACAACGAATGGAAGGACATTCCCTGCGACGACACCGAAGATGATCGGCGTCGGCACTAGTGTGGCTACTCTTGTCGTCAGGGCCAACGCGCCGAGAGCGGCCACAGCGAAACCTGCGACCATCGTCCCTCCTAAGAGTTCCGGGTAGGGCATGTCACGCCCGAGTGAGGCGACGAAGGCGACGACGCCGGTATGCCAAGCGACGAGCAGCGGCTGACGGTAGACCAGCGTCAAGATGATCGAGGCCAGCCCGGGGATTCCAGAGAGCGACAGGATCCAGATGCTCGTCTGCGCTGAATTGAGCCCGAGAGCTATCGCTGCAGGAGTGGCAAGGCGACGGCTGCGGCCGAGAAGATCGCGATCGGCACCGACGCCGCCAGCGGCTGGGTAAGCCGAGCGGCGTGCGGGGCCATGGTCTGCGCTGGCGGCGTTGAGGTTACGGCAGCGCCCCTCATACCCTATCGTCAGTGTCGATACCACCGCGCTACTCGAGCACTTTGACCTCAGCGAGCGCTTCGGCGTGGATGCGGCTGGCGGTTTCTCCACGCACGGTGAGAAAGACGCGCTCGATTGACGGCTCGCCGGCTATAAACCGGGCAATCTCGGAAACCGCAATGCGCGCCGCGCGCTCAATCGGGAAACTGTATGCACCGGTCGAGATGGCGGGAAAGGCGATAGTCCTGACCCTCACGGATGACGCGAGTTTGAGACTCTCCCGATAACAGGAGGCGAGGAGATCGTCTTCGCCAGCGTGCCCGCCCTGCCAGATCGGGCCGACGGTGTGGATGATCCATTTCGTGGGTAGGTCAAACCCCGGCGTGAGCCGAGCCTGACCGGTCGGGCAGCCGCCGATCTCGCGCGTTGCTTCCAGGAGCCGAGGACCGGCGGCTCGATGAATTGCCCCATCGACGCCACCGCCACCAAGCAGCGAAGTGTTCGCCGCGTTGACGATGGCATCGACCTGTAGGGTCGTGATATCGGCCTGGACGATTTCGATGCGGCTGGTCATACGGCAGATCCCGGTGAAGAAACGCCTACAGCCCGACGGTGCCTTCGTAGACGAGATCACGGCAGCGCAGTTCAACCTCACGCGGATCCATCGGGCTATGGGCGAGGTCGCCGGCGATCGCCGCTTCAGCCACGGCAGCGGCGACGCGCGGCGCGACGCGGAGGTCGAGGCTGTCTGGAATCAGGAAATCAGGAGAGAGCTCGGACGCATCGACCAGCTCGGCAATGGCCCGCGCAGCGGCGATCTTCATAGCGTCGTCGATCGTGCGCGCTTTGATATCGAGCGCGCCCCGGAAGACGCCGGGGAAGGCGAGAGAGTTGTTGACCTGGTTCGGGTAGTCGGAGCGGCCGGTCGCGACCGCCAGCGCCCCTGCTTCCCGTGCCAGATCGGGCGTGATCTCGGGGACCGGGTTGGCCAGCGCGAAGACGAGCGGGTTGGGAGCCATCGTGCGCACCATCTGCGGCGTGAGGACACCCCCGGCGGAGAGTCCAATGAAGACGTCGGAGCCAGCAATGACCTCACCGAGGGAGCCGGTGCGGCGATCCCTGTTCGTCAGCCGCGCGATCTCCTCCTTCGAAAAGTCCATGTGCTCGGCGCGACCCTCGTAGATGGCCCCCTGCCGATCACAGAGAACCACGTCGCCGATGCCGAGCCCGAGCAGGAGCTTCGTCACCGCTATGCCGGCGGCGCCCGCGCCATTGATCGTGACCCGCAATTCCTCCATGCGGCCGCCGCGGATCTTGCAGCCGTTGATCAACGCCGCGGCCACGACAATTGCGGTACCGTGCTGGTCGTCGTGGAAGACCGGCATATCGAGAGTCTCACGCAGCTTGCGCTCGATCTCGAAGCAGCGTGGAGCGCTGATATCCTCGAGATTGATACCGCCGAAATTGGGCGCGATGTTCTGCACGATCCCGACGATCTCGTCGACGTCGCGTGCCGCCAGGCAAATCGGGAAGGCCTCGACACCGGCCAGCGTTTGCAGCAGGACCGCTTTGCCCTCCATTACCGGCAGCGCCGCCTGGGGGCCAATGTCGCCCAGCCCGAGCACCGCCGAGCCGTCAGTGACGATGGCGACGAGGTTCCCCTTGGCGGTGATCTCGCCGACCAGGGCCGGGTTGTCGCGAATGACGCGCGCCGGCGAGAGGGCCGCCGGGGGGACGTAGAGCATGTTCAGGATGTGGTGATCGCGGATCGGGATCTTGGAGCGGATCTCCAGGACACCGCCGTGCCGCAACCGCAGATCGATGGCCTCTTCGCGGAATGTCTTGTGTTCGCCGCGGGCGGAGGGTTTCGGCGGAAGCAGACGACCCTCGTAGACATAACGGCGGGTCCGCTCGCTGACCAACTCGGGCGCGATCTCGCGGCCAGCCTCGCCGGCCTCCTGGGCCGCGCGAACGACCGCCGCCGCCACTGCCGGGGCGACTCGGAAATCGAAAATGCGGGGGACGATGTAGTCAGCGTGAAGCTCATCTGGCTGGATGATGCCGGCCAGCGCCTGACCGGCATAGAGCAACGTGCGCAGACGGATGTTGCGCGCTCGCGAGTCGAGCAGACCGCGGAAGACCCCCGGGAAGACGAGCGAGATGTCCATGGTGTTCGGGAAGTCGGAGCGGCCAGTGGCGACGACCCTGGCCCCGGCGGCGCGGGCCGCGGCCGGCGAGATCTCCGGCTCCGGTACGGCCAGCGCAAAGACGATCGGATCCCGCGCCATCGCGCGGACCATCTCCTCGCTGACGATGCCACCCGTGGAGAGGCCAATGAAAACGTCGGCGTCCTCCAGCATCTCGCTGAGACTGCCGCGACGTCCCTCGAGGTTCGTCTCTTTGGCGAGATACGCCTTCGCCCAGTTCATGCGCTCCGGGCGGTACTTGTGGAGGGCGCCGGCGCGGTCGCAGACGACGAGGTCCCGCACCCCGGCGCGAGTGAGCAACCGCGCGACTCCGATCCCGGCGACGCCGGCGCCGGAGACAACGACTTTGACATCCTCGATCTGCTTGCCGACGACCTTCAGCGCATTGATGAGACCACCCAGGACGAGGATCGCCGTTCCATGGTGCTGGTTCGAGAAGACCGGGATGTCCGCGCCGTTCTCCAGATTGTCGGCGATGGTGAACGCTCGCGGGGCGGAGATATCGTCGAGGCAGATGGCGCCAAACGTCGAGGAGAGAGCAAGCCCGGTCTCTACGATCTGATCAGGGTTGGTCGTCGCCAGGGAGAGCGGGAAGGCATCGACCCCGGCGAAGGTCTTGAAAATGACGCTCTTGGCTTCTTCGAGGGGGATCGCCGCTTCCGGGGGACCAGTTTCCCTGCCGAAGATATCGGAGCCGTCGGTGAGAATGGCGACGGTGTTGCCACGGCAGGTGAGGTCGAACGACGCGAGCGGATCCTCGTTGATGGCGAGACAGGCTTCCGCAACACCGGGGGTGTAGACGAGCGAGAGGATGGCCCGGTCACGGATGGGCACCTTCGAGCCGATGCCGATGAGCCCCTGATAGCGCCGCCGGTAATCGAGCCCTTCCTGTTCGAGCTCGGTGAGCGGGGCACTCGTCGCCACCGGCTCGATCGCGGGCGGCATCCCCGTCACGCGACCGTTTGCGCTGTCGGTCTCTTGGCGTCTGGTGGTCTCGCGAGTGCTTGTCACCAACCCATTTTACGTTGTGTCACCGGCGATACCAAACGGTGATGATCCCGGGTCCCGACGGCTAGCGATGCCGAGTCCCACCACATCGCCTGTTACGGCTATCCGACGCTGCGACCAAAGCGATCGATGGCTCCGATCAACTCGGTGAGCAACTCCTCGCGATCTTCCGGATCCTGCTCCGGCTCGGCTCCCAGCACGCAGCCCCGCACATGGTCTTCGAGCACGAGGAGACCGGTCTGACGGGCGGCGGCGATGATGGCCGAGAGCTGCGTCAGCACATCGAGGCAATACTGGTCCTCGTCAACCATGCGCTGGACGCCGCGGACCTGGCCCTCCATGCGACGGAGGCGAGCCATGATCTTCGCCTTGTCGTGGGCATAGGAGGTTGACGTCCGTGGCACCGTCTGGCTGACAACGTGCGCGGCGCCATCGCTGTTCGGCGAGTCGGAAAAATCGTTGATCTCGTCACCTTCAATGGCTATCATGGTTTGATTATACCCCCCATAGGTATTATCGTCAACGGTCGCGCCTCTCTCTCCAGTGTGGCGTGATCAACCGATGTGCAGCGGTTGCGACATTGAACAGACCACCTTGACAGACCTGCTATGCTAAACGTGTGCAGAAATATACCCCCCTCGGGTATAGAAACGATTCATGAGTCTCTCCACAGGAGTGACGAGGCGATGGCGACAACTGTTCCTTCCTTGACATCGAATACGGCTGATGTCACCTTCCCGGTGAGCGGGATGACCTGCGCCTCCTGCGTCAACCGCGTGGAGAAGGCCATTGGCAAAGTCGCGGGAGTCGAACGAGCGGCGGTCAATCTGGCCACCGAACGGGCGACGGTAAGCTACGACCCTGAGCAGACAACCGTGGCCGACATTGCTACGGCAGTCGAGCGTGCCGGGTATGGTGTTCCCCAACTGCCCCCAGAGTCCGTCACCGCCCCGGCGCCGCCTACTGCACCCACGACCACGAACGGCGCCGGTGATCCCGGGCCCGTCTCTGGACCAGCGGAAGCCGTCCTTCCTGTTGAAGGTATGACCTGCGCGTCCTGTGTGCGCCGGGTCGAGAAGGGACTGGAAAAGGTCCCTGGCGTGACCGCCGCACATGTCAACCTCGCGACAGAGCGCGCCACCGTTGCCTACGATCCGGCCGTCGCCGACCTTGCCACCCTCCGCGCCGCAGTCGAGCGGGTTGGTTACCGCGTGGGCGAGATCCCAGCCGTGGAGCCAGAGCTCGCTGCCCAACAACCGGCGGCTCGCCTTTCCGAGCGAGCGACTGCCGCTGACCCGCGGGAGCGGGAGCGTGACCGGGATCTGGCCGATCTCAAGCGCAAGTGGATGGTTAGCCTGGTCATCGGCCTGGTGATGATGGCCGAGATGTACCTGCCGCTGGGGTGGGACATGTCGGTGGTCGCGCCGCTGTTGCTCATCCAGGCGACGCTGGTTCAGTTCTGGGCTGGTGGCGTCTTCTATCGCACCGCCTGGGCAGCAGCTCGCCACGGCGGCACCAACATGAGCACGCTCGTCGCCGTCGGGACCAGTGCCGCGTATGGCTATAGCGCCTTCGTCACGCTCTGGCCGCAGCTTGCCGAGCTCTGGGGCTTCCCGTTCCACCTCTACTACGAGGTCGCGGTCATCGTGATCGCCCTCATCTTGCTCGGCCGCTGGCTGGAGGCGCGGGCCAAGAAGCAGACCGGGGCCGCCATCAGAGCCTTGATGGGGCTCCAGGCCAGGACCGCCCGCGTGATCCGCAACGGCATTGAGCTGGACATCCCGGTCGAGCAGGTCGTGGTAGGCGATCTCGTACGGGTTCGCCCGGGCGAAAAAGTGCCGGTCGACGGAGTCGTGATCGAGGGCCGCTCGGCGCTCGACGAGAGCATGCTGACCGGCGAGAGCCTGCCTGTCGAGAAGGAACCCGGCGACACGGTGATCGGCGCCACGCTCAACAAGACGGGCAGCTTTGTCTTCCGCGCCACCAAGGTCGGCCGCGACACGACGCTGGCTCAGATCGTCCGGCTGGTCGAGGAGGCCCAGGGCTCGAAGGCTCCGATGCAGCGCCTCGCGGACACCATCTCGAGCTACTTCGTGCCGGTCGTGTTGGTGCTCGCGGCGCTGACGTTCGCTGCCTGGCTCGTGTTCGGGCCGTCTCCGGTCTTCGCCCTCACGGCAACGATCGCGGTCCTGATCATCGCCTGCCCCTGTGCACTGGGATTAGCGACGCCGACCGCGATCATGGTCGGCACCGGCAAGGCGGCCGAGTACGGCATCCTCGTCCGCGGCGGCGAAGCGCTGGAGATGACTCGCAAGATCGACACGATCGTCCTCGACAAAACAGGGACGCTAACACGCGGCAAGCCGGCATTAACATCAGTCGTGCCGGCGAACGGGTTAGCGGAGCGAGAGCTGCTGCGTCTCGCTGCGGCAGCGGAGGTCGGCTCCGAGCATCCCGTGGGAGAGGCGATCGTGATCCGCGCCCGCGAGCTGGGGATCGACCTGCCACCGGCGGTCACCTTCCGTTCGGTCACCGGCAAGGGAATCGAGGCCGAGATCGAGGGACGAGCCGTACTCATCGGCAATCGCGCGCTGATGGAGCAGACCGGCATTGCGCTCAACGGTCTGGGTTCTCGCGCTGAGGAGTTGGCGCGGGATGGCGTGACGCCAATGTACGTCGCCGTCGACGGACAACCGGCTGGCCTGCTCGCCGTCGCCGACACCCTGAAGCCAGAGTCGCGTGAGGCGATCGAAGAGCTTTCGGCGCTTGGGCTCGAGGTCTGGATGCTGACCGGCGATAACCGGGCAACAGCTGAGGCAATCGCGCGCGAGGTCGGCATTGCGTCGTCACACGTGCTGGCCGAGGTGCTGCCGGAGGAGAAATCGGCCAAGGTCGCGGCATTGCAGGCTCAGGGCAAGACGGTGGCTATGGTCGGCGACGGCATCAACGATGCCCCGGCATTGGCCGAGGCCGACCTGGGTATCGCCATCGGCACCGGTACCGACGTCGCGATCGCCGCCTCCGATATCACCCTCATCGGTGGCGATCTGCGCACCATCGTGACCGCGATCGCGCTCTCGCGAAAGACTGTCGGCACGATCAAGCAGGGATTGTTCTGGGCCTTCGGCTACAACGTCGTTCTGATCCCGGTGGCGATGGGCCTGCTCTGGCCGGTGTTCGGCATCCTCCTCAATCCGGTGCTGGCGGCGGCGGCGATGGCGATGAGCAGCGTCAGCGTGGTGACGAACGCGCTACGCCTGCGCGGCTTCCGGCCAGCGGCAAGCGCGCAGGAGATCCTCCACCCGCCCTTGCGGACCCGGATTGCCGACTGGGGATATCTTGCCGCCATCGCCATTCTGGCCCTGGCAATCGGCGCTGGTGCACTCTGGCTGAGCGAGCGCAGCGGAATGGGCGTCGGCGGTGCCATGGAGAGCAGCAGCGCACCGATGGAGCATCAACCGACCGGCGAGTCGTCGAGCTTGTTCGCGCCGGATCAGGCATAAGAGAGGCGAGTCACGCTTGCCGCGCAGGGTGCGCGGTGCGGTTCAGCAGAGAGGAGAACCTGATGGCAGCGATGGTTGAACACGTGACGGTTACCGCACCGGATATATCCTGCGGACACTGTGTCGCCACGGTGAAGGACGCGGTCGGCACCCTGCCTGGTGTGGCCAGCGTCGAGGTCGATCCGGACACGAAGCGCGTGGAAATCAATTTCGATCCGGGTCGGGTGTCACTGATGCAGATCGAAGCGGCGCTTGACGAGGCAGGGTATCCGGTTCAAAAGTAACAGCCCAGGGGGGGTGCCTTCACCGCAAGCGGAAGGCGCCACCCCAGTCCTCACACGCCATTCTTGAATCAGTTGTGGCAAGAAGGAGCGCCAGCCGCCGGCGGAGGGAGCCTCCCGGGAGCGGTACGGCCAGCCATTCCAGTAGGTTCGGAATCTGCAAGGACCATGCGGCTCGTGCGTTCCCTTCAACGTCGTCAAGGTTCTGCCCCTGCTGTCACTCGGCTCTCGATGATGGCCTCCGACGTCCTTTTCTTCCCCAATAAAGAGGGGTGCTGAGTCGAGACGCCCATTGGCGGAAATGAAGTGAACGAGCACCGCTATGGATAAGCACAGCTATCACAACCCCTCTAGGCCAACACTTGAGCCACCGACACACGATGGCCACGAGATGGTCCATCGCGGCGATCTAGCCGACCCCCGTGACATCGATCACCAGGCGATGACGGAAGCCGAGCATGCGGCCATGGGCCACGCTGGGCATGACAAGCATGCCGGGCATAGCGTCGAGATGTTCCGGTCTCGCTTCTGGATCAGCCTCCTGCTCTCCATCCCGGTCGTGCTCTATAGCCCGATGGTTCAGGAGTGGCTGCGATTCTCGATGCCCGCCTTCCCGGGTAGCGATCTCGTCTCCCCGGTCCTCGGCACGATCATCTTTCTCTACGGCGGCTCAGTCTTCCTGAAAGGGGGCTGGGATGAGCTGCGTGCCCGCACGCCGGGGATGATGCTCTTGATTTCCCTGGCAATCAGTGTCGCCTTCTTCGCCAGTCTAGCGACTACCCTGGGACTCTTTGATCTGGAGTTCTGGTGGGAACTGGCACTTCTCGTCACAATCATGCTCTTTGGGCACTGGCAAGAGATGCGCGCCATCGGCCAGGCTCGCGGCGCTCTCGGCGCTCTGGCCGCACTTCTCCCGGATGAGGCCGAGCGAGTGAGTCCGACGGGTGTGGAAACGGTGCCCATTGCCGCGCTTCGCCCTGGTGACGTTGTTTTGGTGCGACCCGGCGCCCGTGTGCCGGCCGACGGCGTGGTCGTCGACGGAGCCGCGGAGCTCGATGAGTCGATGATCACCGGTGAGTCGCGGCCGGTCGACAAGGACGTAGGTGACCGTGTGGTGGCCGGGACGGTGGTCGCTGGATCAGCGATCCGGGTGCGGGTTGAAGCAGTTGGCGAGGAAACCGCGCTCGCCGGCATCCAGCGCCTCGTTGCGGAAGCGCAGACTTCCCACTCCCGCGCGCAGGCGCTGGCTGATCGTTTTGCCGGGCTGCTCTTCTACGTCGCTGTGGGCGCTGGCATTCTGACCTTTTTTGTCTGGAATCTCCTGGGCGCGTCCAGATGACGCGGTGACGCGCGCGGTGACGGTCCTGGTGATCTCCTGCCCGCATGCGTTGGGACTGGCGATTCCCCTGGTCATCGCCATCTCGACCGCGATCTCGGCCCGGCAAGGGATTCTCGTCAAGGATCGGCTGGCCCTGGAGCGGATGCGCGAGGTCACCACCGTTCTCTTTGATAAGACCGGGACGCTGACGCGGGGTGAGCCAGTTGTCAGCGGAGTCGCCGCGCTTGACGGCGAAGAGGACGATCTCCTCGCCCTCGCCGCGGCAGTTGAGGCCGACAGCGAGCACCCCCTCGCGCGTGCGATCGTGCTACGGGCAATGGACGCCGGACTTTCTCTGCCGCATGCCTCACAGTTCCAGGCAATTGCTGGACGTGGGGTCGAGGCGTCGGTCAATGGCAGCGAAGTCGCTATTGGCGGGCCGACCATGCTGCGCGAGCGAGGTCTTCATGTGCCGCCAGCGCTTTCGCGGCAGACAGCGACCTGGGACAACCGAGGGGCCGCCATTCTCCACGTCGTCCGCGATGGGGAGGTCATTGGCGCCCTTGCGCTGGAGGACCAGAGCCGGTCAGAAGCGGCTGAAGCCGTTTCGGCTCTCCAGCAGCGCGGCGTGCGCGTCGTCATGATTACCGGCGATGCGCGTCCGGTGGCCGAAGCAGTGGCCAACGATCTGGGGATCGACGAGGTCTTCGCCGAGGTGCTACCCGAGGATAAAGATAGCACCGTGGCAACCCTCCAGGCACGCGGCGAGCGGGTAGCGATGGTCGGAGATGGGGTCAATGATGCGCCGGCATTGGCCCGGGCGGATGTCGGGATTGCAATCGGCGCCGGGACGGATGTGGCCATCGAGTCAGCTGGGGTCATCCTGGCGACAAGTGATCCGCGAGCCGTCGTCGGGGTGATCGAGCTGTCACGCGCCAGCTATCGCAAGATGATTCAGAACCTGGCCTGGGCCGCCGGCTACAACGTCCTGGCCATCCCACTCGCCGCCGGCATTCTTGCCCCGATCGGTATTCTGCTGCCGCCGGCGGTGGGCGCGATTCTGATGAGCGTCTCAACCATCGTCGTCGCCCTCAACGCGCAACTCCTGCGGCGCTTAGACCTTCGCCCCGAGGCGCTCGCTTCGCCCGCCCTCCCGGCTTAAGTTGTGCGGTAGTTCAACGCGGAGATCGAGAGTATAGAATTTGCGATCCGCGACCTCCTGAACATCACGAGGTTTCCGGGCCCCAACGCCCTGATGATGGCGCCCTCACGTGTGCGCCGCTCCGCGAGAGTTGAGCCCCAGGCACGGCGCTTGCAACCGAGAGAAGCGCGAGAAGGGAGCAGGGGGCCCGAGACCTCGCCGGATGCGCTGACCAGGAGGCTGTTCGTGAGATACCCACGCGCCGCATTGGCACGTTGGATCGTCGTCATTCTCCTTACGGTAGCAGCGCTTGCGACTCCGGTGATAGGCTCGGCCAGAGTCGCAGAAGTCGATTGTCGTCTCCATCAGCCAGCAGATGCTCTGGGCGTACAAGGGTGACAACGTAGCGCTGAGCAGCTACGTGAGCACAGGCAAAGCCGGCTTCAATACCCCAATTGGCTCCTACGCGGTCCTCACCAAGCTCCCATCGCAGACGATGGCGGGGGTCATCGGCGGGGAGTACTACAACGTGCCGGATGTCCCGTCGGTGCTCTATTTCACCAATCGCGGTCACGCCCTCCACGGCACCTACTGGCACAACAACTTTGGAACGCCTATGAGCCATGGCTGTGTCAACTTGCCGCTCGACGTCGCCGCCTGGTTGTACGGGTGGGCTCCCGTGGGCACCCCGGTCCTGGTCGTTCCCTAGCCATTGCTGGTCGGCGAACGCCAGTGCTACCGCACCCAGGGGCTGGAAGCCACGGAGCGGCTGCAATGGTTGAAACCGAGTAAAAAGGAGTGGATTCGTGAGCAGCAACGGTAAGCCAACGCCTGCGGCGATGCCCCGCCCGCACTGAACGCCCCACGACTGCGCGGGCGGTCTGCTCGCGACGAGAACCAGAATCAGTCCGCCGCCGACCATCGACCGGCGTGAACTGGTGAAACGCGCAGCCGCCGGCGTAGGGTCTCTCACAGTGGCAGCACTCCAAGGCGTCATGCCGGGTGTGGGACACACTTTCGTCCGCACCGGCTCCTCCTCGATCCGCGACCCGGTTTCCCTCACGGCCGCAGGGGATTCCGCAGAAGCAACTCCGAACCCTGGAACGCTCGTCGGGTACATCTTCAATGCCACATCGCGGGACGTGACGCTCTTCGATCCCGCAACGCGGGAAGTCCTCGCGACGAAGCCCTTGGGAGCGGTGGTGCGCTGGCTCTCCAACGAGCAGCGCTTCTGGGATGGGAGCCATGTCTGGACATATGACTTTCCGGACGACGAGGTACAGGCCATTGCGGTCGATCCGCGCGCGGTCACGGTAGCGCGCGTCCTCCCGACAGGCGGCAAAGGTCCGGCCCACAGCCTCATGCTCACTCCCGACCGGAAGACTGCCTGGGTGAATGTCGCCGGCGAGGACTCCCTCATCGCCCTCGACCTCGGCACTGGCGAAATAGCGGCGGAAGTCAAGACCGGCGCATTCCCCTGAGACCTCCACTTGACGCCGGACGGTCGGTTCGGCTTCGTCCCGGAGCGCGACCAGGACACCGTCTCCAAGGTTGACCTGGTCACCCATCGGATTGCGAAAACCGTCACGTTTCCGACAGGGAGTAAACCGTACATGCTTCGCGTCTCCCCCGATGGGACGGTTGTCTGGGTGCAAACGGCCGGCGCCAGCAGCAATGTCGTGCTTGATGCGACGACGATGGAGACCCTCCACACCGAGGCGACGGGACGGGGTCCGGTGCAGTCCGCGTTTGGCCCGCCGGGCAGCCCCTACGGTCTCGTGACGCATCTCGACGAAACGTTCGTGCTTGCCCTCGAACGAGAGACTGGGCGGGAGGCAACTCGGATCGAGGTGGGAGCGCCCCAGGCAAACCCGAGCATCACCCCGGATGGCGCGACCGCCTACGTCACGATCCCGAGTCTCGCCGAGGTTGTCGCGATCGACATGAAGGAACTTGCCATCATCGGCCGCATCCAGGCAGGCGAAGAGCCGATGGGCATCGTGGTCTTTGACCCAACGGAAGACTGAGCGCGATCGTTTGCTTCACGAGCAGCGACGTCATCCGGGACAACGATCAATCCCCCGATACGATGCTGCGAGGGTGACGGGACGCGTAGCCGGAATCCGGGTGATCCCTGCGGCTGGGTGGCGGGGGTGGGTCATCCCGAGGCCGGATGATCGTTATGGAAGGTTTCGAAGATTCCGAAGACTACGAACGCTACGAAGGCTGGGAGAGGCAGAGCGGGGGACCGGTCGCGGGAATGGAAGTAGGGATCGATGAGTTGGGACGAGGCGTTCGCGACCTACTACGAGGAATGGTCGGCTCACATGACGGCCGACATCGCCTTCTACGTCGAGCTGGCACGCCAGGCGGACGGGCCGCTGGTCGAGCTTGCGATCGGGAACGGGCGGGTGGCGATCCCGATTGCGCAGGCGACCGGCGAGCGCGTGATCGGCATTGACTCGTCGCCGGCGATGCTCGCGCAAGCCCGCGCTCGTGCGGCCGAGGCGGGCGTGGAGCTCGACCTGCGCGAGGGCGACATGCGTGACCTCGCCCTCGACGAGCAGGCCGCGCTGATCTACTGTCCGTTCCGCGCGCTCCTGCACCTACCCAGCTGGGCCGACCGCCGCCGCACCTTCGAGCGCGTCGCCGCCTCGCTGCGGCCGGAAGGGCGGTTCGCCTGGAACGCCTTTGCCTTCGACCACCGGCTCGCCGCGCGCCTCGACGGTGAGCACCAGGAGGAGCCTGTACCGCACACCATCCGGTACGCAGTGGGCGATAACCGGATCGACATTATCCGCGACGATGGCGCGACGAGCTCCCTCTGGTGGGCCACGAAGAACGAGTGGCTCGGGCTCCTCGACGTCGCCGGACTCGAGGTGGACTCGCTCTACGCCGGCTTTGCCCACGAGCCGTTTGCCGACGACAGCCGGGAATACGTCTTCGTCGCCCGCCGTCGACTTTTGAGTGACGTTCCCTAATGTTGGTCCCACCGACGGGCTCCCGCTCGACTTTCCTCGCCGCCGATACGAGCTTCATGCGAACGTCAACAAGACCTTTGCGGGAAACAGAGTCAGGCCAAGGAACTGGACCTGACGGTTCTTTGGTCAGCATTGACACATGCGGAGCTACGCTGGCTGAGAGGGGATAATGTGCTTCCGGTTCTTGCGATCATCGGCGCGCCCTCGAGCGCCGGCGCTCATTGTCCCGGTCAGGAGAAAGCGCCGGAAGCGTTCTGCAGCTGCCCAGCCGGCAGATCGTGCCGTATGGCTATACCCCGGGTGAACCGACCGCAGCGGAGCAGGCGATTCTGGATCGCAATGGGATCGAAGGTTTTCCGCTCGACCGGGTGCGTGGCCGTGCCGTTGATGCTGCCGCGGAGGCGCTGTGGGAAGCCAGCATGCGCGCGGAGGGCTTCGTGGTCCGATTCCACGTCGATGTCGTCGACTTCGTCGATTTTCCCGTCTCCGATGTCTCACATATCAGCACCAGACTGACCCTCGCCAAGTCGATGGTCAGCGTGGGAGTGTTCGCGGCGAGTCCTCGTTTTGCCGGTCTGGTGATCACGGAGTTCAACCCGGATCATGATAAAGAGAAGGGAACCCTGGGCGGATCTTTCCTCGTGATCTCGCGAACGCGCTCGCCTCCGGATGCCAGAAGTCAGCACCTGATATTCCTGCTGAGTAACGACTAACGGCGCGCGCCAGGGATCGACCTGGCACCGTCATTCCAGGGTGAAATTAGATCACGGGAGATGCGCAAAGGGCGCGTCCAGAGACCCGCCCCTCACGACTTCAAGGCACCTCGACGTCACACCTACTCGTGCGTGACGGCGAGAACTCGGTCCTCGAGGAACGACTCCTCCACGACCTCGTCCTCTTCGGTGAGCGGGAGCTCTCGCTGACTCCCCTCTGGAAGAGTCTCCTTGGCAGCAGCGATGAAGTCACGGAAGAGGGGATGAGGATTCGTCGGTCGGGAGCAAAATTCCGGATGGAACTGCACCCCGACGAAGAAGGGATGCTCCTCCAGCTCCATGATCTCGGCGAGTTGGCCATCGGGAGAGGCGCCGCTGACAATGAATCCGGCATCGGCGAGACGTCCCCGAAAGGAGTTGTTGACTTCGAACCGGTGCCGATGGCGTTCGGATACCTCAGGAACAGCATAGGCGGCCGCGGACTTCGTTCCTGGTTGCAGGCGGCACGGCCACATCCCGAGGCGCATGGTGCCACCCATTTCGACGCCCTTCTGGTCGGGCATCAGGTCGATCACCGGATAGGGCGTATTCGGGTCGATCTCGGTCGAATTGGCGCGGCCGAGACCGAGGACGTTGCGGGCGACGTCGATGACGGCCATATGCAGGCCGTAGCAGAGCCCGAGGTAGGGGATATGGTTCTCGCGGGCCCAGCGGGAAGCCGCCACTTTACCCTCAGTGCCGCGTGCGCCAAAACCTCCGGGAACGACGACACCAGACACCGTACGCAGCGTGCGGGCGAGTTCGTCCGGAGTTACGGTCTCCGCGTTGACCCAGACGATCTCCGGCTCCACGTTGTGCCAGAGACCCGCGTGCGTGAGGGACTCCAGCACGCTCATGTACGCATCCGGCAGCTCGACGTACTTGCCAACAATGGCGATGCGAAGCGGCCGCCGGGGACGGCGGATCTGTTCGACGAGATTGCGCCACTCGCTCAGGTCACCCTCGCGCGGCAGCCCTAGCTCTCGAGCGAGGTAGGCGCCCAACCCGGATTCTTCGAGAATCAGCGGTACTTCGTAGATCGTGTCCGCGGTCGGCATGGAGATGACCGCGTCGCGGTCGACGTCGCAAAACAGCGCAATCTTCTCTTTGACGTCCTCGGGAATTGGACGCTCGGCGCGAGCAATAATGATGTCGGGCTGAATACCGAGCGAGCGCAGCTCGCGCACGCTCTGCTGGGTTGGTTTTGTCTTGAGCTCGCCGCCCCCGATTTCAGGCACCAGGGTGACATGGATGTAAAGCGCGTTTTGCCGGCCAACCTCGCGTCGAAGCTGGCGGATCGCCTCGATGAATGCCTGCCCCTCGATGTCCCCGACGGTCCCTCCGACCTCGACGATGACGACGTCGGCGTCGTGCCGCCGCGAGGCGAGCCGCAGTCGATCCTTGATCTCGTTGGTAATGTGCGGGATGACCTGAATGGTGCCGCCGAGATAATCGCCACGCCGTTCCTTGGCGATGACGGCGGAGTAAACCTGACCTGTCGTGACGTTTGAGGCCCGGGAGAGGTTCTCATCGGTGAACCGCTCATAATGCCCGAGGTCAAGATCGGTTTCGGCACCGTCTTCGGTGACGAAGACTTCGCCATGCTGATACGGCGACATGGTGCCGGGATCGACGTTCAGATAAGGGTCGAGCTTTATTGTCGAGACGCTGGCGCCGCGGCTCTTGATCAATCGCCCGATCGAAGCGGTGGTGATGCCTTTGCCGACCGATGAAACGACCCCCCCGGTGACAAATATGTATTTCGGCATCAACCCTCCCCCTCCGCGGTGAGGCGCACCGCTGTCGCGGAATCTACGGCCGCTTAACTCACACCGAGCACGATCAGGCGCATGGTGTCGCCTAGATCGCTTGACTTGACTGTCAGCTTCTCCTCGGGCTCCGGGAGGCTGACCCCCAGATTGCGAGAGAAGACTTCGAGCCCGAGCAGGTCGCGGTCACCTGTAGCGGTGGCGTACTGCATCGGAATAACCACTTTCGGGGCGAGTTGGCCGGCGATTTCGGCTGCGCTGGCGGGATCGAGATGCCGGCTGCCGGCAGGAACAAGCAGAATGTCCACTTCGGTCATTGCCTCGGCTTGCTCCGCGGAGAGTGCATGGCCAAGGTCGCCCAAATGGCAGATAACCATGCCGTCGAGCTCGATCAGGTACGACGTGTTGTGTCCCCGCTCGGCGCCCCCGGCCTCATCCTGATGGGTGCGAATGCCGGTGATGAAGATGTCATGGATCTCGTATTCACCGGGGCCATCGATCGTATCGAATTCCGGTTTCACCGCGGCAAGATTGGAGTGCTCCGGTTGCGGCGAGGAGACGGTCACGATATCGGCGGTCTGCTTGGCGAGGGCAAACCCCGTCTTCTTGCCAACCGGATCGGTCATCACGACCGCATCTTTGCCTCGAATGCGAAAGCAGTTGTGTCCGTACCAGCGGAGCTCAGCCATGGGTCTCAGTCTTTCCAGCGCCCGTGTCCGGGCATGCGCGAACAAGGTCATCGCGCGGCGGCAATGCAAAACACACGACGCCCCGGCACCGGATACCGGCGACGCGGCGGGACGATTTAGGCTCAAGAGGGAAGTGACCTGCTCACGCGCGATCAGGCGCCCAAGCGCCTTTTCCCACGGGTAGTCAGTATACCACTGATCGAGGGTGACGGCGTGATAGGGAGGCACGGTGTTAGGCGCGTGGGACTGGGATGAAGTTTGTACTGACCGGTCTCGATGATCATGGATGCAGATGAGGGACGAGGGACTCCTCTCCTTCAACCCCGCCACCCTATCACCCTATCACCCATCACCCATCACCTCATCACCCTCGTCCTCTCCGAGCGCGCGCTCGAGGGCAACGCGAATGACGTCATAGCCGTACCCGCGGCGAGCCAGGTAGGCGCCGAGGCGTCGACGGATCGCGGCGGGATCGTCGCCGGCATAAGAGGGAAGACGACGACGTGCCAACCCCTCAGCCGCGGCAGCCTCATCGAGATCAACCTCGGCGATCGCCTCCCGCGCGGTCTCGGTGTCGATACCCTTATGGCGAAGCTCCTGCTGGAGCAATCGTTTCCCGCGAGGGCGATGGGTGGTGCGGTTTTCGACCCATCGCCGCGCGAAATCCGCGTCATCGAGATAGCGCCACTCATGGAGACGCGAGATCGCATGGTCGATCGCTTCCTGGTCGTAGCCACCACGGCGCAGGCGGTCACGCACCTCCTTCTCCGAGCGAGGACGATAGCCGAGGAACACCAATGCGGCCTCCGTCGCGCGGGATGCCTGCTCCGCCGCGAGTAACGCGCTGACCCTCGCCTCGTCGAGGGCGTCCCCAACCTCGATCCGCTCGTCGGCAACGAGTTGTGCCGGCAGCGCAAATGCGAACGATCCGTCAAGGTCGACCGCGATCCGATCCGGATCGCGCTTTGTGGGTCTGAGTGCCGTGACCTGGCCAGCGCGGAGCGGTTGCGGCGATGTTTCGTCGGAGGATCGCATGGTGACGTCACTTCGCTAAGACGGCCAGACGGCGAGACGGCAAGTCAGTTCAACGGCGAGTGGCGGTTTGGTCCGGCGATGGTCACTAGTACGGGGCCGCGTCGGGAGTGGATCCCTCCGCACACATCGGACAGTCGCCGTCATCGAAGACCCCATAGTCGCTGTTGAGCAGCCCAAACACGGTATGCCCAGCGATCGCCGGTTCGGCCAGGTTCCACAACGTGGCGATGCCGATCACCTCACCTTCGAGACGCTCGATCAGCTCGTTGAATCGGGTCATCGTCTCACCGGAGCGGATGATGTTGTCGACCAGCAGCACGCGCTTTCCCCGGACTAGATCCTCGATTTGCGGCGCCAGTGTCGGGCCATCGTCGCTCGGGGTGGCATACGCCACCTTGGCTTTGGGATCGAGAAAGCCGCCGACCAGGAGCGCCAGGCCGGCCCCCCAGATAGAGGGTGTGGCCACCGTCTCTATATGCTCCGTGAAAAATTCCTTGGCGATGGCGTAGGCCAGATGGGAGGCGGTGACAGGATCGCTCAGCAGGTGGTCACGGTCAATCAGACCGCGGCTGTGCCCGCCGTGCGTGAACGCCCAGTGGCCCTCTTTGAGCAGATTTTCCCGCTTCAGATCGGCGACGATCCAGGGATCAATCCGGGGCACCAGGGTCTCCGGAGATGGCTGTCACGAGAATTGACGAGACGGAGGCAGGATAGCACGCACAGTCTTGAAGTCCGAACTCTGCTGGCGCCTAGCCCGACCGCGAGGAGAGCCGCTCGACAAGCGCTTGTAACCGATCCCGAGCGGGATTGACGCCTGGCCGAGCAGCGGCGAGCAGCGCGGCTGTTGCCCGATCATGGTATTTCGTGATCTCGGCTTCAACATCCTGGTACACCGCCTCGCGTTCCAGAAGCGCGAGCACGTGAGCAACTCCAGAACGATCAACACTCGGTGCGGCGTACAGGCGACCAAGCTCTGCTCGCTCCGTGGCATCCAGTCGCTCGCGGAGCAGCAGGATGGGCAGGGTCTGTTTGCGGCGGCGCACATCATCGGCGCGAGCCTTGCCAGTTGCATCCGGCGCTCCCCAGATGCCGAGCAGGTCATCGCGTACCTGAAAGCCAAGCCCAAGCGCGAGTCCGAACTCGTCCCAATGAGACGCCGCAACCTCGTCCGCTCCCCCGAGCAGCGCGCCGGCCCAGGCGGCAAAGCGGACGATGGCGGCGGTCTTGGCCGCGATCATGTCCAAGTATTCGCCCGGCGTCACATCTGGCCGCGCCTCGAAACTTAGATCGAGTGTTTGTCCCTCGACAATGGCGATGGCCATGCGGTCGAACGCCTCGAGGAGGCGCATATGACTTGCGGCTGAAACCCCGGACGAGGCGAGGTTATAGAGCGGAAGGTGGGCCGCGGCGAACAGCGCATCGCCGGCATTGATGGCCTGGCCGACACCCCACAGGCTCCAGACGGTCGGCCGGTGACGGCGAGTGGGGCTCTCATCCTGAACGTCGTCGTGGATCAGCGTGAAGTTGTGCAGAAGCTCCAGTGCCGCGCCGACGGGGGCGGCAGCACGCGGATCTCCCCCGCGGCCGCCGCGGCCAGCAGCGCCACGGCCGGCCGAATCCTCTTGCCGCGATCGACGGTACGCGGATCCAGGGGCTCCAGGTGGCGTCCGGCATACCCGAGGTGGTACCGGACCATGCCGGCGAGCAGTGGGGCACGTCCATCCAATACGGTGATAGCGGCGAGGAGCGCGGGCTCGATGAGACCATCGAGATCGACGTCGACCACGTCCAGCGATGTCGCTTCCAATGGTCTGACCGAGGCGTCACTCACTCGTGGCACTCCTGATTGCTCTCGCGACGCTCCTCATCCGCGGATCGTCGCGGCCCGGTGGACCAATCGCAACACCGGACCGGAATGCCCGGCCCGGATGCGGATCGTCGCGGCCTGGACCAATTATCGCAACACCGGTCCGGAATACCCGGCCGGGCCGACGCACGGATTTGGGGCCTGGGTGACAGGAGCGACGCCACCACATAGACTCGGATCCACGTTCCCGGTTGGCCAGCGCCGCCGGGTTGCCCGCGGAAGCCGTGAGGAGTCCGTCATGCCGATAACGCGATCCCTGTTCGCCCTGGTTGCCGCGCTGTTGCTCCTCACGGCGGCGGTCCCGCGGATTTTCGCTCAGATCGAAGGTGACAGCTGGACGTCGCCAACCTATGGATTCAGCATCTCCTGGGCCGGGACAACCTGGCAGCCCGACCCGGCGGGAACGCTGACCGCGGTCGGTCCTGAGCGCCTCGATCGGATTCACCTCCTCAACGGTGTCAGCTCGCTCTATTTCGAGGGAGCTACCCGCTACCAAGGCGACCTCTCCGCGTGTGTGGCGGAGGAAGCCAATCTCCTCGCTCAGGAGACCGGAGTCTCGGAAATCCGCCCTTACCGAGACGAGGAGGGAGTTCAGCTCATTGCGGACGGGCCGGACTCCTCGGCAGCGGCTTTCACGTTGACACTGTCGATCGGCGACCAGGAGGTCGAGTTGGTCGACTACGTCGAGTGCCGGACGCTCATCCCCGGTCAGGCCGTGCTCATCATCACGCTGGTTACGGAGCCGGATGTCTTCGATGAGCAGCTCGTGGCGGCGCAGGCGGTCATCGACACCATCGCGCAATCCGAGGAACTCTCCTCTCGACCCGCTCGCGGCGTATGGCAGCTGGCTGGCGGCTGCCCAACAGCGGCCCAGCATCGCCGGTCCGCTCTCCGGCGAAATCGCGTTTGGTCCAGGTTCTCTTGGGGTCGAGCGAGCCGGGGTCGACGAGGTTCGATTTCTATGCCCGAGCGGAGTTTGCAAACCCGGAGCCAGCACGGGAGATGTGGGACTTCGGGCTCGGGTTCCGCGATAGCGGCGGCGAAGAGCAACTCCGGCTGGTCGTCGATGCCGTGGGCACCTGGTTCCTGAAAGATGGACTGGGCGAGGTCATCAACTCAGGAACTGTCGTCGATCTCGACACGAGTCCGACCGGATCCAACATCATCGAGGTCGTGGCGGTTGGCGATACCGGGTACTTCGCGTTCAATGAGCGGCTCGTCTCCGAGCTCGATCTCTCCGCCCGCGCGGAAGGCGGCGACGTCTTTGTTGGCGCGGGATTCTTTACCGAGGATGCTACGGAAGAGGGCTCGATCCCGTATAGCGGATTCGAGATCTGGTCGCTGGTCGGGGTGGATGCCCAGGAAGTGATTGAGCCCAACATCGCGCTCGACGCGGCCGCGTTTCCCCAGTTCCTTGCCGCGGCCACCGCCGAAACTCCGCTTGCTGGTCCCGCGGCGGGGGATCTCGCGCCGACTGTCGGTGCTGCGGCGGTCACGCCAATTGGCGTCGAAGTGGAAGATTTCGTCGCGCGAGCAGTATTCGTCAACCCAGGCGACGCGGCCGACAAGCCCTGGGACTTCGGCGTCGCATTCCGGGAACAAGATAATGGCGACCACTATCGACTGACGGTCGCGTCGGACGGTACCTGGGAATTCCAGATCGGCTTGCAGGCCGATCTTGCCGGCGGGACCGTACCCTCCCTGGTCTTCGAGGAGGGGGGGCGAAACGTGCTCGAGCTCGTCGTCGCTGGCGATTCGGCCGGGTTCTCCGTAAATGGAGTGTTCGTCTCCGAGCTCAACACGTCGGAGCTCGACGGTGCGTCGGAGGTCTGGGCCGGCGCCGGATTCCACCAGGCGAACGCCTCTGAGGGCGAGATCACCCGGTTCGAAGATTTCACGGTCTGGTCTTTGGCAGTAGTTGAGATCCCGGGTACGCCCACCGCACCCGCCTCGCCCGTGGCGACGGGTATGGCAACGCCGGTCGCGAGCGCTGGCGAAAGCGATCAAGAGATCGCGCTGCGGCTGGACGAACGAGATGACTCCGGCATCGACGCGCTGGCTGTCCTCCGCGGCGCCGACAGTCAGACGACAATCACCGTCGCCGCGCGCGGCGCTTCTGGGAGCGAAGTCGTCGTCGTTCATGAGGGAACCTGCGCAGACGCGTCGACGCTGCCCACCTTCCTGCTGGAAGATCTGGACGCCTCCGGCCGCAGTGAGACGACGATCGAGGCGCCGCTCGACCGACTTGACGACCAGCGCCCACGCGATTGCGATCCATCGCAGCGCCGACGATTACCAGGATGTGGTGGCCTGCGGCGACGTCTCTACCAGTGAGTAAGCCGCGGGCATGTTTCAGCGTTCCGTTACCGAATCACTGGCGAGCTCAGGCACGCGCCGCTCTACCGCAAGCCGCTCGAGCAGGGCCACCGCATCACTCGGGCCCGGCATCGTCTGAATTTCATCCCGCAGACGTGCGGCGTTCTCCCGGTAGCGCGGGTCTGCCAACACTTTTCGCGTCGCGGCTCGAATCGTTTCCGGCGCTCGCTCGTCCGTTTTCACGGCTTCTGCCACGCCGAGATCGACGCAGCGCCGGGCATTGTCCGGCTGGTCGGCGGCGACGGGCAGGATCACCATCGGCAGGCCGTGGCCGAGCGCGGCCATCACGGTGCCAGTGCCGCCATGCGTGACCACCAGATCGCAGTACGGGAAGAGCAGGCTCTGAGGGACATAGCGCTCGAGGTGAACATTCGAAGGTTGGGGTCCAAGGGCCGCTGGGTCCCGGTCACGCCCTGTCGTCATGATCAGGGTGATCGGCTCCTCCCGCAGTCCGGCCAGGATTGCCTCGAGGACTCCTGGAACCTGATTGGCCACGGTTCCCATCGTGGCATAGACCGTGGGCCGCGTCGGAAGGCAGTAGGCCCAGCCTGGCAGCCGCTCTTGGCCGGACTGATCGAATACTATCGGTTGAAGACTCTGCGCGGTGGGCGGCAGCAGGGCAGAGGGATCCCGGTAACTCGGTGGGGCAGTAGTTAGCATCAGATAGCGGTAAGGCATCGCCAGGTCTGGGTCTGGAGCCAGACCAACACTCTGCCGCAGCCGATCGAGCGGCGCAACGAGCAGCGAGTGCAATCGGGGGCGCCAGGCCGCTATCTGGATTGCGGCGTGGGGAAGTCCCTCCCGCTCGGCGGCAACGCAACCGGCGAATTCCACGAAGTCACGCACGACCAATGACGGTTGCCAGGCGCGGATAACGGCCAATAGGTCCAGCAGGACGAGCTCTGCTCGGGTCCGCGGAAAAATCTCACTCCAGAAGACAGGCGCGCGGTCCTCCGGGGCAAGTACAGCTAACCGCGCTCGTCGCTCGGCGACTACATCCGCGGACTCATCAGCGCCTACAGGTATGCAGCCCATTCCTATCGTTGCGATGGCGGCGCAGCCAGCCGGGGTGGTGGCGAACGCGACTTCGTGGCCTGCCGCACCAAGTGCGCGCGCAAGTGGGATGAGAGGATGCCAGTGCCCGGATTCAGGCTGAGTCGTGAACAGCACCCGCATGACGACGATATCCCTCAGTGAACTCGCGAACCACGTGTAATTGCGACGAATGCAGTAACCCAGCAAAGGCGAGCACAACACGGTCTACAATCTCAAAACGGTCGGATCGACGGCGAACTGGCTTCAGTTCCATCTCCAGTGTTCACGGGCCCACGATCAATGCCCGCTGTCGACGTCAGACGAGAGCAGTTTTTATGCGCTTGAAACTTCTCCTCAGTTGATCCGCGTTTGCTTGCCGGCCCACTCGCGCTCGCGGAGGACAAACTTCTGGACCTTGCCTGTTGAGGTCTTGGGTAGCTCTCCGAACTCGATCACTTTCGGAATCTTGAAACCCGCGAGGCGACCGCGGCAGAAGTCGCGTAGCTCGGCGTCGGACAGTGCCTGCCCAGGTTTGAGGGCGACGAACGCCTTCGGGACCTCTCCCCAGTAGTCGTCGGGGACACCGACAACCGCCGCCTCCAGCACCGCCGGATGGGCGCAGATGGCTTGCTCGACCTCGATCGTAGAAATGTTCTCCCCACCGGAGATGATGATGTCCTTCTTGCGGTCACGCAGCTCGATGTAGCCGTCCGGGTGCATCACCGCGAGATCCCCTGAGTGGAACCAACCGCCGGCGAAGGCGCGCGTGGTTGTCTCCGGATCGCGGTAGTAACCCTTCATCGTGTTGTTACCCCGCATGATGACCTCCCCCAGCGTTTCGCCGTCGGGAGGGACGTCCCGCATCGCGTCGTCGACGACACGGACATCGTCGGCAACGAGGTAGCCGACCCCCTGCCGCGCTTTGACTCGCGCACGTTCCTCTGCCGGGAGCAGGTTCCAGTGCGGCTGCCATTCGCAGACGGTGTAGGGGCCGTAGACTTCCGTGAGGCCGTAGACGTGAATGATCTCGGCTCCCAGGGCCTCGACCTGAGCGATGATGGTCGGCGAGGGAGGCGCGGCGGCGGTTGAGATGATCAACGGGCGATCGAGCGGCTCTCGCGGCGCCGTCGGGTGGTTGACCAATGCGATCAACACTGTTGGCGCCGCGCAGAAGTGGGTGACACCGGCGTCCTCGACCAGTCTCCACACCATTTCCGGATCGAGCTTGCGCAGGCAGACGTGGGTGCCGCCGATGGCGGTCACCGCCCAGGGGTAGCACCAGCCGTTGCAATGGAACATCGGCAGCGTCCAGAGATAGACGCTGTCGGAGGACATCCTGGTTTCCAGCAGCTCCCCCAGGCTATTGAGGTATGCACCGCGATGCGTGTACATCACGCCTTTCGGACGGCCCGTGGTTCCCGAGGTGTAATCAATGGCAATCGTCTCGTCCTCATCTTCGAGTGGCCAGTCGAGCATCTCTGGGCTGCCGGAGGCGAGAAACGACTCGTAGTCGGGGCCAGGAAGCCGGGCGCCGCCGGGAATGTCCTCGACCGTGACGATGAGCTCGAGATCAGGGAGATTGGTGCGCGATGGCTCGACCAGGTGGGCAAGCTCCGTGTCGACGATGAGAACCTTTGCGCCGGAATGCTCGAGGATGTACGCCACCTCCGGCCCCGACAGACGGGTGTTGATCGCCACCAGGACACCCCCCGCCAGCGGCACCCCGAAATGGCCCTCCAGCAGCGCAGGGATGTTTGGCGCCAGGTAGGCGACGCGATCGCCGCGCGCGACACCGGCGGCGAGAAGGGCGGAAGCGAGGCGGTTGACCCGCCCGGCCAGCTCAGGATAGGTCCAGGATCGGTCACCGTAGACGACAGCCGGCTTCTGCCGGAACACGCTGGCGCTACGTTGCAGGAAACGCAGCGGGGTGAGGTGCGAGCGGTGAACTTCGGGTGGGAACATCGGCATCGACGGCACATCCTCCAATTGCCGCGGGCGTTCGACCCGGCCTGTTCAGCCCGCATGACTCAGCTCAGGCGACCATGATAGTCGGCGGGACCGTATGATTCGGGGAACTCAGCGACATATGGAGCGGATCGATGATTGACAAACGAACCACCATGGCAGAAGCCATCGCCACTGTCCCGGATGGCTCTCGAGTCGCGCTCGGCGGGAATACGCTGCACCGGGGACCTGGAGCGGCCGTCCACGAGATCGTGCGCCAGGGCAAGAAAGATTTGGAGATCGTCAAGACGGCCGGCGCATATGACGTCGATCTCCTCTGCGCCGCCGGGTGCGTAGCGGCCGTCTCCGCGGGATTCGTCGGCTACGAGACGCCTTTCGGCATGGCCCCTGCCTACCGGAATGCCGTCGAATCCGGGGTTGTAGATGCGCGCGAGCATGCCTGCGCCACGGTGATCGCCGGATTGCGGGCCGCGATCCAGGGTGTGCCCTTCATGCCCGTGGCCGGCTTGCATGGTTCGGATCTCCCGGCGGCGCGAGGGTTCCAGGCACTCGCCGACCCATACACTGGGGTGAATGTTTACGTGGTGCCCGCGCTGACGCCGGATATTGCGCTTATCCACGTCCAGGAGGCCGACGCGGCCGGGAACGGGCGGATCGTTGGGACCCGCTTCGAAGACGTATTGATGGCACAGGCCGCGCGCCGCGTGGTCCTCATCGCGGAGCGAATCGTCGACGGCACATCCTTCCTGGACATACCAGAGACCGTTGCCATTCCTAGCTTTCTGGTCAATGCCGTCGTCGAAGCGCCAGGTGGGGCATGGCCGTTTTCATGCACCCCGGACTATGGCTATGACGCCGAATATCTGGCGGAGTGGGTCAAGGTGGCGCGGGACCTGGACACGGCGCGAGCATTCATCGCTGACCGAATCCTCACTCCTGTCCCGGTCCCGGTGTGACCGACACTGCGTCAAGCATCGCCCCATGGGACATGATGGCGGTGTCCATGGCGCGTCTGCTCGAGTCCGGTGAAACCGTCTTCCACGGCGTGGCCTCCCCGCTGCCGATGGTGGCGACACTCCTGGCGAAGCACCTGCACGCGCCGGATCTCACATACCTGAATATCACGGGTGCTATCGATGCCGATCCCGCGACGCTGCCGGTTTCTACGGTTGACCCCGCGCTGCTGCGCGGCACCCGCGCGTTGGTCACTCTGGCCGACCTCTTTGATCTCTCCGCGCGCGGCCGGCTCGACGTGGCGTTTCTGAGCGGTGTTCAGATCGACGGCGAGGGACGGATCAACCTGAGCGCAATCGGTCCGTATGCGCATCCAGACGTGAGGCTCCCGGGTGGCGCGGGGAGTGCGATGCTGATGCCGACGGCGCGGCGCGTCATCCTCTGGCGGACGAAGCACGATCCACGGACCTTCGTCGAACGACTTGATTTCGTGACCGCGGCCGGCAATGTCGACCGGGTGGTGACCCCGCTGGGAATCTTTGCGCGACGCGAAGGTCGCTGCCGGCTCGACGTCGAGAGCCTGCACCCGGGTGTAACGCCGGCTATGTTCCGGGATGCTACTGGTTTTGAGGTCGACGTCGGACCTGGGACACCAGTAACGCCACCGCCATCTGTGGCAGAGCTCGAAATGCTACGTGCTATTGACCCGACGGGAGTCGTCCGGAGCGAGTTTGCGTGAGTTTGGATAGCGTAAGACAGCTGGTGGAGCAGGGAATGTTGCTGGAGGGTCTGCGGGAACAAGTCGTCGAGGTGGGATTGCAAGCACTGGCGCGCGGAATTGTCCATGGCACCGCGGGCAACATGAGCATTCGGGATCCGAAGAGTGGGCTCATAGCGATCTCGCCGAGTGGAATTCCGTATCCGACGGTTACAGCGGCGGACATCGTGATTGTCAACGAATGGGGTGAGATCGTCGATGGGAGCCGGAAGCCGAGCTCCGAGACCCCGCTACATACGATGACGATGCGCGCCCGGCCCGACATCCGGGCCATCGTGCACACCCATTCGCACTACTCGACAGTCGTCTCCTGCATTCGACCCTACCTGCCGCCGATCCTCACCGAGACCTGCCTGGTGGCTGGCGCGAGGGTGCCCGTGACCCGGTACGGATTGACCGGGACACCTGATTTTGGCGAGAGTGTGCTGGAGGTCCTCACACCGGACGCGAAGGCCGTGATCATCAAGAATCACGGGCTGATCTGCTTTGCGGACTCGTTCGACGATGCGCTCGGGATCGCCGAGATCGTCGAAGAGTCGGCTAAGGTCTATATCCATGCCTTGGCCGCGAACGGCGGACGTGAGCCCGATCTCGTACCGGAGGACTTGATCCCGGAGATGACCGAACGGTTCCGGGCCAGTTATGGGCAACCGAAAACGCCGTAGGGCATGACATCCAATTGCCAGAGCTCGAGCGTCACCTCTTGCGTGCCCTGCGGCAGGAGCATAGACTGCGAGAATACCTACGGGTGCGAGCCGCTGACGGCGATACGGATGCACACGGGAAGGAACGTGTCCGTACACACCAAATTTCCGTAGGTTTGGGTGGGGAGCGGGTACGATGGCAAACCAGGTCGATTCACTGGACGAACAGATCCTCGCGGCGCTGCAAGAGAACGGGCGATTGACGATGAAGTCGCTCGCGGAACATGTCGGGCTGTCGAGTCCGGCGATGATCGAGCGCGTCCGCCGGCTCGAGGAGCGCGGCGTCATCTCCGGGTACCGGGCCATCGTCGCACCTGCCGCATTGGGGAGACCGATCACCGCATTGATCGCGGCGACCGTCGACCGTCGCGACCAGGACGCGTTCCGGAGTCAGGTTCAGGAGGAGGCCGCGGTCGCCGAGGTGCATCGCACTACGGGGGATGCGACGCATCTGGTGAAAGTCAACGTGCCGGACATGGCCACGTTGGAGCGGTTCATCGACGCTCTGAGCGAGACCGGAGCGCGTTGTCAAACGACGATCGTCTTGTCATCGCCGGTACCGTACCGGCCGATCACACCGCCAGAGGGGATGACCGTGCAGCGGTCACGACTGACTCGCCGGCGCCGCAGGCCCACCGGTGAGGACGGAATGAACGGGGAACCGGCCAAACGGCCGGGCAGACCACGGGGCCGCCGTGCCGCCGTGGCGCAATAGACACTAGCTCACCCCCGGAACGGCACCGGCTTCAGGAGGAGTCGGGGGCAGCCCGCGGTGCTTCTGGCGGGGCCGGGTGCGGGAAAGTGGGCAAGAAGTTGCCCGGCTCGTTGAAACGCACCGCTCTAGCGTAGCGATAAACGCTATCGGACCCAGCCCCGGAGATACTGCCACCCCTTTTACGGAGGTGGTCGATCGTCCGGGCCAGGTCCTTGTACTGCCACGGAGTGAGCTGGTCGCAGCGCAGAGCTGGAGCTCCACCGGCATCGAGAAGCTCGCCACGGTTAGACGATTCGTCAGTTGGTCGGCCCCCCGTTGCCTCACAGACGACCCCGTCGACGATACCAGCGGGCCGCGCGAACTGTGCCGGCACCGGCTGGCCGTCCGGACCAAGCAGCAGCTCCATGAACTCGGGACGAGTGTGCAGATCGATCATCAACTGCGACCAGATCGGCCCGGCGCCCTGGATGCCGTCGATCTCGGCCAACGGGTCGTTGCGCGTATTGCCGACCCAGACCCCGATCGCGACGTCCGTGGTAAATCCCATCGTCCAGATGTCCCGGAAGTCGTTGGTCGTGCCCGACTTGGCGGCGGTGGGGCGGCCCAGCGTCTGCTGCGTCTGACCGAAGAGGTTTTGCCGGGTAAAGATCATTGCCCGGCTCTCATTGTCGGTCAAGATGGAGATCAGCTGGTAAGCAATCTCGGGCCGGATCGCCTGCTCCGCATTCTGGAGTGATTTCGCTTCGTCGAGCTCGTAGAGAACGTTGTCCTCGCTGTCGGTGATCTTGAGGATCGGCGTCACAGGGACGTACTTTCCGAGGTTGGCAATCGTGGCGTAGGCGTTGGTCAACTCCAGCGGCCAGACATCGCCGGAACCGAGGCCGATGGAAAGTCCGTAGTCGGCGGGCGGCTGTGAGAGCTCGTGCTTGATCCCCACGCGACGCGCCATTTCCACGATGGCCTCGGCGCCGCCCGCGAACTCGACGGCTTTCACCGCGGGAATATTCAGAGAGTTTGCCAGCGCCGTGCGCACCGTGACGGCGCCATTGAAGGTGCGCAGGTAGTTCTGTGGCTCGTAGAAGGGCATCTCCTCGCCGGTCACCGGATCGGTGGCGCCAGGCGTTTCGATCCTGATTGGCGCGTCGAGAACCACGGTGCCGGGGTGCCAGCCCTGTTCGAAGGCCGCTGCGTAGACGATTGGTTTGATCGCCGACCCTGGTTGCTGAGGCGACGTGGTGATGTTGACCTGTCCCTCGAGCGCCGCGTCATCGAAGTTGGCTGATCCCACCATGGCGAGGATCTCGCCACTCCATGGCACCACGACCGTCAGCGCCGCGTTCCGGGCGTTATAGAACTGGAGTTGCTGGATGTTCTGGGTCACGAGCTCTTCGGCCCGGTTCTGGAGCGCCGTGTCGATCGTCGTGTAGATGTTGAATCCGCCCTTGGTGAAATCCTTGTCGGGATATTTTTCCGTCAAATACTCGTAGACGTACTGCACGAAGTGGGGATGGTCGAGGACGGCGCCGTCGCCGTCACGCGCGGGGTAGACCGTCGGCCAGTTAGCGTGGGCCTCGTTGGCCTCCGCGCGTGTGATATAGCCCAGCTTCACCATTTGATCGAGGACGTACTTCTGCCGGCGGTGCGCGTTTTCGGGATAGAGGGCAGGATTGAAGTTGGTCGGTTGCTGCGGAATGCCAGCTAGCAGGGACGCCTCGGAGAGGGTCAATTCCGCGGCTGACTTGTGGAAATAGGTCTGCGCGGCCGCCTCGATCCCATACGATCGGTTCCCGTAGAAGATCTGGTTGAGATACATAGTGAGAATGTCGTGCTTCGAGAACTGGCGCTCGAGCGCGACCGCAGCCAGCCCTTCCCGCCACTTGCGCTGAATCGAGACTTCGTTCCCGATGGCCTCGTCGTGCACGGAGCGGACGAGCTGCTGGGTGATGGTCGAGCCGCCGGATGATCCCGCGCCACCTGCCATGATCATGGCGCCGCGGGCGATGGCGTATGGCTCGACGCCTTCGTGGCTCCAGTAGGTCGCATCCTCGGAGGCGATCGTGGCATTGATCAGGTGGGGTGAGATTTTTTCGAAGGGCACGAACGTCCGCCATCCGTAGTCCTGATCGGCGATCTCCTGCAACAGCACGCCGTTGCGGTCGAGGATCCGGGTCGTTTGGAACGTGTCGGCGGAGATGTGCGCCGCGTTCGGCAAGCTCCCGTTGATCTCCTGGTACTGATTGACCGTCGCGGCAACCGCGGCCGCCGTGGAAAGCGCTCCGGCAACGACCGTCACCGCGAAGAAGAGGAAGAACGCGACGGCCAGCCCGGCCAGAACACCGATAACTTTCCCGGCATTAGCTCTGCGGCGGGATATTCCGGGCATGAGGTGCGGGGGCAGGGACCGGTGGCGTCCTGCTGACGACCGCCGTCCGCGCAGCGCACTGGTGCGGCTGACAGTTCGGTGGTTGCCATTGCTGTTCATGTGACTGGTGTATCGGTGCGCCATACGCTACCTGTCGTACCTCGCTGCGGGGCTCCGGGCAGACGCTGTAGATGCGCCTCTCATGACCATAACGCACGAATCGCGACGGCGGATACTACCATGAGGGTCGAAGGGTGATCAGGTGCTAGGGTGATGGGCTGCTATGCCGTGGGAAACCTGCCTTGGGGGAGTGATCTCACAAGGATGTCGGTGTCGCGTTTCAGTAATTGAAACCAGGAATTGCTCGCGTTCACTTGGGAACGAGTAAGATCGGGGAGGATGATCGTGGCGGAGGCGGCGATGGCGGCAGCGCCGACAGCCGCTGTGAGACCAGCTGGCACGACTGTGCTGGAAGCGGCGGAACAGACGACATTCGACGACACGCTCGCGCGGCACGGCGCCGAGATCTATCGGTTTGCCCTGCATCTGACGCGCAACCGACCCGACGCGGACGACCTCTACCAGGAGACTGCGCTCAAGGCGTACCGTGCCTGGAACCGCTTGCCCTGTGATGCCAACCATCGCGCATGGCTCTATCGAATTGCGTCGAATACATTTCTGAGCGACAAGCGAAAGTCGTCTCGTCTGCGCTCGCTCGATGCAGAAGACACGGTTGAAAGTATCCCTGCCGCAAGTCAGGACGATGACGGGCGCCTGGACGCCGGGAATCTCTTGCGTGAAGTTGAAAGATTCATCGAGGGGCTCCCCCCGAAACAGCGGATCGCACTGGTGCAGCGCAAGTATCTGGATATTGGTTACCCGGAGATCGCGGCCACGCTCGGCTGCTCCGAGGAGGCGGCACGCCGCAGTGTGCATGAAGCCCTGCGAAAGCTGCGCGCCCAGTTCGGCGACAGAATCTGATGGCTGGCCCGCATCTTGAGAAGGAATTGACCCATGGACCCATCAACTAGAAGGCGTTCAATGCAGATGAATAATGGACTCGCGGAAGTGGCGGGCAAGCCGAATGTCGACCCCTGTGACGTTGCCTGTGACGCGATGCCGGCTCGCGTTGTCGGCGATCTTTCAGATCTTGATGAGAGCTGGCTACTGGAGCACACCGACGATTGCAACTACTGCGCGAACGAGCTGAAACGCTATGACCAGTTGGGCGCGGCGTTGACTGCCGTCGGTGAGATCGATGTGGAGGCCTGCGTGCCGCCGCCGCTCAAGCTACTAGGTCGCGACCGGATTTGGTACACCCGGATCGACAGCCCAATAGGGGAGTTGATCCTGGTCGCAACGAACGAAGGCCTGCGCGAGATCGAGTTCGGTTCTAATATCCCGGAATCTGACTTCGTCGCGCGGCAGCGGGAGCGCGGCTTGGACCCGGTGCGACTCGAACGCATCGAGGACGCGCAGCCAGAGGTGCGGCAGAACTTGCAGCGCGCCGCGTCGCAGCTCAATGAATACTTCGGCGGCCAGCGCGCGCGGTTCGACGTCCCACTCGATTGGGGAGAGATGGCCCCCTTTCAACGTGCGGTGCTCGAGGCGACGGCGGCAGTACCGTTCGGCCAGCTCGATACGTATGCCGGCATCGCGCGCCGGATCGGGAAGCCGGGTGCGACGCGTGCGGTCGGTAACGCTCTCGGACGAAACCCAATCCCGGTGATCGTGCCCTGTCACCGCGTGATCCGCTCGGACGCGACCATCGGCGGCTACACCGGAGGCTTGGGAATCAAGCACCGTTTGCTTGCTATCGAGGGTGTCACCGTTACCTGAGAAATCATCGATCCCCCGGAGACACTCGCGGCCTTGTCTCTCGGTCTGCTTTCCCTCTAGAGTTTTCTCCATCGGACATGCAACGTTGCGCTTGCCGGGGCTTCCCGTGTCAGGTTCACTCGCCATCGGCTGTATTCTCTGGTCGACGGGACTACCCGGGTCGTTTCGTGGACCGGGGAGCGATCGCAACCAGAATGCGGAGTGGACGTCATGGGATACGCGTTCCGGTATGACGGAACCCAGTCAGTAAACCTCGCGGCAATAGCAACGCGGGGTGACACCAGTCTCGACAAGAAAGCCGGTGAAGAGCAACTCCACACGCTCGTCCAGGAACTAGGCGATCTCCAGGAACTGCTCTTCGCGGCGGGAACCGATGCGCTGCTGATCGTCCTCCAGGGGATGGATACCTCCGGTAAGGACGGGACGATCCGAGCTGTCCTGGATGACACGAGCCCCTCAGGTGTTCACGTCTGGTCGTTCAAGGTGCCGACAGAAGACGAGCGCGCCCACGATTTCTTATGGCGGCACCATCTCCGCACCCCTCCGCTCTCGATGATCGCGGTCTTCAACCGGTCGTACTACGAAGGGGTTCTCGTGGAATCGGTGAAAGGCATCGTGTCGCCTGAAGTCGTCGTCAGTCGTTACCCGCACATCAACGACTTCGAGCTGCTGCTCACCCAGTCTCGCACCATGGTCGCGAAGTTCTTCCTCCATATCAGCCAGGAGACGCAGGAGGAACGTCTCCTGGCGCGGCAGGACGAGGTGGAGAAGTGGTGGAAGCTCTCGCTCGGCGACTGGCAAGACCGGCAGAACTGGGACGCGTACATGACTGCATACGAAGCGGCGCTCAACGCCACCGCGACAACGACGGCACCGTGGTACGTCGTCCCATCCGATCGTAAGTGGTACCGCAACCTGGCGGTCGCGCAGACGCTCGTCGAGATGCTGCGGCCCTGCCGAGATGGATGGCTGGCCGCCTTGAGCGAGCGTGGTGAGCGGGAACTCGATGCGCTGCGGCAGGCAGGGTTTGCGACGCCACCGAAACGACCGTCTGATCGACCTGGCTCAGGCTGAGCCGGGCGCGGCGGCAAGCCTGATCACGGTGTCCCGCACGAGGTCCCAGGAGGATCTCCCGGGATCGACGATGAGGTGATCACCGGGAAGTTCGCGCAAATCGGCCCCCATGCGCCCGGCGAGCCTGCGCGAATAGGTGGGCAAGGTCGTCGTGTCCTGCAACCCTTGCAAGATCGTCGTCGGCGTGGAAACCGCCGATGCCGACGCGGCCGCGGTGACACCGATGCGCCGTAGCTCGTCGAGGGCATGCGTGGGGATGGTGGCAGCATTGCGGAGCTGGTGTCGCACCTCAGGATCGTCCAGATCCGCCCCCGGCGCCAACTCGGCGAGCATGCGGCGCATGTCTGGACTGTCGAAATCGACTCGGCCAAATGGTTTGAACTCGCGAATGACGTACTTGCCTATGGGCAAGATGGCCGCACGACGATCGGCGAACTTCCAATGCGGCGCGAGGAGGATGAGCTGGTCCGGCGCCAGCCCAGTCTCCGCCGCCAGCCGCAGCGCCACCGCCCCACCCATCGAGAAGCCGATCAAGGTCGTGCGGCTGGCGTCCTCGCGAGTCTCGAGCCAAGCCGCGCGCGCCGCGGCCAGCCAGTCTTCGGCTCGCACGTGCTTCAGCCGTGCGATGTCCTGCCCGAATCCCGGCAAAAGCACTCCGCGAGCCGTCACCCCTGCAGCGGCTAGCTCTTGAGCCAAGGGTCGCAATTCGCGGGGGGAGCCGAGGAAACCATGGATGAGCAGAGCACGCGATGGACCGGCCTCGAAGAGGAACGGTTGATGCTCGGGATCGACGTAGAACAAGTCGTTCATCTGTGCGGTCCTACCTCGAAGTCACGCACTGCCAATGGCGCTCTCGTCCATACATTGTGCAGCGTGGGATGCGACGCAAGCCACGTCGTGTCCCGCGATGTTTGGTGACCTGCGCGACCATCGGTCGCATCGGGCTCGGCCCGACCGCCGCGACGCAAGCAAAGGAGGCCACGCCCCTGGTGGACTCCCTGGTCTTGTGTCTGGACGCCCTGCTGACCATCATGCGTAGAAGTGAGCCGGAAACCCTGGGAGTGCCAGTTGCCGCTTCTCGCTTCCGATAGTTCGCGCGAGCTCGATCGCGCGTTCCTGAGAGCGATCCATCAAACTGGGCTAGAGCTCTCGTAGAGAACCGAGTGTTACCTCGATCACGATCGACGGCTGGCGCAATCGAACTGGCGTTGGAACAGTGTGCTACCCTCGCGCTGAGCCGTCGCTCTGGCGACCAGGGGGAGCAGGGTGTCGTTCGAACAAATCCGCGACGTGCTCCGCCTCGACGACAGCCGGGTCTGGCTCCTGATTGGGCTCTGCGTCGCCTTGGTCTTCACCATCCAATCGGTTGAGACGGCAACCGAGGGCGCCTGGCCCCATCAACGGCGGCCATCCCGCATGGCGCCCCAAGCCCGCTCTGCGCAGGGCGCCTGGGGTGCAGTTGCGCTCCTCCTCCTCCCCGGCATCGTGCTCGGTATCCTCAATGTCGCCGTGTTGCTCTGGAGAAACCTACCGCACACACAGGCGCAGCTCCTGGGCGGCTTCCTGGTCGGACTGATCTGGCTGATCTTTGTCGGCGCCAGCGTCAATTTCCTTGGTATGGGGCGTCTGTTGCGTCAGGGTGGGCCTGCCGGCCCCCTGGCATTGCTCGTCCTGGTTGTCGCCGGTGATGTGCTCCTGCTCGCGGGACTGCTCGAGATCCTCCCCGATATCGAAGTCATCCGGAACGCCATCCCCGGGCTTGGCGACTGACCGCTCCCGAGCCGCTTCCGGTCAGGGCACGATCTGGACGCGGCGATAGCGCTTCTTACCGAAGCGGAGCAGCGTATCCTTGTCGCCCACTTGGAACGAGTCGTCGACGTTCTCGATCCGCTGGCCGTCAATCCAGAGCGCACCTTCCGCGGCTTTGCGCCTGGCCTCGCCGCGCGATGCGACGAGCCCCGCGCTGACGAACAGATCAGCGAGCGACATGCCACTGGCGTCATGTGCCGTGACCGTCGTGGTCGGAATATTCGGATCGTCAATGTCCGGAGCGCCGCTGAACAACGCACGGGTCGCGGCCTCGGCGGCAGTGACCGCCGCTTCGCCATGCGCCAGGGCGGTCACCTCGCGCGCCAGCACCTGTTTCGCCTCGCGCAGCCCAGCCCCCTCGGCACGGGTCAACTCCTCGATGCGTGACTCAGGCAAGAAGGTGTAGAGCCGCAACAGGCGTTCGACGTCGGCGTCATCGACATTGATCCAGTACTGGTAGAAGTCGAACGGTGAGGTCAGCTCCGGGTCGAGCCAGAGGGAGTTCCCTTCGCTCTTGCCCATCTTCTCGCCGGAAGCCGTGGTCAGCAACGGGCAGACAAGGGCGAACGCATGCCCGGCGTCCGCCTTCCGAATCAGCTCGACGCCGGCCACAATGTTCCCCCATTGGTCCGAGCCGCCCATCTGCAACGTGCAGCCCTCGGTGCGAAAAAGGTGGAGGAAGTCGTACGCCTGCACCAATCGATAGTTGAACTCCACGAAATTGAGCCCGGTCGTTTCCAGGCGGGTGCGATAGGTCTCCGCGGCCAACATCTCGTTGACCGAGAAATGGCGGCCAATATCCCGCAAGAAGGGGATGTAGCGCAGCGACAGCAGCCAGTCGGCGTTGTTGAGGAGGAGCGCCGGGGGATTGTCTCCCCAACGGTTCCCCTCGAAATCGAGGTAGCGCTGGAACTGCGGCAGGATGCTCTCGAGATTCGCCCGAATTTCCGTCTCGGAGACGATCGCCCTCGTCGACGTCTTCCCCGACGGATCGCCGACTAGGGCGGTGCCTCCGCCGCCAAGCGCGATCGGTCGGTGCCCGAACCGCTGCAACGAGGCGAGCATCATCATGCCGAGCATGTGGCCGACGTGGAGCGAGGGCGCCGTCGGGTCAAAGCCAACATAGGCGGTGACAATTCCCGCCGCGAACGCCTCACGCAGGCCGGTGGGATCGGAGACATCCTGAACGTACCCGCGCGCCTGAAGGTAGTCGAGTGGGCCAAGACCGCTGGCGCGGGCCTCGGTGATAGCGTCAACGATTGGCGCGGTCATCGTCACGTGGATTGGGCTCCTAGAGACTCATGAAGCGTCGTGATGGGACGAATGGTACCGTGGGCGGCGGGGTGATGTGTGATGGGTGCCAGGGGAAGGCGGCTGCTCCTGATTCCCCGACCCGTCTCCCGTCGATTGGGGCGCGGCGAGCCGACCCTGTCACCCCGCCACCCTGTCACCCTCGTTCCGTTCAGGCGCGGGAACAAGCAGCACCGGTGCGTCCGCTTCGCGTACGAGCTTTTCGGCAACGCTCCCGAGAAGCCAGCGGCGAACACCGCCACGACCGTGAGAGGTCAGGACGAGCAAATCACCGGGCCGGTCGCTTCGCTGATGGCGAAAAACGGGGATCCGTTGAGTATCGCTCCGGAGGCATCAATTCCTTCGCCTTTCAATTGCGATTCGGCCTCGCGCACCGAGGCGCGGGCCTCAGATTCGGCCTCCTGCCAGATCTGGTCCGTCACCTCCGCGTTGATCGGCGCTGCCGCGCCGAAGACGCCCGGCGACATGGGCAGCGAGGTCACAGGATCGATCGCGCGTACGATGTGAACGGGCGCCGCCCATTGTCTGGCGAGTTCCGTGGCGACCGGGAGCGCGCGTCTGGCAATCTCCGAACCGTCGAGCGGGACGACGATGCGCGAAACGGTAGTTTCGCTGTCCGCGGCCTCGTCGGGGGTGCGCAAAATCAACACCGGAACCGTGGCGCTACGGGCAACGCGGTCGGCAACACTGCCGAAGATCGCCCGGCCAATTGCGCCCCGCCCGTGACTGGCCATGGCGATCATGTCCACCCCGCGCTGCTCCGCGGCGGCCACGATCTCGTCTTCCGGCTCCCCCGCGGTGACCATCTTCTCCACCGCGACGCCGGACCCGGTGATCACCTCCGTGGCCTCATCCATGTCTGCCATAGCGGTCTGCGACCAGGCGTCCTGAATACCCTGGATGGCGTCCTGGGCGCCTACTAGCCCAAACAGCGATTCGGCGTAGTCCGGCTGAGCTGGCACCACGCGCAGCAGAACGACAGTGCCTTCAGCTCCGGCGAGCTTTGCCGCCCAGGGCACGGCGCGAAGGGCACGAGCCGACCCATCCACGGGGGCGAGTACCACGGTCATGCAGCCTGCTCCTGCCTGGTGCGCGGCGCGCCTGCGACCGCCTCGAGCGAAAGGTGCCACAGTAACCGATTCCGCACGAGGCCTGACGCTTGGTCAAGCGCATCGAGCCCCTCGAAACATGACTTGATATGACTTGCTGCCGGGCCGAGGACGAGCATTCAGATACGAGGAGTCACCCTCCTCTCATGCCGACACCCTCGTTAGACGCCAAATGGCCAGGTCTCTGGCACTTCGTCTGGCAATTCGAAGCCCGCGTGCGGGTCAAGTGGTTGAACGGCGGATGTTCGGTCGAGATGAATGACGGTGTCGAACTGCCTGGGCAAGATCGCGTGGAAGTAGTGGCTGAACCGCTCGGTCTCGGGCTTGTAGACCACGCCGATAGCCCGCTCCAACCGCGGTTCCACGAGTGCTTCGTTGATCCCACCTCCGTTCCGGAGATCGAGCATGAGATCTGACTCCGCGATGCCCGATGCCTGATGAAGCAGATCTTCGTACGATCCGGAGAGGGCGGGCAGAACCCGGCGTCGGCGTGCCGGCTCGTCCCACTCGCTGGCGGCCGCCACCGTCCCTTCATAGGTTGTGAAGCCGATATTGTAGGTCTCCTCAGGGTGCCGCTCCCGCATGAGTTGCCCGACATTCAACTCGCCGATGACACCCATCTCGGTGGCGCGCGCGTCTCCGAGATGGGAGTTGTGGGCCCAGACAGCTATACGGGCATGGCCATCGTGCTGACGCAAGTGGTGGATGAGCGAATCGATTGTATCCGCCATGTGGGTATCGCGCAGATTCCACGATGAGACGCGGCCGCGGAACATGGAGCGATAGTACGCGGCGGCATTCTGCGCGACGCGAGCGTTCTGCTCGACAAAAAAGAGTTCATCCTCGCCGCCGCGGCCGTCTCGCCCGGTACGTTGGGCCGCGCGTTGTTGCAGCTCGAGGAGTTGGCCGACAACTTCGTTCTCGCAGTCTTCGGCGAGGCCGAGGGAAACCATCTGTCCATAGATTTGGGGGTTGTCCCCAAAATCGTCAAAGCACGCGTAGCGGGCTCGAGCGCGTGCCGCCCCCTCGGGATCGACCTTGTCGAGGTAGGCAATGACTGCCTCGATCGACCGGGAGAGTGAATAGAGATCGATGCCGTAGAAACCGGTCTTCGCTGTGCCGGGAGGCAAAGAGTCGTTGTATTCCCGCAACCACCGTACGAATGCAACGACATCCTCGTTGCGCCACATCCACCGCGGGAACCGCTCGAAGTCGCTGAGCGCGGTTTCTACATCGGGATCATCACTTTCGCCGCGGACGAAACAGTTGACGCGATACGCGTCGGGCCAGTCCGCTTCGACGGCGACGGCGTTGAATCCTCGTTCCTCGATGAGACGCCGCGTAATGCTGGCGCGCTCAGCGTAGAACTCGTGGGTACCGTGTGATGCTTCGCCGAGCAGGACGATCTCCGCGTTCCCGAGCCGTTCCAGGAGCGGTCCGGTGTCGGTCTGTTCGCCACGTAGCGGCAGCGCGGCCCGGGCAATGGTTTCCGCTGGGGTGGATGGCGCCGGGCCGCCTGTCGCCGGTGCGGCGGACTGTTCGCGAGGGGCGGATGCCATCCGCTGTTCGGCACGAGCGAGGTGCTCACGTACCTCTTCGTCGGGAGTTTGCCCGAAGTCGTCGTACCAGAGGCCGACGGCGTAGAACGGTTCGGGAGTCTCCGCGCAGACCATCTCGTCGACCACGTCGCGCATCGCCTCGCAGACAACGCGAGATGCGACCGGCACGGCGCCGATCAATCGAGCTGGGTTGCCTTCGCGCAGGGCTAGGGCGGCAGCACGTAGCGTCGACCCGGTTGCCAGGCCATCGTCGACGAGGATGACCGTTTTCCCTGCCACGTCGGGAGGAGCCTGCGACCCCCGGTACAGGCGCTCGCGGCGGGCGAGCTCGCGTCGCTCAACCGCCTCGACCGCATCGATGACGTCTATCGGTATACGAAGATCGCGAACCGTGTCCTCGTTCAGGACACGCAGACCACCGGAAGCAACCGCGCCCATGGCCAGTTCTTCGTGTCCGGGGACGCCAAGCTTGCGGACCAGCAAGGCGTCAAGGGGCGCGTTGAGCGCCGCGGCGACCTCAGCCGCGACGGGGATGCCGCCACGAGGAAGCCCGAGCACGAGGAGATCTTGACGATTGCGATAGGCAGCCAGGTGAGAAGCGAGCTGTTGACCTGCGTCTGTGCGATTGCGGAATGGAACAGGCATCCGACCCTCCGAGGAACGCCGCGGCGGGTGGCAATGACGATGCTGGCACCGCCTGGCGACGCATCTGCATCCTAAATTACGCCAAGCAGGTTTGGGGCCAGGGAGACGCGTCAGGCCGGAGGAGGCACTTGGACCGACAGGGTGGGAAGGATGTCAACACGCATGAAAGTTCGAACCCCAAGTGGTCCGGCAAAGACTCGGGTGAATCTGGGTAGCTCAAGCCTTGCCGTGGCCCAGGTGAGGGTGCGGGGGAGGCCGATTTGGTAACGCACGCCCTGATATTGGAGAACACCTTCGCCTGATTGGAGCAGATTTTTCGCCCAATCAACGTCCTCGCCGTAGGGCATCGGAATGAGGAAACCTTCGCTCACCGGAGCTGGCAAGATGGGAGTTGCACGGAGCTCTTGGCTGCGCCGCCCCCGGTGCTCGAGCCGCGCGACGGGCCAAGGACGATCGCCGGCAAAGCGCAGCACAAACGGATTCACCCAGCGCCGATTGAACGCCCGTATGCCGTTCAATATTGGAGCGTTCTGTCCGCGTGATGCTGCATCGCCGGTCCGGACGAACGCAATAGCTGCGATGAGAAGCGCCCAGACCACTTTCGATCGCCATGGCCGCCATGTGCCTGGCCGGGGAAATGACATGTCTTCCCTTGCTATTTCAGAACTGTTTCGCGAAGCGCCGCAGGTAGTCAAAGGGTCCAGCAGGCGTCAGATAGACACTACTCCCAGCAGGTGCAGATGGAGAGGATGCGACCAAAAATCTCAACACCCGGTACGGAGAATCGTGCTATCCAGCCGCGCCGAACACAGGGGCGATGAAGACCGATACATCGGTCGAAGCGCCGTCTGCTCCGGGCGTCAGGAACGCAATGCCGGTGTAACCGGAGGTAGATTCTTCTCGCAAACCAACGATGAGTGATCCGCCGGCGTCGATAAATCCACCTAGTTCGCCACAGGCGATGTAGGTTTCGATCTGCTCAGCCGAAAGGTGGACGTTGATGGCGTGGTCGGCGCCCAGGATGGTGTCGAGGGTCATCGGGACGCTTGTGAATGAGAATTCCGCCTCGGCGGCCGCGTCAGCCTGCCCAACACTCTCGCCGATGGCCGGAGCGAGGTCGGTCAGTGGCACAATCACATCGCCCAACTCCACGCAATTGCCGGAGTGTATGTGAGCCGGCCGGCTGGGAGGCGCCACTTGCGCGACTGGGGTTGCATCCTGAGCAAAGGCACTGGGGATCGGCGAGACAACCATCGCAAGGAGCGCAAGCGCACTCCCGGTAACGAGTGCAAACCGGCGGATGGTCACGGGAACCTCCTTGTCTCTGCGCGGGGAGCGAACTCCCGCTCGGGGTTTAGTTAGTGTCGCATTGTCAACGACCTTGCGCGACCCCGGATATGGCTGTTGAGACGCGCCTGCGCCAAGAAAGGAGCTCTGCATGCAGGAGGGCCGGGTGCGTATCGACGCACCCGGCCCTCCCCAGCGAACTCAGTCGACGAGTTCAGATCGACGGGCTTCCCCTCGCGGTTATTGATTGGCTTCGGGCGTGCCGATCGTAATGTCGCCCTCGTCTTCGTCTTCGTCCGCGCCTGGAGTCGCGTCCGCGGTGGAAATCGTTGTATCAGTCGCGGGTGTCTCTGCCGTCTCGGGCGTTTCCTCAGTCGCGGCCGTCTCTTCAGCCCCACCGCCACGGCCCTCGTCTTGGGTAGGAGCGATAAAGGTCGAGACGTCGGTGGAGGCGCCGTCTGCCCCAGGCGCCAGGAAGGCGATTCCGGTGAAGCCGGAATCATTCAACTCCCGGAGACCGATGATCAAGCTGCCGTCGGGCGACAGGGAGCCGCCAATCTCCCCGCAGGCGATGTACGTATCAATCTCCTCAGCAGAGAGGTGAACGTTGATGGCATGGTCGGCGCCGAGAATATCGCCAAGGGTCAAGGGCACCGAGGTAAACGAGCTCTCCGCGGGAATTGCCCGGCGTGCCTGGCCGAGTCGATCCACACCGGCGGCGCCGGTGAGCTCAGTGAGCGGCGCAACAACCTCTCCAATCTCGTTGCAGTTCCCGGTATGAATATGCGCCGGGCGCGGAGCGTTCACAGCGGTCGCCTCAGGGGTAGCGTCTTGAGCCCATGCGGCAGGTCCGCTCAACACCACCATGCCAGCCAGAGCCGCCGCTCCGCCAGCGGTGGCCACAATCCGTCGAAACTTCATGGATCCCTCCTTCGCAATAGCTGCACGCGCGCCCACCCAGGGCAGTTGCCTGCCCGCAGTTTTCATGCCAACCAGTCACAAGTCACGCGGAGAGACTGGAAGGCTGGATGGGATCGCAAAACTTGCCTCATCAGGGACGAGCCGAAACGCATGACCGGATCCATACGTTGACGCAGGGGAGTGCCGGAGGGTACGTTCACACGGTTGTCAGGGCGGGCCGCACGGGATGGCCGCCCGCGCGTCCTGGCAGAGTGAGGGAAGGACTTCTGTCGTCATGTTGAACAGGAACTCATGGGCGCGCGTCGCCGCGCTGACCGCGTCTCTGGCGATCATCACGGCGGCACTGCCCGCGGGATCGACCTTCGCCCAGCAGGCGCCGACGCAAGAGCTGGAGCAGGCGCGCGCGGGAGAAGACGGAGCGTCGGGGTCTGGGGCCGGCTCCGGCAACACGTCCACCGGTAACGCCGGACGCGACGATGATGGCAATGGTGGAAACGCCTCAGCCGGCAGTGCGGGCGAAGGTGTCACTGACGTCGCAGGCTCCACAGAGAGCACTGATTCGGGTGAGGCCGAGCTCCCTGAAAATGCCGAGGTGCTGGAGGCGCTCGGCGTCCTCGAAGTGGTCAACCAATACGAACTTGACATCTTGAACAGTCTTGACATTCCGCTCACCCTGTTGCCGCCGCCACCCGCGGAACCGGTTTCGACCGTGCCGGACGACGTCAACACCGGTGGCGCAGGAGCGTCGGGCGAGACGGCCCCCGGTGATACGTCGACTGGCGAAACTGCGTCGGCTGGCGAAACTACGTCGACTGGTGAAACGTCGGCGATCTCGACCGAGCCGGGAACTGGCGCGGCGCCGGCGGGCGGTTCCACCGGCACGGCGGCAGCGGACGGCGTTGGGGCCACGGAGAGCGGTGAGAAGGTCCGGGGGGATCGTCCGCGCAAAAACGACGGCACCACCGGCACTACCGAGGCACCGGGCGGCTGACACGAAGCCCTCGTATTTCGTGACGCTTGACATAGGCTCAGAACGGCCCCGGCGAGCAGCCGGGGCCGTTCTCTATTTGACGGTCGAGTTGTCGGGAGCGCGGTGCTCTGTCAGCTTGCCGTTTTCGCTACACCCCACCGTAGGGGGAACGAGATATACACTCGATCCTCGGCAGGCACTGACCGAACGACGTGGTTTCTCGAACGAGAAGTGAAGTGCCACCGAAATGACTGGTACGGTAGCCAGCGTCGTCCGGAAGGCAGCGGCATCCGCGAGGAGGATCCATGGTTGAGCCACAACCGAACCACGAAACACGCTTCACCATGGACACGTCGTCGATCAAGTTCGGACCGGGCGCGACTCGCGAGGTCGGCGCGGATATGGCTCGCCTCGGCGGGCGGAGGGTCATGGTCGTCACTGATCCCCGTTTGGCCGTCGGTGAGACGGTGGCAACGACCCTTGCCGCGCTGCGAGGCGAGGGGATCGATACCGTTCTCTACGACCAGGTCCGCGTTGAACCGACCGACGAATCCTTCATGGCCGCGGCCGCCTTCGCTACGGACGGAAGAGTCGATGGCTACGTTGCCGTCGGAGGCGGTAGCGTGATGGACACTGCCAAAGCGGCGAACCTCTACGCGACCTACCCGGCCCCGCTGCTGACGTACGTGAACCCTCCCGTTGGCCAAGGGAACCCGGTGCCAGGGCCGCTCAAACCCCTCGTCGCCATCCCGACAACGGCGGGGACTGGTTCCGAGACGACCGGGGTCGCGATTTTTGATTACGAGACGCTGCACGCCAAAACGGGAATCGCGCACCGCGCATTGCGCCCTGCCTTGGGAATCGTCGACCCCGACAACACCCGCACGATGCCGCCGATGGTGGCGGCCTGCTCGGCGCTGGACGTTCTCTCTCACGCGGTCGAGTCGTTTACCGCTCTGCCATATCACGCTCGACCTGCCCCGGATCATCCGGGGCAGCGGCCCGCCTACCAGGGAGCAAACCCGATCTCCGACATCTGGGCGGGGAAAGCGATGGAGGTGATGGCACGCAACATCGCTCGCGTCGTGGAGGATTCCACTGATGATGAGGCGCGCGGGGAGATGCTCCTTGCTGCCGCCTACGCCGGGATCGGGTTTGGCAATGCGGGGGTGCATTTGCCACATGGCATGAGCTACCCCGTCTCGGGAATGGTGCGCGACTATGTCCCGCCGGGTTATCCAGACGACCATCCGATTGTTCCGCACGGGATGTCTGTCATTCTCAACGCTCCCGCGGTCTTCCGCTGGACGGCCCGGGCCAACCCGGAACGCCATCTTGAAGCCGCCCGGCTGCTCGGCGCAGAAACCGGTGGCGCTGCTCCGGAAGACGCAGGAGAGATCCTGGCAGGCCAGATCGAGAGGATCATGCGCCGCGTCGGTATGCCGAACGGACTCTCCGGCGTTGGTCTCGGACCCGATGACGTGGATGCGCTCGTTGCCGGCACGCTCCCACAGCACCGAGTAACTAAGCTCTCCCCGCGCCCTGCCTCAGCCTCCGATCTGCGCGAGCTGTTCCTCGCCGCGATGCGGTACTGGTAATGGCAAGTCGGCAAGGATGAGAACAATCGATTGCTGATTGCTCGAAGGATTTCGTATTGACTCCCATGTGCTCACGGCGAACGAGATCCTTCGCCTTCCATTCTTGGTGCCGTAGCACGTTGACTGTCTCAGGTCCTGTGCCTGACACATCGAATGTATCCTCCTGAGGAATGAGGGATCTCGTCGGAGCGCCGCGGTCGTTGCCGGGCTCCGAGCTTCATCGTCCGCTCCGACCTGCGGATGATGCGCGCTGAAGTCGCCGCTGGCTGCGTGATACCCCGGCTCCCCGGCACCCCGGGCTGGCGCCCCCTGTTCGGGCGGTGGCCTGTTGGGTCGGTCTAGGTGCCTCCGCAACCTCACTGCGCCGCTGCGTGTTCCGTCTCCTCACGGTCGCCATCTTTGCCACCGTTGCCGCCTTCGGGAAGTTCGGAAGTTCGGTACGCTCGCAACTTTGCATAAAGTTCGGCCGCCAGTAGGCCGCCCCCGCTAGGCCCGGCGCACAGCCGGTGCCCGGGGAATGAGGTGCGCCATCCGTCGGGTTCGTCAATGTCTTTCAACCAGAAGCGAGCCGGAGCGAGCAGAGCAATGTAACGCTGGCTCATGCTCGGAAGTTCAATGACTGGGGGCAGGCGACGAGTGCCGGCGTGACCAGCGTACACTCTTGCGTGCCGCTCATGGTTGCACACACCCGGGGAAGGGGACACCGCTTGGCTGAGTTCAATTTAAATGGAGAGGAGCACGAGGGGCGTCTGGACAGCCGTGATCCAGCAGTGCGCCGCGTGCTCACCGCGCTCATCGCCGACGCTCGCCGCGACCCGGCCCGCATTGCCACGCTGACCGGCATTGCCGAGGATCAGGTCGCTCACTTGATTAGCCAACTCGAACGCCAGCGAGTGATCCGGGGCTACAAGACCGTCGTCGACTGGGATCGGCTGGGTGCCGAGCGTGTCGTCGCCTTCATCGATGTCAGCGTCTCCCCGCAACGAGAGGTCGGCTTCGATCAAGTTGCCGCGCGCATCTACCGTCATCCCGAGGTGCGCTCGGTGCACCTGGTCTCCGGAGGGCACGACCTGCGCATCATCGTCGAGGCGCCGACCATGCGCGAGATCGCCCAGTTCGTCTCCGAGAAACTGGCGCCCATCGATCACGTCACCGCAACGAACACCCACTTCCTGCTCAAGGCTTACAAGGAGGATGGCGACATCCTCGTCGAGGACGCTCCGGCCGACGGCCGCCTGGCGGTGGCGCCATGACCGAGGTGGCAACGGTGAGGCTCTCGCGCGCGGTCATGGCGGTCCCCCCCTCAGGAATTCGCCAGTTCTTCGACGTCGTCTCCCAAATGGAGGACGTCATCTCGCTCGGGGTCGGCGAACCCGATTTCGGGACGGCCTGGCGTGTGCGCGAGGCGGCGATCTTTGGTCTGGAGCGGGGCCGCACGACGTACACCGCAAACAGCGGACTACGCGAGCTACGGTCTGCGGTGGCCACCTCGCTTGCCCGCCGTTATCGTCTGGAGTACGACCCGGAGCACGAGATCCTGATTACCGTTGGGGTCAGTGAGGGGCTCGACCTGGCGTTGCGCGCACTGCTCGATCCCGGCGACGAAGTGTTGATTCCCGATCCCGCGTATGTCGCGTATCCGCCCTGCGTCTCGCTGGCGGGGGGTGTTCCGGTCTGGGTACCGGCTCCGGCGGCGAACGGGTTCATCCCTCGTGCCGATGAGCTGGAACGCCGCCTAACCTCGCGCACGCGTGTGCTGCTGCTCAACTACCCGGGAAATCCGACCGGGGCCGTGCCGGATCGCGCGGCGCTCGATGCCATTGCGGAGGTCGTCCGTCGCCACGATCTTGTCGTCGTCAGCGACGAAATCTACGACCGGCTCTCCTACGATGCGCCCCACGTTCCCTTCGCGACGCTACCCGGGATGCTGGGGCGCACCCTATTGCTCAACGGTTTTTCCAAGACCTACGGGATGACCGGCTGGCGGGTTGGCTACGCGACAGGTCCGAAACCCTTGATCGCGGCCATGACTCGCATTCATCAGTACACCGCGCTCTGCGCATCTCGCCAGGCGCAGGAGGCGGCGATCGAGGCCCTGCGAGTACCCGAGCGCGAGGTGCAGGCGACCGTCGACGACTACGCGTTGCGCCGGCAGGCGATCGTTTCCGGATTGAACCGGTTGGGGTTGACCTGTCATCTTCCCGCCGGCGCCTTTTACGCCTTCCCCTCGGTGGCATCGACACGCCTCTCCGCGAACGATTTTGCAACGCGGCTGCTCCATGAGGCGAGAGTTGCGGTCGTTCCCGGTGATGCCTTTGGTCCCGGTGGTGCGGGCCATGTGCGCTGCGCCTACGCCACCAGTCTCGATCAGATCGAGGAGGCCCTGCGGCGCATCGACCGCTTTCTCTGCCACCTCGAGCTCGACCCATCCGTTCGATCTGCCAGTGTGCGAGAGAACCTGGAAACCGTGCCTACTGGAGTCTGAAGCACATGAAGCGCAACGTCGTCTCTCGCCGGCTTGGCGTCCATTACGCCTGGATCGTCTTCGCCGTGACGTTCATCACCCTGCTCGCGGCCTCCGGCACCCGCTCCACACCGAGCGTGCTGATGGTGCCGCTGGAGGGAGAATTCGGGTGGTCGCGGGCTACGGTCTCCCTCGCAGTGTCGATCAACCTCATCCTGTTCGGGTTCGTCGGACCCTTCGCCGCCGCGATGATGGACCGCTGGGGCATCCGGCCGGTGGTCGCCGGCGCACTCGTGCTGATCGCGACCGGCGCCGCGCTGACGGCCCTGATGACCACACCCTGGCAGCTCTATCTGCTGTGGGGCATCGTCGTTGGTCTCGGCGCTGGGACAATGGCAACTGTTTTTGCTGCCACGGTCGCCAATCGCTGGTTCGTGCAGCGGAGGGGATTGGTCGTCGGTCTGCTCACTGCCGCTTCCGCGACCGGGCAGCTCATCTTTCTTCCGTTTCTGGGCTGGCTGGCGCAGGAGCGTGGTTGGCGGTACGTCTCATGGACCGTCGCCATCGCCACGCTTGCCGTCGTGCCACTGGTCCTCCTCTTGCTGCAAGACCGGCCGGAGGATATCGGGACGAGAGCCTACGGTGCGACCGAAGACGATCCACCAGCACTTCCGCGCGGCAACCCGATTACCACGGCGTTTCGTGGGCTGACGATGGCCAGTGGCAATCGCAACTTCTGGCTGTTGGCGGCGACGTTCTTCATCTGTGGCGCCTCCACGAACGGTCTCATCGGGACACACCTGATTCCGGCGAGCGTCGATCATGGCATGGCCACGGTGACCGCGGCGAGCCTGCTAGCCGTGATCGGGATCTTCGACGTGCTCGGCACCACTATCTCCGGGGTGCTGACTGACCGCGTCGATTCGCGCAAACTCCTGTTCGCCTACTACGGCTTGCGGGGGCTTTCTCTCCTGTATCTTCCGCTGGCCTTTGGGTCCCCGAGTTTTGGCTTGATCCTGTTCATCGTCTTTTACGGGCTCGACTGGGTCGCCACGGTGCCGCCCACGATCGCCATCGCCTCGCAGACCTTCGGACGGGCATCGGGTCCGATCGTCTATGGCTGGGTCTTTACCGCGCATCAGCTCGGGGCCGCGACCGTCGCGTCCGCGGCCGGAGTGATCCGCACGGTGACTGGCGGCTACGAGCTGGCCTTCATCGGAAGCGGACTGCTCTGTCTACTCGCGGCTGGTCTCTGCCTCCTCATGCGCCGCAGCGGGGAGCTGGAGTCGACCACGCCGTTGCTGCCGGATGCGCCTCTGGTTCGCCCCGCGGGTGGAGCTTAGCCCCTCTCCCCAAGAACCCTCACCCCAAAACCCTCTCTCAGTACTACTGGGAGAGGGTTTTGGGGTGCCCGGGTTCCCTTCTCTCCAGACGTCGGGCCGGGTAGCCGCGAAGCGGGTGGCGCCGGGAAGAGGTGCGCTCGGCGTTGACGTTCCTCAGGTTCCCCCGTAGTCTGCCGACGATCAAATTCCTGACGCCACTTGAGGGCTCCCTGACGGGAGCCAGAGGAGTCACCATGCCTGCAATGACCGGCTGGGAGGCCGTCGTCTCCCCTCTGAAAGCGAAGGGGTGCCGTATGTCTTCGGTCTCCCCGGGGACCCACGACATCTCTACGACGCCCTCGTCGCCGCCGAGCCGGATGGTGGGCCGTGCCCGATTGGAGTCCGCTTTGAAACGTCGGGCGCCTTCATGGCGATGGCCTATGCCCGGGTGACGAACCAGATCGCGGCCTGCTTCGGTTGCTCGGGGCCGGGCATCGCGAACCTCGTCCCGGGGATTCTCGAGGCTTAGTCGGGTTGTACCCCGATGCTGGTGCTCGGTGTGCGCTCACCCCGGCAGACTTATGGCAAAGGGTCGTTCCAGGAGACCGACCACATCGCCATGCTCTCCTCGATCACCAGGTGGGCCATAACCGTCGAGCTGCCGGAGAACATTCCCTGGGTGATGCGCCGCGCCATCCAGATCGCCACAAGCGGCCAGCCCGGCCCGGTCTACGTCGAGCTTCCCGGCGATATCGGCCTGGGGGTCTGGGAAATTCCGGCCTATTCCCGCTCCATTCCGGTGCCGCGACCGGCCGCCGACCCGAACGCGCTTTCGGCCGCCGTCGACCTCATCACCGCAGCGAAGCGGCCGCTGCTCATCACCGGTGGTGGCACGATCCTGTCCAAAGCCGGTGCCGCCGTCGGCGACCTGATTGAGCGGTTCGGCATCCCAATCCAGACAACACCGGCAGGCCGGGGATCAGTAAGTGAGACGCACCCGCTCTTCTGCGGCTTGACCGGGCTCTATCGCACGACCTTTCCCCGGCAGGTCTACGAGGCGGCGGATCTGCTCATCATGGTCGGATCGCGCATGGAGGAGTTCCAGGGCGGGTTCTTGCCGTACCCGGAGGGCGCGAGGTTGATTCAAATCGACATCGACCCGTTCGAGCTAGGCCGTAACTGGCAGCCTGATGTGGCGATTCAAGCCGATGCCCGGCAGCAACTGCCTCATTAACCGCGCTAAGCCTCGGGCATGCTTGAATCTTTTCTGAGTGCCTCGGTGATCGTTTTCGTGATCTTCAGACTTGCGATTTGGACATCGCGGGACGTTCGCTTCCTGAGGGCCGACCACAGAGTGAAATACTCATCTTCCGTGATCTCACGATCCAGCAGTCTTTGCTGGAGTTGCGCTTCTTCAGCTTTCAGATCCTGAACAGCAGCTAAGGTCTCGTCGTCGATGGTCCCGAGGGCATCAACCTCAGCGAGGATCGCTTTTCTCCGCTCTTCCATCTTCCGCCTAGTCTCATCGCTCACATCAACCTCGCGTAGTGACACACCGTTTCAAATGCGGATAATGGTAATTTATCCCGAAGAGCGTGGCCTTTCGGCCACACGCCACATCCCGAAAGCGAGGCGAATTATATTCCAGGGTGCAACGAACTCCGTCCTATGGCCCGCACGCCTCGCAAACGTCGCCGGCGTTTCGGCCCTCGCGCCGCTTCACTTTCGACGGTGGAAGAAATGTGCGAATCTGCACTCAGCCTTGGCAGAGCGAGGTGTCCGCGCCTTAAGAGAAGGGAGGGAACGGGATGGCGGTCGGGCGGTTGCGCCGGTTCGTGGTGGATGTCAACGACCTGGCGGTCGGGGAGCAGTTCTGGTCCGCCGTGACGGGGCTGCCGGTGGCGTTCTCCGGCGTTTCCAGCACCGCGCAGGGCCAGTTCTCCGGCCTGGGCGCGATCGCGACGGGCTCCGTGCTGCTGCAGCTCGTGCCCGAGCGCAAGACCGCTCTCAAGAACAGGGCCCACCTCGACATCGGGGTCGACGATGTCCCTGGCGCGGTGGCGGAGGTAATCGCGCTCGGTGGCAGCGTCGTCCGATCGCCGGGCGTCTTCCCAGAGCACGACCCGGAGCTGGAGTGGGCCGTGGTCGCCGATCCGTTCGGCAATGAGTTCTGCCTCGTCCGTGACCTCGAGGAGCCTTAGGGGCGCCCCGCCGCGTGAGACAACGTCCCCGGTACGGACCATAAGTTGACACTTCAGACGCGTTATTTGGGCCTGTGGCGATGGGGTGCCTTGTTGATCGTCGGGCATTTGCCCAGGCCCCGCCACGACACGTCTCTAGCCCTTCAGCTACCTGGCGGCTGCTCGATCCGGAGGCTCACGCCGACGAAATTGTTGCTCGGATCAACGGATCCATGATCGAGGGTGAGGAGGAGCCACACGGTGCCGGGTTCGCCTTCCCGATAAGGCTCCGGATCGGGAAAAAGGCGAGCCATCGATTCGCTGTAAAACGTCTGTCGGTATTCAAGCACGGTCCCCGGCGTGAAGACGGCTTCATTCAGTTCGTATGGCGCTAGATCACTCGTGGGAACTACGTCGGCGGGGAGAAGCTGATTGGCGACCTCGATCGCTTCGGGATAGGTCCAGCTGTCAAAAGCGTCGGCGTAGCGATTGATGATGAAGACGCGATCATCCGGCGATGGCGCAGCATCGTCTTCCAGGAGATAGAAGACCCACTCGTCCGCGTAACTCACAGCGTCAACCGCATAGTCGCCAGAGTCGGTCACGTTTGTGCGATCGACGGCTCCGTAGACGAGATCGAGATCGGAGCGGGTGTTGCCGAGACCGCCAGGCGCGCTCGGCTGCTCTAGCCGGTTATTCATCAGTGACAGCGAGGCACCCGTCTGATATCGGTAGAGGTGCTGACTTCTACCCCAGGAGGTGCCCCGCATGAACCAGTCTGCCTCACGTCGCTCGCCTTTGCCCCACCCGCACGCTGCCGCTGGCGGTCGATTTCCTCGGGGACGCTGACCAGTGATGCGGCTGGACCTGGATCGCCGAGCCGATGCGGCGCTCGGCTCACGCCGCGTTGGCCGCGGTCCTGCCCGATCCTCGCCGACGCCGAGGCCGTCACTCGCGCTGGGGTGCTGCGCCCGCTCTATCAGATTGCGGCCGGCTACTGACCACGAGGCCATTGCTGCGCCGCGACCGCTGCGGAAGATGCTCTGCGGCCGCTTGCCGGAGAGCGATCCCGACCTGGGCAGCCAGTCGACGCTCTCCCGGTTCGAGAATGCCTGCTCAGCGCGGTATAGTTACCGTTTGGCCGAGGGTTGGGGCAAGTCGATCTGCGTGAGCGGGTGCACGAGGTGCCGAACCGCTCGTGTCGGTCTGATACACCACGATCGGTCCACGGCGCACAGGATCTCGCGTCTACCACGGCTACTACCCGCAGCACATGTATCACCCCCTATGGTCTTCGACGCGGACGGTCAGATCATCACCGCTGTCCTCCGCCCGCACGCCCACGCTGTCCGGCGCTGCCATCCGCGCCGCTGGCGCGGTACGGCGCGTGCCGTGCCATCGACTGCGCGCTGGCCGCTTCGCCCCTGGTCTACGCCTACTGCGCACCCCTACACCATCGGGTGCCGCATGCCGGCTGGTGCCGCCCGCGGAGCAGACTCGCTATGGCGCTACGGCATCGTAGGAGCGATGGCGGCGAAGCTGCGCGCGGCCGGACCGTGTCAAGTCGTCTCCTCCGCACAACTCGCGGTCATCATCGCCGGCTGCCGCATCACACCCGCTTTTTCACCACTCACACGCCACCCTCTACGCCTTACACCATCGCGCACACTTCATCTACTCGCTGTTCGCATCGCTCTCCTCATCGCTTCCTCCTCAGCTCCTGCTGCTGCTCCCGTACTGCCTCCTCACACCCTGCCCGCTCTTCCCCCCTGCGGTGACGGTGCCCCAGATGCCTTCACGAATTGGGTACGGCGATTCAGGAGGGATCCGCGTTCACCTGCGCCTCGCCTCCAGCCACCCCGGCGAGCCGCTCTGGCATCCTCGCCGCACGCGCCGCTATGTAATCCGCTAATCCTGCTGGCCCAATGCTGGCGTGGCGGACACGACTGTCGCGGCAATCAGGGACGCGGCAAACGCGAAACGAAGCATTGTTGATCCTCCTTGGGTACATTCGCCGAGTGGTGGGGATTCAGTAAGCTACATGCTAATCGCCTTATGGGCGCTGCTGAAGTCGTCACGCAGTTGGGACCAATTGGTTCCGTTCCAAGCTCGCCTCTCCCATCGCCAGTATCTGAAAACGACTGCCCCGGTCTCGCGTCTGCAACTTTCCATACGCGCGCAGGAATGGTGAGAGGCGTAAGCGAAACTACAAGTGAACGCTGGCCGGATGCGGGGGGTGAGAGACGTGACCGACGATGAGCGACCCACTTCGGTGCAGATTCAGGCGGCCATCATGCGCGTATTCGCTCATGACTCAAGCCCTCCACGGCAGTTAGACGGCTACGACACACTAACGGCACGGATTGCCCAGGAATTTCCAGACCTCCAGGCTCCTTCGGAAAGTCAGATCATGGAAGCGCTTTGGTCACTGCTCGGGCAGGGGCTGCTGTATCTCAACTACTACCGAAACGCTGAGAGACCCAATCAGTGGATGTTCTGGCTAACGGAGCTTGGCGATGCCGTTGCTAGAGATGAGATCATCAACCCGGACAGCCCGGATAGATATTTGAAGCGCCTACGCAACGATGTTCCAGCCGTAAGCGAGATCGTCATGGACTATGCGACTGAATCAGTTCGGGCCTATCTGAGTCGCTGTTATCTCGCCAGCACGGTGATGCTTGGGATTGCCACAGAGGCTGCTTTCTTAGAGTTGGGTGAAGCGTTTGCGTCCTGGCTTCCCGAAGAAAGCCGCACCAAGTTTCGCGGCAAATTGACAAGTCGCGGTGCCTCCTACTGGCAGAAGTTCGTAGAGTTTCGAAACAGACTCGAACCGAAGCGAGGCGAGCCACCTGAGCACCTCAAAGAGGACATCGACGTAACCCTGGATGCGACGCTGAACATGCTTCGGATCTATCGGAACGAAGCTGGCCATCCAACGGGAAAGCAGATACCGCGGGCTCGCGCCAATCAGAATCTTCAACTGTTCGCGTTCTTGCTTGGAAGAATGTATGAGCTCAAAGCGTTCTTCGAGGTAGCCGATCCCTCAGAGGCGTAAGCAGACCCCGAGACGTCGCGCGGTTCCGGCGGTTGCCAATCCTGAGTGCAAACATGCCGCAGCGCGGCGTGAACCTGCCAAAAAAGTATTACAGACACGGCTTATACGGACACCGGGTAATCACGATGTGCTCGTTGGGCGTGGCTCTTGGGGCCACCAATGGAATCGGGTGTGGGCTTGGAGGCGGGCGGGATCGGCCTCGAGGCTCCGGCAGCGCTCCACCAGCACCCCACTTCCAGGGCATCCCGGTCAGCGAAAGCGCGGGTGGCGATGGGTTCGTCACCCAGGGCCCAGAGCCGCTCGGCCGGGTGCCGCTCTGGAGAGGAGGCGGGGAGGAAGACCAGATCGATGCCGTCCGGCAGCACGCGGTCGGCGCTCGTGTGCCACCCCGCCTGATCAAGGACCAGCCCAGCACGGTGGGTGGCGTCCATCCCCTCGTCGCGAGCAAAGGCAGCCACCGCCACGCGCATCGCCTCGGTGCTGACCGTGGGCAACACGCACCACCACCTCCGACCGCTGCTCGGCTGCACGAAGCCGTAGACATAGAGCCAGGCATAGTGGCGTTCGACCTGGGCGTGAGGTCGCTGCCCCTGTCACCCGTCGGTGCCCAGACCCGACGGATGACCGGCAACACGCCCAGGCGATGCTCATCCTGGACCCACAGCGCGAGCGTCGCCGCTGGGTGGGCGGTCCTCACCGCAGCGAGAGCGGTGGCAAGCCCCCCTTTTTGAACGCCGCCTGCGCCTGCGGATCGGCACGCGTCTCGTGGGGGCGCGGTCGTTGCAGGGTGAACCCGAGCCGGCGCATCCCCTCCCCGCCGCGTTGCTCACTGACCGGTCGGCCGAGCACCGCACGCATCCAGGCGGCCACCGTGCGGCAGGTCCCGATCCCGCCATCCGGGGCTGGTCCCGCCAGGGCCGCCTGCCGCTGCGCCTGCTGCCCCGGGTCCAGCAGCGGTCTCGCCCCCGGGTTGGTGTGGCGGCGGTCGCCGATCCCGACCGCACCCGCGACCCGGTACCGGCGTGCTACCTCACGGATCCAGTGCACCGAGTCCCCGGTGCTACGCGCCACCGCCGCGGTCGTCGCGTCACCCGCCAGCAGCCACACGATCTGCCACTGGCTGCGGGCGACCGGGTCGGCGGCGCGCCGGTACCGTTGCTCAAGCTCATCCAGGGACAGGTGCGGGGGGAGGTGGAGGCGTCTCATGCCAACAGTCTATACCCGGAGTCCGCATAAGGTAGTCAGTCTGCTGCCGAGGCGACTTTTGCCCGTACTCGTGTCAGATAGTGCCCGTAATTCGGGTTGCGGCCGCGGACGGTGTCGAAGAACAGCTCCCGCAGGCGCAGAGTGATGGTGCCGGGGATGCCGTCGCCGACGGGGCGCCCGTCGATGCTCGCGATTGGAGCGATCTGGACGCCGGTGCCACAGAAAAACGCCTCGTCGACGATGTAGAGCTCGGAGCGATCGATGTCTCGCTCTTCGATCGGAATCCCCTCGTCGCGCGCAAACTGCATCATCGTGCGCCGGGTGATCCCCTCCAGGATATCGCCGGTGATGGGGGCGGTGACCAACGAGCCGTCGCGGACCAGGAAGAGGTTACATCCGCTCCCCTCGGCGACGTGCCCGTGCTGGTCGAGCAGGATCGCTTCGTCGGCCCCCTTCTCCTCGGCCTCGTCCTTGGCGAGCGCAGAGTTGATATAGGCGCCGGAGAGTTTGCCGCGCCCAGGCACGGCGTTGTCGGCGACTCGCTGCCAAGAGGAGACAGCGGCTTTCACGCCGGAGACGGTGTCGAGATAGTCGCCGAGTTGCAACATGTAGATGGTCAGCTCGTTGTCCAGCCCTTTGAGCCGCGGCGTGAGCTGAACGGAGGACTTGTAGACGAAGGGGCGGATGTAGACGTCCCCAGCCGGCGCATTCTTCTCGACCAGATCGACCACCGTCTGGGCCAGGCTCTCCCGGCTGAACGGCAGCTGAGCGCGTAGGAGCTTGGCCGAGTTGAGCAGACGGGCCGCGTGCTCCGGCAACCGGAAGATGTTGATCGTCTCGCCGTCCTGGTCGAGGTAGCCCCGGATGCCGGCGAACGCGCCGGTGCCGTACTGCAGGGCATGGGTGCCGACGCTGATCTTGGCATCGGCGAAGGGGACGATGTTGCCCTCGAAGTAGGCATATTCCAGCATCGGGCTCGGGCCGGCCATCCGTATCTCCTCACATTTGCGGCTGCTGCTGGTTCCATCGCCTGAGCGATCGATGAGACCTGGTCAAGAGTGCACGATTATCGCACGTCGCCTTCCAGCCTCGTCACTTCCCCTGACCAAGAGGACGCGAGCGAGCCGACACATATTCTCGCCGGGTTACGAGGCTCGAGCGGAAAGACAGACTATCGGACCGCCTTTGATGACCTCGCATTTGACTCCAGCGACGGTGAATCCGTTCGCCTCGAGGTTTGCGGTCGCCTGGGTGATGGCGTTCCGAACGTTCGACGAGTCGAGCGGCTGAAAGAGCAGATAGAAGACGCCGGTGGGTGTCAGCAGCTCCCTGACTATGGCAAGTGCCTCCTGAGGTTTCTGCCAGAAGACGTTGACATGACTGGCGAAGATTTTGTTGAACTTCTGGTCGCCAGGGAGGACATCACTGAGGTCCGCCGCAAGGACGGTGGCCCTGCCGGCGGCGACATGCTTGGCGTTCCGTTTCCGAGCCATGTCAGCCATCTTGAGCGATCGATCGATGGCCATGATGTGGCCTCGCACTAACCGACCGCAGACCAGCGAGACCGCGACGCCCGGCCCGCAGCCGATCTCCAAAAGGCGGTCATCTGGTTCAACCTCGAGCGCGTCGACAACCCATCGGAGCCGCTCCGAAGTCTTGCTCGCCATCAATCGCCTGTCTTGAAATCGGCGCAGCGCTTCCCCAGGTCAGTCAAGCTTGAAATACTTGAAGCTCTCCACGTATTCGCCCGTGTCCGGGTGCTGCCCGGCCGTCTCCCTGGCCCATTCGCGGACCATCGGTTCGGGGTCCCAATCCCCGATTTGCGAGACGTGGGCGCGCAGCGATTCCAGCTTGCGGTCTATGTACGCGGTGATGTCGATCGCCACATCCGGGGTCTGTGCTCCCGCGAGGTAGATCTCCCGCACCTTGTGCGGCTCCAGCCCTTCGCCGAGCAACTCCGGAAAGTTCATTCGATCGCGCGCGGCCGGGAAGACCGCGGCGAGCGTCGCTTCCCCGGCGGCCCGGTGGTCGGGGTGGTTGATGTACTGAGTGTCCACCCAGCGCACGGTCGGATCCTGGCAGACGACGACATCCGGTTTCAGCCGGCGGATGACTCGCACCAACTCACGCCGCAACTGCAAGTTCGGCTCCAGCTCACCATCGGGGCATCGCATGAAGTGGACATCCTTCGCCCCCAGGATGCGGGCCGCCTCCCGCTGCTCAGCCTCCCGCGTCGCCGCGAGCCTCTCCGGCGTCATCTCTGGGTCGTCGCTCCCCTTGTCTCCGGACGTGAGCAGGACGTAGACGACCTCGTGCCCTTCATCGGTCCAGCGGGCGATGGTCCCCGCACAGACGAACTCCGCGTCGTCAGGGTGAGCCATCACCACCGCGATCTTCTTCGGCCCAGTCGGCTCGTCGCTCGTATCCGCGGCGTCCAGAGCGACCTGTACCGCTTCGGCATCCACCGCCGCCGATGGCTCGCTCGGCGCCGTATCTCGATCCGTCTCGCTCATCCCCATGGTGTCCTTTATCTCTTTTCGAACATCGTTTCGTGCCGGTCGCAACCCTGCGATTGTGCGAGACGGCCGGGCTGGCGCGCAATGGGGGAAATTAACGGCCCCGGCGACGCCGGCAGGCGTTCGTGGAGTATCGTCTCCTCAGGATATAGCCAGGGTGGCGCGGTGCGCCGCTCAATTCTGGAAACTAGAAAGTCGAGATTTCCTCGGTGTCTATCACCCAACCCCCTGTGGGAAACGAGCTGACCAAGGAGCAGGTGCTGGCGGCGGTCGCCGGCGTGCAGGAGCCAGCCATCGGACGCAGTCTCGTCGAGCTGCGGATGATTCCCGCGATCGAGATCGACGGCGGCCGTGTCAATCTGATCGTCGAGCTCCTCTCTCCCATCGCGCCGTATCGTGACAAGATCGAGCAAGAGCTGAAAGCCGCGGCCGGGGCCATCCCGGGGGTGGAGAACGCGGAGGTGACCTTCCACACCCGCGTCCGGCCGTCCGGTTCGGGCAAAGCCGACGCCGACCCGATCACCGGGGTGCGCAACACCATCGCCGTCGCCTCCGGCAAGGGCGGAGTCGGCAAGTCCACCGTCGCGGCGAACCTGGCTGTAGCCCTAGCCAGGGCCGGAGCTAAGGTCGGACTCCTCGATGCCGACGTCTACGGCCCCAGCATCCCACTGATGATGGGTCAGGGCGCGAAGCCGCTGGTGCGCGGCGGCAAGATCGTGCCGCTGGAAGCTCACGGCGTGAAGATCATGAGCATTGGCTTCTTGCTCGATCCAGACAAGGCGCTCATCTGGCGCGGTCCGCTGGTAGCGCAATTGATCACCCAGTTCCTCAACGACGTCCTCTGGGAAGATCTCGACTATCTGGTGATCGACCTGCCGCCTGGGACAGGCGACGTACAGCTGACGTTGACGCAGAAGATTCCCCTCTCGGGAGCGGTCATCGTGACGACGCCCCAGGACGTCGCCCTGGCTGATGCCGTCAAAGGGCTGAAGATGTTCCAGGAGGTGAAGACGCCGGTCATCGGCATCATCGAGAACATGAGCGGCTTTGTCTGCCCCTGCTGTGGGACCGTCACCCCGATCTTCGGCGAGGGCGGTGGGCGGCGGACCGCCGAGGAGCACGGGGTCCCATTCCTCGGTGAGGTTCCGATCGACCCGCGCATCCGCGAGGGCGGCGACACCGGGAGCCCGATCGTGGCAGTGGACCCGGAGTCGGTGACTGCCAAAGCGTTCGAGAACCTGGCCGAGGCCGTCGCCGTGCAGCTTGCCCGCGACGCGGCCACGAAGCCACGCAAGCCAATGATCCGGCTCATGCAGGCGCGGCCAGCAAGCTAGCACAGTCGAGTAGGCGAGGGGTCGAGTAGGCGAGAAGAAGCCGGGCGGTGCAAGTGAGCGAGGGATGTCAATGTCCGCCTCCTGGCGACGTCACTCGTGTTCTGAGGCGATTCTTGATAAGGCAGGAGACGTGACGGCCCTATTACTCGGGGCCGCCTCGACTCCTGCCTTCTCGCCTTCTCGACACACTCAGCCCCGGGCTGTAGCGGTGCCGAGCCGAGTGCAGCCATCCGGTCAGGCGCGAGTCAGACTGTGTCGACGAGCGACCGCGCTTGGCGAGGGTTGTTCTTCTCGCCTGCGGTGAAGGGGTTTTCCCAGGCGACGTTGCTGTCGTGGAAGCGCGCCGGCCGGAATGGCGCAAGGTCGAATCTGGGCTCTTGCCCGCTCAGAAGACCGGCGATCACTTTCCCAACGACAACGCCCCAGGAGAAGCCCCCGCCGTTGAATCCGGCGGCGATCGTCAGTCCCGGAGATGGCTCGTAGCGGCCGATCAGCGGCAGCCCGTCGGCCGTGAAGCCCATGATGCCGGCCCAGCTCCGTACCACGCGGGCCTTGCCGCGCAATACGGGAAAGAGATCGCTCAGGCAGCGGGCGATCCCGGCCAGGACAGGCAGGGTCACCTCTTCGCGGTAGGTTCGTAACCCTTCGTTGACGTCGAGCCGGCGGAAGCCGCCACACACAATCTGCCCACCCGGCGTCTGTCGCCCGTACTCTTTGTCGAAGTTCGTCGCGAAGGGGCAGGCGATGAGCGGTGGCAGCGGCTGGGTAACCAGGATCTGGCCACGCGCCGGAACGAGGGCGCCATCGGGAAGATCGGGGAGGAGGCGAGGCGTCCAGGCGTTAGTGGCCAGCACCACGTCTCCGGCGAAGATCGTCTCGCCGTCGACCACGACCCCCGTGACCCGGTCTCCAGACCGGGCCAGACACTCGACCGTAGCACCTACACGGATCTCCGCGCCCTCCCGAGCCGCGGCGTCAGCTATACCGGTGACGAGCGCGAACGGCCAGAGGTGACCGCGGTCCCGGGTGTAGGTCGCCGCCAGGACCTCGGGAGAAAGCGCGGGCATGATGGAACGTGCCGTGTCGGGGTCAATCAACTCGACATCGCTCCCGACCTGCTGCTTGATATCCACTGCCCGCTCGGCATGCGCCAGCTGCTCTGGAGTGGTGATGACGTTCATACTCCCGGGAAGCCGGAGTTCGAAGTCCCTGTCCAGCTCATCATGCAGGGTCTTCAGCAGACGGAGGTTGGCGGAGGTGATGGCATGAATGGCGTGGACAGTCGCCGGGGAGTCATGCATCCCCGAGCCGGCACCGGTATGGCCCGCGTTGCGCCCGGAGGCGCCGGCGCAGATGCCGCGCCGCTCCAGCAGGAGTACCCGTTTCCCTGCCTCGGCCAGTCGCCACGCGATCGACGTTCCGGTGATGCCGCCTCCGACGACGATCGCGTCGGGCGACCGCCGAGCACCTGGCGCGGCCTGGATCATGATTCTTCCCCGCTGGACTCGTTGAACATCGTGGATCGATCCGGCGCTGTATACCATGCCCGTCGCGAGATCCTGGACCCGTTGAGCATCATGGAGCGACCCGGCGCTGTATACCATGCCCGTCGCGAGTCAACGCCGACGTGTTCGTCAGGCGATGTGATGTGGAGGCCGATATACTTCCTCACGTTCCCGCCCGCTGACTGTTGCCAGAATCCCGCTGCCTCGGACCACCCATGCGCAATCTCCTCGGCAGACTCCACGCCCGGCGCTTACCAGAGCTGCTTCGCATCGCTGATGTGTGGGGCGTGCCGCTCCACGTCGAGAGCAAGAGCGAGGTCGTTGGGGCGCTCTACCGGTCCATGACCGATCCGCGCACCATGCGTGACGTCTGGGAGGGGCTCGATCCCGCCGAGCGCGCGATGACCGTCGCGCTGGCGGACGCGTCGGATGAGGCAAGCGCGCCGACCGTGAGCGAGCTCGCGGCTCGTCTCGGAGTAGAGGCGGGAGAAGCCCGCGAAACGGCGTTGCGGCTCTACCGTGCCGGTATTCTCGCCCGCGATGGAGACGACGATCCGCTGCCGATCGGCGCCGCCCCTCGTCTCCTGCTGCCACGAGAGCTCGCGCTTCAGATCCGGCGAGTTCAGGACGAGATGGCGGCCGGCAATCTGGCGCAGGCACCGCTTCGCATCCTGATCGAACTACTCGACGACGCCGAGCTGGAGGGAGCAGCCAGAATCTGGGGGCTGCGCACGGTGCCCGGAGTGCGCCGCCGGGATGATCTTGCCGCCCGGCTGCTGCGACTCGTCAACGACGCCAGCCGGGTGGAGCGAGTGGTCCGCGGCCGGGGTCGCGACGCCACCGCGGTCTGGAAGAGGATGCAGGCCGCGTCCGGAGCGGTGCCTCTGGCGGAGGTCGCGGCGGATACGGGGCTCAGCGGATCAGACTCGGTCACCGTCGCTCGCCTGCGCGCCGCGCTGGCCGAGCTGGAAGGGGCACTGCTCGTCTGGCATGCCTACCGTGGTGACGGGATGCGAACGCTCTTTGTTCCTTCCGAGATTCGCAGCCCGGGCGAAGCGCCGGCCCCAACTCTACTGCCGCTCGTGGAGATCGAGCTTGAACCTCATGTCGCGCCGCCGTGGCGGCACCCCGACGCGATTGCCTGGGATCTGCTGACCCTGCTCCGCATCATTTCCAATCCTCAGGCGCCGGTGTGGGAGGTGGCCGACACCCCACCGCGCTGGCTCCGGCGCGCATTAGCGACGCGGCTCTGGTTCCGCGATAAGGACGGGCCGCCAGTCGGGTATCTCGAGTTGATGCGCGCCCTCGGGTTGGCGGAGGGAATCCTGGCGATCGATGACGACGCGCGGCCACAGCGGATTGTTCCCGGGCCGCACGCCCGGACGTGGCGTAGACAAACGTTTGGGGCGCAGACCATACGGCTCCGAGATCGCTGGCTGCGGCTGCCGAGTTGGGTCGAGGGCGAGCCCGCGGGTGTGGTCGATGTCTGGGGAGCCGATTGGCGCGGGATGCGAGCCCGGCTCCTGACGGCCTTGGCCGATCACGAGATCGGCTTGGTCCAACTGAAATGGGTCACACTGGAGAGCGTCGCAGTACGACTTGCGGCCCGGTATCCGATGCTCCTCGGCCCCTCGTTCATGGCCGCGACGGCACGGCTGGGGGGTGAGGCGGGGGCTGGCGCGAGTGAAGAAGAGGCGCGCGCCGCGGCACTGAGCGACGTCATCGGGCTCGAGCTCGGCGGTCCGTTTGTCTGGTTTGGTCTCTCGGAGACCCTTGATAGTCCTGGCCAGCCGCGCGCCTTCCGGCTGACGCCGGCCGGGGCTGCGCTGGCTGCTCGGAAGACGCCACCCGCCGAGGATGATGCTGGCGCCGCTGTTGCGCCATTACTCGTCGATGCCTCGGGCGAGATCACGCTGCAAACGCCGTCACCCGAACGTGTCTGGGCACTCTCCGCGTTTACCGAACCGGTCGATTTAGGTCCACGCAGCCATTACCGCCTTACGCCTGGCTCGATCGGGACCGCACTCGCCGATGGCATCGAGGGGAATCAGATCGTGGGCTTCCTGGAGCGGGGGGGCCGCCAGCTGCTGCCGGAAGAGCTGTCGGCGAACCTCGCGACCTGGGCCCGTGGCTACCGGCGGGTGATGTTGCGACGAGCGGTCATCCTCTGCGTCGACGATTTCGCAGAACGCCCGCGGGTGCTTCAGGTTTTGCAAGATGCCGGCTGGGCCGCGGAGCCGCTTGGGGATCTCGCGATTCTCGTTTCCCTCAGCCCTCTCCCCTCTGGCCCGGATCGCGGCGAAGAGGAGCTGATCGCCATGCTTCGTACCGCAGGGCACGCCCCGCTCTGGACGACGAGCGCTGAGGATGCGTCCCTCACGCTCACGACCGCCGCGCCGGCTGGTCAAGTTACGCCGCCCGGAGACGATTGAGCATCTCACTTTTCGTCTCTCAGCGGAGGGCGCCGGAGCAGAGCAGGGGCGCAAAGTAGTTGTGGCTGTTCGTGGCCCACCGGTGGCGCGTACCATCACTGGATGCACGATGGGGCGAATCGCGAGGCAGCAGGAACATCTGCCGGGGCACGCCGGAGCAATACAGCGAGCAATATCTTTGCGTTGGCCGCGGTGGTATTTGGCGTTCTCGCGCTGATCCTTTACCTCAGAAATCCTGGCGGAGGCATCGCCCCGGTGCCAACCGCGGCTCCAGGTGGGAATCAGATTGTCAACGTCACCGACGCGTTGCGCGGCCAGGGACTCGACGTCCAGCAACCGCGCGGGCTCTTTGTGCCTCGCGGCGTGCTCGACGTGCCCGGGCAGGGCATCGAGATCGATGGTGCGCCGGCGTTCATCTTTCTTTACCCTGATGAGCCCGCGGCGCGGGCCGATGCCGCAGGCGTGGATGCAAATGACGTCGTCCCGGAGCGGCTGGCGGGGACACCCACTGCCGAGGGGGAGCGCCGCATGACGCAACGAAGCAACGTCATCGTGCTCGTCGTCGGTGGTAGCGCGGAGACGTGGCAAAAGGTGGAGACCGCTGTTGCGAGTCTTGCCTGACGTGCCTGATCAGCGGCAATGAGCCTCGATCCGTCGTTTAGACCGCTTTCCGAGACGTCCGCGTTGGCGGACGACCCGGACGATGCGACAACGGATCACGGCCGCGTCGGCTATGGGCGGCTCGGCCGCTTTTCTCCGCTGGTCTTAGGCGTGCTCTTGCTGCTCGTTGTGGCCGGAACCTGGTGGGTTCAGCGCGATGCTCGACCCGCCGCGGCCCCCCTCGGACAGCTGAGCGGTGAACCCGCGCCGGACGTCACCCTGACGCTGCTCGATGGCAGCTCGCTGCGGTTGGCCGACCTTCGCGGCGATGTCGTCGTGCTCAATTTCTGGGCGTCGTGGTGCGCTCCGTGCCGTGAGGAGATGCCGGAGCTGCAGACGTACTGGGATGAGGCACAACGCAACGGCGAGAAGACGACCATCGTCGGCGTAGGCGTGCGCACTGATGTCGACCAGGATGCCCGCGATTTCGTGAACGCTGGAGGCTTCAGTTATCCGATTGGCCGAGATACCAATACAGACCAGCCGGGAATCGGACCCATAGAAGCCGCATTCGGGGTTCCCAGCGCCTACCCATCGACTGTCCTGATCAGCCCTGACGGAACCGTGGACGGGTTCCATCTCGGACCTTTGACGACAGAACGGCTGCGCTGGTTGGTGGATGAGGCGCGAATTGGCTCCTCCTGAGCGAGGACCTTTCATGCGGTGACGATGGCAAAGGTGTTGAAGGTGTTGAACTTCTGGCGCAACGGGTGGAGGTCATTCTTTGCCACCGGGGAAGACGGTCGGCCTCACCCGGTGCACAGGCATCCAGAGGCTCACTCGAAATTCGCGTAGGTCTTCTATCGCGCGATTGCCGCGGCCTGAGAACCTACACGTCGATTTACTAGATAGGGCTTCTATCGCGCGATTGCCGCGGCGTGAGAACCTACGCGTCGATTTACTTGTGCGTAATTGACCCAATTCCCTGGAAAAGACCCACGTCAGCAATCAGACGGTGAGACCCATGCCGCGCAGGTTCTCCACCGAGCGCACCGCCGCGGCGCGGCATGCGTCGTAGTCCGGCCAGCCGCGCTCATCGAACTCGACCTCGGCGCTGATGGGACCGCTGTAGCCGGCCTGGTTGAGGATCGCGAGCAGCCCCGTCATGTCGATATCGCCGTCGCCGGGAGGCGGGAAGTTGAAGACGCCCTTGCCGCCGATCTTGTCCTTGAAATGGAAGTGGACCAGGCGCGGTAGGGCAAAATGTATGTCCGTCAGCGGGTCTGCCCCGGTGTAGTAGATGACGTTGCCAGGATCGTAATTGAAGCCCAGCACCTCTGGCCGGTCGATCCGGTCGAGGATGGCGGCACCGGCCTCGGCTGTTGGGAGCATGTTGCTGTCGGTCTCCATACCGATTTTCAACCCGTGTCCCGCCGCTCGATCGCAGAGGGCAGCGACATTGGCGAAATACGCCTCGCGCTCCTCTTCGGTCGTGGCATCGCCGGTGTAGGTGTTGACGATCTGCATACTGAGTGCCGCGGCAATGTCGATGGCCCGCGCGAACCGGGCCGCGCCCTCGTCGGTTTGCAATTGCGCGTGCCCACTGAGGCTGACCGGTTTCAGGCCGAGATCCGCCAGTTTGTGCCCAATGCGGTCGATCTCCCTATCAGTAACCGTGTCAGGATCGATGTGCTCGAACCAGCCCTTGACAGCGCCGATCTCGCAGGCGCGATAACCGGCGCCGGCAAGTCCCTCGACTGCCTGGTCGATCGTGTACGGCGCGAAGACGATCGTCGAACCGAGGACGACGGGTTCCATCGGTGCTCCTTCCTGCACGTGCACGTGAAAAACTCGACTTCGGTGCATGACCCACGTAGCGGACGCGGCGCATCGTACTGGAGATTTCGTGGTGAGGCCCACACGACAAAGCCCCCTCTCCCAGAGCGCTGAGAGAGGGGGAGGTGTGAACGTCAGCCTGAATCAGGCCATCATCGCCTCGCAGGCGATCCCGTCGTAGTTGGGATCGACCTCTTGCACCAGTGCCGGGTCCGCTGCCGTAGTCCCGAGGTTCTCGTAAGCAATCTGGGCGTCATACCAGGTGGCATATTGCGAGCAGAACCCGCCATCAACTGCAGCCGTCTCCGTGGTGACAGGAGCCGAGTCCGTCGCTACAGGAACTGAGTCCGTAGGCTCCACGGCGTCGACGGGAATGTTCTCGGTTGCGGTGCCGTCGGTACTGGCGAGCGCGGTGGTGGTCATCGTCGTGGCGTCCGGCGCCGCCGGCTGAATGGGCCTCCCGCCAATGAGGCCATCGCCGGCGCCCGGTATCACCGGCACGCCGCCACTTGGCCCAGGATTGGCCGGTACGTTCGGCGAGTAGACCGCACTCGGATCGCCGAGAACCTCGCTCGTGCGGCCACCAGTGTCGATGTTACCGTAGTAGATGTCATCACCGGCGCCCGAGACGATCGGCGCGCCATCGTCATTCGCAACCACGTACGCACCGTCGGCGTTCACCGGCTCCCCGGTCTGGGCGACGACAGAGGCAAGCGACGTGGAGATGGCGAGCAGCCCCGCCCCAATCAATGCCAGATAATGGTGCACGTTCAAGGTATCTCTCCTGGGTGAATCCCGGTCAACACTTCCGCCGCAACGCAAACACCGTCGACCGCGGTGGTTGTCCTGTGTCTCAACATAGTCGTTCATCGCCACGTCGCGCAAGCTACGCGCCCGGTACGCCAGTACCGAGAGGATGCGACGATTACAAACCAGGAACGCGCCGCAAACTGGCGTCGTTTCGGGAGCTATCCTTCGCCGATAGCATCGAGAAATTCGACAAGCGCGTCATTGAACGCCTCTGGGGTCTCCCAGAACATCCCGTGTCCAACTTCAGGCAAGATGGTCAGCCGCGATCCCGGAATGGCGGCCGCGATCTCCCGGGAAAAACGCGGCGGCGTGAAGATGTCTTCCTCCCCGGCAATGACATGGGTCGGCACACCAATCGCGCCGAGGCGGTCGCGCGCGTCGAACGAGACTACGGCGTCGCATTGGCGCGCAAACATCTCCGCTGTCTGCGGGTAGGGATACGACTCGGCACTCCGGCGTAGACCGGCCGTCTTCTCAGGATCACGGAACCAGCGGTAGGTGAAGACCCAGACCCAGGTGTTTCTCGTCCAGTCGAACGAGCCCATCGCGGAGAACAGCGACCTCCATTGCAGGACGACCTCGGCGAGCCAGGGATCAGTGTGCGGCCAGGAGCAGGCGATCTGCAGGCTGCGCACCAGGTCGGGACGGGCAAGCGCCAACTCCTGGGCGATCGCCCCGCCCATCGACGCGCCGATAACATGGACTGGTCGCCTCTCCAGCGCCTCGATCAGCCCAGCGGCATCAGAAGCGAATCGACTGATCCCGTACGGGCTAAGGTCCTCGCCTGGACCGGTCTCCCCGACATCGCGGTTGTCGTAGGTGTAGACGCGGTAGCGATCAGCGAGGGCAGCAACCTGCAGGTACCAGCTTCCGCGCGGCGCGCCGAGACCGTTGATCATGAATACCGGTTCGCCCGCGTCTGGCCCGGCGACATCCCAAACAATCTCAAGGTCTTCGACTCGTGTCGTCGGCACGTTAAGACTCCTTCTTGCGGCGACGGATCCTGCACTCCGCAACAGTTGAGAGCATGCTGCAAACCTCGTCAGTCTCGCGCCAGCGGCGGAGCCGATGGTCTGCAAACAGCCGCCGCGACGCGAAGGCTGCAGGCTGGTGCCGATGGCTTTCGCTCGGATTGACTGGCGTTGAAACGTGCTTGAATACTGTCACGCACTCCCACGGCCGAAGCCGCCCTAGCTACACGGCGCCATTCTCGGATGGAGGTCTATCAGATTCGCGCTCGTCAGCTGACGGCACGATCTTTCCACCGATCTGCACGACCCGGCCGAGGTCATCCGCACACCGCCACACCTCCGCGATCTTGCCGTCGGCGAGGCGGAAGATCCAGATCGCGCTGAACACAACCCTCTTCCCCGTGGCCGCAATGCCGCGGTACGTCCCTCGGTGGGTCGCCCGGTTCGTCATCCGAACCGCTACCCTGTCCCCGTCCCCGAAGATGTCATCGATCGTCCACCGGTTGTCCGGCCAGATCGCCCGCACCTCGGCATGCAGCTGCTTCGCGCCCGCGATCCCAGACGGCAGACCCGCTGGGGCCGCGGTGGCGGACTGCGTCCCGCGCGAGACCCAATCAGGGGCGATGATGTCGTTCAAAGTCGCCTCGTTCCCCTCGTTCGCCCACTCCTCGATGTACCGGCGCACGATTGTCGTGTTCGCCTCGGCCGACATGATCCTCTCCTCGTGCTGTCCGACATCGACAAGAGCGGCTGGATAGCCTCCTACAATTTGGCGGGAACAGGCGGTTCGTTGATGGCGTAGAAGCAACATGTGGCCACCGCGGGTTTTGCAACACACCCTGGAGTTCAAAGAAAAGCGCCGCCGGGAATCGAACCCGGCGGCGCTTCATTGCTCAACAGTTGCTGATGCCCTCTCGGGCACGGCCAAGGGATGAAAATAGCCCCCGGCACCGAGCGGCTGACCCCCTGGGGCCTATTTTCAGACCAGTTGAGAAGGCTCAGCTGGTCGGCGTTGATTCCGTGCCGAAATCGGGCGGAACGATCGAGAAGTCGATCCAGTCGTCGACCAGCCATCGGCCATCCTGATTGCTGAAGATGAACAGGAGCGTCTCGGGACCCGCGGGTGGCAGCAGCGGCTCGTTGAGCACGACGAAGGCAGCGACCCGGCCGTCCTCGAGTGTCGATACATCAGTCACCGTGATGAGCCGCACCAATGCCTCTTCCGCGCGCGCCTCGGGCGCCGCGGCAATGCGAGACCTTGCGAGCTCGCGGTTCTCCTCGTCGATCGTCAGGCCCCAGTAGGCACGCTGCACCCCATTCTCGGTCATCAGTCCGGCGGCTCGGGGAATGTCGCCGGCGTTGAAGCAGGCGAGCACGTGGCGGGCGGCCTCCCTGATCGAGATCGACGTCTCGGGATCCGCGACGTCACCGAGCGGAGGCGTGATCTGGGTCAACGCCGGGGCCGGCACCCCCTCGCCTTCGATGTCCAGGATCGCCGCGATGTCCTCGTAGGTCCGTGGCTCACTCACGCACTCCTCAGGGGCGACCAGTCTCGGGTTTTCAGCGTCATCCGCCTCAGGTGTGCTCTCTTGGGCAAGAGCTGACCCGGTTACCAGCATTGCCGCGATCGGCACAATCGTCAGCACTCGCCATCGTCGCATCTCGGATTTCCTCCCGGCCCGCCAAGCGGGTCGTCTGTGTACGTACGGCCACTATAGTACTCCGGTCGTGCCGCGGCGCCGGAGCTATGGGTATCTACGGAGCACAAGCCATCCCGGTCTTCATGACATAGTGTGAGCACATGCGACGTTGTCCAGTTGGCGCGGCCGCTCAAGAATCAGCACGTCAGTAGAGCCGCTGCTTGTCGAGGACGGGTGACATCTGGTCGAGCTCCCCGGCGAGGTAATGCCCGAGATTACGCACAAACAGCTCGGCGAGCTTGGCGTTTTCGGTTACGACCGTGCTTGCCGAATGTGGATTGATCAGGACATTCGGCATGTCCCAGAACGGCGAATCGGCCGGAAGCGGTTCTTCACGGAATACATCGAGCGCGGCGAACGCGATGCGGCCGTCGCGCAGGCCGCGCAACAGGGCATCGTCGTCGACGATCGCGCCCCGGCCGACGTTCACGAAGACCGCGCCAGGTTTGAGCGCGGCGAGCTCAGCCGCTCCCAGGAGGTCTTCCGTCTCCGGGGTGAGCGGAGCACAGACGACCAGGCAGTCGGCCTGCCCAAGCATCTCGTGCAGCTCGTGACGACCGTAGAGCCGGTCGACTCCCAGTGTCTCCGCGCGGGTGGGATTGCTATCCCGGCCCATAGCGACGACCCGCATCCGGAACGCACGCGCGATGCGGCCGATCTCCCGACCGATGCGGCCAGGCCCGATGATGGCCATGGTCTGCCCGGCGAGCTCGACGCCGGCGAAGCGGTTCCACTGGTGCATCCGCTGCTCGCTCTGAAGGCGGCCAAGCTCCTTGGTGTGGAACAGCAGCGCGGCGAAGACGAACTCCGCCAGCGGCTGAGCATGGATGCCGCTCGCGGTGGTGACGATGAGATCGGTATCCTGCAACCCGAGACGTTTGACAAGCGGGCCGGCTCCCGCCGACGTCGTCTGCACCCAGCGTAGCTTGGGAGCGAGGTCGAGGAGCGGGTATCTCTCGTGCGGGGGGAAGTCGAAGAGGATCTCGGCGCGACGCAAGAGCTGATGCCACTCCCGCTCCTGATCCGGATCGCGTCGCCAATCGGGATCGCCATGATCCGCGATGTAGCGAATGGCCGGCATCAGATCGGGACGGTAGATGAGCTCGAGGCGATCCGGGAATGCGCTCCTGATCCGCTCGACATGTTCGGGCTCCAGTGGCGATGTCATCATCGCCACCACCCTGGTGTCTGCCGCTGACGCGCCGCTCATGATTGGTACGCCAGCGTGTGCAGGGCACGAGCAAGAACCTCTGTGCCGGCGGCCGCATCTCGCGTCGAAGTGAATTCGTCCGGACTGTGACTGATTCCTTCCTGAGAGCGGACGAAGATCATGGCGATCCTGGCGACCTCGGCGAACTGCATAGCGTCGTGGACCGCGCCGGAGGTCATCACCATCGCTGGTACCCCTCCTGCCGCCGCCGCGGCGGCGATGATCGAGACGAGCTCCGGGTCGGACGCCACGGGCAACCGATCACTGTCGACGCGCACGGTCAGTGCCAGATCTCGTCGTTCCGCCACCTCATGCATCAGCGCCTCATGCCGGGCCAGCAGTGTCTCGCGTTGAGTGACGTCCGGCGATCTGGCGTCGACGGTAAAGGCGACCTGGCGCGGAATGACGGCCCGCTCGTTCGGGGAGACATTGACGCGGCCAACCGTGGTGACGCAGGGGCGGCCCATGCGGTGGGCCGTATCGATCACACCGCTGATGATCTCAGCCGCGCCGGCCATCGGATCGCGGCGGAGGTCCATCGGCGTGGTGCCCGCATGGTTTGCCGCACCTTCCAGCGTGACTAGATATTGCCTGTAGCCGGTGATCCGCTCGACGATGCCGACCGGGACGTCTTCTTGCTCGAGAAATGGACCCTGTTCGATGTGAAGTTCGACGAACGTGTCGATGTCGTCGCGCCGCGCGTCCGCAATGCGGGTCGGATCGAGTCCCGCATCGCGCATGGCCTCCGCGATGGTGACTCCATCGTAACCGCGCAGCCGCCGCGGCTCCTCGGGAGCGATTCGTCCGACGATCGCCCGGGATCCCCAGAAATTCGCGGTCGGGAAGCGTGACGCCTCCTCCTCCACCAGTGAGACAACGGCGACGGTCCGCTGCGGCTGCCCATGACGCTCACGGAGCGCTGCCGCAGCCACGATCCCGGCCACCACGCCGAGTGCGCCATCGAACCGGCCACCAGGGTTCTGGCTATCGATGTGCGAACCGGTCACGATGATGGACTGCTCGGGATGGCGGCCGTCAAGATACCCCCAGACGTTGCCGACCGCGTCTCGCTCCACCCGGAGCCCGGCCTCCTCCATCCACGCGGCCACCTGTTCCTGGGCGGCGACCCACTCCGGGCTGTAGACGAGACGAGCCACCCCGGTCTCACCATGGGCGCCGTACTGGGCAAGCTCCTGAATGGAGGTCTCGACGCGCTGGGGATCGATCCAGCGCTCACTTTCCTCCGCCATCATGTTGTGTCTCCATACCCGCGTTGCGGATCGATCCAACGCTCGTTATCATCCGCCATCATGGTGTGTCTCCATACCCACGCTCCAGGAATCTGCCGGATCCGGGCGCGGCCGCGACGCGGTCATCTCCCTGCCGCGTGTCGTCGAAGATCGTTTCTCCTCGCCGTACAGTGCGCACGACGCGGCCGGTGATCTCCTTGCCTTCGTACGGCGTCCACTTCTGCTTGTGCAGCGCGTCATCGACAGTCACCGTCCAGGTCGCGGCGGGATCGAGCAGGGTGATGTCCGCGTCGGCCCCGACCGCGAGGTTCCCCTTGCGTGGGAACAGACCGAACAGACGTGCCGGATTGCCGGCCATCAAGGCTACGAACCGCTCCAGCGGTAGGCCGCGTTTGACGACCGCCTCGGAGAAGAAGGACGGCAATAACGTCTGCACGCCGGAGAGCCCCAGTGGCGCCTGAAAGATATCCTCGCCTCCGGCGCGCTTGCTTTCGATCGTATAGGGACAGTGATCGGAGCAAATGAGGTCGATCGTGCCATCGAAGACGTACTCCCAGATGGCGTCGACCTCTGGCTGCTCGCGCAAGGCTGGCGCACACCGCGCAAAACCACCCAGGCGAACGAGGTCGTTGATGTTGAGCATCAGATATTGCGGGCACGTTTCGGCGGTAACCCGCACCCCGCGCGCTTTCGCCTCCCGGATCAACCACAGCGCGCCCGCGGAGGCGACATGACAGATGTGGACGTGACAGCCGGTTTCCGCCGCAAGCAGCAGCGCTGTATTGACGGCAACGGTTTCAACCAGGGGTGGTCGCGATTCTGCGTGCGCGAGTGGGTCTTTACGGCCGCCCTCCCGCATCCGGCTCAGTCCATCCTCCAGCAGTTGTTGGTCCTCGGCGTGGAGTCCATACGGCAAATCGAGCCGTGCCGCCTCACGCATGACCCACAGCAGCCGCCCATGATCGACGGCCGGGAAGAATGGCGATGACGACGCCATGAATGATTTGAGCGCGGCCGCGCCTTCATTAGCCATCCCTTCCAGGTCGCACGCGGTCTGACCCGGCGGCCCGATCGCTCCAGCCCACAAGGCCATATCCACGATGGCGTTCTGCTCGACCAGCCGCCGTTTCTCTCTGAAGTGTTCGGCGGTCGTGGTTGTAGGGTGTGCCTGTGGCATCTCCACGACCGTGGTCAGCCCCCCGGCAGCCGCGCCCGCGCCACCCGAGGCGAATCCTTCCAGCATGCGGGGGTCGGGTTCTTCGAAGTGCGTGTGGGAGTCGATGCCTCCAGGTATCAGCCACAGACCGGAGGCGTCGATCCGCTCGCCGGCTTGCCAGGTACTGGCGTTCGAGCGTCAGCGCGGCGATCCGTTCGTCCACGATGACGACGTCCGCCGCGAAGACCCCGCCTTCGATGACGATTGTCCCGTTCTCGATGATGACGTCGGCGCGTGCCATGCGATGCGCTTTCCTACCGGCCTGATCCCACGACGTTCGCCGCCGTACGATACCCGGCCCGGGGAGAGGAACCAATGCTGGGTCCGCGACTGTTGGGCGCCGTCGAGCCGTTCGCGTCAATTCGAGTGCAGCATCAAGGCCATGGTGTCATCTCTGCAAGTGAACGAAGTGGAGGATCTCGGCGAGACGCCCCGTCCGTTCGCCGGTTACGAGATTCCGCAAGCGCACGTGCACGTTCGCCTGAGGACTCGGAATGACACGTTCTCCGGCGTGTGCACTATGCCCAAGTTCCGAGGCCGAGAAGAGACATCATGCACGACGTTTTCGACCTAGCGCGCCACGTAGAATCTCGAACAGACCGTCGCCTGTCGATAAAGGGAGGATGCTGGTGCACCTGACACCGCGAGAACAGGACAAGCTCCTCGTCTACCTAGCGGCCCAGGTCGCGCGGGCACGGCAGGCGAGGGGTCTGAAGCTGAACCTGCCGGAGGCGATCGCCATCCTCTCAGCCGAGATCGTCGAGGGGGCGCGGGATGGCCGCTCCGTCGCGGAGCTGATGTCGTACGGGAAGCAGATTCTGACGGAGGACGACGTGATGCCCGGGATCGCCGCGATGATTCCCGAGATCCAGGTCGAGGCGACGTTCCCGGATGGAACGAAGCTGGTGACCGTGCACCACCCGATCCCTTCAAGTGGACGAGATGCGCCGGGCGCGGTTTTGCTGGCGGATGAGCCGATCGTCAGCAAACGCCGGCCGGGACACGATCGAAGTACTCGTGGCGAACACCGGCGACCGGCCGATCCAGGTCGGGTCTCATGCCCACTTCTTCGAGGTGAACCGCGCCCTGCGATTTGACCGGCGGGCCGCCTGGGGTAAGCACCTCGCGATCCCCTCCGGAACCGCGGTGCGGTTCGAGCCGGGACAGGAGCGCACGGTCTGGCTGGTGAACTTCGGCGGCACGAGAGAAGTCCACGGTCTGCGCGGATTGGCCAACGGTCCAGTCGATGGTCATCCAGACGAGGGGCAACTGGCGCTGGCCCAGGAGCGGCTGGATCGACGCGAGGAGGAGGCATGACGCTGGATATTCCGCGCGGCCAGTATGTCGATCTCTATGGGCCGACAACGGGCGACCGGGTGCGGCTGGCGGACACGGAGCTGATCCTCGAGGTCGAAGCGGACTTTGCCACGTACGGCGACGAGATCACCTTCGGTGGCGGAAAGACCATCCGGGACGGGATGGGCCAGTCCGCGCGGGCTGTGGACGTGCTCGATCTGGTGATCACCAACGCGGTCATCGTCGACCACTGGGGGATCGTCAAAGGCGACATTGGCGTCCGCGACGGGCGCATCGTCGGCGTCGGCAAGGCGGGTAACCCGGACACGCTTGACGGTGTCACGCCGGGATTGGTGGTCGGGGCGGGTACCGAGGTGATCGCCGGGGAGGGGAAGATCGTCACCGCGGGCGGAATTGACAGTCATGTCCATTTCATCTGCCCGCAGCAGACCGATGCGGCTATCACGTCCGGTATGACGACGATGATCGGCGGTGGAACCGGTCCGGCGACGGGGACGAACGCCACGACCTGCACCCCCGGGGCCTGGAATATCGGCCGCATGCTGCAGGCAGCCGACCGCCTGCCGGTCAACATTGGATACCTGGCTAAGGGGAACTGCGCGACCGCCGGCCCATTGCGCGTGCAGATCGCGGCCGGCGCCTGCGGGCTGAAGCTGCACGAGGATTGGGGGACGACTCCGGCCGCGATCGACACCTGCCTCTCGGTCGGAGATGAGTACGACGTCCAGGTGGCGATCCACACCGACACGATCAACGAATGTGGGTTTGTCGAGGACACCATCGCCGCGATTGGCGGCCGGACCATCCACACCTATCACACTGAAGGCGCCGGCGGTGGCCATGCCCCCGATATCCTGCGCATCGCGTCATTCCAGAACGTGTTGCCGTCGTCGACGAATCCGACCCGCCCTTACACCGTCAACACGCTGGAAGAGCATCTTGACATGTTGATGGTTTGCCACCATCTCAATCCGCACGTCCTGGAAGACGTCGCCTTCGCGGATTCACGCATTCGTCCGCAGACGATGATGGCCGAGGACATCCTGCATGATCTCGGCGCGCTGTCGATCATCGCCTCCGACTCGCAGGCGATGGGTCGCGCGGGGGAGGTCATCCTCCGCACCTGGCAAACGGCTGACAAGATGAAGCGGCAGCGGGGGCCGCTCGCCGGAGATCCCGAGCGACACGACAACGCTCGGATCAAGCGGTACGTGGCCAAGTACACGATCAACCCCGCGATCGCGCACGGGGTGGCGCACGAGGTGGGGTCGGTTGAACCCGGCAAGCTGGCCGATCTCGTAGTCTGGAATCCGGTGTTCTTCGGCGCCAAGCCCGAGCTGGTGCTCAAGGGCGGGATGATCGCCTGGGCGGCGATGGGCGACCCAAATGCGTCGATCCCCACGCCGCAGCCCGTCCGTTATCGTCCAATGTTCGCAGCTCTGGCGCCAGAGCAGTCGTGCGTCTCATTCGTATCCAGCGCGGCGCTCGACGCCGGTATCCCCGAACGTCTTGGTCTCGGCAAGCGGGCGGTGGCGGTGCGGGAGACACGGCGCATCAGCAAGCAGTCGATGATCCACAACGACGCCCTGCTCGACATCACCGTGGACCCGGAGACGTACGAGGTGCGCGCCGATGGCGAGTTGCTCATCTGTGCCCCGGCCGAAACAGTCCCCCTCGCGCAGCGATACTTCCTCTTCTGATGTTGAGCGCGAGCGAACCTGATGGATGATTCACGGCGTCTTCTCCGGCTGCTGCAGCTGACCGATTCCGGGTTCCCGACCGGCGCATTCACCTTCTCGCATGGGCTGGAGGGGCTCATGTCCTCCGGCGCCGTGGCGAGCGAGCGCGACGTGGCGGAGGTGATTGCCGTTCACCTACGCGAGGGATTCGCGGGAATTGAATGTCCGGCCATGGCTCACGCCTGGCGTGCCGCCCAAACCGGCGATCTCGCCGAATTGACGGCGCTCGATGCGCTGGTGAACGCGCATAAGCCGATCCCGGTCTTCCGCAATGGAAGCATCGCGTACGGGCCGGCGCCTGTTGCAGAGTGCCTCTGGCGTGATGTCCGGACCGATGCTCGACGGTTTCAGCGTGCGGGTCCACGCCGGCGACGTGAGCGGCCACCATGCGGTCGCCTTTGGCATCGTGATGGATGCAGCCGGCGTCGATGAGGCGACCGCCGGTTTGGCCCTCGGCGTCGGGTTCGTCAATGGGCTTGCGGCCGCGGCGGTGCGGCTCGGCGTGATCGGGCAGGGGGCAGCGCAACGGATCGTGGCGGAGCATCACGACGACCTCGCCCGTTGCACGATGCTGGGCCGAGCAACCGCGCTCGATGACATGGGGGCCGTGATGCCCATGACCGACATCGCGGGACTGCGACAGAGGGGTCTCTCGGGAAGGGTTTTCGCGTCATGACTGAACGACGCTGGCCGGCACGCGTTGGCGTCGCCGGTCCGGTCGGTACCGGTAAGACCGCACTTGTCTGGCGTTTGTGTGAAGCGCTCCGCGACCGGGTCAGCCTCGCTGTGATCACCAACGATATCTTCACCACCGAGGATGCCGAATTCCTCCAGCGGCAGGCCGCGCTCCCTGCCGATCGCATCGTCGGCGTCGAAACAGGTGGGTGTCCACACACCGCCATTCGTGACGATCCGTCCCTCAACGAGGAGGCGATTGCTGACCTGACGCGGCGCCATCCGGATCTGGCGCTGGTATTGCTGGAAAGCGGCGGGGACAATCTCTCCGCGACCTTCAGCCCGGAGCTTGTCGATGCCAGCATCTTTGTCATCGACGTCGCCGGAGGCGACAAGATCCCGCGCAAAGGCGGCCCGGGGATCTGCCGCTCCGATCTGCTGGTCATCAACAAGACCGATCTGGCGCCGCTGGTCGGGGCATCCCTCGAAGTCATGGCCCGAGATGCCGCGTTGCAGCGCGGGCCGCGGCCTGTCGTGTTCACAAACTTGCGGGACCGGGAGGGCATGGAGGCGATTCTGGAGTGGCTTGCCCCGCTGCTTCCCGCCAGTGCATGACCGCATCGGGAGCCGCTGGCCGCCTGAGGCTCAGGGCAACGTCCAGGGGTGATCGTACGGTCCTGGCCGACGCCTACCGCACGGCTCCATTTCACCCTGGTCCACTTCACTATCGCGACGGGCGAGCCGAGCTGATTCTGCAGGACGTGAGCCCCGGCATTTTCCCTGAGGATCGACTCGAGGTTGATATTGCGGTCGACGACGGCGCGATCCTTTCAGTCTCCAACCAGGGCGCCACGAAGATCTACCCGTCTCCATCCGCAGCCCACGCCGAAACGCAGGTCTCCCTTTCCGTCGCTGGAGGCGGCGTGCTGTGGTGGCTGCCGGGTGCGTTGATCCCGTTCCGGGATGCCCGGTATCTCGCCCGGACCACGGTCCGGGTCACGAACGGCTCACGGTTCGCGCTGATCGAGGTCATCACCCCAGGGAGGCTGGCGATGGGTGAGTGCGATCTCTACTCGCGACTCGATCTGCGATTGCGGATCGAGTCGGCCGGCACGCCTGTGCTGATCGAGCGAACGCTGCTCGATCCAGCCGAGAGACCACTGACGATGGCCGGCAGCAGAGGGCGGTTTGCCTGCTTCGGGTCGCTGATCATGATTGGCTACCCTGTACCATCGAGTGCCGAGTGCACCGACCAGAATGTCTGGCTGGGAGCGGACGGCGGATACGATCTTGCAGTTGTGCGCGGAGTGTCGCTGGCGGCGGCCCCACTTCAGTCGGCACTGCGGGCGCTGCTTAACCAGGCAGACGCGCAGCGCAAGCGGGACACGTCAGCCTCGGGTTCAGCTGGACGGTGACCGTACACTTCAACAAACAATCGCTGATTCCGCGAGTGAACTTGCAGCCGGAATCGAACACGCACACGCTTGCGCCGCAACTCAAATCGCGGGCGCGCGTTTGACGTCTGAAGGGATGTAGTCGTGTCCAACGAACCGAGAGTTTTCCTGATCGATCCGGACGAGATCGACCGCTATGCGCGCGCGATCGCCCGCATCGCGGACAAGGGCCACCCAGCCGGCAGCACCGAGCTGGAGCGCGCGGTGAACACCTATGGCACCGCGTTCCAGTTCCTGGTCATGCGCCGGGGACCGGAATATGGCCGCGCATTGGGGATGGCGGCGGGGAGCCGGGCGCTGTCGTTGGTCGAGCGCCGAGATCACGTGGAGGTCCTGGTCTCCGGAGACATTGGCGATATCCACGAGCGCGTCTGCGTGGCGGAAGAAGAAGCGCTGGCGCGGGAACAGGACGAGCGGCAGGAAGCGGACGGTTAGTGACCGATTTCGACGCGCATGCTCACCGACCCGCGCAGATCGACCCACAGCCGGTTTCCGGCCGCTCCAATACGGACGACCGCGGTGTCGCAATCGGGGCAGCGCAGGATGGCTCCCAATTCGAGACCATAGGCCATCAGGGCGCCGATAGCAGTCGTTGCGCCGCATCCGGCGCAGACGATCAGGGCGGTACTGGGCTCGCCACAAAACACCTGGGTCAGCAGACCGGTGGCCGCATTGCCATCCAGTCGGGTTGATTCTTCAGCTTCCATATCGTCCATGCTCAGCCTCCTGTCGGACCGAATCGTTCGGTCTTGACCCGCTCAGGTTGGTACCCGAGCGCGACGAGACCCGTCGCCACGTTTTCGACCAGTTGCGTTGGGCCGCAGACGTAGGCGAGCTGCTCCGGGCCCGCTGTACCAATGGCATCTTCCAACATCGCGGTGTCGATGCGGCGCGTGTACCCGTCCCACCCGGGCGGGTGTGACCTGGTCAGGGTGTGGATGATGCGCAACGCCGGGTCGGCGCTCAGGCGATCGAGCTCCTCGCGGAAGATGATCTCGTCCCAGGCCCGCGAGGAGTAGAGCAGCGTCGCCGGGATATCGTTGCCGATCGCTTCGCGGTAGCGGAGCATCGACATCAGCGGCGCCACTCCTGAGCCCCCAGCGATGAGGAGGAGGGGACCGCCGTCTGCTTCCGTCCAGGTGAAGTAGCCGCCAATCGGTCCTCGTAGCTCGAGACGATCGCCTGGCCGGAGCTCTTCGGTGAGGTATGGAGAGACCTCACCATCGGGGATGATCTCAACGGTCAAGTCGAGTTGACCGGCGGCGGGAGCGGAGGCAATCGAGTAGGATCGCTGCGCTTGGTAGCCGTCGTCGGCGGTGAGTCGGACGTCGACGTGCTGACCGGGCAGATGTCCCGGCCACGCGTCCGATTCGAAGCGCACGGTCATGACCCGCGGCGTCTCAGCATGCTTTGTGACGACAGCGGCCAGCTGCCAGCCTAGTCGCCCTGGTATCGCTGTTCCCGCCATGGGTCACCATAATCGTGGTAGCCGAGCGATTCCCAGAATCCGGGCCGGTCGCTGGGCATGATGTTGAGACCGCGCACCCACTTGGCACTCTTCCAGAAATAGAGATGGGGCACCAGCAGTCTGGCCGGGCCACCGTGCTCGGCGGCCAGCGGTTCACCGCCGTAGGCGAACGCAACCCAGGCTTTGCCACCGGTGAGATCGGCCAGCGGCAGGTTCGTGGTGTATCCACCATCGGAGAACGCTGTCACGAAGGCCCCGTCCGTCTCGACGCCATCGAGCAGTGTATCGATGGCGACACCTTCCCAGACCGTGTCGAGCTTGCTCCATTTGGTGACGCAGTGGATATCGACGGTGATCGCTTCACTGGGGAGCGCGCGAAACTCGTCCCAGGTCCAGCGCCGCGACGGGCTCACTGCCCCGGTGATGGCGAAGTCCCACTGGGCGAGCGGCGTGTGCGGGGTGGGACCGGCGGAGAGGACCGGGAAGTCCGGGGTAAGGTATTGCCCGGGCGGAACCCGGCCAGCAACCGCGGGATCCTCCCGCCTGCGGCCGCGGAACCCGCGAGAGATGAAATTGCCTGCCATGCTCACGCTCCTGCACTGTGGTCTCGTGATTCCAACGGCGGACATACACGTGCGCCGCCATCTTCCCACGTTTTGCGCCGCGTCGGGAAATTCATTCCAGGAGAGAGGAGCATTGCCCATCTTGCCACGTTTTGCGTCCCGCCGAGCGACATGTGCCAGGAGAGAGGAGCACTGCCCATGCCACCTCGTTTTGGGCCGCGCCGGGCAATTCATCTCAGGAGAGAGGAGCATTGCCCATCGCACCATGGAAGAGAGTGGCACTACGCTTGCTTGCGTACTATCGAGGCCGAGATGGAAGATAGTGAGCGGCGTCAGACCCGGCGCCTGTGACGGGGAGGATGGCTGAACGATGGGCGAACAGACTGTGGGCGGAGAGTCGCAACGGGATAGTCATACGGCCGCGCTGACGCCGCGCCCGGTGCGCCTGCTGATCATAGGACGGGTCACGCGGGGCTCGGAGGCAGCTTTGCGTGAGCTGCAGGCGCGCTTCCCGCACGATGCCGCGATCGAGGCCGGTATCGAGGCCGTCGAAGCGTTTGTCGGCAGCGGTCACTATGCGGTCGAGCTGGAGATCGGCGCGGATGATATCCAGCATGTCCTGGCGACCTTCTTCAACGACTCGCGGGTACGGGAGTTCCGGGCCGCGCTCGAACCGATGGTCGAAGGATTGCCCGGGGCGGACTACCAGTTCGGCCCAGCCGATCGGTTCCACGCAGACGCCCCGGGAGACGCAAACGCGGCGCCAACAGGTCCGACCATCTACAACACCGGCGACCTGCCCTTTGCGGCGAGCATGTACCGCTGGCGGGTCGGCGAGCCGCCACAGACGGGGAAGACGCCGCACGGCCGGACCGGACGTGTAATCACGAGGCGCCCGGTTTCTGGCCCGAACGCAGTTGGCGGGGCAGCGTATCGGAGCTGAGACAATGCTCTGGAGCGCTCTGATGCGCTGGGGTCTCGTCGCCGCCACCATCGTGCTCACGTTGATCGTCGTAGCGCCGGGCGTGGCGCAACCGGTCGATCTGGTCCTGACTCCCCTGCCGCCGGTCGCTACACCGGGTGCGGCCGCCACCCCGCGCGCGGCGGCCACGCCCCAGGGACGACAGGCGGACGACGCGGGTGGCGTCGGCTCCCGGCTCCTCGGCCAGCAGTCGGCTGCTCAGGCCACCATCGCCGCCTATGCCACGCGGGAGGCTGCCCAGGCGACGCGGATCGCCGAACTGGAAGCGGCACTCGCCGAAGTCCAGGTGACGGCGACGGCGCTGGTGGTGGTCGCGGCGAATACGGTCCTCGATCCTACCCGGCAATCGATCACCCTTCAGACCGATCTCGACGGGATGCTGAGCGGCGATCCCCAGGCGGTCACGGAGGCGCGGACGGAGCTGACCAGACTGCTCTCCCGCTATCCCTCGGGCTGTCGGGCGGGCTTCATGCTCATCAGCGGCAATGCCCCGTCGATCGAGGAGGGCGTTGACCTGGCGCAGCGCGTCGAGTCTCTCCTGCGCGAGGGGTGGCCGGACGCTTTTCACAGAGGCGACTGGCGCGGAGCTCTTCGCGCTGCCGAACCAACCGCCCTTTGGACAGGTCAGCGTCGACATCTTCTTCTATGCAGGCTGCCAGCCAACGGGATAGCGCGCCAGTCCCCCGGATACTGGACCCACGCTGATGACGCCCAGGCGTAGCCTCGACTCCGGCCCGTCTCATGCGTACGAGGCGCCGCGTGGCATTTAGGTCGACAGTCGCTTACAAGGTCAGGAGGTCTGGTATGCGTCCCTTTGGTCTATTCGTGTCTGTGGTCGCTCTCGTGCTGCTCGCTTTGTTCAGGCCGGGACCGACAGCCACGACGCGGGCGCAGGACAGCACCCCGGTCGTCGCGGAGGAGGTCGAAGAGGTCGTCGAAGAGTTCGGTTTCGAGATCGCCCCGGGCGTGACGGCCGGCATTCTCCCCGTCTCCGACGATCCCCCGTCGCTCTATTGGGTGCGTATTGCCCCTGGTGTCACCTACACCCTGGAAGAGGATCCCGCGATTACCCTGGTCTACGGGCAGACCGGGTCGCTGGTGTTGCGGCTGGGTGTGCCGGTCACCGTCATGCGCGCCGGGGACAGGGATGCTGCTGGAGAGACCATCCCCGCCGAGACCGAGTTCACATTATCCGAGGGGGATTACACGACGTTACCGCCAAACGCGAGCGGTGAGGCGCGCAACGAAGGCGCGGAACCGGCGCAAGTCGCCGTCGCGGGCCTGGTTCCCGAGCAACTGGAGATCGCCGTTACCGCCACGCCAGCATCCTAGCATTGATTGGATTTGGAGACCGACTGCCCCCGGGGTAACCCGCAGGCGGGTTACGCATCTGCGCGTTATGATGCGGGCTCGTGGTTGCGAGACCGACGGTCGCAGGAATCATCGGTCGTTGCCGTCGTCCTGCTAGGCAACGCGGCGTTGTCGGTCTAACCGGTCGCCACTGCCCAGAAGGCAACGCCGGCGGCCGAGGAGATGATGCCCCAGAGGCTCACCTTCGAACAGGTGACCGGCGCCATTGGCATCGACGTTGAGAGCCCATTTGATCTGAATGTGGTCCGCATCGGTCTCGACGCCGGGGCCGATATTGCCCAGCGACGAACTGCGGACCACAGCGTCGATCTGGTTGCCGTGCCCACCAAAGAAACTGAGTCTCTGGCTGAAGCGAGACGCGTTGCTCGATTCGGAGTCGTCCTTACCACACGCGCCGGTATAATGGCTTCAGACGATCGATTGACCATTGAATGGACCACACGAGAGCCTCCCACTCCGCTTCCCTCAGCGTCGATCATCATCCCTACCTATAACAGTCTCACGCACCTCAAAATGTGTTTGCATGCCGTCACTGAATCATTGTCCGAAGGCTTTCGCGGCTAAGTCATCGTTATTGACGATGCTTCTACGGACGAGACACCGAAAGTGGTTCAGAGGCTCGCCGAGAGAGATCCGCGAATCACGTTCATCAGGAACACGGAAAGCTTCAACTTCATCGATAGCCGCATTCGTGCTGCCGCGGCGGGCAGTGGTGAGATCCTCATCTTCCTGAACAACGATACGGTGCCGCTGCCGGGCTGGCTCGAGGCGTTGCTGAGAACATCCCTTGAATAAGATGCCGGAGCGGTCGGTGGGAAGCTCGTTTTTCCTGACGGCCGGCTTCCTGAAGTCGGCCGCGTGATCTTCTCGGATGGTTCGGGGGCAAACTTCGGCAAGTGGAATCCGAATCCGGACGCACGGTCGTTCAGCTATGTGCGTGAGGTCGACTACTGTTCGGGCGCCCTTCTGGCAACCCGGCGCGCACTTTTCGAGGAAATCGGGGGGTCGATACCCGGTGTCGGCCTGCGTATTTTGAGGATTCTGATTACTGCTTCCGTTTGCGCGAGCTCGGTAACCGGGTGTACTTTCAGCCCGAGAGTGTCGCGGTTCACTTCGCAGACCAAAGTTACGGATCAGATGTTTCCACAGCAGGCAAACTGCATCGCGTAACCAACCTGGCTAAATTCGTGGAGAAATGGAATCAAGAGCAAATGGCGCAGCCGGCGGCTCCTGATCGTTACGATCCCCCTACATTGCTTTCGTTGGCTGTGCTAGGTGCTCCCCGGGACGGCCAGGAATCTGTCCCCAGGGCAATAGTTTGCGCTCCACTGCTGACCGAGTTCGACTGGGAGAGTGGGGTCCGAGCGTTCTCGACATCGTCCTGTTTCTGCGGGAATTAGGATTTGCTGTGAGCTACGTGGCCGAGAATGGCAGGACACGTGGTCCCCAACGATACTCCCGAGCGCTTCAACAGCGAGGTGTGGCGGCCTACTCTGGATTCGGAGCGCACACCGAGGCACTGATTGCCCATGGTCAATTCGACATCGCCATTTGTGCGTTCTGGTACACCGCTACAGTTGTTAGCCCGAAGATCCGAGAGCTATCGCCTTCGACCAGACTGATAGTCAACACGATGGACCTCCATTTCTTGCGCAGGGCTGGTGAATCGTACTCAGGTTCGAGCGCCATCGATCCGGATCTGGCGGTGCAGATGGCCCAAGAGTTGAACATATACGCCACGTCGGATGCCGTCTTCGCGGTATCCGCGAAGGAAGCGAATCTGCTCAACGATCTCTTGGGCGACCCTTCGCTAGCTCGTAGCGTGACCGACAACGAAGAGACGGCTGCTTCAACACCCCCCTTATGCGAACGGTCCGGGATCTTGTTCGTGGGCAACTTTCGTCATCCGCCGAACGTGGAAGCAGCCAATTTCCTGTGCCAGTCGATCTTGCCAAAGATTGATCGCGACATCCTTGCTCAGCACCCTGTCTCGATCGTTGGCAATGCGCTCGATGACACAGTACGTAGCTTCGCCGACGGGGTGCCGCACGTTCAGATGATCGGCTGGGTGCCGTTACTCCGTCCCTACCTGGATCGAGTTCGAGTCGTTGTGGTTCCACTACTACACGGGGCCGGAACCAAGCGCAAATTGTTGCAGGCGTTTATGGTCGGCACACCAGCCGTGTCAACAAGCGTGGCGATCGGTGATTGTTCACGGGCCGGTAGGACTGGGGTAGGATGCGATCTTGAGCCGATGATGGTCATGTCAGGAGTCCCGCCATGCGTCTGTCATTGCTCCTCCCTCCGGTCCTCCCCGAGGTCTATCCCGCGCTCACCGGCTGTCCCTCTGGCGGCTGTGGGGGACAGCACGTTCAGCACTGGCAAGCGGTGCCTAAGCCGCTGCGCGACACCGTGCACCGGGAGGTGATCGCCCACCGCTACCGTTGCGTGCGCTGTGGCCGCACCTTCCGGGTCTACCCCGAGGGCGTCAGCCACGACCAGACCAGTGCGCGCCTCAAAGGGGTGGCGGTGATGTTCTATGTGCTCGGCATGAGTTATGGAGCGGTTGCCACCGCCCTGAGCACGTTGGGCTGGCCCTTGAGCAAGGTGGCGGTCTACAACACGGTGCAAGCAGCGGGAGCGGCCGTGGCGGGGCTGCGGCGAGAAGCGGTGCGGCATGGGGGTGGCCGGGTGGTGGGGCTGGGGGTGGACCTGACCAGCGTGCGCTGCCGAGGCCAGTGGCTGACGGTGGGGATCAGCGTCGATGCGGTGCAGGGCACGGTGCTCAGTCTGGACCTGCTGCCCAATGGGGAGGCGGCCACGTTGAGCGCCTGGGTACAAGACCTGGCCACGGCGCTAGGGGCCGAGGTGCTGGTCAGTGACGATGCCGACGGCTTCAAGACCGCCGCCGACGAGAACGGTCTGCTCCAGCAGGTCTGCAAGAGCCATGTCCTGCGCAACACGGAGGCGTGGGTCGACGCGATCACCCCCTGCTGGCCGCCGATGGCGATGGCTCCCTCGCTGTCATCGGGGTAAGCCCGGAGCAGGCCCTCGCTGACTGTCAGGAGCTCGTGCGCCTGATGCACGAGCGGCAGCCGAGCCCGGAGGCCAGCGCCATACTAGCGGCCATCCATCATCGCTATCTGGGTGCCACCAAGCCCGCCGCGGGCGGGACCATGTCGCTGGCCTATCGGCTGCGCCTGTTCAGTCTGGATCGCTGGAATCTGTGGGAGCGACTGACCCGCTATCACACCTGGGAAGGTCCCGATGGGGAGACGCTGGACGGAACCAACAACACCTGCGAGCGCGCGATCGGCTGGTGGGTCAAGGAACGCTATCGGACGATGCGCGGCTACAAACGAAAGCAGTCGGTACTCAACGTCAGTCGCCTCATCGCGGCCATGGGCAACGCGCTGGACGGTCCTGGCTTTGCTCTCGCCGTGGTCATCGCCTAGCGGGAGGGGGAACGGGGACAGCCTGCCTCCCTCCCCTCCTCAACCAATCCCTGAACAGTCACGGCGATCGAGGGGTTCAACGTGAGGAACGGTTTGCATGCCTTGGTCGCCGACGACCCGGAGGTTTTCGCAGCAGCAGTCGAAGAACTGATTCAGGACGACGATCATTGGCTGCGGCTGGCCGAGCACGGAAGGGAAGTCACCCTCGCCAAGTACGGGCGCGACAGGGTTCGCGAGGAGTTCGCGAACGTCATCACATGAGTGCTTGCACAAGAAGCCAAAGCCGCACAACTGAGTACATCGAGCACCCATTCATAACAACTGAACGAGTCAGAGGGTGTCTGGAAAGGGGTCATCGGGCTAACCGCTGGAGGAGCAGCTCCGTCGTGGCGAGGGAGATCCAGGCTTCCTCCGTGGCAGGGAGTACTTCGTAGTCCTTGCTCAACCGGCGATACCTCCCAAACCAGGCGAAGGTGCGCTCCACCACCCAGCGGCGTTTGAGCAATTGAAAGCCGGTGGGCATCGAGGGCGGCTCGGCTCCCTCGGGCAGCCACATCCCGCATCGCGTCCGTTTCACGACCTCGACCGTCCAGCCGAGGGTCGCCCGGATCCAGTCGGCACCCTTCCCCCTGTAGCCGGCATCGACCCACAGGTGGCGCAGCCGCGGGAACACCGTGGTCAGGCCCGCCAACACCAGAGGCACGGCGTTGCGATCGGTGATATTGGCCGCATGAACGACCACCTTGAGCAGCAACCCCTCGGTATCGACCAGCACATGCCGCTTGCGTCCGACGACGTTCTTGCCCCCGTCGTAGCCGCGGACCCTCCTTTTTCGGTGGTCTTGACGCTCTGGCTGTCGATGATTGCCGCACTGGGCGTGGGCTCCCGGCCCAGCTTGACGCGTACGCGCTCGCGCAGAGTCGCGGCGATCCGTTCCCCGGTGCCGTCGTCCCGTCAGCGGCGGAAGTCATCGTAGACCGTCTGCCAGGGAGGATACTCATGCGGCAGCGAGCGCCAACTGATGCCGCCGCGCAACACAGAGCGCAGGGCATCGACGATCGCTCGCCGGGCGTGCTTGGCCGGACGACCCCCCGGACGCACCGCGGGCACCAGCGGTTCCAGAATCACCCATTGGGGCTCCGTCAGATCAGTGGGGTAGGAGCGGCGAGGAGGCATGGTGCGGAGTCCCTTTCAACGCCTCCACTGACGGTCTCCCAACCATCCTACCCCCTTTCCAGACACCCTCTCAACGCTACCTCCAGTAGAACTGGTGCAGCAGGCGAGTCCCGCGGTGGGGAATCTGTCGGACGGATGGGTCGGTAAGGAGTTGCGGTTGGAGGTGGTGGCCGACGCCGCCATCCGCACCATTACCATTCACAATTACTGTACGTCGTATCCCAAGATCTCAACGAGGTCTGCGTGAGACGATCGAAAGATCTCCAGATGCACATTGCTGAGATGATTCTGCCAATCACCCATGACAGCAGATCGTATGTGCTTCTCCATCCATTCGTCCCGCGTTCTCATCCTCGCAGCAGAACACGATTCGATTGCCTTCACTATCCGAGATTCATCGGCAGACTCGATCTGTTCCACTAAGTTTCCAATCGTTCCAAGCGCGTCTCGGTGCATATCCTCATATCTGACAACGAGCGCTCGTCCGCTCTGCAACCAGGAAACCGATCTCATCAGCTGCTTTCGGAAATTCTCTTCAAGAAAGCGAAGTACGTCTGGATGGTCTATTGGCTTTCCGATAGTCACGCTTCCTGCGTTATTTTCGGATATGAAAGCCGTAGAAAATTTTTGAATATAAAAATAGAGAGAAACGAATACATCGTATGGGTTGCGAATAACTGTAATAATATGACAGGGCAAGGCATCTGACATGTCACACAAGTCGCTGCAAAAATCGAAATGTTGGTGAAAAATGGAGTTGTCCTCGAAAAATCCTTGTTCAATGAAGTTGATATACGACTCGATATTTCTCTCTGGAACGAATGGTGGAACAAGTACTTTCAAATCGTATGTATGAGAGAGAATATTCTCTACCCAAACGTTCCCTGTCTTGGCAGAGCCCGCTAAGAGTATCCTCACGTGGAAAACCTCCCAATGGTGCAAGCGCCGAGTCTGACCTGCTCCGTATCGATCAGGCTATCTCTAAGGACAAGCTTCGCCAAGATAGCCGAAGCGGAAATGTGTGTATTCATAGCCGGGTCCCCAGAAAGGAGGATCCGTTCAACTGTGCTTTGGTTGAGCACTGGATCGGACGTCGGATTTCGAACGGAGGGATATACTCGGGTACGAGGCGGCTGTCATCCGGCCGGTATCCATCGTGCGCGAGCAAGACCAAGCACTCGGAGACCTTCGTGGCAGAGGATTTGCCGAGGTAACGCCCGGATGGACATGGCAACGCTATGGGCTAAGGGGCCTTATTATCCGCCAGTGGCCCGTGTGTAACCGAGCTCGGCAAGTAGGTCGCCGGCACTGGCCTCGAATGCCTCGACATCTGCACCGGTCAACTCATCTCGCCACCGGCCGATTCGGTTGCGTTGGAGTGGCTCCGACGTTAAGCGGTGATTGTCAAGCCGGCGTGCGCGCCTCGCGATGAGCTTACCGTCGGGCCGAACACTGTCAGAAAACTCGCTAAGGCGCTCACGGGAGCGACGGTGATAGTCGAGCATCGCCTCGTCGAAGGGCAGGCCGATAACGCGGCAAACAGTCTCGAGCGTCTTCCGTCTGGCCGACAGTGTTTGCATGTTGGAGCCCGGGGCAAACCAAGTCGCCCGTCAGGAAACTGCCACATCGCGTCCGTTTTGTGCGCTGAATCTTACTGGATGAACCATCGATTTTTCTTCCGTTTGCGTTCCGTGGCCGGAAGCGAGGAGTATTTTTTGATCACATCGGTCCTGGATCGGGCTTACGCGCTAGCAACCATTCATTTTCCCCAGCGCCGGGCCGCGGTGACTCTCTATCCTCACACGGTCGATGCGAACATGCTCCACGAATTCGATACCATGCGCCTTGGGATGACGAAGCCAGCCTGACCTGCCCCCCGGATTGGTCCACCTGAAAGGTTAGCCCGGTGCCTTCTGAGCCGGGGCCCAGGCCGCTTCCCAGGCTGCCAGCGTCTGCTGCGAATAAATTGCTGGCAGAGACGACATCGATCGAGTCATTTGCGATGGGTAAGAGATCCGTCGAGGGGTGCAGTGAATCTCGCCACCGGCGTCGACATAGCGCGCAGTATCCGGTTTCAGGTCGACGGCGATCTTCCGTTTGGCGTGGATCTGGTTGAGAAATTCGCAGTATCCGGCACCCAACTCGAGGACGGTCGCCTCCGGAGTGACCTGGCGTTGGAAGAACTGGTCGCAGAGGACGCGCCAGATCCGGCACCGGTACTCTAGATCTGACGAAAAGCGGCGCTGCAAAATCGCCGCGGGACTGTCCTGACTACCCACGCGGATGCCAGTTGGGATCCGGCGGTCCATCGCTCGAAATTCTGCTTGACTACTCACACGGATGCCAGCTGGGATCCCGCGGTCCACCGCTCGACGTTCTGCTGGTAGATCTCCTCCAGCAGGGCCCGCAGGTCGTACTTCTGACGCCACTCAGGGTAGTGGGCGCGAAACTTGCCGATATCACTGATGTACCAGATGTGGTCGCCAATCCGGTTCTGGTCGGTATACGACCACTGCAGTGGTCTACCCGCAATCTCCTCACACATGGCGATCGCCTCCAACATCGAGCAATTGCTGGCCCGGGCCCCCCCGATGTTATAGACCTCTCCGACCCGGGGAGCGCGGTAGACCTGGTGGAAGGCCGCGACGAGATCGGCGCTGTGGATGTTGTCCCGAACCTGCTTGCCCTTGTACCCGTAGACGGTGTAGGGCTGCCCGGTGCAGACGCACTTCATCAGGTAGGCGAGAAATCCATGCAGCGCCGTTCCCGAGTGGCTCGGTCCGGTCAGACAGCCTCCGCGAAAGGTCGTGGTGCGCAGACCGAAGTAGCGTCCGTATTCTTGCGTCATGACATCGGCCGCCACCTTCGATGCCCCAAAGACCGAGTGCGTCGAGGCGTCGATGCTCATCGACTCGTCGATGCCGTCGGCAAAGAGATGATCGGGCGCGATCTCCCAGCGGCTTTCCAGTTCGACCAGGGGCAGAAGGTTCGGGGTGTCGCCATAGACCTTGTTCGTCGAGGTGAAGATGAAGACCGCCTCGGGACAGAAGCGCCGGGTGGCCTCGAGCACAACGAGGGTGCCGTTGGCGTTGACGGTGAAGTCCATGATCGGATCGCGCGCCGCCCAGTCGTGTGAGGGCTGCGCCGCGGCATGCACCACCAGTTCAATGGCCGCCCCATATGAGGCGAAGAGCTGATCGATCCGCGGCTGATCGCGAATGTCGATCGCGACGTGCCGGTACCGGCCAGGAAATGCCTGCTCCAGCGCCTGGCGGTTCCAATCGGTGGAAGCCTCGTCGCCGAAAAACGCGCGTCGCAGATTGTTGTCGATGCCGATGACTTCGAAGCCGAGCGCGCAGAAATACTTGACCGTTTCGGACCCGATGAGGCCCGCCGAGCCGGTCACGATCGCAACGGACATCTCACCCACTGCACCTGCTGGACTTAGCCTGTCCAAAGATGACGGACGGTGGGCTCTTCACGTGAAGAGCCACGCGTCGATGGCCGCCAAAACGTCACCAGCACTCCGCTTCGGGCGCCACCCCGTCGCGGCGGTGACCCGTCGATTGTCCGTAACATACCATCGCATATCAGCGGGACGCGTCCCGGGGACGGCGGAAATTGGAACCGTGTGCCCGGTGATCTCCTGACCCAGGCGGGTCGTCTCCAGCAGGGAGAGGTTGCATGCCAACCCGCCACCGACGTTGAACGTTTCGCCCGCAAGCGCATCGAAGCGCGCAAGTTGTGCCTCTAGCAGCTCGGCCAGGTCATCGACGTGGAGGAGATCACGCACCTGCTTGCCGACGCCACCCCAGCCAATGTAGCTGAGCTCCCGTCCGAAGCGATGCGCCGCCACCCAGAGCGCGAAGACCCCCTGATCGACCGTGCCCATCTGCCACGGTCCCGCGAGCACGTCGCATCAGTTGATAACGCATCGCAATCCGTACATGGTTCCGTACTCCGTGATGAGCAGCCCGGAGGCGAGCTTGGTGGCGCCATAGAGGGAGCGTGCACCAACGAGCGGGAACGTCTCATCGATACCCGCCGCGGAGACGCCGGGAAGGGTCTGCTCGGCGATGGCGTCGAACCGGGTGTCGGACTCCGTGGTGGTGATGGCGTTCAGCGCGGCAATGGGGTAGACCCGGCTGGTCGAGAGGAAGATCATGTCGGCGTGGGTGCGGCGTGCCAGCTCCAGGCAGTTCACTGTCCCGAGGAGGTTCGTGTAGATCACATAATCGGGAGCATGGCCGTAACCGGCCAGTACCGATGGTTCGGCCGAGCACTCCAGGATGAGGTCGTATGATCGATCGCCCAGGCGCAGGTCTTCGGAATTGCGAACATCGACATGGACGAACCCCGCACCGTGCGCAGGCGCGGCAGGTTCAGCTCCGACCCGTGCCGCCGCAGGTTGTCGAGGGCCGTGACCCGCACCTCGGGGTAGCGCGACTTGAACCAAACTGCCAGGTTCGAGTCCACGAATCCTGCCCCACCGGTGATTACGATGTGCTCGTAGGAGAACTTCATCCGCGTCCTGCACTCAGCCCGTGTTGCTTGATCTCTCAGCGCACCTCGATGGCGACGCGTTGAATGCGACGATCGGGTTTGTAGTACAGGTGCGGGGCTGCCATCGTACCTGTCACCTCAGGCGTGTGCGGTGAGGAGCAAGGCAGGAGTGATGCTTCATTGGTACGCTGGACAATGCTACAGCAAGGTTCCTATGCGGGCTCGATGCTCAGCAGTTAGCTAATTCAGAGAAATAGGATCCGCCACAGAATGGAGGCCTGTTCACGTGAAGATCTTGGTGGCAGGTGGCGCGGGGATGATCGGTAGCCATCTGGTCGACACGTTGCTGGCGCAAGGTGACCACGTTGTTGTCGTCGACAATTTCGTTACTGGCCAGGCAGCTAACCTTGCCCATCTGGCCGATGAGCCGCGGCTGACGTTCATTGAGGCCGATGTCGCCGCGTCCCTCCCCGCGGCCCTCACGGCCACCCGATTTGATCGGGTCTACCATCTGGCCAGCCCGGCCAGCCCGGTCGATTTCGTGCGGCGCCCGCTCGAGATCATGCTGGTCAACTCGGTCGGGACGAAACAGCTCCTGGAGATCGCCCACCGTGACGGGGCGCGATTCCTGCTGGCCTCGACTTCGGAGGTCTACGGCGACCCCCAACATCACCCCCAGGAGGAGACCTACTGGGGCCGGGTCAACCCGATCGGTCCGCGCTCCTGCTACGACGAGGGCAAACGCTTCGCCGAGAGCCTGACGATGACGTTTCAGCGCCTCCATGCGATTGATGTGCGCATCGCCCGCATCTTCAACACGTACGGACCGCGGGCCCGCATAGACGATGGGCGTCTGGTCCCCAACTTCTGCGTCCAGGCCCTCACGGGTGCCCCGCTGACCATCTACGGCGACGGCACCCAGTCCCGCTCGTTGTGCTACGTGGCGGACCTGGTAGCCGGCTTGCAGGCGCTGATGGAGACCGAGGGCGGAGCCGGCGAGGTGGTCAATCTGGGCAATCCGGACGAACGAAGCGTGCGGGAGGTCGCCGACGTCATCATCGCGGCGACGGGAAGTTCCTCACCGGTGGTCCACTGCCCGTTGCCGATCGACGAGCCGGTGCGGCGCCAGCCCGACATCACCAAGGCCGGTCGCCTTCTCGATTGGCAGCCCCGGATCGATCTCGATACGGGCCTCACCCAAACGCTGGACTACTTCCAAAGGGCGCTGGCCAGCACCTAGATAAATCGAAAAAGCCACGCAACGTCATCCACGTCTGACCCCGGGTGCTGGGTAGCGGCTCTTCTGCACAGAGGTTGAATGCGCGCCTTCGTTGATTACCGATTGATCTCAGCGTGCACCATGCTCATCACCAGGTCATCAAAGGATGTTGTCGCAAACCAACCTAGCTCGTGCTTCGCCTTCGTCGGATTACCAACTAATGGCACTGCTTCTGCTGGTCGCCAGAATCGCTGATCACTGATGACGTACTGTCGATAGTCCAAACCAACTTGGGCGAAGGTGAGCTCGCACCAGTCTCGGACAGTGTGCGTCTCGCCGGTGGCGATGACGTAGTCCCCGGGAGCCGGCTGCTGCAGCATCAGGTGCATAGCCCGCACGTAGTCGCCGGCAAATCCCCAGTCCCGGCGTGCATCGAGGTTCCCTAACCGCAGCTCCGACTGAACGCCCCGGGCGATTGCGACCGCCCCTTGGACGATCTTCTGTGTGACGAAGGAGGATGGTCGTCGTGGGGACTCGTGGTTGTACAGGATCCCGATCGCGATGAAGAGGTCATACCGCTGCCGGTACATCGCCGCCACGTGATGAGCATAAGCTTTTGCCGCGCCGTACGGGGAAGTCGGCGAGATCGCTGTCCGCTCATCTTGCGGCGCACGGGCCGGATCACCAAAAATCTCGCTCGACGATGCGACGAAGACGTGCGCCGCCGGGGCCACCTTTCGTACGGCTTCGAGCAACCGGAGAGTCCCCAGGCCTGTGCTTTCACCAGTTACCACGGGATCTTCCCAGGATGCGGCAACAGACGACTGCGCGGCGAAGTGATAGATCTGGTCCGGGTTGGTATCTGTGATCGCCTGCTCGAGACTCTCCTGATTCCGGTAGTCCGCGATCTGAACCAGGTTTGCAAAGTTCAGATCTTGGGGCACCGTGGCGGAGCGAGTTGTCCCCCAGACCTCGGTGCCGCCTTCATGAAGGAGTCTGGCCAGGTAATAGCCATCCTGACCCGTAATTCCCGTGATGAGGGCGACCATGATGGCGGGCTAACCGCCGGATTTCGGCTGGAAGGCGGTGGTTCTGGTTTCACGCTGGTCGACGACATGGGTCAGGTCGGCCTCGACCATCATGCCAACCAGGTCTCGAAAGCCGACAGTTGGCTCCCAACCAAGCTGGGCTCGGGCCAAACTCGCGTTGCCGACTAACAGATCGACTTCGGCGGGACGAAAGAGGTTCGCGTCAATGATGACGTGATCCTCCCATGCGAGGCCAACCCACGAAAAGGCGGCTTCGCAGAACTCACGCACCGAGTGCGTCTCCCCGGTGGCGACGACGTAGTCGCCGGGAGTCGGCTGCTGCAGCATCAGGTGCATAGCCCGCACGTAGTCGCCAGCAAAGCCCCAATCTCTGCGTGCGTCCAGGTTGCCCAACCGCAGATGCCGGTCGAGTCCAAGCTTGATGCGCGCAACCCCGTGCGAAATCTTGCGGGTCACGAACTCCATCCCCCGGCGCGGAGACTCATGATTGAAGAGGATGCCAGATGAGGCGTGAAGGCCGTAGCTCTCGCGGTAGTTGACGGTGATCCAGTGACCATAGAGTTTGGACACTCCATATGGCGACCTGGGATAGAAGGGAGTTGCCTCGTCCTGCCGGACGCTGCGAACCTTACCGAACATTTCCGACGACGAGGCCTGATAGAACCGGGCTTCGGGCTGGGCCAGGCGAACGGCTTCGAGCAAGCGGGTCACGCCGAGTGCGGTAAATTCGCCGGTGAGCACCGGTTGCTCGAACGAGGTCGGCACGAAGCTCTGGGCAGCGAGATTGTAGACCTCATCAGGCTTGAATCGCTCCACGACCCCGAGCAGGGACGTCTGATCGAGAAGATCGGCACTGGCGACCTCGATGTGATCGCGCAGATGCTCGATACGACCACCGGTGAAGGTGCTGGTTCGCCGCGTAACGCCGACGACTCTATAGCCGAGTTCAAGCAAGTGCTCGGCAAGATAACTCCCGTCTTGCCCTGTTACGCCGGTGATGAGTGCAATCGGCATCGCTCCATCCTCGCTCGTAGTCACGTCGAAGCGCCGGCTGGTCCGAGTAGGTAAATCACACAGTGAATGAGACGATACCGCTCGTCTGGCACGCGGACGTCAACCTCTTCCGCCGCCTCTCAGTGCTCTATGGGGCGGAAGCTCGCTATCGGTCCGACCGGCTCTTTGGCTACCACTGCACCCACACGCCGCCGTTGACTCCGGCCCGTGCCACGGATGCGCCCGGATATGATGCCGTCCGGGCCCAGGAGGTCACCCGCGTTGACCTGCGCAAGCGGGGGAAACGCTGGGCATTGCCCAAAGCCGACGTCAAGGGATTGTCGGTGCGGCAGACGCCCACTCACGTCGACGTCGACGCAATGAAAATACCGCTCACACGGAATTCGGGTAAAGGGTGACGGAATGCCCCGACGGCCATCCTCGCGGCAAAGATTCGGCTCCCCCCGGTTCCCTACATCTTCATCAACTTGGCCATCCTCACTGCCTGCGGTCGGCGTCCAGATCCACGAAGTTGCCGGTGCTCATCGGCCTCCGCGACAGGGACGGTGCTCCAGTCACCTCAGGCGTGAAGGGAGATGCCGGGGAGGTGGGGCGATGCACAGGGGCGGGATGTCAAGCAGTCGCCGCCAGGGTCGCGTTGCTCGCCTCGGCCTCTTCGACGCCATCGAGGGAGAGCGAGCGCGACTCGATCCGCGGCAGCGCCATCTCGACGAACGCGCCGATCGGCATCGCTCCCAGGTCGCGGCCGTTGCGCAAGCGCACCGCGACCGCGCCGTCCGCGGCCTCTCGCTTCCCGATCACGAGCATGTAGGGGATCTTCTGCAGCTGTGCTTCCCGGATCTTGGCCTGCATGCGATCGCGACGGTCGTTCACCTCGACCCGCATTCCGGCGTCGGTCAGTTGCCTGGCCACGTCGTGCGCGTAGTCGATTTGATCGTCCGTGATCGGGATGATGGCCACCTGCACCGGTGCTAGCCAGAGGGGGAACGCCCCGGCGTAGTGCTCGACCAGACCGCCCACAAAGCGCTCCATCGACCCCAGCAACGTGCGATGGATCATGGCCACCCGGTGCCGCTCGCCGTCTTCGCCGATGTAGTTCACGTCGAACCGCTCCGGAAGATTGAAGTCGACCTGGATCGTGGGGCCGGTCCATTCCCGGCCAAGCGCATCGACCCACTTGATGTCGATCTTGGGGCCGTAGAAGGCGCCGCCCCCTTCGTCCATCTTGTAGGACAGCCCGCGAATCTCCATCGCCCGCCGCAGATCTTCGGTGGCTTTCTCCCAGACCTCCTCATCGCCGATCGACTTCTCCGGGCGCGTCGCCAGGTAGGCTTGGAACTCGTAGCCGAAGACATCGGCCATGTGCATGGCAAGGTCGATCACGCCTCCCGCCTCGTCGACGACCTGCTCCGGCGTGCAGAAGATGTGGGAATCGTCCTGGGTGAAGCCGCGCACGCGCAGCATCCCGTGCAGGGTGCCGGAGCGCTCGTAGCGGTAGACCGTCCCCAGTTCGGCCAGGCGGATCGGCAGATCGCGATAGGAATGGACTCGGTTCTTGTAGATCATGATGTGACCGGGGCAGTTCATCGGTTTGAGGTAGTAGTCGACCTCCTCGATGCTCATCGGGGAGTACATATTTTCCCGGTACGTCTCCAGGTGGCCGGAGGTACGGTAGATCTTTTCCGAGGCGATGTGCGGCGTGTAGACCAGATCGTAGCCACGGGCAAGCTGCTCCTTCTGCTCGAACTGCTCCACCAGGTAGCGGACCATGGCGCCCTTGGGGTGCCAGAGGATCAGACCCGGGCCGATCTCCTCGTTCACCGAGAAGAGATCGAGATCGCGGCCGAGACGGCGGTGATCACGGCGTTGCGCTTCTTCCAGCCGCGTCAGGTGAGCGTCCAGCTCGTCTTGTGTCGGCCAGGCCGTGCCGTAGATGCGCTGCAGCATGGGCCGCTTCTCGTCCCCGCGCCAGTAGGCTCCTGCTATCGACAGCAGCTTGAAGGGCCCGATTTCGGCGGTGCTAGGCACGTGCGGGCCACGGCAGAGATCGAGGAACGGGCCCTGCTGGTAGGTCGTGATGATCTCGTCCGCCGGGAGCCCTTCGATCAGCTCGACCTTATATGGGTTGTCGCCGAAGATGCGCAGCGCCTCCTCGCGGCTGACCACCTTACGCACGAACGGCTCCGCCTGGGCGCGGTTGGCCGCCATGCGGCCCTCGATCTCCTCGAGATCGTCCGGCGTCAGCGGCCGCGGCAGGTCGAAGTCGTAATAGAACCCGTGCTCGATGGCCGGGCCGATCCCGAGCCTGGCGTCCGGGAACAGCTCCAGCACCGCTTCCGCCATGAGGTGGGCCGCCGAATGACGCATGCGCGCCAGCTCATAGGCGTGGGCGTCCTCCAGATCGACCGCGATGTCCATGCTTGCCACGTCGTCTTGTGTATCGACCATCCCGGTCTCCCTGTTTCCGTTCGCTCCCGTTCGCAAGCCGCGCCCGCCATGCCGCGGGCACGAAAAACGGCCCGTGTCCCCCGGAAGGGACGCCGGACCGGCGTGGTTCCACCCTTGTTTCAGGCCGGCGCCAGGTGCGACCGCCTGCTCGTGTTGGCCGGTAACGGGGCCTACCGGACCAGCCTGGTCTCCCGGGGAGATTCGGTGGTCGGCTCCTGGGTGGTTTTCACCGGGGCCGTTTCGAACCGGACTCTCAGCGTCGGCCGGTCTTTCTGGCGATGGTCCCGCGGCTACTCGTCCCAATCAACGCCGTTGCGCGTCAATTGACAGGCGAAGGATAGAAAGCAATCGCGAGAAATGTCAATCGCTGGCTGTCGCGGTTGTCGCCCGTCGATAAGGGGCTGGTGACCGAGAAAACTGGTCCCTCTCTCGCCACCCGTCGCCGTGGACGAAGACGCCAGGTCGAGAGCCCTCGCACCACGATCAGCGCCGTCGCTACGGAGGCCGCAACAATCCAGCCAGCTCCGCTCGCGCCCGTCGCTGTGCTGGGGAGGGGGATGACCCGCGGCGCTGACGCGGCCGGTGCTACTTCGGATGCAGGTCGGTGCTGCTTGGGGCGCCGCCTTCGGCAGCGGGTTCCCGATCGTTCCGCCAGCGGAGCCCATGGCGAGGATCACCGCCGCGTCGGGATCGCGGTACCGCACGACTTCGCCGGTGACGCTGGCTCCGGTATCAGCCCTGAGGGCTTGCTGCTCCAGCGCGTAGTCGAGCAGGACGCGGTTGTCGTCGTACCAGTCGTCGGGAGCGACACCGTTCATGGTGACGGCGATCACCCGGCGCCCGTCGCGCTCCGCCACGTTGATCAGACACCAGCCCGCGTCGTCGTCGTACCCGGTCTTGCCGCCGACGATGCCGTCGTAGGTGCGCAGCATCCGGTTGTTATTGCGGAAGACATAGGAGCCGTCCGGCGTCTCATATGTCCCGGTCGAAAATGCCTGCACGAATCGCGGATAGCGCAGGGCGTACATCATGAATGCCGCCAGATCGTAGGCGGAGGTGTAGTGGCCCGGAACTCCCCAGCCGTCCGGATTGACCAGTTGGGTGTCGGAGAGTCCCATGTTCTGGATTCGTTGATTGAGGCGGGCCAGAAACCGGTTGAGCGCCTCCTCGTCGGTATCACCTTCCTGCGCGCCGAGACCCCGCGCCAGAGCGCGAGCCGCGTCATTGCCGGACGGCAGCATCATGCCGTAGAGCAATTCCTCGACGGTGAACGTTTCGCCCGGTTCGAATCCCACCTGGCTGGCAAACTCGCTGACCAGATCCGCCTCACTCGTCGTCAGCGTCACGTCCGGGGGCGCGGACTCGATCGTCTCGATGGCCGTGAAGACCTTGGTCAGGCTCGCCGGCGCGCGCCGCTCGTGGGCGCCGCGCTGCGCGAAAATCTCACCGGTCTCCGCGTCGATCGCAATGTAGTTGGTCGAGGTGATCTGCAGCTCGGGGACGTCCTGCGCCATGACCGCCGGTGCAAAATAGAGCCACGGCGATGATGAGGACAGCCGTGATCGAGACCACACTACGCGCGCGTCCAAACCAATCAGCAGCGGTGAAAGAAGCCGGCATCGTCACGTGGTTGATCCTAATCAGATAGAGGCGGGGGCGTCAAGCGACGTGGGTCTCGAGCTTCGGCACCGCATGGCAAGATACGACGCGACCGAACGCGATATTCGCCCAGGGGGTTTGGCACCGACCAATGTTTGGACGACTCATGCTGTGGGCGCTCATCGCAACGAGCAGCCAGCTCCTGAGGCGCCCTCGTTCGCGCGCGACAACGTCGACGAATGCGGACGAACATTCCGCGAGTGGGACCGCGGCCGGGGCCAACGCCTCCCCTGCGAAAATGAGGGCGTTGCTTTCACCGCCCGGGTCTTCGCCACAGATGCAACCCGGTCAACCGGCAGCAACCGCGCATACCCCGCCGGAGGATCATTTTCGTCGCTTGCGGCCGCGAGCCAGCGCACCGCCGGTGGCGACGATCGCGGCCAGAAGCCTACCTGGCATCGGTGTCCTCGGGGCGTTGGTCACCCTGCTGCTCGCGGCCGGCGCGGTCCGTGGGGAGTTGCCCTATTTCGGCCCGATCGAGAGCGCGAGTCCGGCCTGGGCCATGGCCCTGGTCACAATCTCGCTTTGGGCGGTCTATCTTCTCTGGAAGGTGCCGCAGTGGCAGGCTGATGCCTGGGCTCGGTCGGGAAGCGCCAATCCCCGTGAGCTATTCGAGATCGAGAACGAGTCCCGCGGCACGCTCGGGCAGATCCTCAGCGGGGTTGCCGTGCTGACCGGGTTGATCTTCGCCTGGCAACAGCTCGGCCAGACGAGCGACAACCTACGGGTGAGCCAGGAAGGGCAGATCACCGACCGGTTCTCGCGGGCCGTCGACCAGCTCGGCAGCGACGATCTCACCGCGCGGCTGGGCGGCGTCTACGCGCTAGAGCGGATTGCCCGCGACTCGCCGCGAGACTATGGCCCGGTAATGGAAGTGCTGACCGCGTTCGCCCGCCAGGAGTCGGCGCTGGCAACCAACGGCGCGGCTAACCTCGCGGCGAATGCACAACCTGTTCCGGTCGAGGTCGAGGCCGTATTCAAGGTGATTGGACGGAGAACGCCCGCCCAAGTGCTGGCCGAGCTCGACGGGGGGGATGCCTGGAGTTGACCGGGATCAACGCCGTGGGCGCGAATCTGGCCAGCTACGACCTGCGCAACACCTGCTGGGACCGTTCCGACATGCGCGGCGCGACGTTGACGCGGGCTGATCTCTCGGGCTCGACGTTTGTCGGCAGCACGCTGATCCAGACGAACCTGGATAGTGTCCAGGCTCAGGGAACAAATTTCTATCAGGCTGATCTCGCGCTGGCCAATCTGAGCCGGGCCGATTTTCGAGACGCCAACTTTCTGGCGGCGAATCTGTCGACCGCAACGCTTCAGGGTACCGATCTGACCGGTGCCGAACTCCTCGGCACGAATCTTGGCAACGCGCTCCTGCTCGGCGCCGATCTCGGTGAAGCGGACGTGCTCAACGCGGACTTCACTGGAGCGGTGTTGTCCGGTGCGGATCTAGCCACCGTGGAAGGTCTCACCGCGGAGCAGATCGAGCCGGCCATCGTTGACAGCGCGACGCGACTCCCGGCCAATATCGACAGTCCGCCAGATCTGTGACCACGGCCGCCCGCCGCGGCGTTCCTCGGGCGACACTGTATGTGCAACGAGAAGAACGTCTGGATCGCTGGCACACTGGGTGAGGGAATGCGCCCGTCGGCCCAGGAGCAACGTGGGCACTGAACTGGTGGGGTTACATGCGCGGTGAAGGGAGAACAATCGCTAGAGGGCAGGAGTTATGGGCGCAACCGTGCTCAGCAGTTGGAGATCGCCGCCGACCAGCGTTCCCGCCGCCTCGTACCCGAACCCGGACGAGGCGCCCGCTGCCCGATCGCCGACGATAAGCCGCGCCGTGTCTTGACCGACGAGTCCCGGACCGGCGTCGAACACTTCGAGCTGGAACGGTTGCTCGTCCTGCCCGTTGATGGACATGATGCCCGTGACGTTGCGGAAATGTTGTTCGCCCTCGGGCCAGGTGTAGGCGACGGGACCGACGCTCTCCAACATCAGCCCGCCTTCGGCGTTTGGGTCGAGCCAGCGCACGAAGCCCGCGGCTTCCTGTGGGGCGTCATCGGCCAGTTGGGTGGCGAAGAGGACGAGGTTCACGTCGCCGGCGACCGTCCTCACCACGCCTCCACCGGTGATCCCGATGATGCAGCAGTCACAGCCGGCACCAGTGCAGTTGCATGGCACACAGGGCAATCCGACGGTATCGGCATCTTGCGCCCGGGCCTGTCTGCGCTCCCCAAAGAGCGCTCCCAGCGCCGTGACCGCCCCGGAACGGAAGAGACCGCGACGTGGATGGGGCCGGGCAATGGAACGCGCGACACGATCAAACCATCGAGCATTCATGCAACCTCTCCCCTGGAATGAAACGCCAACGTGGTATTCCCCCACTTCCGGCTCTTCTCGCTATGCCAATAGGGTGTCATTCCGCCGGATGAATGTCGTCATATGCTGCCAACGGAGGCAATATCAGGACGAGATGATTCGTTCCTCCGCATAACACGGTCACAGACTCGCGGTACTCAGGACGTTCGGGAGCAGGCTACACGGGTTCCTCGCGCCGCCAACTGGCGATGGTGGGAAGCCCCTTGACAGTGAAATCCCATCGCGATAGGATCGCCGCATTGGTCAACCAGTTAACCTTTAGACCGGTTTTAGGTGCCGAGGACCGGATTCCCCGGGCTTCTTTTCCTGGTGGTCGCGGCCCGTGCGGTCTTGCCCGCGCGACGGCATCGCCCGGTCGACTTGCTGAATGTGAGGAGATGCCGTGGGGCGCCTGGATGGCAAAGTTGCCGTCGTTACGGGAGCGGGGAGTGGGATCGGGCAGGAAGCGGCACGCGCGTTCGCCCGCGAGGGAGCGTTCGTCGGTCTGCTTGACCGAAACAAGCCGGCGGTCGAAGCCACGGTCCAGGAGATCGGTGAGCGGGCGTTTCCCTTGATCACCGATGTGACCGATGAAGCAAGCATCGTCGCCGCCTTCGATGAGGTACGGCGCCGCCACGGACGGCTCGACGTGCTCTACACCTGTGCCGCCGTGCAGCTCATTGGCGAGGACGCACCGGTGCACGAGCTGGACATCGACGTCTGGCAGCGCACCCATGACGTCAACCTGCGCGGTGTCTATCTCAGCTGCAAACATGGCGTGCGCCTGATGATGGAGAGCGGCGATGGCGGATCGGTCATCAACGCCGGCTCTCCCACCGGGCTCACCATGTGCGGCGCCGGTTGGCATGCCTACTCCTCGTCCAAGGCAGGAGTCATGGCCCTGACTCGCATCATGGCCGCCGACTACGCCCCGTACGGCATTCGCGTCAACGGCATCGTCCCCGGATCGATCGAGACGACCCTGACGAAACCCTTGATGGACGACCCCGAGGTGCGCGCCAACCTGGTGGCACTGCACCCCATTGGCCGGGTTGGCACGCCTCAGGATATGGCGGGGATCGCGGTCTTCCTCGCCTCGGACGAATCGGCGTTTGCCACCGGCTCCCATTTCCATGTCGACGGCGGTATCTCGGTACGCTGAAAGTGAGAGGCATGACAGAGTCACTCCGCCACGTCGACGGTGGTATTTGGGTACGCTGAAAGTGAGGGGTATGACAGAGCCATTTCGGGTTGGCGTGACGCGTGATTTCATCCGCCCCAACGGTGAGCTCGGGTTCGGCGGGGCCGGGGTGCGCTTGCTGGAGCAGACCCCCGGCATCGAGGTGACCTTTCTCCCGGAGCACGGCAGCGAGCTGCGACCGGAGGACGTCGCCGGCTTCGATGCTCTCGGGGTGCTGGGGCCGCGCGTCACCCCGGCGACACTCGAGGGAAATGAGCGGCTCGCGCTGGTCGCGCGCTTCGGCGTTGGTTACGACAACATCGACGTTCCAGCGTGCACCGCGAATGGAGTGTTCCTGACGATCACGCCGGAGGCCGTGCAGCGGCCGATGGCGGTCGTCAATCTGACGTTCATTTTGGCGCTGGCTGGCCGCCTGCTGGAGCAGGACCGGCTGACCCGCGCCGGCCGCTGGGCAGACAAACAGGACGCGCGCGGCACCGGGCTCGTCGGGAAGACACTCGGCACCGTCGGTTTCGGCCGCATCGCCCAGGAGACGCACCGCATTGCCAGACCATTGGGGATGCGTCACATTGCCCACGACCCGTACGCGGACCCTGCCGTGGCGAACGCGGAAGATGTCGAGCTGACCGACCTCGAGACATTGCTCAAGGAGTCCGACTTCGTGGTCGTCGCGGCGGCACTGACGCCGGAGACGCGGCACATCATCAATGCCGAGCGGCTGGCCCTGATGAAACCGACTGCCCATCTGATCAGCACGGCCCGCGGCCCGCTCGTCGATCAAGGTGCACTCTACGAGGCGCTGCGCGACCGGCGGATTGCTGGCGCCGGACTCGACGTCTTCGAGCAGGAACCGGTCGATCCGAACGATCCGATCCTGACCCTCGAGAACGTCATCGTGACCCCGCACGCGCTGTGCTGGACGGATGAGTGCGAGCGGATCATGGGCGAGAGCGTGCTGCGCTCGATCCAGGAGGTCGCCACCGGCAAAGCGCCGGCCAACGCGGTGAACCGTGATGCGGCTGAGAACCCGGCGATGCGGGAGAAGCTGCGGCGATATAGCGAGCGGGCGGAGCAATCATGAGGGAGAACCGGGTCAAACGGGCGCTGCAGGCGGGCGAGCGGTCGTTGGGGACGATGGTCTTCGAGTTCCCGACCACCGGCATCGGACGGATTGCCGCCGAAGCGGGCGCCGAGTTCGTCATCTACGACATGGAGCACACCGGTTGGAGCATCGAAACGATCCGCGGTCCTGATCGCCACCTCGCGGGCCGCGGATCTGGTGCCGATGGTGCGTATTCCAGCCACGCAGTACAACCTCATCGCGCGTCCCCTCGACGTCGGGGCGATGGGCTTGATGGTGCCGATGGTCGAGAGCGTCGAGCAGGCCCAAACGATCGTCGACTCCGCCAAGTACCCCCCAGTTGGCAAGCGGGGCGCGGCGTTCGGAGTCGCCCACGACGACTATACGGGCGGAGACATCATCGAGAAGATGACCTCCGCCAACGAGGAGGTGCTCCTCATCGCCCAGATCGAAACGGGCCAGGGGGTCGAGAACGCCGACGCCATCGCGGCCGTCGAGGGCATCGACGTCCTCTGGATCGGCCACTTCGATCTGACGAACTCGCTCGGCATCCCGGGGCAGTTCTCCCACCCGACCTACCTGGATGCCGTCGAGCGGGTGCTGGAGGCCTGTCGCCGGCACGACAAGGCGCCTGGGATCATGGCTGGCGCCGTGGCAGACGGCCAGGCGCTGCTGCAGCAAGGGTTCCGGGCGATGGCCTATTCCGGCGACCTCTGGATTTATCAGCTGGCGCTGCGCCAGGGACTCGACGCCCTGCGTGCGACGCCCAACGCCTAGTCCGGGCCGCGCGGTCCGACTGGCACAACCACCACGCACTGGCGCGGTGGCATGTCGTTTGACCCACATTGAAGTGGGCGGGAGTTGAAAGGCGACGTCGATGGACGGAAAGCAGAACTTCGACCCGAAGTGGATGCTGGCCAAGGCTCAGGCGAAAGTGAATCGGCGGCGACTGCTGCAAGGCGCGGCTGGCGCCGCAGCATTGCCACTCGCCAGCTCGCGTCTGCCCCGGCGCGGGCCATGCCCCAGCACACGCTCAGCAACCCGGCCGCTGTCGCGGCGGCGCAGAAGGTGTTGCAGGAGACGGGAGACTCGGCCGAAGCGGCCGTGGCGGCCGCTCAGCAGTATTCAGGCATCACCCTCAACTACCTCTCGGAAGACGCGCTGATGGCCGAGGGACCAATTAACTTTTCCGGTCCGCAGCTGGCAGGAGCTGACCGGGATCACGGTCAACGTCGTCGCCAAACCGTTTCCCGAGCTCTTCCCGACGATCGTGCAGGAGGCACATCGCCGGTACTGGCGGGCTCGACGTGATCGACGTGGTGCCCGGCGTGGATGGCCGACTTGGTAACGCAGGGGGCATCTCGAAGCACTTGATCCGTTTATCGAGCAGTACATGAACCCGGCCGACCTGGATGACTTCCATCCGGTCTACCGCAATCTCATGAATTACGGCGGCAACATCTACGGACTCTTCGACGATGGCGACACCTTCCTTCTCTACTACCGCGCCGACATCTTCGAGAATCCGGACTACCAGGAGGAGTTCGCGGCTACGCACGACCGTGCCCTGGCGCCGCCGACGACCTGGGAGGAGTACGACGAAATTCAGGCCTTCCTCACCGAGAAGGGCGCCGGCGAGTGGTGGGGCGGAGCCAGCCAGCGCAATCCGTCGCAGGTCTACCACTGGTGGATGCTCGAGTTCCGCACCCGCGGCGGCAAGTTCTTCGACGAAGAGACGATGGACGCTACGCTTGACTCGCCGGCCGGCATCGACACGCTGAACCGCATGCTGGAGTCGAACGAGACGATGCCACCGGGCGTCGAGGAGTGGGACTTCCTCAGGGTCTTCAATGACTGGATGGACGGGCAATCTGGCGATGGTTGGCGGCACCTGGCCGCCGTTCGGCCGATTCTCCGAGCGGTATGGCGCCGAAACGGTGCAGATGGAGTGGCTGCCACCGTCGGCGGTCGCTGACAAGGTGCGGTATGCGCCGCTGCCGGGCGGCTACAGCTCGCTCGCCTCCGGCTTCGTGCTCGCGTGTCCACAGCAGCAGTCCGAACAAGGATGCTGCCTATCTCTTCGCGCAGTGGATGAACAGCCCGACCATCAGCCTGGAGCGGGTGATGCTGCCTTACACCCTGCGCGATCCGTTCCGCCTCAGCCACTACGAATCCGAGGCCTACCGCGCGCTTTGGCCAAGAGCCGGTGAATACCTCGACATGCTGGAAGAGCAGACGAACACCGCGCTTCTCGACATCATCATGCCGGGCTCGCAGGAGTACCACACCGCAATCGACCAGATGTGGGGCGCGGTGCAGGGCGGCACGCCGGCGGAGCAGGCGGCGGCGGAAGCCAACGCGGCTTTCAATGCGATCACTGATCGTATCGGTCGCGACGCCCAGCGCGAGGCTTACTCCGCGTACCTGGCGTTAGGCAATGTCTACCCGGAGGAATAGCAACGCCAAGCCCTCAACGGTTCCCCCCTCTCTCGGCTCGACGGGAGAGGGGGCAGAGGGGAGCGCAAGCACAGCAGGAGAGAGCGTTGGCGACGGCGACGCTATCCGAGATAGGCACGACGGCGGAGACTAGTGGGTCGTTGACCGCCCGGGAGCGGCGAACGGGATGGCTGATGGCCGCGCCGACGATCGCCGCCATTCTAGCATTGGGCATCTTCCCGCTCCTCTACTCCCTCGTACTCAGCTTTCAGAACAAGAATCTGCAACAACAGGGCGCTGACCAGTTCGTCGGGCTGACCAACTACGGCGCCGCTCTTGCCGATTCGCGCGTCCACATCTCGATGTTCAACACCATTCTGCTGGTCATCGTTGGCGTTGCAATTCAGTTCGTGCTTGGGTTGGGACTGGCGCTGATTGTGGTCGACGAGCTGCGCGGTAAGCGCTTCATCATCCCCCTTCTGATGCTACCGGTGATGATGGTGCCGGTCGTTGTTGCACTTGGCTGGCGCCTGCTCTGGGACAGCCAATTCGGCCCGATCAACCACATACTGAGCGCCGTTCTTCGCCGCGACGTCGACATCCTATGGTTGACCAACAGATGGACGGCGCTGTTCGCCATTCTGGTCACGGACGTCTGGCAGTGGACCCCGTTCATGTTCCTCATCTTGCTTGCCGGATTGTCGGGTCTGAATCCGGAGCTCTATGAGGCGGCCGCGCTCGACGGGGCCGGGTGGTGGCAGGAGTTGCGCGAGATCACGCTTCCCGGACTTGCGCCGGTGATCGCGGTGGCAATCATCTTCCGCGCCCTCGATGCCTTCAAGATCTTCGATCAGATCTTCATGCTGACGCAGGGTCAACCGGGGACATCGACCGAGACGATCTCGTGGTACATCTATCAGGTCGGCTACAAGTTCTTCAATATGGGTTATGCCGCGGCGGTGTCGTATCTGCTGCTGATCTTTCTCATCGTGGTGGGGACACTGTACGCCGCCCGATTCCTGCGGGAGGAGCGACTGTGAGCACGGTAGCTCAGGGGACCGCGGTCTCTGCCGAGACGATGTCCGAAGTTCCGCGATGGATTGCCCATACCGGCCGTCGCCGCGCGCCGCTGTTCACCACCCTACGCTACGTTGCGGTCGGTCTGGCGCTGCTGTTCTTTCTCTTTCCAATCGTCTGGATTGCGGGGACTTCGATCAAGCTCCCGGCCGACTACCTCAGCGACCCGCCGATCTGGATTCCGAGCGAAGTGACCTTTCGTCATTACCAGAGCGTGATGGCGGAGAAGGGCACCCTGGCGCTGCGCAACAGCCTGATCATAGCTGGCAGCGCCACCATTATCTCGGTAGCGATCGGCAGCTTGGCCGCCTACAGCCTGGCCCGTTTCAACACCGGCGGACACCATCTCAGTTTCTGGCTCCTCTCGCAGCGGATGATGCCGCCAGTGGTGCTGGTCATTCCGTTCTTTCTGATCCTTCGCGAGGCGGGCAAGATCAACCCTCGGTTAGGCATCGACCAACACCTTCCGCTGATCGCGATATATGCGGTCTTCAACTTGCCATTTGTGATCTGGATGATGCGCTCCTACTTCGCCGGAGTGCCGGTCGAGATCGAAGAGAGCGCCATGATTGACGGGGCCACCCGCCTCGGGCGCTCTTCGGCAGATCACCCTCCCCTTGGCATTGCCTGGTCTGGTCGCCACGACCGTCTTCGCCTTTATCTTCGCCTGGACCGAGTTTCTCTTCGCGGTCGTCTTCACTCGGACCAACGCCGTCACCCTGCCGGTAGCCATCTCGGGGTTCACCGGCGGCCAGGGCTCCAATTGGGGCCGCGCCTGCGCGCTCGCGATGGTTGCAACTTTGCCTGTCTTCATCCTGGTGCTTCTGGTGCAAAGGCACTTCGTGCGCGGGCTGACGCTCGGCGCGGTGCGTGGCTAGAGGGGAAGGGAAGGCGTGAAGGTCGTCCTCCTGGGCCCCGGGCTGATGGGATCGCAGATCGCGTGCGAGTACGCGCTGGGTGGCCATGACGTCGTCGTGCTCGCACGACGGTCGAACGTTGCCCGCGAGCGGATCGAGCACGGGTTCGCAACGGCGCGGGAGCACGGCCTGGCGACGGCCGAGGAGGCCGAGGCGGATCGCGCGCGCATATCACTTGTGGAAGACGTAGCCGCTACCGAAGGTGCGCGGATCATCGTCGAATCGGTCGTCGAGGATCTGGTGGAGAAGCAAGCGGCGTTGGAGCCGGTCGTTGCCCGGAATCCGGACGCGATCGTAGCTTCCAACACCTCCTCGATTCCCATCACGGCAATCGGGACCGCCATCGGCGCCGGGCAACGAACCGTCGGCGTCCATTACTGGAACCCTCCGTTGCTGATGCCGATGGTCGAGGTGATTCGAGGCGACGAGACGGCCGGCGCCGTCGTCGAGGAGATGACCGCAATTCTGCGGGCCCTGGGGAAGCGGCCGGTGCTCGTCGATCGTGACGTTCAGGGGTTTGCCTGGAACCGGCTCCAGCTCGCCCTCCTGCGAGAAGCGGTGTGGCTCGTCGAAAACGGCGTCGCCTCGCCGCAGACGGTTGATGAAATCGTGCGGGACGGACTAGCCCGCCGCTGGCGCTACACGGGACCGTTTCAGACGGCAGCGCTCGGGGGCGCTGCGACATTCGAGCGAGTTGCCAATCTTCTCTGGCCAGTGCTGTCACGGGCCACCTCCCTTGAGAATTTGCGGCAATGGCTGGATGAATCATCTGAGACGACAGGACCACTGCGGGAGAGGCGCGATCGCGGTCTCGCCGCCGACATGCGCGCCGATCGCGAGCGCGGGGTCGGATCGTGAGCGGCTCGCTGCCGAACGTTGCGCCGATCCGGCGTGAGCCGCTGGCGGCCGAGGTCGCGCGGCGCCTCGTCGACTACCTGCTCTCGGGAGGCGTCGAACTGGGAGGCCGCATGCCGTCGGAACGGCAGTTGGCTGAGGCGTTCGGCGTTGGCCGCTCCGCCGTGCGGGAGGCGATCGCGGCCCTCACCCTGATCGGGCTCATCGAGGTTCGCCACGGGGATGGCACGTACCTCAAGCGCCCCGACTCGCCACTCTTGCCTCAAGTTGTGGAGTGGGGGCTGCTGCTGGGCGAGCGGCGCACCGTCGATCTCGTCGAAGCGCGACAAAAGATCGAAGTCGATATCGCGGGATTGGCGGCGCAGCGTCGCTCCGAGGAAGACCTGGCCGATCTCCAACGAATCCTTGCCCGGATGGAGCAGGAATCGCGTCACGGCGCTGAGACAATGGCCTTCGTCGATGCCGATGTGGAATTCCACCTACGGCTTGCCGAGGCCGCGGGGAACTCGGCATTGCGCGACGTCCTGTCCAGCATCCAGGCGTTGCTGCGGGCCTGGATCGGGCGAGTTATCGCGGAGGGATACCGGGATATCTCCTTCACCGAGCACATACCCATCTTCGAAGCGGTGCGGGCACAGGATGCGCGCGCCGCGGAGGACGCGATGGACGCCCATATGCGCTCCGCGGCAGGACGGCTCCAGGCGACTCTGGACCGGGCGTCCCGCGACCTGGGCGTGATAGACCCGAACGCTTCGAGGAGAAATGCATCGTGAGCGCTGGTACGAGCCAATTGGATCATCGTTCTGACTCAGATGGCTGCTTGGGGAGCGTGGCATGAGCGAGGAGCGGACTGGTCCGGTGGCGTTTCCCGCGCCGGTAATCCAGTACGGCAAGGATGAGCCGCTGCCCGAGCGATATGCCCTGCGGGCTGGACCCGTGACGGCGGTGCTGGAGGGCGGCGACCTGCGCTACGTCAAGCTGGGTGAAGATACGGTCGTACTCCGTCTCTACGCGGCCGTTCGGGACCGCAACTGGAACACGATCGAGCCCAGATTCCTCAGCTATGAGCTGGATCGGCACGATGACGGGTTCTCCGTGCGTTTCGTCGCCGAGCACGTCAGTGACGAGGTCGACTTCAAGTGGCAAGGCTCAATTACGGGCTCGCCTGATGGCATCATCACGGCGACCATGGATGGTGTTGCACGGAAGGATTTTCTCCGTAACCGCATCGGTTGGTGCGTGCTCCATCCAATGGAGCAGGCGGGTGTCCCAGCCAGGGTGGAGACGCCCGACGGGATTGTGGAAGGGCAATTCCCGGACCTGATTTCGCCCAATCAGCCGTTTATCGACATGCAGTCGATCTCGCACGCGGCGCCGAGCGGTGAGATCACCATTCGTTTCGAGGGCGATCTCTGGGAGATGGAGGACCAGCGCAACTGGACCGACGCCTCGTACAAGACTTATTCCACTCCGCTACGGATCCCTTACCCGGTTCAACTCCAGGAGGGAGACCGCGTCTGGCAGCAGGTGACCATCGAAGCCAGGGGAGCCCAGGCGGTTGCACCCGTGGCACCGGGGCCGGTGCGAGTAACGGTCGATCCATCTCAGGGCCGGCCCATCCCCGGAATCGGTCTCGGTGTTGCCGGTCACGGTGAGCCGCTCTCCGAGCAGGACATCGCATTACTACGCGCACTCGAGCTCTCGCACCTGCATCTCACCCTGGACCTGACGAAATCGGGCTGGGAAGAATCCTTCGCGCAGGCGGCGAGAGAAGCCGATGCGCTTGGCGCCGCTCTGGCGATCGAAGCAATCGCCGGTGCTGACGGCGCCGGATTGCGGGCCCTCGCCGACGCGATCGCGGGCTCCGGTGTCGAGATCGTCCGGGTGCTGGTCTTTGGCGCGGGCGAGATGGTCACCAGCGAGACGGTTCTGGCGGCGGCGCGCGAGGCATTTGCACGGGCAGGGGCTGACACACGCATTGGCGGCGGCACGCGGGCCTACTTCACTGAGCTCAATCGGGCCACGCTGCCGCTCGATGCCATGGAGGTGGTCAGTTACACCATCAATCCCCAGGTCCACGCATTCGACGTTGCGTCGCTCACGGAGACGCTCGCGGCACAGCCCGAGACCGTGCGCAGCGCGCGGGCGATCGTCGGCGAGCGGCCGTTGGTTGTCGGCCCGATAACCCTCCGGCCCCCGTTCAACCCCAATGCCACCGGCCCCGAACCGGACGTTGCGCCCGGCGAGCTGCCTCCGGCAGTCGATTACCGGCAGCCGTCGCTCTTCGCGGCAGGCTGGCTGGCAGGGAGCATCAATGCGCTTGGCAACGCGGGTGTTGACGCGCTGACCTATTTCGAGACGACCGGTTGGAAAGGGCTCATCGAGCGGCGCGACCATCCGCTCCGCGTTGCCAAGTTCCACTCCTGGCCGGGCATGGTATTCCCCGTTTACCACGTGCTGGCAGACGTAGGGGAGTTCAGTGGCGGCCAGATTCTCCCAGTCACCCTGGAAGATGGGCTCCGGGTGCAGGCGCCTCGCCCTACGCCAGGACGATCGCGTCCGCGTCATCCTGGCAAACATGACCGACGAACCGCAAACGATCTCCTTGGAAATGCCCGGCGCTCAGCGCCGCGGCAGTGCGACAGCTCGACGATCAGACGGCCTTGCTTGCCGCGTCAGAACCGCAAGCATTCCGCAGTGCAACGCAACCGATCAACGTAGAGGGTGGGATTGTGTCGATCGAGCTTCCGCCGTTCGGGTTGGCCACCGTCGACACGAGTGAGCTGCCTTCATGAACGAACGCACCTGGATCGAGATATTCGTCGCGACGGTGGAGGGTTAGACCATGGGTGAGTCGACGATTGGCCTGCCCGCCCGAAGGGAGCCACCGCAAAGCGAGGGCCGCTCGCTTCTGCGCCGGATCGGTCAGGTCGACGAGATCGGCGTTATCGGTGCGCTCATCGTCCTGATCGTTCTGCTGGCGCTGCTGGTGCCTGATACGTTCCTGACCGCGCAAAACTTCATCAATGTCTCTCGCCAGGCGTCGTACGTTGGCATCATGGCGGTGGGCATGGTCTTCGTCATCGCCATGGGGGATATCGACCTCTCCGTGGGCTCCATCTGGATGCTGAGCAGCGTGATGATGGCCATCGCCCTGCGCGACGGCTACTCCATCTGGATCGCGGTTGCGGTCTGCATGGTCGTGGCCACGGTCTGCGGGCTGTTGAACGGGGCGCTCAGCGTGGCGCTCGGCATCCCGACGATCATCGTGACCCTGGGCACGCTCAGCCTCTACCGCGGCCTGGGACTGGTCGTGACCGAAGCCTCGCCTGTCTCGGGGTATGAGCTGAAGACATGGTTTTTCGAATGGATTGGTGGCCGCGATCCAGTTTTCGGTGTCTGGATCAGTGTCTGGGCCGCGCTAATCGTGGGCGTCCTGGGATGGATACTTTTCAATCAAACGGCCTTCGGGCGAAGAGTACAGGCAATCGGCAGTAACCTGCAGGCCGCTCGATTCTCAGGGATCCGAATCGCTCGAACGCGCATCCTCGTCATGACTCTGATGGGGTTTATCGTCGGCATCGCGGCAGTAGTTGCCCTTGCCTTCAACCGCAATGGCAGCCCAACGGTAGGAGTCGGCACGGAGCTCGGGGTCATCGCCGCCACGATCATCGGCGGCACCGCGCTTACCGGCGGCTCCGGGTCAGTGCTGGGGGCCATTCTCGGCGCCCTGATCATCGCGTTGATCCAGAACGGATTAGCCCTGCTAGCAGTTCCTCCCGCATGGTCAGTGGCGGTTACTGGGATCGTGATTATCGTGGCTGTAACTCTTGATTACTTCATCAAGCGGCGCTCATGATGGCGCGCCGGACTGGGCTTGGCTACAGGCAGGCCTGACGCGGAAGGGAGGTGGAACGACAAGCGGTGGCTAAACGACCCGGAAGGTGCCTGACGCGTCTCACGGCCGCTTGGCAGAGCTAGCCAACAACGAGGTCGACCCGATGCTGAGCGACACATGCGAAGGAGTAGTGGCGTGAGTCGAATACGAACGATCCTTGCCATAGCGACAGTATTTTCCTTGCTTTCCATGCCAGCCCTTGGCGTGGCGGCGCAGGACGCAACACCCGCGGCGGACCACAGCGACATTGAGATCGCCTATGTGCTTCATGGTCTCAATGCATTCACCGAGCGGATGAAGACCGGCGCCGAAGACGCGGCACGCGACATGGGGGTCACGCTCGAAGTCTTCGGCGACGCCTCGTTCGAAGCCCCGACACATCAGGCGTTCTTCGAGACGGCTCTCCAGCGCGGGTTCGATGGCATTGCCTTGGTGACATTCCCTGGCGATGTTTGGATCACACCGATCCAAATCGCAGTCGATCAAGGCGTGCCGCTGGTTGGCGCCAACGTGACGTCGCTAGACTCCGCCCTAACCACATGGGTAGGCCAGGATGAGTACACGTCCGGCGTGATTCTCGGCGAGCAGATGAAGTCGCAGCTCGAAACCGCCGGAATCAGCGAGGGAAAGATCGCAGTCGGCATTTGTCTGCCTGCGGCCGAAGTTCTGCAAGACCGTGATGCCGGATTCCGCAAAGCCCTGGAAGGGACGAACTTCGAGATCCTTGAGGCGCAGGACGTCAAAGTTCCTGTGCCGGAGAATTACGGCGTGTGGGAAAACATCATCGCCGCCAACCCGGACATCGTCGCCGCCGTCGGTCTCTGCTCAATCGACATTCCGAACCTGGCGCAGATCAAGGAGCGCAATGCGGCAACGTGGTTGATCGGCGGCTATGACCTTGACCCGCCGACGCTTCAGGCGATTCAGGATGGACTGGCGCAGGTCACCGTTGGACAGCAGGAATACCTCCAGGGATACCTTCCGGTGCGTGCACTGGCCGAGCATCTGATTAGTGGCGAGCCATTGGTCGAGGGGTGGCTGGAGACGCCAACCGAGGTCGTGACCGCCGAGAATGTGGCCGACTACATCTCCCGCCAAACGGACAATCAGGTCCAATACGACTACTACCAGGCGTACATCGACGAGAATTTTGCTGACTTGGAAGAGGCGGCGCGGCCGTACGACGATCTGCGGACCCCGGGCATGCCCCGCGCTACCCCGGCACCGTAGCCTTTCGTTACCAGTCCCGTCCGGACGCAAGTCCGGACGGGACTTCGCCAGCGACGAGCATCACCATTACTGCACCGACCATGACTGATGAGATCATCCGGCTCGACCATGTGACCAAGCGTTTCGGCGGCATCACCGCCGTTAACGACGTGTCGTTCGGTATCGCTCCGGCCGAGATTCATGCTGTCGTTGGAGAGAACGGCGCCGGCAAGTCGACCATCATGAAGATGCTGGCCGGCGTCTATCAACCGGACAGCGGGACGCTTATGCTGCGTGGAGAGCCGGTGGTCATTGGCGATCCACGACAAGCCCGGAAGCAAGGCGTCAGCATCGTCTTTCAGGAGCTGAACCTCTTCCCCCACCTGTCCGTTGCGGCCAATATCTTCGCCAACCGCGAAGTGACGCATGGACCTGGACTCCTCAACGAGCGCCAGATGGTGGTGGCAACAATGCAAGTTCTCGATACCATATGGGCGTCGATCTCGATCCTCACGCCAAGGTCGGACGGCTCTCCGTCGCCGAAAAGCAGCTCGTCGAGATTGCGCGGACGCTGGAGCAGCAGTCGGAAATCATCATCATGGACGAGCCGAACTCCGCCCTCAGCGCGGCGGAGACCGAGCGGCTCTTCGCGCTATTGCGCCGCTTGCGGGACAAGGGGCTGACCATCATCTACGTCTCCCATCGCCTGGAAGAGGTCTTCGCCATCGCCGACCGCATTTCGGTGATCCGCGATGGCCACTACCAGGGGACCTGGGCCATTGCCGAGACGACGATCCCGGACGTGATCACCCAGATGATCGGCCGGCGCCTGGGAGAGACGTTCCCCCACCGCGAGGTGGTTCCGGCCGAGGCGCCGGTGACCCTCGCAGTGCGCGGGCTGCGCACGGCCACGAACGTGGGGCCGGTCGACTTCGAGGTGCGCGCGGGAGAGATCCTCGGCTTCGCCGGGCTGGAGGGGTCGGGCGTCAATGATGTCTTCCAGGTGCTCTTCGGGCTCGCCAAACCTGCCGCCGGAGAAGTGGTCTACCAGGGCCGCGCCACGCCGCCACGCTCTCCGTTCGAGGCGATCCGGCAGGGATTCGCGCTGATCCCGGCCAATCGTCGGGACGAAGGGTTGATGACCTCGTGGTCGATCCGGCGCAACGCCAGCCTGGCGGTGCTCGACAAGCTGCTCGACCGGCTGGGCATGATCGATCGTGGCCGCGAGCGAGGACTGGCGAACGACTACGTGCGGAAACTCAACGTCGCCACCGACAGCATCGACAAGCGGGTGATCAACCTCTCGGGTGGTAATCAGCAGAAGGTCGTCGTCGCCAAGTGGCTCGCCACCGGGCCGGAGATCCTCATTCTCAACGACCCAACCCGGGGTATCGACGTCGGCGCCAAGTCCGAGATCTACTTCCTGTGCGATGAGCTGGCTCGCCAGGGATTGGCGCTGCTGTTTACCTCCTCCGAGATCGAGGAGACCATCGGCGTCTGCGACCGCATCCTGGTCTTCCATAAAGGACGAATCATCCGCGAGTTCGCCCGCGGCGAAGCGACCAAAGCCGACGTCATGCACTGGGTCGCCGGAGGGGTCATCCCCGAGGTCGAGCGCGTCACCGAGGCTGAAGGAGACGATCCGCGCCTGGCGTCGGCTCTCCAGGGCGATTGAGGTTCCAAGCCTTCGCATGCTCGATGTATTCAACGACTCCCCGCCGGGGCAGAGAGTAAACGGCGCGATTCCATATCTCATGCGGAATCCGTGAGATCTCTGGGCAGGGTGGCGGGTGCGGGGCACGCCACCGCCGGATGCGCGTTATGGAACATTGCGAAGGTTGCGAAGGCTACGGGAGGCAGGGCAGCGGCACGACCGGGATCGAGGCACGGTTACGGCGGTCATCACCCGACTCTCGTATCAGGTGAGTTGATTTTCATGCGAGGGCAGGGAGCTGCAATGCTCATCTGTCGTTGCGAACCACCGAGCTCGTAAGTATCACGTCGAGTTCAAATCGAAAATGGCTGCGCTGAAATTCACTGCGCGGCCGCCGATCCATCGCGGGGCGCTGATCATCTCGACGCAGGTGCGGGGGCTATGAAGCGGTGCCGCAGGAACGCGTCCACTTCGCCAGCGACCATTGCACGCTCGGCTTCACGGCATTCATGGAAGGGGCGGCTCTCCGCCGCGTAGGCCCGGCTCGACGATCGCGCGTTCGCTACTTCAGTCGGCGTGCAGCATGAACACCTCGAGCGGATCGCCGAGATAATAGTGATAGAGCTGTTCGTTGCGGATGCGGTGGAGCCGCACCGGTCATCATTTCCAAACCTTTCGCGCAACGAAAGTGGCAAAACGTTGTCTGTGACACGGGTAATGCAGCATTGGTTCCTGCGTAATCGTCGGCAAGAGCAGCCCCCTTTCCAGCCGTCTCACAAACGTCGGTGCCATTCCGCTCTTCCATGCGACAATCCCGCGTCGCCTAACCGTACTGAAACGCCTCAGAGACCATGATGCCAGAGTTGCCCCGCGGCACCGTTACCTTTCTCTTCACCGATATTGAAGGCAGCACCCGCCTCTGGGAGCGGGACCGCGCCACGATGGGCGCGGCGGTCGATCGCCACCTTGCCCTCCTGGGTGAGGCCATCACCGCCCACCGCGGTATCCACTTCAAAACGATTGGCGATGCCGTGCAAGCGGCGTTCCACACGGCGCCCGATGCCCTCTCCGCGGCGATCGAGGGACAGCAGGCCATTCTCGCCGAGCCGTGGCCGGAGGAGATTGGATCGCTACGGGTGCGGATGGCGCTTCACATAGGGACAGCCGAACCAGCTGCCGGTGACTACCTTGCCCCAGTACTGAACCGTCTGGCGCGGACGCTTGGAGCGGCCCATGGCGGCCAGATTCTCGTGTCGGAAGCAGTTCGGCGCCTCGTCGCAGACGATCTCCCACCGGGAGTGACGCTGCCCTCGCTCGGTCGCCACGCACTACGCGATCTGCAAGAGCCGGAGGAAATCTTCCAGGTTGTTGCGCCGGGATTGCCGGACCGCTTCCCGGAATTGCGCTCCCTGCCGCACCATCCGACGAACCTGGTCGTCCCGCCCACCCCACTTGTCGGTCGCGACGATGAGCTCGCGACGGTGACGGGCAAGTTCCGGGATGAGGATGCACGTCTGGTCACGCTGACTGGACCGGGCGGCACCGGCAAGAGCCGGCTCGCCTTGGGGATCGCCGCCGAGCTCCTCGATGCCTTCCCCGATGGGGTCTACTTCGTCGATCTTGCGTCGTTGCGCGATCCGGCGCTCGTCCTGCCGACGGTTGCCGCCGTTCTGAATATACGGAAGCAACCGACCGAGGAGCTGCGAGGCACCCTGACCACCTATCTCGCAGCGAAAAAGACGCTCCTGGTTCTGGACAACTGTGAGCAAGTGATCGACGCAGCCTCGGACATCGCCGCATTGCTGGCCGCATGCCCACAGCTGGCGATTCTCGCCACCAGCCGCGAGCCATTGCACATTCGGTCGGAGCAGGAATATCCAGTTTCACCTCTCGCGCTTCCCGATGCCGGGCGGTCCTCACTGGTGGATCTTGCCCAGGTTCCAGCCGTAGCGCTATTCGTGGCGCGGGCGAGTGCGAGCAACCCACGATTCGCACTCACGGAGGAGAACGCGGCCGCGGTCGCCGAAATCTGTCGCCGTCTTGATGGATTGCCGCTGGCGATCGAGCTCGCGGCGGCACGGATCACACACCTCTCCCCGAGCACTCTGCTCGACCGGCTGGACCTGCCGGGAGCGGGACGCTTGCCCCTCCTGACCGGTGGGCCGCGGGATCTTCCCTCCCGCCAACAGACTATGCGCAACACCATTGCCTGGAGCCACGATCTGCTCGACGACGCCGAGCAGGTGCTGTTCCAGTTCCTCTCCGTCTTTCCGAGCGGCTTCCCGCTCGAGGGCGCAGAGTGGGTGTCGGGCGAGAGCAGAGGGGTCGGGGAAGCGCAAGGTCGAGACGTTGAATCGGCTCGCGGAATGGATTTCTCCCTCGACTCCCGCTCCTCCATCGCGCCTTCACTGTCGTCCGACACCCAACCGTCGACACCTCCTACTCTCGATCTTCTCGCCTCCCTCGTCGCCAAGAGCCTCGTCGTCTACGAGGGCGATCAGGGTGGTGACCCTCGCTATCGAATGTTGGAAACGATCCGCGAGTTCGGTCAGGAGCGGCTGTCCGCGAGCGGGCGAGAAGCGACGGCGCGGCAACGCCACGCGGCGTGGTCGCTGATGCTGGCCGAGCGCGTGGGACCAATGGTGAGGGGACCCGACGCGGCAGTCTGGCTGGAGTTGCTAGAGCGCGACCACGCCAGTTTGCGCGTCGCCCTCGGTTGGCTCGTGGAGCGGAGAGATGGGGATCTGCTGGCACGGATGGCCGGCGCTCTCTCGCAGTTCTGGCAGGAGCACGCGCACTACAGTGAAGGTCGCCGCTGGTTGCAAGCGGCGCTTGAGCTTGGTCGAGCGGCGCCGGCAAAGGACCGGCTGCGAGTTATGACCGGGGCCGGTACGCTAGCCTGGTACCAGGGGGAAGAGGAGTACTCGCGGCAGATGCACGAGCAGGCGCTGGTTCTTGCCCGAGAGATCGGGGACCGTGCGGCCGAAGCGTTTGCACTCGGCAGTCTCGGGGCATACGCCTCAGAATTGGGTGACTTTGAGCAAGCAAACGCCAAATTCGAGGCGAGCCTGGCGATCGCCCGTGAGGTCGGAGATCCAGGTCCGGTCGTACTAGCGCTACACAATCTGGCGCATCAGGAGTGGGGCCGCGGCCAGGTAGCCCTGGCCATGTCCAGACTGGAGGAGGCGCTGGAGGTGGCCCGCGAGCATCGCATGGGCTGGATTCTGCCCAGCATTCTCGTCGGTCTCGGCACGATTACGACGGATCTGGGAGACCTTGCCTCGGCCATTCGGTACTTTCGGGAGAGCATCGCGCTGGCCCAGGTCAGAGGCAATCTGGGGGACGTGATCGATGGCATCGGAGGGCTAGCGCGCCTGGCCGCTGGGACCGACCAGTCAGCGGAGGCAGTGCGTCTGTTCGGAGCGGCGGACGCGATGCGCGAGGGGCTCGCGATGCCGCTCTCACCGAACGAGCAGGTTTACATCGAGTCGATCATGAACGGGCTGCGAGCCGCACTCGGGGACAAGGCTTTCTCGGGTGCGTGGTCCGAAGGCCAGTCGTTGTCTCAGGAAGCGGCCCTCGATGAAGCCCTCGCCTTTCGCGTTGAGACAGCTGAAGGCTCGGCGCCCAAGAGCGAGTCTTGGACTTCATCACAGAAGCTCGCCTGATCGTGCGATCCCGTGGGGCGGATAGGCATCGACAATTGCACTTGCGCCATCTGCTACGCATTTGTCGAGGCGCCTCACGCGTCGCCCGCGGCTCGGCCACCGTAGATTGCTGGCCGAAACCGTGATCCTCTGCACGAAGGTGACTTTATCGTTACGCAGAGGCGCCCGAGTAATGGCGGACGCCGATCCTCCAGAAGACGCGGGCCAGCAAGGGGAGGACGACCGCCAGGGCAATGGCGCCGAGCAGATTCGGTGAGGTCAGGCGACCGACCAACCCTTCCGCGGGGACAGTGATCGCAAAGCCGATCGGCACCAGAAAGGTGAGGACCGTGCGCAGCCAGGGCGGGTAGATGCCGATTGGCCAGCGTCCCGCCTCGTACATGCTCTGGAAGATGTTGAGGATGTTGTCGAGCCGCACGAACCAGAACGCGCATGTGGCGAGGATCAGCAGGAAGCTGTAAATGATCGTCACCCCGGCCAGGAGTGCCACCAGGAACGCGACTGCCTCGTCAGGCCCGACCGTAGCGTCTAGCTGAGCGATCGCCACCCCGAGCACCACGAAACCGACTACGACGTCGACCAGTTTCCAGACCTCGACCTGGCGCATGCTGACGAGTGCTTGCGCATCGACCGGCTTTGTCAACGTGAAGTCGAGCGTGCCCAGCCGCACGTCCTCCATAAATCTCGCCAGGCTCGGGCGCACGACCAATTGCGTGATCCCGGAGACCAGGGTGAAGACTCCGACGATCGCCAGCAATTCGGCGGGGCCCCACCCCGCGAGCGAGTCGGTCTTGGAGAACACGATCCCGAGACCCAGTAACGCCGTAACCAGCCCAACCGTCGACTGGATGAGTTGGATGATCAAGTTCGTGCGGTACTGCAGCTCGTTCATCATGCCGAGGCGGAGGTGGATCCAAAGGAGGCGGAAGTACGTCATCGGGTCAGGCCCCAACCGCGGAGTACTGGCGTATTCCCCGTGCCCATGTGACGTTCAGGAGAATCACGGCGATCGCCAACCACCCGGCCTGAGCGGCGAAACCGACCAGAGCCTGGGTTGGATTGAGGCGCCCGAGCAGCAGTTCGACCGGGAACCCGAGCATCCGGTAGAAGGGGAGCCACTCGGCGACGACGCGGACCGCGCCCGGCAGAAGATCGAGCGGCACGGCGTACCCCGAGAGGAACATAAACACCACGAAGTAGAGCTGGTTGATAGCGCTGACTCGCGTCACCCAGAACGCGACTGAGGCAAGGGTCCATTCCACCGCGAACCGGAGCGCCATGGCCATCGCGAGCGCCGGGACGAACGCGATCATGGTCCAGGCTGAACCGGTGAAGTTCGGCTGGAAGACGATGGCAAGCACGACCACCACCGGTACGACGACTGCCATAGTCAAGAGCTTGAAAGTGAGATTGTTGGCTATGTGCCGATGGATGGGATGGACTGGCCTCACCAATAGCGGTGAGAGCGACCCTTGCCGGATCCAGTACTCCATCTCCCACATGATCCAGGTGAAGGTCGCTTGGGCGACAACCAGGGCGACGAGGTAGTAGGCAGCGAAGTCAGCCGCGCTAAAGCCGTCGACTGTGCCACCCTGCGAGCGCGCCACGGTTGACCAGACGGAGAGGTAGATGACCGGCTCCAGGATGAGCCCCATGAGCCAGATGACCAGTGCCCCCCGATACTGGAATTGCTCGGCAATCGTCGTCTTGAATTGGGCACGATAGAGGACGAGCAGGTCGGTCACACCGTCACCGGCTCACGCACCGGCGCCGATTCCGGCTCAGGCTCAGGGAGGGCTTCGGTCGCCGGCTCTGCCCCGCTGTTGAAGACGGTGTCGATCACCTCGTCGATGGGCGGGTCGGTCACCGACAAATCGACGACGGGCTGTTCGGCCAGGAGACGCGCGGTCACGGCCGCCGCTTCGACCTTGGGCACACGCAGTGTCACCCGCAAGCCATCGATCGCAACGACTTCACCGTAGCGCTCGAAGCCGACCGCCGCATGCTCGAGATCGACGGTGAGCGTCTTGTGCGGCGAGAAGCGCTCGACCAGTGCTTCAAGGGCGCCATCGAAGAGGAGCGCGCCCTGGTGAATGACGATGACCCGCTCGGCAAGGGCCTCAACGTCGGCCATGTAGTGGCTGGTCAGGAGCACGGTTGCATCGTTGCGAGCGGCATATTCGGCGACAAAGCCGCGAATCCGCCGTTGCGCGGTGACGTCCAGCCCCAGCGTCGGCTCGTCCAGGAAGAGGACCCGCGGCCGGTGCAACAACGCTCCCGCCAGCTCGCACTTCATCCGCTCGCCGAGCGAGAGATTGCGCACCGGCTTGGTCAGCAGCGGCTCCAGATCGAGCAGCTCACTCAACTCCGCGCGGGTCTGGCGGTACTCCGCCTCCGGAATGCGGTAAATGGCGCGATTGAGCTCGAACGAGTCGGCAACGGGGATATCCCAGACGAGCTGATTGCGCTGTCCCATCACCAGGGTCATCTGCCGGAGATATGCTTTCTCCCGATTCCAGGGAACATGGCCAAGAACAGTCGCTTCGCCTCCTGAGGGGTAGAGCAGACCCGAGAGCATCTTGAGGGTCGTCGTCTTTCCGGCGCCGTTCGGTCCGAGAAACCCAACCACTTCACCGGCTGCAACCTCGAACGAGATACCGTCGACCGCAACGACTTCTTTGGTCTGCCGCCGCCAGAGCGAGCGCACCGACGCCGCCAGCCCGGATTCCCGCTCGGGGACGTCATAGGTCTTGCGCAAATCGCGAACGCGGATCGCGGGTTCCGCGCTGCCGGTGGATGTCGTATTTCGCAGGCTGGAAGCTATGGCATCGGTGCGGACTCGATCCATGAGACTCCTCTCGCTCCCCGGACGGCCCGGAAGTGGCGTTTCCGGTATACGGGCTGATCCGCGGTTCAGCCGATCCGGCAAAAGAACTCGATCGCTACGTCTAGTGCCGACTGTCAACTGCTGGCTCGAGAGACGAAGCGAGAGTTGGCCGCCGATCAGAGACAGCTACGGACCGCATCGATCGCCGTACCGGCAAGGCGATCAGGAGCCATTCGGCGGCAACCGCGTGGAGCGGCCTAAAGTCAGCCAACCGCTGGAGCGAAATGAAACCGCTTCCTGATGTTTCACGGGGTGGGCGACACTGGACTCGAACCAGTGACCTCCACGATGTCAACGTGGCGCTCTAACCAGCTGAGCTAGCCGCCCGGAAACCTCTCAACTTTACGCAAGAGCCTGGCTGATGTCAACGTTCGTGGGTGGGTTTTGCTCCGCCGGCTGCTATCCTCGTAGCGGCTTGATCGACGTCTCGTGTCATTGATTCACCGTCGGAGACCGTAACCGTGTCCACCGTTCGCACCGTGACCTATGACCTCCTGCGTGGTCTCGGGATGACAACGATCTTCGGGAATCCTGGCTCGACCGAGGAGCCTTTCCTGGCCGAGTTTCCGTCCGACTTCCAGTACATCCTCGGTCTGCACGAAGCCGTCGTCGTCGCCATGGCCGACGGATTCGCCCAGGCGAGCGGCAACGCCGCGTTCGTCAATCTGCACACCGCGGCCGGCGTCGGCAACGGAATGGGCTCTCTGGTCACCGCCTGGCACAATCGCACGCCGCTCGTCGTCACCGCCGGCCAGCAAACCCGGCAGTTGCTGGCCCTCGAACCGTGGCTCGTCAACCGCGAGGCGACCGACCTTCCCCGGCCGTACGTCAAATGGAGCCACGAGCCGGCGCGACCCGAGGACGTTCCCGGCGCGATCGAACGTGCCTATCACAACGCCATGGCGCCGCCGCGAGGCCCGGTGTTCGTCTCGATCCCGATGGACGATTGGGACGCGCCAGCAGAACCCCGTTTGGCCCGCCGCGTCGACAGCCGGTCTGGACCGGCTGAGGAGGCGCTAAGCGAGGCAGCGCAGACGCTGGCTTCGGCGGACAATCCCTTGCTTGTCGTCGGTGGCGGCGTCGACCGGGCAGGAGGTTGGGACGCCGCCGTGCGGCTCGCGGAGCGACTGAATGTTCCGGTCTGGGAGGCGCCAGCTGCGGAGCGAGCTTCGTTTCCCCAGGATCACCGGCTCTTCCAGGGCGCGCTGCCGCTGGCAATGAAACCGCTGGCGGAGCGATTGCAGGGCTACGATGTCGTGCTGGTTGCGGGGGCGCCGATCTTCCGTTACTACCTACATATCCCGGGCCCGATCCTGCCGCCTGGCACTCACCTCATCCACATCACCGATGACCCTTATGAGGCCGCGCGAGCCCCCGCCGGGGATTCGATCGTCGGCGACGTGCGAGTCGCGCTGGAGCGCCTCGCGTCACTCGTTCCCGACGCGAATCGTCCGGGACCAGGAGGCGCGACCAGTTCCTCAGGCCCCCGTCGCCACGGATCCGATGCGGGTGGCGTTTGCGATAAAGGTCCTGGCAAACGCTCTTCCTGATAACACGCTGATCACCGAGGAATCCGCTTCCAGCCGGGCCGCGTTCTACGATCAGATTCGCATCGTGAGACCCGAATCCTACTTCGCGACCGCGAGCGGTGGGCTTGGGTTTGCCTTGCCAGCAGCGGTTGGTGTGGGACTGGCGCGACCGGGCACCCCGGTGCTCTGCATCGTCGGTGATGGCTCCGCGATGTTCGGCATCCAGGCGATCTGGACGGCGGCGCGATACGAGGTTCCGGTCGTCTTTGTGGTGATCGACAATGCGCAATACGGCATTCTCAAAGCCTTCGCCGCGTTTCAGCGTACTCCAGGCGTACCCGGGCTGGACTTGCCCGGTCTCGATATCGCGACGGTCGCGCGAGGTCTCGGGGCTGAGTCGCTCCGCGTTACGTCCGCGCACGACCTCGCCGGCGCCTATCGGGATGCGTTCGTGACCGCTGAGACGCGGCGCTGTCCAGTGGTATTGGACGTTGTCGTGGATCCCGAGATCGGGGCCTTGTTCGGCGAGCCGGTCTGACGAGCAGCGTTTGTGGCGGGGCACTTGATAGCTACAGCACCCCCGATTTCCGCTACTCGACAGGCTGTAGTGGCATCTGCAGCGGCGTGCGGATGTCCTGTCATGGCGACGAACTGCAGGCGCACGTTACTGGAGCGATCTCGTCGCTCTGTGGAGAATCCAAGTACCGAGATTCCTTGTTGCGGCTCGGCATGACACGTCCTTTTGGAAGGCACTCCCATACGAGCTCCGGGTGATGACCGCCGGCACCGCTCAGTCGCGCCCGGTCCCTGCCCTACCTCTCCCAGTCTTCGTAATCTTCCATAATGCTCATCCGGTAAAGTGATGCCCTGCACCTGCTACCCAGCGACGGCATCACCCGGATACCGCACGACTCATCGAATCTCGTAGCGGACCTCGATATTTACTCGTGGCGGCGCGTCGGACTCGCTGCCGGTCATTCTCGCCTCCCAGTCGCCGGCAACCTCCATCCCGTTGAACGCGTCTGAGACTTCGGACGATTTGACGAAGACCGGCCCGGTCCGCTTGTCCGACCGATCGCGATGGATGAGACCGATACGTTTGTTGCTGGTGTTCTTCACACCGGTGATGTACGCCTTTTGGCCGCCCCCGGAAACTGGATCGTTCGACTTCCCGGTGTAGGTGTGCCAGGCGTTGCCTCGCCCTTGCTCCAGACGAACGTCGACCCGACCGGTTGGAATCGCCGTCGGAGTGGGGATGACCACCGGCGCCGGCGGTGGCGTCGGTGATGGGGTGACGGTTGGGACTGGAAGCGGCGCGCGGTCAGTTGCGTAGAACGCCGCGGTTCCCGTCGCGCGGTCATAGAGCAAGATCAGGTCCGGGCCGATGGCCGCCACATGCGTCCAGGCGTTAACGTCAGGAGTGGGGGTCAACAGGACCGAGGTCAGGGTGTTTCCCGAGCCGACGTCGAGAAACTCCAACTCTTGCGCGTTCTGGTCGAACAGGAGTAGATCGGCGGTCAAGCTACCGCTGTATCCGCGAAAGAGAAAAAGACCGCCCTGCATCGAGGTCCACGTTTGCCGCCAGTCGGAATAGTTCGCGAACGACGTGAGCTCTCCGCTCACGCCAATGGTGCGGCCTTCAGCCTGACGAGCGGTCCGGTCATAGAGCAAGACATCCCGCCCGGGCAACTCGGCGGTCGTGAACGGTCCGCTTGTGAGGAGATCCCAGGTCGATCGCCAGTCGTTGTAGGACCGCTGAACGAGCGGAGCCCCGGTTTGATCGAGATTGAACAGCGTGACGTAGCCACCGCTCCGTTCATACGCCAGGAGCCCGTTCGTGCCATAGGGCAAGAAGGATGTCCAGGTCTTGCGCCAGTTCGCGTAGTTCCGCAACTCCACGATGTTCGCCGAGGCATCGATCTGGAAGGTCGTAATGTACCCGGCGGCCCGATCGTAGCGCGAACAACCCCGTTACCCCGGAGATACCAGGGAATCCGGACGGAATCAGGACGTCCCAGGTCGTGCGCCAGTCGAAATAAGTACGAACTTCTCGGTACCCCCCGAACGCGTCGACCGCGATCAATGTTGCCTCACCCGCGGACCGGTCATAGAGCAGGAATGGGCGCGGAAACAGCCGTTGCGTGCTCAGCGGGACGATGAGATCCCAGGTTCCTCGCCAGCCGGCATAGGTCGCCAGCTCGACCAGGTTCGCTCCAGGCAGTTGACCGCTCGCCGCGAGCGTACCCCGACGTATGCCCTGGACACCGAGGGCAGCGCCCAGTGCGACTGTGCCGATACCGAGCGTCATCTGCCGCCGGTTCAGGCGCCAAGGGTTCAAGGATGAGCTCGGTAGACGGGTGGTCATGCGGCGATCGTCCTTCATTCCGGAGTGGACCGGCGGTCGTGCCTGCATGGGTTCGCACTAGCCACAACGCCAGGAGAGCCGTTCCCGTTGCGGCTCCAAATCACAGAACGCCGGACGAGAGTCAGTGTCCGAAGGAGCGCACCGATTCCCGGCGCGGGTGCCAGGCAACGTCGACACGTTTGAACCGGCGCAGCAGGTCGGCTGCCTGCCGATGCAGCGGCTGCAGTCCCGGGTGTTTGACGCGCCACTCCCCGGTCAACCCGCGGATGACGAGCTGGCTGTCGCCGCGAACAGCGATCGAGAGTGAGCTAGCACGTGGGCCGACCCGCTCGAGGAGATCCTCCAACCCGGCGATCACCGCTCGAAACTCCGCCTGGTTGTTGGTCATATCGTTGCCGAACTGCACCTTATGAGCGGCCACGCTCCCATCCGGGCCGGCAATCTCGTAGCTGCCGTAGCCCTTACCGGGATTCCCGAGCGAGCCCCCATCGAAGACGATGGTGTAGTCGGCTCCGGCGACGGCACTCGCCGGCTGCAATTCGCGGGCAGGTGTCCTCGCCGCGGTCTCACGCTGCTCCCGGCCAGCCAGCGCCATTTGCAGATTACGGACGAGGTCGATGAGTTCCGGTTGGGAGAGCGTCTCCGGGTCAATTTCCAGAAGTCGGCCATTCCCCAGAGGGTTCCCCTCGCCTCGGGTCACGCATGACTCGCTTCGGCATGCTTCGCGGCCGCCGCTTTGACCTGATCGGCGATGTGCGGCGGAACCGGTTGGTAGTGCGAAAAGTCGGTCGTGAACGACCCGCGCCCCTGGGTGATGGAGCGGAGGTCGGTGGCGTACCGCTGTACCTCGGCGGCGGGAACTGTCGCTTCGATCGTCGTCGAGCCGTTCGGGCCCGGATTCATACCGCTCACGTGCGCCCGCTTGGTATTCAGATCGCTCATGACATCGCCGGTATACGATTCCGGCACGGTGACCCGCAGGGTCATAACCGGCTCGAGCAAGACGGGCTTCCCTTGCAGGATGCCCTTCTTGAATGCCTCTTTCGAGGCGATCTTGAATGACATCTCATTCGAGTCAACGGCATGGTACGACCCGTCGGTGAGCGTGACCTTCACGTTGACGACCGGGAAGCCGGCCATGGGCCCCGACTCCATTCCCTCGCGAACGCCCTTTTCGACGGCTGGATAGAAGTTGCGCGGCACCGACCCCCCGAAAACCTTTTCACGGAACTCGAAATCGGAATCTGGCAGCGGCTCCAACTCGAGGAAGACATGGCCGTACTGTCCGGCGCCGCCGGTCTGCTTCTTGTGCTTGTACTCGGCGATGGTCTTGGCCGAGATCGTTTCGCGGTACGGCACGCGTGGCAGACCGAGTTCGACATTGACGCCGAAGCGGCGGGACATCCGCTCCAGCGCAATCTGAACGTGTGGCTCGCCGAGTCCGGAGAGGATCGTCTCGCCGCTGCTCGGGTCACGGGAGAGCCGGAGGGTTGGATCTTCTTCGACCAACCGTTGCAGAGCCGGTCCCATCTTGTCGAGATCGGTCTTGGTCTTGGGATGAACCGAGGTTGAGTACGACGCCCCTGGGAAATTGACGCCGTCGAGCACAATGGGTTTGCTCTGCTCGGAGAGTGTGTCGCCGGTTACCACCGAGGCAAGCTTTGCCACCGCGCCGATATCTCCGGCGCCGATGGTGTCGGTGTTGATGTGCTCTTTGCCGCGAGCGAAGAAGAGCTGACCCAGCCGTTCGTCTTCGCCGCGTGCCGCGTTCCAGGCATGCGTGTTCGACTTGACCGCTCCCGAGAAGACGCGCAGGTAGGTCACGCGGCCGACATGCGGGTCCGCCATCGTCTTGAAAGCGAGCGCGACCATCGGCGCGCCATCGACAGGAGCCACCTCCACCTCGGCGCCATTCAAGAGACCAGTAACCCGCACGTCGGCAGCCGACGGCAACAAATCGACGATGGCGTCGAGAAGTTGTGGCACACCTCGATTCATCGTCGCGGACCCGACCAGCACCGGGACCACGGCGCCGTCCGCGACACATTGCTTCAACCCGGCGGCGAGCTCTGCGGTGGAGATCGGCTCGTCCTCCAGGTAGCGCATCATCAGCTCTTCGTCCTGCTCGGCGATCGATTCCACGAGCTGGCGACGGTAGATCTCCTCGTCCTCTTTCAGCTCATCCGGAATGGGTCCCGACTCGAACGCTGCCCGACGTGCTATCGGTGTAGCAATAGGCCTCCTCCGCGAGGAGGTCGACCACGCCCCGGAACTGCTTTTCGGAGCCGACGGGAAACTGGATCGGCGCCACCGCATTGCCGAAGGCGCCGCGAGCTGAGGCCAATGCCTGTCCGAAGTCCGCATTCTCGCGGTCCATCTTGTTGATGAAGATCATGCGCGGGATGCCGCGTTCTTCGGCAAGGCGCCAGGCCTGCTCCGTGCCAACCTCGACTCCGGCAGAGGCGTCGATGACGATGATGGCGGCATCGGCCACCCGCAGCGCCGACTTCACGTCGCCCACGAAGTCGGCGTAACCAGGAGCGTCGATGACGTTGATCTTCGTATCCCGCCACTCGACGGGCGCTATGGCGGCGCTGACAGAGATGCGCCGCTTGATCTCGTCGGGGTCGTAGTCGGTAACCGTGTTTCCTTCGTCAACCCGACCGAGGCGCGTGGTGGCTTTGGTGTCGAAGAGGAGCGCCTCTGCCAGTGACGTCTTTCCCGCGCCGCCATGCCCAAACAATCCGACATTTCGGATGCGATCGGCGGGATACTGGCGCAAGTTCACCGTTCTCCTCCTCCAGATTGTGATCGATCTCGCGTTGATCGAGCGGCTTGCACTCGAGGCAAGCCGGCGGCCTGCTGAGCGTGGCGCCCTGCAAGGGCGCCACCCGCATCGCGACGTTCCTGGTCCTGGTATCAACTCCGTTCCACCGTAGGGTGGCGAGAAACCCGCGGTCGCCGCCAGGGCGATCGAGATCCGTGGGCCAGGTACCGCTCGCGATGGTCAGTAGTATACGGGTGTCAAACCATCCAAACCACGCGTAATTGACTTTAGGATCCCGGGTGACCGACCCAGCGACTCATCGCGGTCCGGCCGCGACTCCACACCAGTCGAGCACGAAAGCACCCAGCACTTTCGCCGCGGGCGCCATCGAGCGCAGGTCCAGCCATTCATCCGCGGCGTGCCCGTTACCTCCGGCCGCCCCGTAGCACCCGGCCGGAATCCCCTCGAAGTTGTAGTAGCGCATGTCGTTGATGCCGGTACCCGCCTTCAGTTCCATCGGTGCTCCGAAAACCCGCTCATGCCATTGGTTCAAGAGCTGCACCGATGGTTCGTCCATCGAAACGGTCGAGCCAGCACTTTGAAAGCCATCCCAGACGACATGCGGCGGATGCTCGGCGAACCACGGATCACCGGCGACCGCACCGGCAATTGCGCTCTCGATCTCGCGCCGGGTCTCCTCGACGCTCTGACCGGGGTAGCAGCTCAATCGGCAGTGCAGCTCGCAGGCGCCGGGCACCGTGCTCGGCCAGTCACCGCCGTGGATCACACCGATATTGAGATTGATCGGATGCTCGATATCGGCGAAGGCCGGGTGCGTCTGCTCGTTCAGCCGCGCGTCCAGTTCCTGAAGCGCCAGCATGATCGGGATTGCCCTGGTGATGGCGTTCACACCATACCAGGCCTGCATCGCGTGCCAGGATTTCCCGACGATGCCAATGCGAAACCAGAGAACCCCAACGTGGGCGTGGGTGAACCGACCGCCTGTCGGCTCGGTGATAACGGCCGCATCCGCCGGGTAGCGGCGTGCGGCATCGAGCGCGCCGTTGCCGGTGCATTCCTCTTCGATGACGCTCTGGATGATGAGATCCCCCGCCAGATCGATGCCGAGATCGCGCAACAGCCGGGGCAGCATCATGTTGAGCGCGTCGCCGCTCTTCATGTCGTGCGCGCCGCGGCCGTACATGCGGTCACCGACGGTCGTCGCCTGCCACGGATCGTACGACCAGGCCTCGACCGGTTCCGGCGAGACGACGTCGATATGGCCCTGCACGATCAAGGATCTGCCGCCTCCCAACCCCTTCCGCACTCCGGCCACATTCGGGCGTCCGGGAAAGGACATCCCACTGTCGCCGGCGTTGGGCAGCGTCTTGATCGACTCGTCGAGATCCCAGACCTCGACATCGAGACCTGATTCAGCAAGATGCTGCGCGACGTACTCCTGGGCCCCCGCCTCGGCTCCGAGCGGGCTGGGCCGGCGCACCAGCTCGGCCACGGTTTCGATCAGCTCGTCCTCGCGCCGGTCGATCTCGGTCCAGAGGCGATCGATGGCCTGATGAGTCGTTTCGTCGGTAGTCATGAGTCCTCCGCTCGCGGTCACGACCCTCCCTTGTGCAGCTCTCCCTGTGCACTTTCCCTCACCCCGACCCCTCTCCCAGTGCGCTGGGAGAGGAGTTCGCTTCGCGTCCGGGGTCGTCTTCCCTTCTCCCCGCTCCGAGGGGGCTAGGGGAAAAGAGGGGCTGGGGATTAGGGGTGTTCGGTGAAGAAAGGCAGGGGAGGAGGGATGGCCTCAATCTACCCCGGCCAGTTGCCGCCATCGACGTTCAGCGTTTGTTGGGTCATGTAGTCGGAGTCGGACGAGGCGAGGAAGATCGCGGCGCCGGTGACATCTTCCGGTTGCTCGATCCGCCCCAGTGGGATCGATTCGACAAACTTGCGCTTCGGCTCGCCGATCTCCCAGCCGAACAATTTTGCGAACTGCTTGTCCACCTCAACCCAGAACGGGGTATCGACGATGCCGGGAGCGATGCCATTGACGTTGATCTTGTGCGGCGCGAGCGCCAGCGCCATCGATTGCGTCATGCTGATGACACACGCCTTGCTCGCGCAGTAAGCCAGTACCAGCGCCTCGCCGCGCCTCCCGGCCTGCGAGGCGAGATTGATGATCTTGCCGCCGCGCCCCTGCTCGATCATCTGCCGCGCCGCCGCCTGCGAGCACCACAGCATCCCCTTGCAGTTGACGTCGAACATGAAGTCCCAGTCTTCGTTCGTCGTCTCCAGGAAGGGGATGATCTTGCCGACCCCCGCGTTGTTGACCAGAATGTCCAGCCCACCGAAGCTCGCGACCGCCGCATCGACCATCGCCTGGGCCTGCGCCTGGTCGCGCACGTCGGTCTGGGTGGCAATGGCTTCGCCTCCCGACCCGATCTCGTCGGCGACCTGCTGCGCCGCCTCCAGGTTGAGATCGGCAACGACGATCTTCGCCCCCTCGCGGGCGTATGCCTGAGCGATCGCCTTGCCCATCCCTGAGCCGGCGCCGGTAATCGCTGCAACCTTGCCTTCGAGCTTCACATTCATCCTCCTCTGCGTAAGACGGTCAGACGGCCAGTCGGCACGTTAGGGTAGGCGGTACCGGTCTATGGTCACCTGGTTCAACGTTACGCCAAGTCCAGGCCGGTCTGGCAAGCGGACTGTGCCATCAGGTTCGATATCGATCGGTACCTCGAACAGCTCCGAGCGGAGGAGGTTGAGATTCTGGTCGAACTCGAGCAACCCCGCGTTCGGCAATGAGGCGATGAAGTGCATATTGGCCATTGCCGCCACCGCCGATGAGAAGACATGCGGGACGACTGGTAAACCATGAGCTTCGGCCAGCGCCGCCACCTTGCGGCAGACGGTGATGCCACCGGTCCAGATAACATCGGGTTGGACGATGTCGACCGCCCGCCGCGCGATGAGATCGCGGAAGCTGGCTAGTCCGGTTGCGGTCTCGTAGCCCGCCACCGGCACGTCCAGCGCTCGGGCGACCTCGGCACTACCTTCGACGTCATCGGTGGCGACCGGTTCCTCCAGCCAGTAGATATTCTGGTCCGCGACGCGGCGCATGAACTGAAGCGCCACCCAGGGTGTCCAGGCATTGTTGGCATCGATGGCAAGGCGGACGTTGGGGCCAATCGCGGCACGGGCGGCTCGGACCCGTTCCACGTCTTCCTCCAGCGTCGCCGTGGCATAGTCCGGCGCCCACATGTCCGGCAACGGGTTGAGCATCACCTCCGGATTACGCCCCACCTTCATCTTGACGGTGCGGAACCCGCGTTCGGCATATCCGCCGACCTCTTCCGCAAGCTGGGCCACGCCTTTGCCTCCGGCGTAGAACCCGGCCGAAGCGTAGGCATCGAGCGTTTCATGGTAGCCACCGAGCAGTCGATAGAGAGGAGTCCGCGTTGCTTGACCGATGAGATCCCAGAGGGCGATGTCGACTCCGCTGATCGCCTGCATCAGCATGCCGGTCGTGCCGCGCTGGTGGGAGCGGCGCGCCATGCGACTCCAGAGGCGCTCGACCCGGAAGGGGTCCTCGCCGATCAGCGAGGGTTGCAAATCATCCAGAACGACGCGCTCCATGCTGTCGAGGGAGCCTCCGTATGCGGCGCATTCGCCAAGTCCCACGAGACCGTCGTCGGTAGTGATCTGGACGAGCAGGAGGTTGCGCTCTGGCATGTAGTGGATGGCGTCGGCCATAGGCGTCGCCATCGGATAGCGAAGCTTGAGCGTCGAGACATCGGTGATACGCACGAGATTCGAACCTCCCTACCCGGATTGCCATGAAAGTGGCCCTTCAGATGGGCCCTGAGACCGCACGATTCCCCACCGTGACGCCCGCCTCCACTTGGCGCGGATCGATTCTTGTTGCCCGGTCAGTTGCTGTCAACTGGACGTGATAGTCCGCGCTTGACGATGATCCAACGAGCGGTAGTATTCCCCATGTCGTTTCTCGACGAATCGAACGCATCGACGCGGTCATCCTTGGAATATTCCGGGGCTTGAGCATCCGCTAGCGCATCGGTTCGGCACGGTCGACGACGCATGCTAGACCGCCGCGAAGCCGCGGCGGTGTTCGAGCGGCGGACCCCCTGGTGGCCGCCGGGACACTCCACGGAGGAGGACAAGGGTGATCGATTCCCGCATTCACAAGATCACGGGCTCGCGGATCAACCGGCGCTCGGTACTGCGATTGAGCGTCGCGGGCGCTGGTGTGGTTGTCGCCAGCCGCTACTTCGCGCCGTCAGTTTTGGCGCAACTTCCCCCATTGGAAGAAAAGGACACGTACACGGTCGGGTTCGCTCAGGTCGGAAGCAACAACCCGTGGCGTCTCGGTGAGTCAAAGAGTATGCAGGACGAGGCCGAGCGGCTTGGCTACACCCTGATCGAAACCAACGCCAACGAAGATACGGCCAAGCAAATCGCCGATCTCGATTCTCTCATCGCGCAGGGTGTCGACATCCTCATCTTCCCGCCCCGCGAATCGCAGGCGCTTGCGCCGTCGGTCATGAAAGCGAAAGCAGCGGGGATCCCGGTGATCCTGATCGACCGTGACGTCGATCATGAGATCGCGAAGCCGGGTGAGGATTACATCACCTTCATCGGTTCCGACTTCGTCGATCAGGGTCGCCGTGCGGCGGAGTGGCTCGTGGAGGCCACCGGCGGCGAAGCCAAGATTATCCAACTCGAAGGCACCACCGGCTCCGACCCGGCCCTCGACCGTCAGAAAGGGTTCGAGGATTACCTCGCCGGGACGTTCCAGGGCACGCCGACGGCAGAGGGCGCGCATGCGGGGATGGAGATCATCGCCTCGCAGACGGCCGACTTCCAGCGCGATCCAGGCCGTGAGGTCATGCAGACGCTGCTGCAGGCTCACCCCGATGTCACAGCCGTCTACGCGCACAACGACGAAATGGCGATTGGCGCCATCGCGGCCCTCCAGGAAGCGGGGCGCACCCCTGGCGAGGATGTCATTCTCGTCTCGATCGACGGGTCCAACGCCGCCCTCGACGCGATTGTCGATGGCACGCTTGGGGCGTCAGTCGAGTCCAGCCCATTCTTCGGACCAATCGCGTTCGAAACCATGGCGCAGTACATCGCCGGTGAGGATATTCCTGACTGGGTGAAGGTCGAGGACCGCTTCTTCGACGAAAGCAACGCCGCGGAGTTCCAGGGCCAGCAGTTCTAAGATCTGGAAACGCCCTTCATCTCCGACCCTTCCCCTCCTAGAGAGGGGAGAAGGGAGAAAAGCCCCCTCTCCTGTCTTCGACGGGAGAGGGGGTTGGGGGTGAGGGCGCGGTGACGAAAGCCGACTGTCACATGACTCTGGAGTCCATTCCGCTTGTCTAACCCACCACCGGTGCCAGAACCTCTTCTCGTCATGGAAGGCATTGAAAAAGCCTTCCCCGGCGTCATCGCGCTCGACGGCGCCTCCCTGCGCGTCGCTCCGAGCGAAGTCCATGCCATCATCGGGCAAAACGGCGCGGGCAAGAGCACCCTGATCAAAATCCTCAATGGCGCCTACCGCCGCGACGCCGGGACCATCGTGCTCGACGGGCGACCGGTCGACTTCCACAACCCGCGGGAAGCGCAGGACGCCGGAGTCAGCACCATCTACCAGGAGATCAATCTCGTTCCCTACCGCAGCGTCGCCGAGAACATCTTCATGGGTCGCGAGCCCCGTCGCTGGGGAATGTTGGACCGGGAGCGCATGAACCGGGATGCGACCGCCGTCCTGGATCGACTCGGCGTTCACGTCGACGTGCGCCGACCGCTCAGCACACTCAACATCGCGCTGCAGCAGATGGTGGCCATTGCCCGGGCGATCTCGACCGACGCGCGAATCGTGATCATGGACGAGCCAACTTCATCGCTCGACGAGCGAGAGGTCGAAGTCCTGTTCGATGTGATTCGGGGTCTCAAGGCTGAAGGCATCTCGGTCATTTACATCAGTCATCGCCTCGATGAGCTCTACGCTGTCTGTGACCGGGTGACGATCATGCGCGATGGCAAGACCATCGACGAACGCCCGATTGCCGGCGCGAGCAAGGTCGAATTGGTGGCGCGCATGCTGGGCAAGGAGATCGGTGAGGTGCGCCGCTCTGGGGCGACCGGATTCCAGCATCGAGGATCGCGTGCAGCGGGCGAAGTGCTGGTCGAGGCGAATGATCTGCAAGGGGTGCGGCTCGATGGCGCAAGTGTAACCGTCCGCAGCGGCGAGATCGTCGGGCTTGCTGGCTTGCTCGGTTCTGGCCGGACGGAAGTGGCGCGTGCAGTCTTTGGCGCTGATCCCGCGCGCGGCGGCTTGCGCGTGCGCGGCAAGCCGGTACGGTGGAGTTCGCCGCGCGACGCCATCAAGGCGGGGTTTGGATTTAGCTCTGAGGACCGCAAGGCGGACGGCATCATTCCGTACATGTCAGTCCGTGAGAACCTGACGTTGGCGGCGCTCCCGGTTCTCTCACGTAACGGGATCGTAGATCGATCCGAGCAGCGTCAGATCGTCGATCGCTTCATCGACCGGCTGGGGATCAAGACCGCGGGGCCCGAGCAGAAGATCCGCGAGTTGTCCGGCGGCAACCAGCAGAAAGTGCTGCTCGCGCGCTGGTTGTGCCTCAACCCCTCCCTGCTGCTGCTCGACGAGCCCACACGAGGTATCGACGTCGGCGCCAAAGCCGAAATCCAGGGACTGATCGACGAGTTGGCCGATAACGGACTCGGCGTGCTGATGATCTCCTCGGAGCTGGAAGAGATCACCGAGGGCGCGGATCGCGTTGTCGTGCTGCGCGAGGGACGCACAGTCGCCGAGTTCGACCACGCAGGCGTGAGTCAGGACACCGTGATGCACGCCATGGCGCACGGGGACGATGAGTCGAGCAGTCGTGAAGAAGCTAGCGATTCCAGGAGTCAGTCTGTAGGGGCGACACAGGTGTCGCCCTCCGTCGCATCGCCCGTCACCCCGGACAAGTCGTGAGCGAGCCCGCAATCCCGTCAGTCGCGCGCCGCGATGCATCAACTCGACTCCTCGACTCCTCGACTTCTCGCGTTCCCGACCTCGTCCGCACCTACAGCGCGCTCGTCGCGCTGGCGGCGTTGATCGTCTACAACATTTTCTTTACGACGAATTTCGTTTCCATCGGCACCTTCAACGCCAACATGACCCAGGTTGCAACCATCGTCATCGTCGCGACAGGCATGACGTTTGTCATCGCTACCGGCGGTATCGACCTCTCGGTTGGATCGTTGATGGCCATTGCCGGCGTCCTGGCTCCGTTGTTTCTTTTTGACGCCCGGCAGTTCGGTGCACCTGTCGTCGGCCTCGCGCTGGCGATCGTCGCGCCACTGATCGCGACGACGGTGCTGGGAGCCTTCAACGGCACGCTGGTGACCGTCGTCGGTCTCCAGCCGATCATTGCGACCCTCGTGCTCTATCTGGGCGGACGCGGCATCGCCCAGCTGCTCGTCAACGGCGAGCTGCGCGAGCTGCGCAATCTCGGGTCACCGATGATTTCGAACTTCGAGTTCATCGGGCTGGGTCAGGTCTTTGGCGTGCGGTTCCAGATCATCATCATGATCGTAGTCGTCGTCGTCGCCGCCTGGGTCTTGCACGCCACGACGTTCGGGCGCTACGTCCTCGCCACCGGCGGTAACGCCGCGGCGGCCCGACTGGCCGGGGTGCCGGTGAACCGGGTCAAGATGGCCGTCTACTGCATCAGCGGATTTCTCGCCGGCCTGGCGGGTCTGGTGGTGGTGGCGATCAACCGCTCGTCCGATCCGCACCGGGTCGGTGAGTACATGGAGCTCGACGCGATCGCGGCGGTGGCCGTGGGAGGTACCCCGCTCTCGGGAGGGCGCGCGACCATCCTGGGTACCTTCATCGGCGCGATGATCATCCAGCTCCTGCGCTTTACCCTCATCGCGCACAACATTCCCGACGGCATCACCCGCATGGTGATCGCGGGAGCGATCGTTGTGGCTGTGTTAGCGCAGACTCAGCGAGCGTCATGAAGCGAATTTCGGGTGAACGGCGGAAGACCCTCACCCCCTGACCCATCTCTCCCATAGCAATGAGAGAGAGAAGCGTGCCGAGGATAGGGAGTTACCATGGCGAGCGCGGTCGTCCCGGGCGTAATCCGCGAGAGTGAGGCCACCACCCGGGCCCGAGTAGTGAGCGCCATTCAGCGCCAGGGCGCGCTGATTGCCCTGGTAGCGCTGATCATATTTGGCGTGGTTCGCTATGGCCAGAGCTTCTACAGCGTCTACAACATTTTCGACGCCTTCCTCAACAACAACACCTATTACGCGTTGATCGCGCTCGGTATGACCTTCGTCATCATCACCGGGGGGATCGACCTCTCGGTTGGATCGGTTGCGGTTCTAGCCGCGGTCACCGCGGCCCGGCTCAGTGTCTACGGCCTGGGACCTGCCCTTGCCGGGTCCGTGTTGATCGGGCTGGTCGCGGGTCTCATCAATGGCGGTCTGATCGCTCGCTTTGCCCTTCAGCCGTTTGTCGTCACCCTGGCGATGCTCCTGGCGGCGCGCGGCGCCGCGCTCACGTTATCTGGGAACGCGCCGGTGATGGTTGATTTTGCGGGCGGCTTCACACAGTTGGGAACCCTGCACCTGGGACCAGTGCCCTTGGCCGTCGTGGTTACCGCCGTGCTCTACATCCTCGGTGCATTGCTCCTCAACCGAACTCGATTCGGCCGTCACGTGCTGGCCATCGGCGGCAACGAGGAGGCGGCGCGTCTCGCTGGCATCCCGGTCGGACGCACCCTGGTCGTGGTTTACGCCATGAGCGGTGCCCTGGCTGGACTGGCTGGGGTCTTTCTTGCTGCGCTGTCCTTCTCCGGTTCACCGACCGGCGCCATCGGTTGGGAGTTGTCGGCGATCGCCGCCGTCGTCGTCGGAGGCACGTTGCTGACCGGCGGCATTGGTTCTGTGGGAAGCACGCTGGTTGGTGTTTTGCTCCTGGGATTGATCTTCGTCACCCTGAACTTCGAGCGTGGTCAGGGCACCTTCCAGCTCAACTCCTTCTGGGAAAACTTCATCCGGGGGGCCTTCCTGCTCATCGTCGTAGTGTTCCAGAGCCGGTTGGCGCGGCGACTCGAAGTACCAGGGTAAGACGAGGGTGTTGGGATCATTGAGTGTTGAGTGGGAACGGAGATCGAAGCCGGAATGACGCCGTTGCGAGAGATGAATTTGGAGCGTTTGTCTGGTCCCGGTGTACCCTTGACATAGCTATCGTCATCAGTTGCTAACTATTCTGGAGATTCTTTTGCGGCACGTAGCCCAGCGATCATTGCGAAAACTGACCCGGCGCCATGCGCTGCAAGGTGCACTTGCTGCCAGCGGACTCGCACTGGTGGGGTGCTCTTCAGGCGTTGGCCAGAGTTCCGCCGACGATGCGCTGCTGGCTTGGCCGGCCGAAGACCGCTGGCCCGAGCAGTTCCACAAAACCTCGGCGAGGATCCAGGAGACCTACCGATTCGCGGTCGCTAATCAAGATCTTCTGCAATGGATGCCCTGCTTCTGCGGCTGCGGAGAGTGGGGGCACACGTCGAACGCCAGTTGTTACGTCCAAGAGATGCGGAATGACGGATCCGTCCTGCTCGATCCCATGAGTTATGGCTGAGGGGTCTGCATTGACGTCACGCGTGCCGTGATGACCCAACGACCGGAAGGCAAGACCCTCCGCCAGATTCGAGACTATGTGGACGCGACGTGGGGTGACGTCGGGCCGGCGACCGACACTCCATATCCCCCTGAGGGAATCTGAGGCCAGCATTTCGAATCCCTTCGAGTCTCAGCGGAGCGGGCTGCTTGCGACGCTCGACGATGTTGGCCCGTTGCGCCCCGATAGAGTCGACCTCCCCGGCACGACCAAGTCAATGAAGATTCAACGCCCCATTGACTATGACCGGCTCATCGATGACGCTGCCGCCGACCCCGAGCAAAACCTTCCCTACTGGGCGGAGCTTTGGCCAAGCGGTGTCGCCCTCGCGGCGAAACTCACGCGTCATCCCGAGATCGTGCGCGGCAAGCGTGTCCTGGAGCTTGGCTGTGGACTTGGTGTGACGGCCATCGCCGCGCTCAGAGCTGGAGCTCACTCTGCTGGTCACCGATTATGCGCCTGAAGCGCTCGCGCTCTGTTCGCTCAATGCCCTCGATCAGGCCGGGAGAACACCCGGCACACTCCGGGTGAACTGGCGCGACCCGAGCCCGGCGCTCCTTGACGCCGCGGGCGTTGGCTTTCCCGTCGTACTCGCTGCCGACGTTCTTTACGAGCGTCGGGACGTGGAGCCGCTACTCGCGCTTTGCGAACGTCTCGTCGCACCCACCGGCGAGCTCTGGCTCGCTGAACCAGGGCGTGCTCCGGCGGCCCGATTCCTCGAGTCGATTCACGCCCGTGCATGGAGCAGCGAGAGTGAGCAATGCGCCGGCCCCTGGCCGGATCCGGAGGACAACCGCAAAGGTGTCGTGGTAACGATCCACCGCCTGCGCCCGCCCAAAGAATCACCTGCTCCCGGTGCCCAAGAAGTTCAACACCTTTAACATCTTCAACACCTTCACAGCGACGATCTAACGTTCGGATGCGGACGGTCTCCCATCCACCCGATTCTTTAAGTGATGAAACGGCTCTACAGTTAGCAATCAATTGTGCTCTATCGAGATTCAAGGGTGGCAGGCGGCGGACTGGGGATCGGAGCGTTTGGTTCCTCTGTTCGACGCTGATCTGGTCGGCCGCGACCATCGAATTGCCCGGCTCAACCTAAAACGCGCCGCTGATGAAGCAGCTCGACCAGCCAGTCACCTTGCCGCCGCTCTGCCCAGGAGCAAGCGCGCCCGCCACGCCCGTTAGCACGTGCGGTCACAGGGTGCGCTGGGGTAACGGGTGAAGGGTGATAGAGGTGCAGTTCAGACCACTTCCTATCACCTCATCATCGCTGACCGAAGGGAGCAATCACCTTACCACCCCGACACCCGCCGTCACTCGCCCGCGGCGTCGTCCGGTTCGTCGTCGCCGACGACCACTGTCTGACTCTGCTCCCGCATGAACTGCTGGACGTAATATGGTCCCAGACCGCCTTTCCCGGTACTGCCGGATGCTTTCCAACCGGCGAATGACTGGCAGCCGGGCCAGGCGCCGGTGGTAGCGCCTCCCTTGCGGTTGGCGTAAACCACGCCGGCCTCAATGCGATCGAAGAATCTTGCGATTTCCTCTCGATCCTCGGTGAAGATGCCGGCCGTCAATCCGTACTCGGTGTCGTTCGCTTCGGTGAGGGCATCATCCAGGTTCTTCACTGGAGCGACGACCACGAACGGCAGGAACAGCTCCTTCTTGAACAGGACGTGGTCGAGAGGCAGACCGTCGACAACGGTTGGCGCGACGTAGGTGCCGCGGTCGAAGAGACCGCCACTCAGTCGCTTGCCGCCCGTGCGCACCTGACCGCCCTGCGCGGAATCGAGCGCTTCTTCGTAGCGACGGATTGCTCGCTCGTCGATAACGGGGCCGACGTAGGTATCGCGGTCAGTCGGGTCGCCGACGATCAACTCCTCGGTGCGTGCTGTCAGCCGCTCAATGAACTCGTCGTAGACCGGTTCTTCGACATAGACGCGAGAGCAGGCGGAGCATTTTTGACCCGAGTAGCCAAACGCCGACCGGGCCACCCCTTCGACGGCCTTGTCCAGATCGGCGTTGCGGGTCACGATGGTTGGGTTTTTCCCGCCGAGCTCCGTGATGCATGGTTTGGGGAAGTCGGTCGAGAAGTCCTTGTAGAGATCCCAGCCGACTTCACGCGATCCGGTGAACACGACCCCGTCGACGTCTGGGTGACGCGTGAGCGGTGCACCGACCTCGTTGCCGGAACCGCTGACGTAGTTGAAAACGCCGGCCGGGATGCCGGCGTCGCCGTAGACCCGGGCTAGCTCATAACCGGAGAGGGGAGTGGCTGAGGCGGGTTTGTAAACCACCGTATTCCCGGCAAGTAGTGCACCCGAGGACATGCCCACGCTGAGCGCGTGCGGGAAATTGAATGGCGCCAGTACCGCCCAGACACCGAACGGCCGCAGCACCGAGTGGTTGCGCTCTCCCGGATCGAGCGAGTCGAGCCGGCGTACGAACCCGTCATTTGCCTCCACTTGCGCCGCGTACGAGTCGATCATATCGGCCGCTTCTTCGACCTCGCCGATCGCCTCGACGCGGTTCTTACCGGCCTCGAGGATGAGGATCGCCGCCAGTCGGAATTTTCGCTCGCGGATCAGCTCCGCGGCGCGGCGCATGATGGCGACCCGCTCCTGCCATCGCCGCTGCGACCAGGCCGGAAAGGCAGCTTTGGCGGCTGCCACTGCGGCGTTGACATCGGCTTCCGTACCCGCCGCGAAGCAGCCAATGATGATCTCGTTGTCAATCGGCGAGCGGACTTCGAATGTGGCGCCGCCACCGCGCTCTTCTCCGGCGATGACGAGTGGGTAAGTCTGCCCCAGCTCAGCGCGCAGATCTTCGAGAGCGGCATCGAAAGCGGCGTGCATTGATTCGACCTGCTCGGGGGTCGAGGTGTAGGTGATCTTCTCGGCAACGGCCATAGGAATCCCTCCATGAATCAGCAGCTACAAGAGTAGGCTGCGCGAGGAGCTTGGAAATCTGCGCACGGAGTGTCTACTCGTACTGACCTCGAATCTCGACCAGCTCAAGGAGATTGTCGAACGGATCGCGGACAAAGAGACGAGGACGGTTGTGGATCGTCTCCGGGATCTGGAAGTCATAGCCGCGATCGCCTAGGCGTATCTTGTACCCCTCGATGTCGTCCACCTCAAGGCAGAGATGTTGCGCCGCTGAGTTTGGCCCGATGTTCTCTTCCTGGAAGACGTGGACTTCGTCGCCATCCTCGTTAGCGGCAAACCAGACCACGGTCATCGCGGCGAGCCCCTCCGGCTTGGGGATCTCGCGCATCCCCAGCACCTCACCGTAGAACGCCCGCGCTTCGTCATCTCCGCCGGGTGGCATTGGGATACTGGTGTGCTGCAATCGCTTGACCGAGGGCACGTTGGGCTCCTTTCGCCGTCGCGGATCGTTTCACGTATTTCCGCACAGACGAGAGAGCGTGTCGAGCCAATGAATGACCAGCCGCCGTCCATCATCCCCGCCCCGCATCAGCCGAGCATTGCCAGGAACGCACGGTCAACAGCAAAGACGTCGGTGATGCCGAGTCGATCGAGGACGGCAAGGTGAATCGTATCCGCTAGCGTGGCGTCCGGGGCGCTCCAACCCTCTTCGATCGCGCGGCGGCCTTCTTCGAGATCTGCCGCCGCTACCCGATAGACGAGGATGTTGCACTGTGCGAGCCAGAACCGGGCGGTGTCCGGACCAAGTGCGGCAGAAATGAGCTCGTGCGCGGTGGTCAGCGCGAGATCGGTAGTAAACAGCCGAAAACCGCTGGCGACCAGATCCTGGTACGCGCTCACCGCGGCGGCGTGTGAGCCATCGTCCCGATCGGCGAGAGCCACCAGCGCTGACGCGTCGACGAACGAGACCTCTGGAACGTCATCCCCGTCGCCCGAAACAGGCGTTGGTAGCTGCTCCTCTGTCATCCGAGAGCGTCTTCCGCAAGCGAACGCAGATACCGGGCTCTTCCTCCCGCGATATCAGCACCGCCGCTGCCGCCAATTGCGATCACCTCGCGCAGAGGATCGTTGTCGCTGGCCGCCAGCCGGCGCAGGAACTCGGTTCCATCCCGTCGCTGCCGCGCGAACGTTTCGGCATCCTCGCGGTCGACAAACCATTGACCGCCGAGGCGGCGACCAGGCAACTCCCCTTCACGCAAGTAGCGGCGCACCTGCTCCGTGGAACGCTGAAGAAGCCTTGCGGTTTCCACGACAGTCATCAGGCCGTCGGCAAGTTCGTTCCCCACCACGTGAGTTCCCCCGAGTCGACCCGAATCAGATCCGGTACTGACCATCCTTCAACACGATGGTTCCGTCCGCCGTCGCTTCGCCTCCCTGGCGCAAGTCGCAGATCATGTCCCAATGGATGGCCGACGAATTCAGGCTGCCGGTCTCCGGGTAGCCCGAGCCTAGCGCCATGTGGACCGTGCCGCCGATCTTCTCGTCGAGGAGGATGTTCTTCGTCCATCGGGTGATACCGTCGTTCGTTCCAAACGCAAATTCGCCAAGACGGCGGGCGCCGGGGTCGGTATCGAGCGTTTCGATCAGGAACGGTTCGTTCTTGGTGGCACTTGCGTCGACCACGACCCCGCCAACGAAGCGTAGCCGGATATCGGTCACCTCTCGCCCCTGGGTCACCACGGGGTACGTGAAGTGGATGTTCCCTTCAGCCGAATCCTCGACCGGCCCGGTAAACACCTCGCCGGACGGAAAGTTGCGCTTACCATCGGAATTGACCCACGATCGACCTTCGACACTTAATCGCAGGTCCGTGCCGGGAGCGGAAACGTGGATGTCGCTTCGCTCCCGGAGCCAGTCGATCATCCGTGCTTGCCGAGCCGAGAGGTCCCGCCAGGCGCCGACCGGATCCGGGCGGTCGAGCATGCAGGCCGCGTCCAGAAAGGTGGCGAACTCATCGGTCGCCATGTCCGCGTCTTGCGCGTGAGCGGGAGTGGGGAAGAGGGTGATCGACCAGCGCCGCTCTCCCCGCGCCGCGCGCTGAGCGGCAATATCGCGCAGCTCCTTTCGCGCGCGATTCCAGAGTGCCTGGCGACCCGGATCGATCGCCGAGAGCGCCCGCGTATTGGTGCTGGCCAGGACGTCGATCGTGACGGTCGCTTCCTCGCGGGCCCATCGCTCGAGCGGCGAGATGGATACCAATTGCTCGTCTGACGCGAAGGTGAATAAGTCCGTCTGAGCCTCGGTGAATGTTGGCACGAGCACCGCATGGGCGCCTTTCCGCAGCGCCGCGCGGTAGATTGCTCTCAGGAGCGGCTCGGCGGCGACGCCGCCGGTGATCGCGACCTGGTCACCAGTGGTGATCTCTGTCGAATAATCGACAAGAACGTTGGCCCAGCGGTCGAACGATGAATCCGGCACCCATCGACTCCTTCAGGAATGGCTAACGGAATCCACGCACGAGGACGACCCCGGCGAGCAATGCGGCGACACCAATAACCCGAACAGCGTCGACGGGACGCGTTGCCGTACCCAAGACGCCAAAGTGGTCCAGGACGACGCCTCCGCCAAGCTGACCGGTGATGAGCGCCCCCAGGAATAAGCCGACGCCGATCCTCGGCGCTAGATACGATGCGGCCAGAAGATACGGTACCGCGGTAAGGCCGGTGAGCGCGTACCCGGCGGGAAGACCGCGCATCAGGAGAGCCAGAAGCGTGCCGCTGGCGAGAGCGACCGCGCCGGTCAACGCCGGATGGTCGAACGGCGCGGGCAACACGGGACGGGAGCCCATTAGCCCTAGGATAGTCAGCGCGAGTGTCAGCCCGGCTAGCGTGCCCAGAATGGAGACATACGCCGCTTCCGCCGGCCCACGCGCCCGGTTCATCACCCCCAGGAGCGCGACCTGCAGCGCCTGCGTGACGCCTAGGGACACGACAACGGCGATCCAGATAACGTCGTTCACGAGTGCACATCACCCTCCATCATGTGTCGACTGTCCACGAGCCGTCGCTGAACTGGCGCACACGGTCGACGTCAACGTCTATCCCGAGGCCGGGAGTGTCTGGTACGAAAACCAGGTCGTTTCGGTACCAGGAGCGGGCATCCCCAATATCCTCGGCCAGCATCAATGGCCCACCCATTTCGACGGTCTTGACATTTGCCATGGCAATGGCCGCATGGAGTCCCGCGGCAGAGGCGATCGAGCTCTCGACCATCGTCCCAATCTGCGCCGTGATTCCGGCCGTTTCCGCGATGGTGTTCAGTTTCAAAGCGTTGAGGATACCGCCGGTCTTCATGAGCTTGATGTTGACCAGATCGGCGGCGCGCAGGTTCGCTGTCCGGAGCATGTCACGAGGACCGTGACACCCTTCGTCGATCATGATGATCGCTCCGGTCTGACGACGGACTTCCGCCAGACCCTCCAGATCCCACCACAGGACCGGCTGCTCGACGTATGCCGGTCGCGACGGGGCGATGGCGCGGACGGCCTGGATTGCGGTCCCCGGGCTACGCCATCCCTGGTTGACATCGACCTTGATGACGACCTCCGGACCGATGGCTTCGCGCACGGCCGCGACGCGTTGCGCGTCGAGTTGAGGATTGGCAGCGTCACCAACTTTGACTTTCACGGTGCGGAAGCCGTCCGCGACGTGCCGCTTAGCGGCGGCTGCCATTTCCGTCGGCTCGCCCATGCTGATGACCCGCGAAATCTGTAAGGCGTCACGACCTCGTCCCCCGAGCAATTGCCAGAGTGGGATGCCAATCGATCGCGCGACGAGATCATGCAGCGCGATGTCGAGCGCTGCCTTGGCCGCTGGCACCCCCTCGATTCGAGCGTCCAGCGCGTGGAGTGCTGCCTCACGATCGCGCGCGTCACGGCCAATGAGGACGGGGGCCAGGTCGCGGCGAAGGGTTTCGGTCGTTCCACCCCAGGTTTCGCCAGTGACATTTGGGTCTGGAGTCGCTTCGCCCCAGCCCTCGGCCCCCTCCTTCGTACGAATGCGCACGATGACACTGAGGGTATCCGGGTAGCTGGCGTAGGCAACGACGAACGGCTCGCGGAGCGGCAAGCGGACCGGGATGATTTCGACGGATGCAATGATCATAGACGGCATCGTCTCACACGGGAGCGGGGAGTGGAGATCAGTCTTTCCGCTCCTCGAGACGTTCCAGGAGATAGGCGGGCTGCCCGTCAGTAGCCGGTCGGAACCCCGTGATGGCAAATCCCTCGCTGAACGCCTGGATGAGGGAGTTCCGGAGCTGAAACCGCCACGCGATAGCGTCGGCGGGATCAGTTGCTAGGAGGGCATCGATATCGGCTGGTATCGTGACGACGGCCGCATCATGGCTCATCCCCGAAGTAAAAGGAGAGTGCTCCTGAGTCGCTACCGGGAACTCCTCCTCGTCGCGGCCGAGCAGTCGTGCCACGACCCGCGGCGCGGCAAGGTCCCAGGTGACGTGAAGCCGATCGGTTGGCATGCCGCCGTAGAGGCTCGCGGCGAACGTGGGGCCGTAGCGATCGATCTCATACGTCCTGGCGACCGCACCGAGTTTGCCAAAGTTCAGGCGCGCGTTGGCGGCACGGAGGGGATCGACGGTCCAGACGATTTCTTCGAAACCGCGGCTCAGAGCGATGCCCGCCTGTAGCCGTTTCAGTTCGGCCGCCAGACCAAGATTGCGTGCCTCGGGACGCACGGCGAGGAAGTCGGACACGACCCGGGGCCGCTCGACGAATCCTCCCCACCCGACCAGAACACCGGCGGCACGATCGGGGTCATCGGGCAAGTAGGCGGCGATGACGGCGCCTCCGGTCTCTGGGACGACGATCAGCTCATTCGCCGGGATCAGGTCCCGTTCGGTGACGCCGAAGACCTCTTCCTGCAATCGCTCGGCTTGGACGAGATCATCGAGCGTGCGCAGTATCCGAAAGTGGATCTCTCGTCCGCGAGTCGATCGGCGCCAGCCCGTTTTTTCGTCCCCGACGAATCCTAAAGCTGACGGATCTGAGACCCGTCCCGACGATTGCGATCCCGCGGGGTCGGCCGTCGAGTTCATCCGCTCTGGTTAATCGTGGGCTAGTGGGGTCGCGAGCGCGGGCGGCAAACTTACGGGAGTTGCCGCGACCGGCGGCTCAATCGTGAACGAGGCGTCGATGTCCGTGTATTCATCGCGGCCCTGGGTCACGCCGCCGACACTGGTTTCGATGAAGCAGGGGAAGTCACCGTCATCAATGGCAATGGTGAAGTCGACGCGCATGCCGGTCTCCTGAACGGTGTCGGCGGCCCCGTACACGCGGCATTCGCGTCCATCGTGCTCGACCGTGGCGCTCTCGCGGACAATCTGTGGCAGGAGCCGCTCCGGGAGCGAGGCCAGCGGCGCGGCGGGCAGTTGCGGCAGCCCACCAAGCATCTGCGATATGACAGCCCCCTCCGGGATCGCCTCCGGATCAATTTCGATCCAGATGTCTGGTGGTGTCCCGGGCGCGATTTCTTCGACCAAGGGACCGCGGACGAATAGCTCGTTGCCGATGGCGACCGCCTCGTGGTCGTCAGCGCCGAGACCGGTCACTTCCTGGCGTTGCCGATCCGGCAGTATGACTTCGCGAACCGAGACGAACGTCTCACGCGACCGCGCCACCGGCGTCGCACCGGGCGTGGCGAATGGAGTTGCACCCGGCGTCGCTAGCGGTCGCGCAACCGGTGTGCCGAGAGCGGCAGAGGTCATCACCGTGGAGGCGGTGAAGGTGATCCGGTAGGAGTCCACGCCGGACCAGGCAGCGCCAACGCGCTGCGCCAGATCACCGAGGGTCAGCTCCGCAGACGCCGGGGTTGCCGGAGTTGCTGTGGTATCCAGCGTGGGCGGCGTTGTGACCGGGGGAGCTGTCGGTGCCGTCTCCGGCATCGGCCCGCAGCCCGCAAGCACGGTGAGAACGACGACGGCGATGGCGGCTGACCGCATATACCACGTTCTGATCATGCTACCTCTACCACCGCGAAGAACCGCGGAGATATGAACGTCCACTCATTCACCTAGGGTATCAGAGCCCCAGTCAGTCCTCGGGTAGCAGCGCGTTGAGCGTTCCCCGCAGCATCGAGAGCGGCATGTACGCCGCGCCGCCAGGTACGAGCTCGTCGGCGGGAGTGCGAGCGAGGGTTCGGGCCAGCGCGAGCACTTCGGCCCGCAGGCGATCGCCGTCAAACGCATGCGCCTTGGTCGACTTCGCCACCGTCGCCAGCGCTTCCACCGACCCTCGCTCGCCGGCTGCCGCGGCCTCGATCGCAGCGAACAAGCCAGCCGCTTCCGAGAGGGCGTCCCCATTCCGCGGTTCACCAGCGTTCGCCAAGCGAAGGGTGTCAATGAACGCGGTAGCCGCGCTCGGATCGTCGGGAACCTCGGCGCGCTTCAGCGCCCGGGCAATGCGTAGTGCTTCTTCCGCTGAGAGCTCGTGTTCGATGATGGCATCCCGAAGGGCTTCCTGATGCCCGACGACGAGCCCTTGCAGGGCTCGGCTCTGCTTTTCGCTGAGCCGGCCGCCGCGGATATCATCTCGAACCCGGTCGGGGAGCTTTTCGGTGCCGAGGAGCTGAAAGAGCCGACTGCGCCGGATACCAACCATTTCGGCGACCGATTCCCAGGGCGCGTCGCCGAGCTGCGTCTTCAATGCCCGCAACGCCGCCGCCCGGTCAACCGCGTTGAGATCGTCGCGAACGATGTTCTCCATGAGTTGCTGCACGAGGCGCCGATCATGCGGCACGTCTCGGACGATCGCCGGAATTGCAGACAGTCCTGCCTCGTGGGCCGCGCGCAAGCGTCGCTCGCCGTGAATCACCACGTAGACGTCGCGTTCAACGTCGTAGCGCACCGCAATTGGCTGGAGGACGCCTTCACGCCGGATACTGGCTGCCAACTCCTCCAGACGGTCCAGGGTCGAATGTGCGCCGGGGCTGCTCAGGGTCCGCCTCGATCCGCTCCAGCCGGATCTCCTTGGCGGTCGGCAAGTCCTCCACGCCGACGGCCTGTGGGCGGTGGTCAGTGAATAGCGCATCGACGGTGAAGCGGCGGCGGCCCTTCGTTGGAGCCTGACTGCTCTCGGGCACAGCGGACACGCTAGACATGGATTCCCACCGCCTCGGTTGTGGCCACCGCGCGCGGATCGTGCTCCTCGAGCCACAATCCGACGTCCCGGTACGCCTCGGCGATCGCCGATCGTGGCATGTAATGAAGGACGCTTGTGCGTTCGGCCGCTGACTCTGCGCCCCGTACCGACAGCGGAACGGCGGGCAGCAACGCGAACTGCGGAAATTCTTCGCCAAGCGCCGTCAGCATGTCGGCGGCGAGGCGGGATGAATGGTGCACCTTGGTTGGCAGGAAGCCATGGACACGCAATTCCGGATTCAACCGGCGCACGCGGGAGATGGTTTCGAACAGCCGCCGCAGCACCATCAACGAGAGCGGGTGGGGCTCGATCGGGATGACCAGCTCGTCCGCGGCAACGAGAATATTGATCGATAGCACGTTTAGCGCCGGTGGTGCATCGATCAGCACATAGTCCCAGGCAGAGAGGTCTCCTCGTTGGAGTCGTTGCTCGAGCTGCCGTTCCCGTTCCAGAACGTTCAGCAACTCCAGCTCGGCGGCGGCCAGGTCTGGATGCGATGGGATGAGGGAAACGCCGGGGAGCGAACTTGGCACCGCGAGGGACGGCAGCTCGAGCTCATCATCGAGGAGCAGGTCGTAGATCGAGGCTTCGAGCGCGGCGATGTCAACGCCGGTGGCCATGGTGAGACTTGCCTGAGGATCCATATCGACGGCGAGAACACGCCGCCCGCGCTCGGCGAGAGCGGCCGCGACGTTGAGCGTGCTGGTCGTCTTCGCGGTGCCGCCTTTTTGATTGAAGAAGGCAATGACTCGAGCCATGCGACTCCGCTTTCACCAGGGGCCTGCGTGCGGCTCGTGAAATGGTATTGGGGTGTGCCGCCGACAAGTGTACGTACGCTCTTTGAGGATACCACAAGAATTTTTGTCTGGAGCGTGCGAAACCCCGGACGGATGGGCCCGCCCGGGGCTTCGGCGTGCACATTGCACTTGCGAGAAAGCGTGCTTGAGCTTCGGTCTCGTGGAGAGGTTCCACCCATATCAGCGGAACCTCTCCGCGTGAGCTTCGGAGTTCCTGACCAGGTCACTGCCCGGGCCGAAGCTCGAACGTGACGGGACGATTGCTCGCATCCTGCGCATCTTCTGGCATCAGCCAGGAGCCTGCGCGAAGGAGCAGCGTGGCGACTGCCGCTCGAGCCTCGAAGATGCCGGCTCGGCGCATCCGCGGTCGCGCGGTCGAGTGCGGCCGCGACCGAGCGCTGGCGCTCGGCTTCGGCGAGAAGGTCCCGAAAGCGCGCCTCCGAAACCTGATGCTTCAAAGCGATATCTGTCCCGAACATGGCGGTCGATGTCTCCCTGGGGGTAATCCCCGTTCGTCGTCAAAGGGTTTCGGGGGCTCGCAGTCCCGCGAGCCGTTCGGTATTTGTGCCGTGATATGTGATGCACTGTGAATGGTCCTTGTCCATGCGACGTGGCCCCGATTGGGACTTTTCAGGCAGCAATGCATTCGGTTGTCCTCCCTTTCTTCCCGCGTTGCTCGGCGCCCTCCCGGACCGGGCGTCAGCTTTCGCGGGACAAACAAAAACCCCGGACCTCGATGAGGCCCGGGGCGCGGATCGCGCAGCGTAAAGGTCAGCCGATGAGATGGCTAGCCCCCGGGCATCGATAGGTTGAAACAGCCAGACGTGCGTGTCGCATATTCACTGACTGCCTCCTTCCTTCGTGTACCCGTCACGGATCCCGCGTCCATACCTTGTCGTCTGGGCGATCCCAGACCGCACAACAGGTTGTATCACTCGAACCTGTAAGAGTCAACCCCCATGACAAGCAATTCTTCGAGAATTAATCAACGACCGTAATCAGCTGAACATAAGAAATTCTCGAAGAATCGGACCGAATCCTGTCAGTCCTACAAGGCTGCCGTTGCCATCCCTGCCATCGCCGCAAAGCTCCGCCCGACCGCCTCGGCGACTGCCGCGATGCGAGGCGTGAGCTCATCGAACTGGTCGAATGTGAGCGACTGCGCTCCGTCCGAAAGCGCATGATCCGGGCTTGGATGCACTTCGATCATCAGCCCATCGGCTCCGGCGGCAATACCGGCGAGGGCGAGGGCAGGGACGAGTGCGCGTTTGCCGGCGGCGTGACTGGGGTCGATGAACACCGGCAGATGGCTCATCCCCTGGATGACGGGAACCGAGCTGACGTCGAGCGTGTTGCGTGTCGACGACTCGAAGGTGCGGATGCCCCGCTCGCAGAGGATCACATCGGGATTCCCCTGGGCCATGACGTATTCAGCGGCCAGGAGCCACTCCTCCATCAGCATCGACAAGCCACGCTTGAGCATGACCGGTTTCCCTGCTTTGCCGACCTCTTCCAGCAAGAGGTAGTTCTGGGCGTTGCGCGCGCCGATCTGAAAGATATCTGTGAACTCACCGACCTGCTCGATGTCTGCCGGGGTCATCACCTCGGTGATGATCGGCATGCCTGTTTCCTCGCGTGCGGTGGCCAGGATCTCCAAACCCCGGCGTCCGAGCCCGCGGAATTCGTATGGAGAGGTGCGCGGTTTATAGGCGCCGCCGCGGAGGATCGTTGCGCCGGCGGCCTTGATCGCTCGCGCGGTGCTCACCGTCTGCTCCTCGCTCTCAACCGAGCAGGGGCCGGCGATGATCGTCACCGCATCGCCGCCGATGACCACGTCACGCACGGCGATCCTGGTCTTCTGCGGGTGAAAATCCCAGCCGGTGAGCTTGTACTTCTTGGTGATGCGCACAACGCGCTCCACACCAGACTGGACTTCCAGTTCGTCATCGAGCGTTGGGGGTAGAGGCGAGCCCACAATGCCGATGATCGTCCGTTCCTCCCCCTCGGAGAGGTGCGCGCCGAGGCCCAGCGCCTTGACGCGCGCCACGATGCTGTTGACCTGCTCGCGGTTGGCGTTTGTCTCCATGACGATGATCATTGATCTTCTCCTCGCCTGCGGTGGGTGTCCGGTGACCTGGGGGCTATGCGGTCGTGCCAGAGGCTGTGACTGCCCGGCCGAGAATTTTCGAAAGCTGCGAGTCGTCGTAGGCCCACTCCGGGCGCAGGGCCCGCGCCTCGCGCAGGTAGACGTGGCGAATTTCCGACGGCGTGCGATCCGTATTGATGTGGAGCAGGATGCGCACGACACCGCCCAGCGCCCCCGGAACGTTCATTTCGTGGGCACAGAGAAGGGGAACCTCGGTCCAGCCCAAACCCCGAGCTGCCATAGCGGGAAATGAGGCGGTAAGCTCGGGCGTCGTGGTGAAAATGGCACTGACCACATCCTCCGGGACAATGTCATTGAGGCGGATCAACGCCTCGAGCAGGTCTGTCGTCGCCTCGAGAATGTCCTCGGCAGTGTTGCTTTCGATGGTCGTTGCCCCGCGTATGCCACGACAGGAGGTCTGCTGGAGGGGAGTGGATTCGACCAACGCTGACTCTGGCACAGGATCTCCATTTGGGGTTCGCCTACGCGTTTCGACGGCGGCTCCTGCCGGGGACGACGCTGTTACCTCAGGCGGGAAGGGGGCCTCGCCTCGCAATCCGCGCACGAATTGCTCGGCCGCCAATGGTTGGGCTTCTTCCGGAACCCCGTCCAGAAAGTTGATGAGAGCCGAGGCGACGACCGCGCCATCCGCGACCTCTCCCACCTGGCGCACATGCTCTGGTGTCGACACGCCGAACCCGATCGCCAGGGGGACATCGGTTCGGGCGCGGACGCGGGCCAGATAGTCATGGAGGTCAGGTAGCGCGGCCCGTTGTCCTGTGACGCCGGTCAGCGAGACACAGTAGACGAACCCACTGGCGCGCCGCGCGACGGCTTCGATGCGTTCATCGGTCGATGTCGGCGCCAGGAGGAAGATCAGATCGAGCCCCTGCTGGCGACAGACTTCGAGCAGTTCGTCACTCTCTTCCGCGGGGAGATCGGGGACGATGTACCCGTCAACGCCCGCCGCGGCGCTGTCCGCCGCGAGGCGCTCCAGCCCGTATTGCAGCATCGGGTTGAAATATCCCATGAGGAGGATCGGAACCGTGACGCCGTGGTTCTCACGCAAGCGCCTCGTCATGGCGATTGCGTCGGCCAGAGTCACGCCATGTCGCAGGGCGATTTGGCTGGTGCGCTGAACGGTTGCTCCGTCGGCCAGCGGGTCGGAAAACGGCACCCCGATCTCTATCATGTCAGCGCCACCGCGAACCAGCGCCAGCACCCATTCCTCCGAGCGCTCAGGTGTCGGATACCCGGCAGTGGCGAATGGCATGATCGCGGTGCGACCCTCCGCACGGGCGCGGGCAAAGGCCTCCGCGGTGCGGCTCGATGGCGCCGACGTCGCGGCTGTTGCTGTTGGCGATCCTGTGGCCGTCACAGCGACATCCCGAGAGCGTCCGCCGCGGTCTGCAGATCCTTATCACCGCGACCCGATAGGCTGACGAGGAGCGTCTTGTCCTGACCCAGTCGCCGTGCCAGGGGGAGGGCGTGGGCGATCGTGTGCGACGACTCGAGGGCTGGGATGATCCCTTCGGAGCGGCAGAGCGTCTGGAAGGCCTCGAGCGCTTCAGTATCGGTGATGCTGACGAAGGTCGCGCGGCGTGATTCCTTGAGGTACGAGAGTTCGGGTCCGACGCCGGGGTAATCGAGCCCTGCGGATATAGAGTGCGCCTCCTGCACCTGCCCGAATTCGTCCTGCAGGACATAGGTGCGCGATCCGTGCAACACGCCGACGCTTCCCGCGGAGAGCGAGGCGGCATGGCTCCCGGATTCAATCCCGTGCCCGGCGGCCTCGACGCCAACGAGCTCGACTTCCCGATCCTGAAGGAACGGGTAGAAAATCCCCATTGCGTTCGAGCCACCACCCACGCAGGCGACGACCGCGTCCGGCAGCGCGCCAATCGCGTCAAGCATCTGAGCGCGGGCTTCCCGCCCGATGACTGACTGAAAATCGCGGACCATCATCGGATAGGGGTGCATGCCCACGACTGACCCAATGATGTAGAACGTGTCCTCGACGTTGGCGACCCAGTCGCGGATGGCTTCATTCGTGGCGTCCTTCAGCGTCCGTGACCCAGACTTGACGGGACGAACCTCGGCCCCCAGGAGCTTCATGCGAAAGACGTTTGGTGACTGCCGAGCGATGTCGAGTTCGCCCATGTAGACAATGCAATCGAGCCCGAGGAGGGCGCAAACAGTTGCCGTCGCGACGCCGTGTTGGCCGGCGCCGGTCTCGGCGATGATGCGCTGCTTGCCCATCCGCTTGGCGAGTAGACCCTGTCCGAGGGCATTGTTGATCTTGTGGGCGCCGGTATGCGCGAGATCTTCCCGCTTGAGAAAAATCCTCGCTCCACCGCCGAGTTCGGTCAGATTGCGCGCGAAGTAGAGGGACGTGGGGCGGCCGACGTAATCACGCGCCAGCCGGTCAATCAGATCCTGGAACTTGGGATCGCGGCGAGCCTCGGCGTATGCGGTTTCCAGCTCGTCGAGTGCAGGCATCAGCGTCTCTGGCGCATACTTTCCGCCGAATTGCCCAAAGCGGCCACGAGCATCGGGCACCGCGGCAGGCGCGATCCAAGCGGACGCAGCCCCCGTTTCCGTTTTCAGATCGACCGCCATGTCCCGCTCCCGCGTCAAAGCGCCTCCCGGAGCAGCCGAGTGAGGCGCTAACTTCCATAATGACAGACTCCGCAAACTATACCCGCTTCGCGCGCCATAACGGCGGCGTCATGCGCGCAGATGGTACGGTTTGTGGTTGCTCTCGGGCGCCGAGCCCGGGAGGGTTCGAAATCGAGAGCGAGAAGCGAGAAGGTTGAGAGGACCGCGGTGGAGAAGTCTCCTGGCAGCAGGAACGGGCGGACAGACGTCGTCCGCGCGCTGCCGCCCGCCGAGCAGCTTTACCAGAAGCATCTGATCACGATTGGGGAGCGGCGTCGCGATCTGGCGAATCTCGAGCGTGACCTCGTCGCGCTGCGCGATGCGATCACCGGGTTCGAGGCATTGGCTCAGTCACGTCTTGGCGAGATGTTTGCCGAATTGCGACGGCTGGAAGGGTCCACCGCCGACTTCAGCCACCGGGTGGCACGCTTGCGCGCTGCGCTCGATACGAAGGAGCAAGACGAGCTTGATCTAGACGAGCTCGATCTGGAAGACGAGGAAGACCTGCTTGCGGGCGCCGCGTTCGGGGCGGCCGGCCCGCGTGGTACACCTCGCGGGCCCCATGTCCCTGATGCCGCACGACGCTGGCTGGCAACAGAGGCGGCCGAGGCAAAGCGACTCTACATAGACCTGGCGAAGCGACTGCACCCTGATCTTGCTCGTGATGATGAGGACCGGCAGCGTCGCGAACGCATAATGCAGCGCGTGAATGAAGCCTTTCGCCTGCGCGATTTGGCAGGATTGCGCGCGGTTCATCTCGAGTCGATCGCCGAAGACCCGGGCTGGTCCGAGCGGCCTGTGACCGACCGGCTGGCATGGGCCGAAGAAGAGCTGCGTCGCCTGGCCGTAGCGCTGGAAGAGGTGCGCCTGGCGCTGGCGCGCCTTCGGGGCGGCGAGCTTTTCCGCCTCTACACGCGGTACGAGGCAGGCGAGCCGGTATTCGCCGATCTGCGGCTCCGGGTCGAGGAGCGGATTGGCACGGAGAACCGCCGTCTGGACCGTCTCAAGACGTCGTACAAACGCCTGGTCGACCGGTGGCGGAAGGCCGCCGTAGTCGAGACGTAGAGACGGCTATCAGCTATCGGCTATCAGTCGAAGACGGCAAGACGGCAAGACGGCAGTCTAAGTCGTCGAGTCGTGAGACGACCACGACCGATAGCCGATAGCCGCGTCGATAGCAGTCTCACCTACGCCGGCCCCGCGCCTGTGTTCTTGGCGTGCGCGACCAATTCCGGAGTGGGCGCGACCTCGGCTGGAACAGGCTCCGGAGCTCGTGCCACCCACGTGTGACCGGGCGCGATGCGCGCGGCCAGGACCTCGGCGATATGCTTCGTCTTGCGCTCCGTAAAGTGCTCGATCTGCTGCCGGCAGGACACACCAGCGACGCTCACGAGTCGACTCATCGCTCGCTGCCGCCACTGCTGGAAAGAGCCGCTCTTCGCCGATCTTGCGCGATACCTCGTAATGCTCGGCTTCGTAGCCGAAGGATCCCGCCATGCCACAGCAGCCGGCTCCGCTCTCCTTTGCCGCGCAGCCGGCGCTGGCGAGCATCGCCATCGATGGCCCCATCCCGATGAGCGCCTTCTGGTGGCAATGGCCGTGGAACAGGACATCGGGTCCAGCCCCATCTTTCCAGACGATGCCGAGATCCCCGGCTTTCTGCAGCTTAGCCAGGAACTCGTCGATCATATATGTCTCGCGCGCGATAGCCGCAACGTCTACGTCGTCCGGAAGGAGATCGCGATACTCGTCGCGCAGGGTCAGGATGCAACTCGGTTCGGTGCCGACGATCGGGATCCCCTGATGTGCGTACGGCGCCAGGACTTCCACGTTGCGCCGCGCGAGCTTGCGTGCTTCCTCGACGAGTCCCTTTGAGAGCATGGGGCGCCCACAGCATGCTCGACGCTCTTCGACGACGACCTCGAATCCAGCGGCCTCCAGCAGCGTTACCGCCGCCATGCCGATGCGCGGATAGTTGTATTCCGCGAACGTGTCATGGAAATAGACAGCCTTGCCGCGCGTCTTCCGCTCTCGCCCCTTGTGCTGCCGCTGGTGGACACGCCATCGATCGGTAGAACGTGCGCGACGCGAAGGGGGAAAGGCTGCGGTCCGGCGCCACGCCGAGGGCCCGTTTCACCGGCGCATCGAGACCGAGGCGCATCCCGAGGTTGACGAACGGGGCGAACGGTGAGGCCAGTCGAGAAAGGTCATGGATGTGACCGAAGACGCGAGACCGCGCAGTCGTGCCGTGCTCGGCCTGGTAGTGAGCCAGGAACTCCGTCTTGAGCTTCGCCATATCGACGCTGGAGGGACATTCCGTCTTGCACGCCTTGCACGAGAGGCAGAGATCGAGCACGTCGTAGACGTCTTTCGACGCCAGGTCCGGGCGGTCGAGCGTGCCCCTGGCAAGGACATCACGCAGGGCGTTAGCGCGTCCTCGAGTGGAGTCCTTCTCCTCACGAGTGGCCATGAATGAGGGGCACATGGTGCCGGCTTTGAGCTTCCGGCAGACGCCCGCCCCGTTGCACATCTCGACGGCACGGGCGAAACCACCTTCGCCACTGAAGTCGAGGTACGTCTTTGGCTCGCGGGCTCGATAGGATGGCCCGAAGCGCAAGTTCTCAGTCATTGGCGGGCCGTCGACCTTCTTGCCGGGGTTCATCAGGCCCAGGGGATCCCAGATGCGCTTGAACTCGCGCATGGCCGAGTACAGCTCCCGGCCAAAGATCAGCTCGTTGAGCTCGGACCGCTGCAGGCCGTCGCCATGCTCCCCCGACATTACGCCGCCGAAGCGACGAGCGAGGCTAGCCGCGGCATACGCCATATCCGACATCGACTCCACCCCTTCGACCGTCTTGAGATTGATCAGGGGGCGGATATGGAGACAGCCGGCCGATGCGTGCGCGTAGTACGCGGCGGTGGTGCCGTGCGCGGCAACGAGATCCTCGATCGCGCCAACATACTCGGCAAGATGCTCGACGGGAACGGAGACGTCTTCGATAACCGGGATCGGCTTATGGTCACCGCGCACGCTCATCAGCAGCCCGAGACCGGCCTTGCGCACCGACCAGACATCTTCCTGCCGCGCCGGATCGAGGACCACCACGGGGTCAGCCATGGTGCGCACGCCTCTAGCGACAAGATGCGCCTTGAGATGAGCTGCTTTCTGCTCCAGCTCGGCGTCGCTCTCACCATAGAACTCGACTACGAGTACGGCGGCGGGATCACCTTCGATCATCGAGATCTGACGGGCGAATCCGGGCTGCGACCGGGTAAGGTTGATGAGCATGCGGCCCATGAGCTCGACCGCGGAGGGATCGGTCTCGAGGATCACGGGAGTCGCGGCCATGGACGCGACCAGCTCGTCGAACTGAAGCAGGACGAGTCCGGTTCTGGTCGGTCTCGGTACAAGACGGAACGTAGCTTCGAGCAGAGTGGCCAGGGTGCCTTCCGACGATACCAGCAACCGGGCCGGATTGAACTCGACGTCGGGTTTGAGCAACTGATCGAGCGAATAGCCGGTGGCGCGCCGCCAATGCGGCGGGAAGTCACGGGCGATCAATCCGCCGTAGCGCTCCCGAAACGCCAGCAGCTGGCCGTAAAGGCGGCCCTTGACGTCATCCACACTGGCGCGGCCAGCCATCGCGGCGAGCCCGATCGGACCGAGATCGAGGACCGAACCGTCGATCGTCGCGGCTTTCACGGCCTGCACGTTGTCTCCGGTCATGCCGTAAAGGATCGAGTGCGACCCCGTCGAGTTATTTCCGATCACTCCGCCCGCGGTGGCGCGGTTGGCGGAAGCTGGATCAGGGCCGAACATCATGCCGGTCGGTTTGAGCTGGCGATTGAGGGCGTCGATATTGATGCCGGGCTCGACCGTGACGCTACGTCCTTCAACATCGACGCTGAGGATTCTGGACAGCGCTTTCGAGAAGTCGATGACCAGTGCCGCACCGACGGTCTGGCCAGAGAGCGATGAGCCGCCACCACGTGGCAGCAGCGGAATACGATGCTGGGCGGCAATCTCGATGGTGGCCAGCACATCGTCGCTCGTCGCCGGGATGACGACGCCTACGGGGTCGATCTGGTAGTTCGAGGCATCAGTGCTGTAAAGCATCCGGGAGACCGGGTCGAAACGCACTTCGCCCGTAATCCGACGCTGCAACTCGTCCTGGAGCGCCCCCGCCGCGAACGGCAGCGCTCCATTCGGTTCTGATGCATGACCATTTGCATGGGCGTGTCTTGAGCTAGGCTGACCGGACAGCGTGGCGGTCATTTCGGTATTGTCCTCTCCAAGGTTCGGCGCGCCGCGACAGCGCTGAACTGGTGCAAACATGCGGTGTCTTGGCGCCCGAGTGTAGCACCGCGGTTGGTGAGGTCTGACCTCCGACCGCTCTACCAACGCGCCAGGAGTGAGGCGTTCCATCGTTACCGCACTGGTGCTCTTGAGGCCCGACGGGAGTTCTTTCTATTGCCGGGTCTCGATCCCGCCGGTACCATGCCTGCGCGTGTGATTTCCGATATGAGCCGTCTTGACACCCGAAGCCGCAACAGCGCCAGCCCGCTTCGGAGGAGTGCTTCGATGTCTGAACGAACTCGGTATCTCCTGCCGGAAGATGCCATTCCGACTTCCTGGTATAACCTCGCTGCCGACCTGCCGCATCCGCCCCCGCCCGTGCTCCATCCGGGCACGCACCAGCCAGTTGGGCCAGACGACCTGGCACCCCTCTTTCCAATGGCCGTTATCGCCCAAGAAGTGTCAACGGAGCGCTTCATCCCGATCCCTGAGGAGGTACTTGCCGTCTATCGGCTGTGGCGGCCGACGCCACTCTACCGAGCCCACCGGCTCGAGGGCGAGCTGGGGCTGCCCCCGAATGTGCGCATCTTCTACAAGTATGAAGGCGGCAGCCCGGCGGGATCCCACAAGCCGAACACCGCTGTTCCGCAGGCGTACTACGCCAAGCAGGAGGGCGTGAGGCGAATCGCCACGGAAACCGGCGCTGGCCAGTGGGGAAGCGCGCTCGCGCTCGCGGGATCGTTGTTCGACCTGGAGATCAAGGTCTACATGGTCAAGATCTCCTACGCGCAGAAGCCATACCGGCGAGCCCTGATGGAGACCTGGGGTGCGCAGTGCGTGGCTTCACCCAGCTCGGACACTAACGCGGGAAGGACAATCCTGGCCCAGGATCCGGACTCCAACGGCTCGCTGGGAATCGCCATTTCAGAAGCGGTCGAAGACGCCGCAACCCGCGACGACACCAAATACGCCCTTGGCTCGGTGCTGAACCATGTGCTCTTGCACCAAACTGTCATCGGGCAGGAGGCGATGCAACAGCTCGAGATGGCCGATGCTTTGCCTGACGTTGTCATCGGATGTGTCGGCGGCGGCTCGAATTTCGCTGGCATCAGCTTTCCTTTCGTGCGCGAGAAGCTGGCCGGGCAACCCATCCGCATCATCGCCGCCGAGCCGGCGGCGTGTCCGACGCTGACAAGGGGCACCTACGCGTACGATTTCGGCGACACCGGCCAGCTCACGCCATTGGTGAAGATGCACACGTTGGGGCATACGTTTGTTCCCGCGGGGATCCATGCCGGTGGCCTGCGGTACCACGGCGCGGCGCCGTTGGTGAGCATGCTCCTCGCTGATGGACTAATCGAGGCCACGGCGATCAAGCAGCGCGCGGCGTTTGAGGCGGCTGTCCTCTTCGGACGCACGGAAGGGATCGTCCCGGCGCCGGAGCCGTCCCACGCCATTCGCGTCGCCATCGATGAGGCAGTGCAAGCCAGGGAAGCCGGCGAGGCAAGGACTATCCTGTTCAACCTGTGCGGGCATGGCTTCTTCGACTTGTCGGCGTACGATAGTTATCTGTCTGGATCGATGCAGGACTACGAGCATCCGCAATCGGAGATCGAGGCGGCGCTGGCCGGGTTGCCGAGCGTCGCCGAATAAGCTCAGCGGCCCCGCTCTGGTCAAACGAGTAGGATAGCCTCGGTCCTGCGGTAACCGCTCGCGGCCCCAGCGGGGGTATAGTCGCTAGCGCATCGCGGTCGTGTCCGCGTACACGACCAAGGGGACGCCGTGGAATCAGCTCTTATCGTGACCATCGCGCTTCTCGTCCTTCTCGGCGGAACCATCGCGCTGATGTCCAGACAGCGGATCCTTCCCTGGAGTCTGCCTGCGTTGAGAACCTTTGGCGGGGGACCGGGAGTAGGTGAGAGAGAACCGGATCCTGCGCTTTCACTACCCCTTGGGTCGGATGGGAATGATGAGCCCCGGCCGGAAAGCTCGACTGCCGTTGCACGACGAACGGTGGCGGAAGGGAGTCCACTGCGGACTCTGGAGAAACGCGCTGAGCGTCCAGATCCTGTCCGGTTCGATGTCGTTCCCAGCGCTGATGAGTCGCTCGCGACTCGGCTTGACCGCTTCGAGGAGCGTCTCGACGAGATCGCTCGCTGGGTCGAGCGGCAGTCGGCTGAGCCGGGCCACGAGCTTCGTCGAATTCGGGCTGAGCTCGCGCAGCGCGCTGAGATGGACGATGCGCGCTGGGCTGCGGCGCTCGACCAGCTACGGACAGATGTGCTGCTGGCGGTTTCGAGAGCCGCGGCCGAAGGATCCTCGCGAACCGGCACAAAGCGACCCGAGGTCACCGCCGAGCTGTACGCGAGACTGGCGCGCCTGGAAGCCGCTTTGGCCGCGGTGACGAATCCAATCTTGCTGCCCGGTGAGCCGTACGCTCCGCCCCAAGAGTTCCTCCCGGAAGCACTGGTGTGGGAGAACTGGAATGAGGTTGGAGAGCGCGCGTTTGCCCTCGCTGACGCGTACAGCGCGCAGCGCCTGCACCTTTCTGAAGAGGCTCGCGATGAAGTCGATACGTTCGTCACGACGCTGCGTACGCTATTGACGCGATCGGTTTATCCGAATCTTCAACCCGAACCGGACGCAACCCAGCAGGCGGCGCTGCGGACCGCGCTCGAGGAAATCGCGGCTGAGTTGCTGAAGGTGCGCCAGAAGCTCGAGTGGGAGTACCGGGAAGTCCACTCGAGCTAGCGAGTATTGGAGTCGCTCCGGGATCGCCGGCTGACTCTCGTTATGTCCTGGGTTTCTCAGGACTTTTTGCGCCGGTCCCGATCGTTTCGCTCATTCGGCTCGTTCGTCGGCGGTGTGACGACCGCATCGCCTTCGCCGCTCTTCTCGCGTTTGCGTCCGTTCGCCGCCGTCGCTGTCTCCGCTAGTGGTCATCGGTCTTGCCGGCATCGCTGTTGCGCTTGTCACGTTCGTCTGAATCGTGATCTTGGTCCTGCTGGCCACCGTTGTGTTGGCCGCGGCCGCCGGAATCGCTTTGCCCGCCTTCGCCGCTCTTGTCTCGCTGGCCGTTATCGTGATTGCGCTCCTGTTTGCCCCCACCGCCCGCGTCGTTGCTGCCGGTGCGGTCTCGACGGGGATTCTCACTGCTTGAATCGTCGCGATTGTCACGGTTCCGACCGTCTTCTCCAGTGTCCTCGACTTGCGACGTCGACCCGTCCTTGTTACGTTCCCGGGTTCGCTCCCGCTCGCGGGATCGATCTCGCTCCGTCTTCTTTTCTTCCGCCGATTCGGCTAAGGCCTCGGACGAAGTCGCCTCGTCGCGATTGCGCTTTTTCCCGTCTCGATCCGACACGTCTGTCGCCGATTCATCGCCCTTCTCCGCGCGGCGCTGGTCACCCTTCCGCTCGTCTCGTCGCTCGGACCGCTCGCGGTTACCACTTTCGTCTGGAGGATTCTGGGGCACGTCTTCCCTGACCGGCGGCGGCGGCGGAGCCGGGTCCGCGGACTCGGGCTGGCCGGCGGTCGTTCCCGCCGGAAGTCGTAGCTGCGCCGTTGGCCTCCGGCTGACATACCCCTCTAGCCCGGCTTCATCCGGAAGCCAGCGCAAGGGATCGATATTCTCGCCCGTATTGAGATCGGTGACCGAGAAGTGCAGGTGCGGGCCGGTCGAGAATCCGACCGAGCCGACCTCTCCGATCGGATCACCGGCTCGGACGTAGTCTCCCTCCTCGACGTAGCTGGCGATCCAGTGCAGATAGTCCGTGGCGTAGTGTTCGTTGCGTCCGTCATGCTGGATGATGATGCGAGTATTCGCGTCGGCAGTGGGCCGGTCATATTCCGCCAGAGTGACCCAGCCCGAAGCGGCCGCATAGAAAGGTGTTCCCTCAGGTGCGGCCAGATCGATGCCAGTGTGGATTACTGGAGCTTCGGCGGGACATCCCGCGCCGGGGAAGTACAAATTTCCGAGCTGCGGCACGCAGCCGAACTGCTGGGTGAACGTATAAGAGTCGGCAGGCATCGGCCACACGCGAATCCCTTGCGTGGCACGCTCCCGCTCCTCGGACGCCTCATCGCGTTTCCGCACCCGGGCCGTCACCAGGGTCCCGCTTCTCATCTCGTCGCGAATCCGCGTTCGTGTTTTCTGGCTGAGCTTGTTCTGCCAACTCTCGTGCGGCGCCCTGACCTTCCTGTTGTTCTAGCTCCACCGGAGCTTCCGGGCCGCGGGGGCGCACACTGCTGAAGTCTGAGGACGTTCCGTCTAGTGGCATGCCGCCTTCGCTGGGTTCATTCTCGGTACCGGGCAGCGGCGCCGACATAACCTCTGGCAGAGTGGGAGGAGAACTAGGCTTGGTTTTGGAATCCGCGGCAACATCGTCCGATGACACTTTCAATGCCGCCCGGGCCGGCTCAGGAGGGGCCGCGTCGACCCGTACCGCGTCCGGCGGCAACAGGGAGAGAACGAGCGATGTGGCCAGGGCGGCCGTGGCTAGGGCGCGTCCTAACACCGCCTATCCTGCTTCATAAGTTCGCCAGGAGAGTTCATGCCCCGTGGCCGCAAGGCTGCCGCTCCGTCGTCTCGCGCTCTGATTAGTCACGGGGTTCAATACCCGGCAAGCTGCTGTATACCTTCGTTCTCACTCAACCGGTGCCCATACAGTACCACTCTTGGGCTTCCACTGGAACTCCCTCCCGGCCGTCGAAGGGCATGCCCTGCGTGCTACGATTGGCATAAGAATTGCCACGCGTTCCCCACAACTGGGCCGCGACGAGGCGCCGACAGGGCGGGGCGACATGTTCGCCGGCTGGCCAGGGCGCGATTCATGACCGGGAGCAAAGATGACCGGTTCCAATGGCAGCACGGCCGTTTCCGACCAACCCGCTCTGCCGAAACCTGAAGGGCTCGAGGGTGTGGTTGCCGCATCAACCGCGTTGAGCCATGTCTTCGGTGAAGAAGGTAAGCTCGTCTACCGGGGCTTTGACATTCACGAGTTGGCGGGCAAAGCCTCATTCGAGGAGGTCGCGTACCTGCTCTGGATGGGACGGTTGCCGACGCGCGAGGAGCTTGCAGACCTACTCCGGAAACTCGGCGAACAGCGGCCACTCCCGAAGCAGGTCATCGATGTCATTCGTGATCTGCCGGCGACCGCGGCGCCAATGGATGCGCTGCGCACCGGCGTCTCGGCGCTTGGCGCCAGCGACGCCGGACAGTTCGATGATGTCCCCGATCTCGAAGAAGCCATCTCCCTGACGGCGAAGTTTCCGGGCATCCTGGCCGCCTTCTTCCGCCTCCGCCAAGGATTGGAGCCCGTTTCGCCGAGGAGCGAGCACAACACGGCCCAGAGTTATCTCTACCAGCTTTTCGATCGCGAACCGGAGGAGAAGCACTGGCGGCCGTTGGAGGTCTATCTGACGCTCCTCGCCGACCACGGCATGAACGCGTCGACCTTCACCGCTCGTGTCATCGCCTCCACTAGCTCTGATCTTTGCTCGGCGATCACGGGCGCCGTCGGTGCGCTGAAGGGGCCCCTCCACGGCGGCGCTCCATCGAAGGTGCTCGACATGCTGGAAGATATCGGCTCTGCCGAGAATGTCGATCGCTGGCTGACCACGGCGCTCGATCGCGGCGATCGCCTCATGGGTTTCGGTCACCGGGTCTACAAGGCCGAAGATCCGCGCGCGGAGATCCTGCGCGGCATGGCCGCGGAGGCGAGTACGCCCGAGTTCTTCGAGTTGTCTCGGCGCACCGAGGAGCGCGCCCTGGCAATGCTCCAGGAGCGGAAGCCCGACCGCCGTCTCTATACGAATGTCGAGTTCTATTCGGCGGCGGTGCTCTCCGCCGTCGGTCTGCCGGGAGATATGTTCACACCAACGTTCGCGGTGTCGCGGGTCACCGGCTGGACCGCGCACGTGCTCGAGCAGGTGTCGAACAATCGGCTGATCCGTCCGCAATCGGAGTTCGTTGGCCCGATGGACAAGAAGTTCGTCGCCATCGAGCAACGCTGATTCTCGGCGTGGCCCTTTCTCTGGCATGAGCTCCTTCCCTCGCGTTGGCTCGTGGTGTTTCCGATCTAGACATCCCGGCCGGACCCCCAGGCGTACATTGGCCCGAGGGGAGTCGGCCTGCTGGCCGGGGCTGGAGGTGCGGTTGTTCCGGTGGTTCGTTGCGGTGCTCGCGTTGTCGGGCGCCCTAAGCCTGGGTAACTCACTCGACGCCGCATCGGCGTCGACAGACCGATTTGCAGTAGAGCACATCGTCGCCGCGCAGGCTGACGACGCCTTGGATGCCGCTGCTGACGCCGCCCGCGAACTCTCGCGCCTCGAGGCCGAACGAGATTTCGATGCGCTCTATGACCGCATGCACCCCGACGCCCGAGCGGTCGTGCCCCGTTCTGCCGTCGTGGGGTGGTACGAGAGCTTTTTCACGAACCGGGAAACTCGCGAGCTCACGGTCAACGACGTCGCGTTCGAGCCATGGACGTGGGAAGTCACCAACGTCACGTACGACGACGCGGTGACCGTCACGTTTGTCCAACCGTATTCGGTCGACGGCACACCCACTGAGGTCGCTGGTGAGGTTCACCTCGTGCCGTTCGCGGATGAATGGGGCTGGTTCTTCGGCGCGACGCGGTCATTCGTCGACGAGCAAGTTGCGTGGTATGGGGACGACGGCACGGCCACCATGTACTCGCTTTCTCAGGAGAGCGAAGATGCGGCGCCGATTGCGCGGGAGATCCTCTTTCCAGACCCACTGCATGCTCACATCGACATATTCTGGGAGGCGCGGTTCCAGGAAGCCGGCCGCGCCTATGACCCCCCACAGGGGGTGATTGCGTTTGACGAACCGATTGTGACGGCATGTGGCCGAGCTGAGCCGGAGCGGGAAGCGGCCTTCTACTGCGTAATCGACGAGAAAATCTACTACTCAGCCGAGTTTCGGACTCTCATCGAGGAGCAGATAGGCGATTTCGCCTGGGTGATCGTCGTCGCGCACGAATGGGGACACCATATACAAGCGAAGCTCGGGTTTGATCTCGGCGTGGTCCCCGATCGTGCGGGTGAGGTGGCGCCGATCGAGTTCGAACAGCAGGCGGATTGCCTGGCCGGCGCGTACGCCGTCGATGCCGAGTTGGTTGGCTGGCTCGATCCTGGGGACATCGATGAAGCGCTGACGATGACCGAGATTTCCGGCGATCCCCCTGGCACGTCGTGGAACGACCCTCGTGCCCACGGCACTGGTGAAGTGCGCATCGATGCCTTCCTCAATGGATATTCCGGCGGACTGACTTCTTGCGGTCTCGATTTGTCCTTGGCCGATGCGGCGGCGTGATCCAGAAGACGGCAAGACGGCCAGGCGGCGAGTAGAGTTCAGCGCTAGTTCGCGGGTGAGCTATCGATTCCGACTGCTGATCGGTCGCGATTTTCTGGCAAACTAGCCGTCTGGCCGTCTAGCCGTCTCGAAAGGGGATGCCATGGGACTCGAGATCTTCGAGCGCGGCGAGCTACCACGCTGGGCTCCGATGCGCCAATTCCTGGATGCGACGGAGATTGGCGATGTTCGTGCCGCGGTCGCCGAGCAATTTCGTCGGCCCGGCATCGGCGACCGTCTTCGCCCGGGGCAGCGCGTAGCCGTAACCGCCGGCAGCCGTGGTATCGACCGGATTGACGAAGTCGTGCGGGCTGTTGTCGACGAGGTTCGCAAACTCGGCGCTGAGCCGTTCATCGTCCCCGCGATGGGAAGTCACGGGGGCGCTACCGCCGAAGGTCAATCGAGCTCATTTCCCACTACGGCATCACCGAAGAGACGATGGGATGCCCGCTCTTATCCAGCATGGATACGGTCCACCTGGGCGAGGTCGAAGAGCACGTTCCGGTCTGGATCGACCGCAATGCGTTCGAGGCTGATGCGGTGATCCCGGTGGGCCGGGTGAAGCCGCACACCGATTTCCGGGGACCCGTGGAATCGGGTCTCATGAAGATGATCGCGATCGGGCTCGGCAAGCAGAAGGGCGCCGAATTCTTCCATTCTCAGGGTATGGGCGATTTCCATCACCTCATTCCCGCGGTCGCCAAATTCACTCTCTCGCAGGTCAATATTCCTTTCGGTGTGGCCGTGATCGAGAACGGCTATGGGAACCTGGCGCAGGCCGAGGCGGTTCCGGCAGCTCGAGTGTGGGAACGTGAACAGGAGTTGCTGAAGATCGCCCGCGAGCGAATGGGGAGATTGCCGGGTGATCGAATCGACGTGCTGATCGTTGACCGGATTGGTAAGGACATCTCCGGGGATGGCGCCGACCCAAACGTGATCAACCGGGACGTCGCCGGCGTGCTGCCTCCAACCGAAGAGCCGGTAACCCCACGGATCCAACGGTTGATCATTCGAGATCTAACCGACGACACCGAAGGCAATGCGTCAGGCATTGGGATGGCGGACATCGTGCTCCGGCGTGCGGTCGACAAAATGGACCCGGTGGCGACATACATGAACATGATCACGGCGAAGGCGCCGCAGGGAGCCCGCATCCCGCTCACAGTTGACACCGACCGGGAAGCGATCTACGTGGCACTTGCCTGCTGCCTCAAAATTCAGCAGGAGACGGCCCGCATCGCCAGAATTCAAGACACGAAGCATCTCGAAACGTTCTGGGCCTCGGAGCATCTTCTGCCGGAATTACTCGAGTCCGGTCGGGTGGAGGTCACAGGAGAGCTACGGCCGATCGCGTTTGACGCGAACGGAATGCTTGCCGATGAGACTACCTAGCAGGGTCAGGTGAGTCCCTCTCGAGTGTCGCGTCGCGGATCGCCGCGAGCAGCGGATCGTCGATCGTCTCCATCACTTCTTGCTGAAACGATGCCACGGGCAGTGTCGGGTCGGCGCCGAGGTAGTGCCGGGACTGCAGGAAAGTCTCCAGACGGTCGACTTGCTTGACGAACCGCGCCTCGACTGTGGTCCCCTGGCGTAGCTCATCCCAAATCTCTGTCATCTCGGCTCGTGTTCCGTGGGGCAGAGTCGCGAGCAACCTCTGCATGCTCGCGTCTTCCCGTTCTCGCTTTTCGGCGTCACGATCCGCATCACGAATGTGACGAGTTTCAAGAAACGCGCGTCGGGATACAGGATTCTCCGCATCAGGGATGACGGCTGGATCGTACGGTGGTCGGTCACCAGTCTCGGCTTCAGCCAGATCGTGGATGAGCGCGAGCTTCAGCACGCGCTCCGGCAGGAGGTTGGCCCCCTCGGCATATCGTTGCAGAGCACAGGCCCAGGCGAAGAGGGCCACACCAAATGAGTGGTCGGCGACGGATTCGGCCCTTGACGGATCAACTCCTCGGTCGAGCCACCCCGTACGCTGTACAGATTTAATGCGGGCCACGAAGCGCGCTAGCTCCAGGAATCCGTGGGTCGGGCTTGACAAGTCTTCCACCATTTTCCCTGTTGTGACGGCCAGGCATAGACAACGCTGTTCGTACACCGTTATCCTAACGAAACCCGCACCCGTTGGGACCGAGCGTCGGGGCGCATCAACCGTCCGGTGGAGCCGGGCGCCGCGCGAGCCGGCTTCGTGGGAGCGTCGCGGCCGCTGGGAGGGAGTAGCCAGTGCCAGGAGGAGCTGCGCCGCGGGCGCTCCTGGGCGTGCTCGCCTTGATCATGGCCATTGCGATCGCCATTGTCCCGGTCGTCGAGGCACGGCCGAAAGACAGGGGCGACGGCAAGAACGACCGGGTTGCGGAGGAGACGGTTCCAGCCGGCGAATCCGGCCAGACCGATGTCGTCTACGTCGAAGATGCAGCTCCCACGGAACAATTACCCACGTCTTCCGGCGCTCCTGAAGCTTCCAATGAACCCACGCTGCTCGAGCTCGACGCCGACGGGGACTACATTCCGGACGCACTCGACAATTGTCCGAGTGTCCAGAATCCGGATCAGGCTGATGCGGACGGCGACGGCAGTGGCGACCCCTGCACGGTCTACCAGGACTCGGACGGCGACACCGTGCCGGACAAGCAAGACAATTGTCCCAATATTGCGACGTCCGATTTCACTGATCGTGACGGCGACGGCATCGGCGACTCCTGTGACAAATCTCCCGACGGGATCGAACCCGAACCAGAGCCGGTTCCCGAGCTGGGTGATCAGGCTGGGGAAGGAGAGACGGAAGCGCCCGCCCCGGAGAATGGAGAGAACCTGAACGGCGTAGAGGTCGAACGGGACGGTCGGGCAAGGTCGAGGCAGCGGGAGCGAACCGACATCTCGAAGCCGGTTATCACCACTGGCTCGGACGTTGAGGGTGATGGTTCGAATGCCGAGGCTGAGAGTTCGGATGCGGAAGCTGAAGGAATAGGCGGTCCACCGGCGCAAGACGCGACATCCTACGAAGAACCAGCTCGAGACAATCCTCGCCGAAATGAAGAGTTGGTTGCCGAGGCGGCCGCTTCGGGTGAGCTCTTCGCTCCACCAGAGCCCCCTCCTGTGCCACAACGAGCGTGGGACGAGGAGGCGACACTGGATACAGCGGAATGGGACTCGATCATCAAGATAGATTCCGGGGCGACGGACGATGCCGAATTAGCCGGGCAGCGTCTTACCGACAACGAACCCAACGACCAAGGGCCACGGGTCGCCCGCGGTGGTACCGGCAACCAGGAGCAGCGAGCACAGTCCAACGAGGACGTCGATGATAGCCAATTCGCCCGTGGCTGGGTGCGGGCCAAGCTGTTGCTGCAGGAAGAGCTCCCCGGTGACGGGCAAGGACTGGACGATGTCGCCCCCGATGGTGAACCGACAGAGGGGAGTGCGGCCAGTAACGAACAACAGGGGTCAGCGCCGGTTCCGGTCGAGAACGGTCTCGTGTTCACGGGCGCCGAGAATGATGAAGAACCGCCAAGTGAGAGAGACCTGGATGCGGAAACAGGAGATGCCGAGGAGGCGCCCAACCTCGATGATGAGGCGGAGTCCGAGGACGCGGCTGAGCCCGAAGACGAGCCTGAACTTCTCGATCAGGAGGTCGAGACACTCGATGAGGAGACGGCGACTCGCAATGATCGTCAGGACAGCAATGTTAACGGGAATCGTGGCCAGGAGAGCGCATCGCGAAAAGATGGCAGCCGGCGCGACGGGTCGTCACGAGCCGCTGCCGCTGCCGCCCCGGAGCGCCAACGAGCCGCTGTCAACGCCGACGAGCCGCCTCAAAACACGCGCGAAAAGGAGACGGAGCGCCGGGACCGGCGCAACCAGGAGACTGCCACCGAGGCTGGTGGCTGGAGCGACGACACCTACTTCGAGGGCGGCTCGGCACTTGACTGGCGCGGGAGCTATGGTGTGGCGGGAACCGACGACGCCGACCTGTATTTGACTCAACGTTCCGGCGCGGGCCCCGGGAAGCGTCGTGGGTTCGATTACGCCATCCCGGTCGATGGAAACGGCGTCTACCTGGTCCGACTCTACTTTGCGGAACCGTACTGGGGATCACCGGGCGGACCTGACGGCGTGCCAGGGCAACGGGTCTTCTCGGTGACCGCGGAAGGGGAGACGATGTTCGAAGACCTCGACGTCTTCGCCGAGGTCGGCGCGCTAACCGCCCTGGTCAAGCAAGGTGAGCTCGACGTCCAAGACGGTGAGTTGAACCTGAGCTTCATCGCCAGCGAGGGCGAGCCCATCGTGGCGGCGATCGAGATCCTCCAGCCCGTGCAGTAGAAGTTCCGAGGTTGATGGTATAAACCGGCGCGGCGCCTGGCACTGTGACCAGGCGCGCGATTTCATGCACCAGGAGCTTCCGGAATGACCGATCCCCGCATCAGCGCGTGGGCGCGAACTCTCGTGACGTATTCGACGGGCGTGCAGCCAGGCGACGTGGTGTGCATCGAAGGCGACGTTTCCGCCAGGCCGCTCCTAGCCGAGATCTACCGTGAAACGCTGGGTGCCGGTGGCCTTCCGGTCATAATTCCTCGCCTGGGTGAGTTGAACCACGTTCTCCTCGAGCAGGGCACGGATGAGCAGATCACCTGGATTTCGCCTGTTGACCGCTGGGCACGCGGCAAGGCAGACGTGTTCATCCGCGTGCTCGGCGAAGAGAACACCAAAGCGCTTTCCGGCATAGCACCGGATCGGCAGATTGTCAGAAAGCGAAGTCAGGGCGAGTTGCTGAAGACCATGATGGAGCGCACGGCCGCGGGTGAATGTCGCTGGACTCTAACGCTTTGGCCGACGAATGCATATGCCCAGGACGCGGAGATGTCGACACCGGAGTTCACCGGGTTCGTCTTCAACGCCTGCAAGGTGACGGTGGACGACCCTGCGGCCGCCTGGCGCCAACAGGGAGCGATGCAGCAGCGCCTCATCGACTGGCTGGCCAGCAAGCGCGAAATCCATCTCCGGGGACTGGATACCGACCTCCGCCTCGCGGTGGCTGACCGTGTCTGGATCAATTGCGACGGGACCAATAACTTCCCGGACGGCGAGATATTCACCGGCCCCGTCGAGGACGCCACGGAAGGACATGTCCGTTTCTCCTTTCCCGTGGTGGTCGATGGGCGAGAGATTCACGACGTACGCCTGCGCTTCGCGGCTGGGCGTGTGGTGGATGCCTGTGCTAGCCGGGGCGAGGGGTATCTTCTAGAAACTCTTGACGCGGACCCCGGCGCTCGTACACTCGGTGAGCTCGCGTTCGGGACGAACTTCGACATCACGCGGTTCACCAAGAACATCCTGTTCGATGAGAAGATCGGCGGCACCGTGCACATGGCGCTCGGGGCCGGGTACCCGGAATCCGGAAGCCACAATCAATCGGCCATCCACTGGGATCTCATCTGCGATTTGCGTGAGGGCGGCTCGGTGGAGGTCGACGGTGAGCCATTCATGCGTGACGGCCGATACCTCGTCTAGAACCGCCGGCGACCGAGCGTGAGTGATCTACGGCAATCCACCCGGCGCGAGTTTCTCGGCGCATCCGTTGTCGCCAGTGGATCGGCGCTCCTCGTCGGGATTCTCTGGCTGATCGCGCGTCGCACCCCGAGTGCCACACGTGACCCGGAGATGGCACTACCGGCGCTCGTGCCGACACCGCTCCCGCCACCGCTGCCACCGCCGGCCGCGACACCTGGTTCAACGCCGGTCTTCACGCCGAATTCCTGATCTCACGCTGGTTCGTCAGAGTTGTTGTCATCGCTTCCGTGCCGAATCGATCCATGTGACGAGCTGCCGGGTGACGCGGCCGGGACCGCACTTTGGTCCCGCCCAGTCCCCCTCTCTGCCTCTCCCAGCCTTCCGAATCTTCGTAAGCTTCCATAACACTCTTCCGGCCTCGGAATGTCCTGCCCCCCACTCAGCGCAGTGATCGCACGTGTGCCATATGAGTTCGGAAATCAGGTTGAGCGCCGGAGTCGAGGATCGACCACCGGTTCGAGTGCCAGGGCGAGCAGCATGAAGGCCAGCGCCGTGATGACGATCAGGATGCCAGGAGGAAGCACCCACCACCAGTAGCCGACGTACAGAGCGCCGGTTCGGAAACCGGCTTCCAGCATCTGGCCCCAGGTTGGGATCGAGGGATCGCCCAGCCCAAGGAACGACAGCGACGCTTCGGCCAGAATGGCGGCCGGCGCGAAAAAGATCATCTGCGCCACGATGAAAGGCGCAACCTGCGGAAAGACGTGCCTCTGCATGGTGCGGCGCCGCGATGCGCCGATGGCACGCGCGGCTTCGACTAATTGCCCCTCGCGAAGCTGCAAGACCATCGAGCGGACGAGAATGGTCAGACCGGGCCACGAGAAGACGACGAGCACCAGCATGATCAACCAGAGGTGACGACCCAGGATCGAGACGATGAAGATCAGCAAGGGCAGAGTCGGCACGTTCGAGATGATGTCCGAGGCGCGCTGGATGAGTGAGTCAGTGATGCCACCGGCGAAGCCGCTGAGGATCCCCAACGAGGCGCCGATGAGCGTCGATAGCAGCGCGGTCAGCGTGGCGATGAGCAGCGCAACGGGGAACCCGTAGAGGAGCCCTTGCCAGAGATCGCGGCCGAGACCATCCGTCCCCATGATCCCGAAAACCGTGCCTCCCATGGTGACCTGCATCGGTGCGATTTCGTCATCCGGATTGGCCACCACCGTCTGCACGTCGATCCGGTATTCACCATGCAATGGCTCGATCCGGCCGGAGCCGTCGGCAGCGGGGATTCCAAAGAGCGCCGCCGGTAGCACTGACTCGATGTTGGCCGGCAGCGCGGCATCCGGATAGCGATCGGCGAAATAGCGCGCGATGGCGTCTGCGGCAGCAGGCTGATCGGCCAGTGAGATCCGCTCTGGAACGTCGTAGAAGCGACGATACGGCGCGGTCTCACCAGGCCTGGGACCGCGAATGGGAACGCTGGCGAGACGAATTTGGCCGCCGTCGGGTCGGGTCAGGCTCACGAGAATCGCGGGGGCGCGAGACGCGAAGGTGATCCCGTGGAGGGTCAGGATCAACGAGGTTGGCCCGCGGTTATAGGTGAAGGCAACCGGGGCCGAGTAGAGGCGCACTTCACCCGCGGGTATGGTCGTTGTCTCCGTGGGTTGATCCACGCCGATGATCGTCTGTGGTACCGCCGCCTGCCCGCTGAACGCGGCCGACCAGGCTGGTGGTGCATTGCGCGGATAGTTTGCCCAGTACGCCGGGTTGCTCCACCGTGTCGATCCGAAGTCGAGGGGATAGGTAAGCAGCACCCAGGCAGATACCAGGAGCATCAGAGCGAAGAGTGCCAAACCGGCGCGACCACTGGGACTGCTGATAAAGAGGCGCACGGCACTTGGAGGAGTTGCGTTGCTCGTTGCTTCGATCTCGCTTGCCGCCTCGACCGCCAATTGGTCGAAAACGATTGCCGTTGGTTGTTGCACAGCAACGCCCGGAGCGAGCCGGGGCGGCTCCGGATAGGTGTCTCCGCTCATCGCGCGTCAGGCATAGCGTACGCGTGGATCGAGAATGGTGTAGAGGACGTCGAGGAGAAAGCGCAGGACGACGTAGAGCAGAGTGAAGATGAACGTCAACGCCACGATCACCGCCTCGTCGAGAGAGCCAATCGCCTGGAAATAGAGCTGGCCCATGCCTTGCCAATTGAAGATGGTTTCGACGAGGATCGAGCCAGAGAGCGAGCCGGCCAGCCCCAGCACGAGACCGGTGACGATCGGCGGCGCCGCGACGCGGAGAACGTGCCGCCGCAAGACCTGAGCTTCGGGCAGCCCCTTCGCACGGGCCAACGCGACGTGGTCTTCCTGGGCAACGGTCATCGTCATCGTGCGCACGGTGTAGATGTATGGTCCTACGCTGACGGTGACCAACGTGATGATCGGAAGCAGGGCGTGTTTGCCGAGATCCAGCAACCGGGGCAACGTTTCTTGTGGGGGCGGCGTCGAGAACATGCCGCCCGCGGGCAGCCAGTTGAGCTTAAACGCAAACAGCAGGATGAAGAGGATGCCGAGCCACCATCCCGGAACGGCAAACGAGATGGCCGCGAAATACGCGACGGCCTTGTCCAGGGGAGTGCCAACGCGGGTCGCCATGCGTACGCCGATGAGCAATCCCGCTGCCGCCGTAATCAGCGACGATGTCGTCAGCAACAGAATGGTAAAGGGCAGTCGCTCGAGCACGATGTCGCCGACGTCGCGCGATCCTGATGCGGTGCGTAACGAGCGTGATTCGCCGAGGTCAAGCCGCAGGACGCGAACGACTGCGGCCGGCAGGCGGGTGTACCACGGCTCATCGAGTCCGTAGAATGATTCCAACTCGGCCTGCCGGGCCTCGATGGTGCGCTCCAGTTCAGCCGGATCGCGGATAGTCTGGGAGAGCGACTGCCGCATGGCGCGTACGTCTTCGCTGACCTGGGCTCGCAACAAGTTGTCGGAAAAACCGGTCGCTCCGAGCACCACGACGAGCAACACGAGCACGGCAAGCAGTACCGCCAGGAGCGAGAGCGCCCGTAGTGCGAGTTGACGAATCGTACCGGCCACAGGCGCGCGAAGCCTTTGTTAAACCCCAATCGGCAGGTCGATGACCCGCTCCGTGACCCGCGCGAGCTGGTCGCTGGAGGCAAGCAAGAAGAGCTGGTAGACGCTCGGGAAGAGCAACGAGGTGACGTCCGGGCTGATGTCGATGGTAAACGAGCCCGCGTCGCCAGTCGCCTCGCCACTGGCCACGATCGTGGTCTCGGGATCGGCGGCGCTCGGATCGACGAGGGCGTAGCGAAGAGAGAGAGCTCCCGGACCTTCGACCGTGACCGGGAACGAGATGGCATCCCCGAGTGCCGCGGGCGGCGGCGGTTCGACGTCGATGGCCAGCACCGGCGGCTCGCCGAACTCCCAATCTCCCGGCTTGAAGGGGTAGCCTTCGGCGCGGAATGCATCGGCTTGGGCGAATTGGGCCGGTGGGTCGTAGCGGGTCAGGAAGTATGGCCCGTTCGAGATTACCAGCAAATTAGTCCGTTCAAACCAGTCTATGCAGGCTTGATAGCGAACCTTCGCATCATCGGCCGTCACGAGGTTGCGGCCATTCAGGTTGAAGATGGCCTCGGGGAATGACTCGTCGCCCTGAAAGCGGCGCAGGGTGCGGATCACCTGCCGGACGTCGGTTTCGGTCACGAGGCTGAGCCACGGCACGCTGAAGCGCGCCGCGGTGGTGTCCGAATACGCCCCGCGCCGCTCCTCGAAGACGACGTCGTCCATCGCGTAGAGCAACTCCCACGGCGTGCCGACGCCGCCGGCGACCGCGTAGGACGCGATGTAGGATGGCTCGAAGTGCCAGAAGTCCACGTAGGTCTCCAGGCGGTCATCATCGAGCAGACGGAAGCCCTTGAACGTTTCCAGGAATGGGCGCGCCGTGATCCCCAGCGCCGTTTCGATCTGGATCCGCTCCTCGTCGTACGCATTCTCCCAGGCCTGGGCGATCGAGTAGATGAGGTCGGCCGGGGTGATTTGCGGTCCGTGGTGGAATGGCGCCTGGAAGTACTTGCTGAAGTCGAAGGTGACCTTGCTGACCGCTGTAACGCCGCCGCCGACCGGCGTCCAGGCATCCGCCGCGGCGTCCCACAGCAGGGCGTCTTCGGGAACCTCCAGGGTGCCGTCCGGTCCGGCGGTCTCGGGCTCGAAGCCGGCCCGGAAGGGGATCGGCAGACCGCTGAAGGGGTGGCTGATGACTGGTGCGTCGACGAGATTTTTGAAGATGTCGATCGAGTAGGCGTCACCGAACCCGCCAACCGGATTCCAGATCGTGCGATCGGTCCAGACCCACAGATTTCCAACGCGGATCTCGTCCGAACCGGCAACACTAGCCTCGCGCAGGCTCAAGGCCGACTTGGGACCGCCGACAATGTCGATGTTCAGGTTCTCCAGCTCCTCCCTCGCGGGGAAGCTTTGGAGCGCGGTGGCCAGCCAGAGTCGGACGCTTTCGCCGAGACCCATGCTGGTCATCGAGCGATAGATCTCGTCGCGCTCCTCCTTGCTGCCGAACTCTCCGCGATAGAGCCGCTGACCGATCTCGTCCAGCTCTTCGTTCTCGTACTGCCAGAATCCGGTCTCCAGCCATCCGGGCATATTTCCAAGCCACGGTGCGTACATTTGATTGATGGTGCCAAAGTCGTAACGATCGGGCGCGGTCCGGCTCCAACCCTCGGTGTAGGCATGCCATTGAAAGGTCAGCGGATCGCTGGCATAGACCGCCAGCGTGGCGGGACCAAATGGCTGATAGATCGGCTGCACCTGGAACCCGGCGCCCTCCAGCGCCGCTCGGAACAGGTCGCCGACGTCGCGCCGCTCGTCCTCGACGCGAACGATAATCTTGAGCGTTACCGGCCGGCCCTGGAACGACCAGGATCCGCCGTCGATGCTGGCCCCGGCCGCCTCCATCTGTTCACCGATGAGCGCGTTGGCGAACTCGGGGTCGTAGCGGATACCCGAGCGTCGCACGGTCTCGAAGACCGTCAGCTCGTCATAGTCGAGTGGGCTGACGTGGCTGACCATTGGTACCGCGCGGCCACCGTAAATATCGCCGGCGATGAACTCCCGGTCGACGAGATATTGCACGGCCTGCCGGATCTCGCGGATCGCGAAGGGGTTCAGCTCTCCCTCGCGTGCGGGGGCAGGGTTGAGGATCAGGGAAAGCGTTGACGCGGGCGCCTGGATGACGCGCACGCCCTCGGCGCCGGCCAGGTCTTCCGCGCCCGCCGCCTTGAGACCGTAGAGGTAGAGGTCCATCTTGTCCTGGGTGATCTCGATCGGCGCCTGATCGACGTTGAACGCCGAGAAGATCAACCGTTCGGCGGCAGGGCCAGGACCACCGGCCTCCTGGACCGCAGCGTGGGCAACTGCCGCGCGGACGCCGGTACTGGAGAGGGCAGCCGCCAAACCGAAACCTGCGGCGCCTTGGACGAGTTGGCGTCGTGAGATTCCCACGGAAGAGGCAGAGTTTGGGGCTGGGACACGACTTGTCGTCATGGATGGTCCTCCAGCGGCGCGGCCATGGCACCGCGAGCACGCCTTACGGAACCTCGTTCGGCTCCGCAACAGGTGTCGCCGCGCCGACAGCAAGATCGTCCCGAAGGTCCGAGAGCTCCCGCGCGATCGAATCAAACCCGAACTCGGTGAAGAAGGATGCGGTCGCCGTGTTGCCGGTTTCGTCGTACGCGGTCACGTTGCGCGCGCCCTCGCCGGTCACAGGCATGTAAACATTGGTCTGGAACTCGCCTCGCTCATTGGAGCGCAGATTCGTAATGGTGATGCCGCCGACGTCGATGGTGATTTCGGAATCGGGCTGGAACCCAAAGCCCTGGATGGCCACGTCGCGCCCCGCGTCGCCGCTCGGCGGATTCAGGAACAGGGACGGCGGGGCGATGGCACGCTTGCGCGCAAATCCAATCTGCTGGTTCGGTCCAGCGAACTCACCGAGCCGCGTGTCTGCCCAGACGAGGTAAACGTCGTCCTCGCTTGCCGCCAATGCGAAGTAGTCCCCCAGGAATCGTCCCCCGGGAAAGCCGCGCAACGAGTTGGATGGGAAGTCGGTTACTCGAGTTTCCGGAACATTGAGACCGAGTTGTTCGTCGACGAATCCCCACGTCTCACCCTGATCCTCCGATTCGGAGTAGTAGATGTGGAAGCGTGCCTCCTGCCGGTCGTCGCGCATATCGCCCCACATGGCGTGCACTTTTCCGTCTGGCGCAACGTCGATCGCCGGGAAGAACTGGATGCGGTCGGTGTCGTCGGCGTTGATTCGGACCGGAGTTTCCCAATTCTCCCCTTTGTCCAACGACCGCAGCAGAAAAATATCGCCGTCGTCGGTTGGCTTGTCTCCGGGTTTGGCGGTGACCGCGACGTAGATCTCCTCGTTCGGTCCGACGGTCAACTGCGGGAACGCGGCGCCCCACCAGCGAAAGAACGAGTTTCGGGGGCGGAAGTGGATTTCGCGGAAGACTCCGGCCTGGACCGGTTCCCCGAAGGTGCGGCCACCATCCTCGGAAAGCGTCACCATGATCGTGGCGAGACCCTCCTGCACGCCGTCGAGCGTGGTGTCGAGATAGGCGACCACAACCGTGCCGTCTGCCATTACCGCGGGCTGCGGCCCCTGGACGGTCTGATCGGCTTCATTACTCGCTTCGACACCTTCCTGTTGCGCCTGCTGGTTGATCTCTCCGTCGTCGGTCTGGGCGCCAGAAGCGGAGACACCCGCTTCTCCCTCTTCGCTGGCGCCTTCGGCCTGGAAGACGGTCGGGCTCACGCCGATCGGATCGCTCCAGGTCGCACCGCCGTCGGTGGAGCGGACGAGGCGGATGGTGGTCTCCGTGATCGGTGAGGTGAGAAATGGCAGCTCGTCCGCGTAGAGGGTGGTGTACCGCGTCTTGAACTCGGTATAGACGACATAGATGATGTCGCGCTCGGGGTCATCAGGATCCGGCCCGATCGCGATCCACGGTTTGTCGAGGAATTCCGCCGCAACTTCACCTCGCTCGCGTCCAGATTCGTCTGGAAACGAGGTTGTCTCGACGGTTGAGCGAGCGGTGGAGATGGCCTCGCTCCAGGTCAGACCATCGTCCTCGGACTTGGAGATGACGATGCTCGAGATATCGACCGCCGAGACCAGGCTCCCCAGCCGGAACTCTTCGAACCCAAGCGAGATGGAGATCATGTAGACGTTGCCGTCCCGGTCGAAAGCCACCACCGGGTCGCCGGCAGCGCCGAAATCCTCCGGGAAATAGCGCAGTTGGTTGGGGCCCTCCCAGGTTTCTCCGCCGTCGAATGAGACGTACGACGACATCGCCGGGAAGTTGTAGTCGATGGCGCCGAGAACGAGATGCTCGGGATCGAGGGGGTTGACGGCGATATGCGGCTCCGTGTTGAGCGGAAACAGGCCGAGTTGCCGCGTCACGATCTGGTTCCGGCTGAACGCGGGAGCGGCTGAACGGAACGGTACCTGGGGGGCCATCGCGGCCCCACTCTTGGAGCCGCCAGGAACGACTCCGTACCCAGTCCAATCGACCTCTCTGGCGCGGCCGCCGGTGGGAATATCGAGAAGTCGGGGATCCTGGCCCGTAGCCATGACCCACGACGACGCGCTGAGCATATCTTCGACCGGTTCCAGCAATCGGAATTCGCCCACTGGAATCGCCTCGCCCTCGGCATAGCTCCCGGATGGCGGCAGCACAGCGACGAGGAGCGCCGAGATGAGGAGCAGAGCGAGCGCTCGCACTCCGGGATGGCCACGGTTGAAGCCGCGTCTCCCTGCGCAGCGTGATCGGACAACGGTCATTCGTTCCCCCGGATCGCCGAGTGGCAGGTGGTTCGCTTCGCAGCCGCTTACGAAACGCTGAGCGAGTTGTCGCCCCTGGCTACCATCCAACTGGCGTGCGTTCGGCAACTCGCATTCATGGGATCTCATGGCTTTCCGATGAGCGTACCACGGTCGGTAACAAGACTACCGAGCCGATACGTCACCCGGTTTCGCGTCTGCCATGCTTGCCGAACCTGTCCATGCTGCCGTCTAATCAGCATGTTCGCATCGTCCGCCCGCGTCATCCGCTGCCGTGAATCAACGGTTCGGTGCCGGCGACACCGTCAGGAGCTGCCGATCATGAGGCGGAGACCCCTTCATTTGCCAGCGTGGCCAAGCGCGGAAGCCTTAGCCATGATCCTTGCCCTACTTACGATGCTGGCCGTCGCGACGCCGGCCCTCGCGCTCTTTCAGGATGACCCGGAAACCCAGCCACTATCCGGTGTTTTCACGGTGACAATCACCAAGGGGGATATCCCGGCGAATCTGGCGGGAGGACCCGCGCTTGCGGGTTTGTGGAACGTCACTTTCAGCGGCGATGGGACGTACAGCCTGGCTCGGCAGGACGTTGGCGAGGTCGTTAAAGGTACGTTTGATGCCGCCGAGACGACACTCACCTTCAACGAGTGGAGCGGTCTGGTCGGGTGCGATATCACCGCCGACAGCGGAGAGCCGGCGACCTACGCGTGGCGACAGGTGGACGATCGACTGACGTTGACCCCAATTACCGATTCCTGCACCGAGCGTCTCACCCTACTGACGACGCGGCCTCTCGGGGGCTTCGAAGCCTGCGCGGTTTCACCGCGATCGCTGACCGACACTTTTGTCCCCGGTTTTCCGACGGACCCAGTCGCCACACCCGTCGCCCTGGCGGACGTCGCGACCGGTGTTGCGGCGCAGGAGGGTCTCAGCGAGGGCGCGGATGCGGAAGAGGGAATCGATAGCCTGCTGCGCCAGGCAAACGGCTGCTGGGCAACGGGAGATCCGGGTCGCTTCCTGGCATTGCACAGCGATCAGGTCGTCGAGGAGATTGCGTTCGTCGGGCCCATCGACGAGTTTGCTCGTCAGTTGCGCTTGTTCATGGCGACGCCGCTCTCGTTCGAAAGAATCGGTCCGGTCAACCTGATCGATCCTGAGCATGCCTGGGCATACGTGGAGGTCTCTCTGGGGGGCGATCCCATCCCGCAGCGGGTCGACTTCGTGTTCGAGAACGGCTCGTGGCTCTTCGATACGTTCTTTCTCTTCGGACCGCCCGGCTCGGAGGATCCTCTCCCGGGTGACCCTCTCCAGGTGGAGCCATGACCTTCTCGCTTTCACCGCGTGGTGAATGACCTCGAGCCAGAGGGAGCAGCAGACAGTGAGCATGGGCCGCGGCAGGATCCGCGACGCCCGACACGGTTGGCACGGGGAGCGCGTTAGCTGTTGGATGCATCGTGGCGGTGGTCCTGCTCGTGCTCCTCGCGCTTGTTGTGAGATGGGTTGCGGGCGGGTGGTGAAGTACACCATTGGGAGCTGGCACTGCACTCCGTCATTGCCAAACGCCTGCTATCGGGGCGCGTATGACTGCTCCGAGACGCGGTAGGGATACACTTGTCGCGAGATGGGGTCGACGTTGGAAACCCCTCCGGTGTCCCGAGTAGGGGAGGAAAGATCGCCTCAGGTAGCCGGGGCGGATGCAGGCCGAGAGCCCGCGGGACGCGGAAAGCAGATCCGCCGAATTCTTTCGCTGGTGCTCGCGCTGAACCTCGTCGTGGCAACGGCCAAGCTTGGCTACGGATTCATCAGCGGGTCAGTGGCAATGTCGGCGGACGGCTTCCACTCGCTGCTCGATGCCTTGTGGCAGCGGCGTCCGCCCGACCGCGAACATCATTTCGGCCACGGCCGGTACGAGACTTTGGCATCGATGGCGATTGGCGCCACCATGGCGGTTGGCGTGTTCGAGATCGTCCAATCGGCTGTTAGCCGCTGGCAGGCGGGAGATACGCCCGAGGTGACACGGCTATCGTTCGGAGTGATGCTCGGGACGATGGCCGTCAACGCTGGCGTGACACTTTGGGAGCGCCGCGCCGCTCGGACCCTGCGCAGTGATCTCCTGGAAGCGGATTCGCGCCAAACCGGATCGGACGTGCTCGTCTCCGCGGCAGTCATTCTCGGTCTTCTCGGGGAGCGCCTCAGGTTGAAGGGCGCCAACGCGGCGGTGTCTTTGGTCTTCGCGGCCATGGTGGCCTGGGCGGCATGGGGGATCCTGCGCGAGGCATCACTTGTGCTTACCGATGCCGCGACAGACGTCGACCCCAGGACGCTGCTTGCCGCAATCGTCGCGGCACCGGGCACCATCACCGCCCACAACCTGCGCGTCCGCTCCTCCGGCGAACGAAACTGGGTTGAGGTCCATGTCACGGTCGATCCGGACCTCACCGTCAAGCACGCGCATGAAGTGGCAACCGGCGTGGAAGACGCAATCCGGGACGAAGTCGGACCAGACACGCAGGTCATCGTGCACGTCGAACCGGCTGAGCCACCGCACACGCGTCCGGACCCGATTTTTGGCCACGAAATTGAGTTGATCATTGATGAGGCGCCGGGATCACAACAGACCCGGCGCCCAAGGAAAGGTAACACGTGACGAATTCGCGACAGGACACAGAACGAACCGACGGACACCGGCGGCAGGCCCAAGCACGGGACGGCTCAGGCCGGGACGGCAACCAGAGTAATCAGTCGGATTCCTCGCGCACTCCCGGGCAGCGACCGCCCCGGCCCCGGCCAGGACGGCGTCCACGACGAGACTCCCAGGGGACCTCGCGCGCCAGGCCGGGACGGCAGAGCCACGCTCCCTCGGCGCCCCAGCACCCCCGCGGCGGCCGCGAGGGTGGCGGTGCGGGTGCCGGCGAAGGTGCGGATGGCAGGCTCCGCGTCGTTCCACTCGGGGGCATCGGGGAGATCGGCAAGAGCATGATGGCCGTCGAGTATGGCGATGACATGGTGCTCATCGACGCGGGTGGCAAATTTCCCGAAGAATGGGAGCGGGGAATCGATCTCATCATCCCGGACATTCGGTACGTGACGAACCGCCTGTCGAAACTTCGCGGCATCGCCATTACCCACGGCCACGAAGATCACATCGGCGCTTTGCCGTACGTTATTCCTCAGTTGGAGGGGATCGGGAAGATTCCAGTCTATGGTTCGCCACTGGCGATGGGGTTTGCCGAAAACAAACTCCGCGAGGCGCGCCTCGACGAGAAGGTCGAGCTTCATCCCATGGAGTCCCGGGAGCGCGTCCGCCTTGGCGATCTCGAGCTCGAGTTCATCAACGTGACGCACACTATCCCTGCCTCGTTCGCGATTGCGGTCCACACTCCAGCCGGCACGATCATCAACACCGGGGACTTCAAGTTCGATCCGACTCCGGTCATGGGCGAGCCGACCGACGAGGCGCGGTTGCGCGAGTTAGGTGATCGGGGCGTCCTGGCGCTGTTCTCGGATACGACCCGGGTCGAGACGCCGGGGCACACGCCGTCAGAGCGTGTGGTGATGGAGACCCTCGATCGGGTGATTCGGGATGCCGAGGGGCAGACGTTGATCGCGACGTTTGCCTCCAACATCAGCCGCGTCTTCATGGTGCTGAAGGCCGCGGAAAAGTACGGCAAGAAGGTTGCCGTCGCCGGGCGCTCCATGGAGCAGAATGTCCGGACTGCCCTGCAGCTGGGGTATCTCGATCCCCCGGAAGGGGTGCTGCTGCCACTCAATGACCTCCTGAAGCTGCCTCCACAGCAGAGAGTGTTAGTCGTGACCGGAAGCCAGGGCGAGGCGGCGGCGGCACTGGCTCGCATCGCGGCGGACGAGCATCAGAAAATCCAGATCGGGGCGGGTGACGTCGTCTTGATCTCGGCGACTCCGGTGCCGGGGAACGAAGAGACGGTCTCCGAGACGATCGACAATCTCTTCCGGCGCGGCGCAAACGTCGTATTTAGTTCGACCGAAGGCCGAGTGCATGTCTCCGGCCACGCTGCCCGGGATGAGCTCCAGAAGATGCTGGAGCTCGTGCGGCCGGTCCACGCGGTCCCGATCCACGGCGAGTACCGACACATGGCGCTCTACCGAAATCTTGCGCGGTCAATTGGCATCCCGGAAGACCGCATCCTGATGACCGAGATCGGCAGCATCGTCGACTTCGAAGGCGGGAGAGGGGCGGTGCGCGGCCGCGCGCCTTCCGGATCGGTCTTTGTCGACCGTCTTGGCGACTTCGAGCCGGGCAAAGTCCGGTTGCGCACCCGGGACGATCTCATCTCCGAAGGGCTGGTCACAATCACGATCATCGTCGACGCCGAGGACGGCAAACTCATTGCCGGTCCCGAGTTCGTGACGAAGGGACTGAGTATGGAAGCTCTGGCGGGGCCGATCAGGCAGGCCGAGCAGGAGCTGAAGCGGTGGCTGGAGCGGCGCCCCGAAGGGGAGCCTGAGGTCGGCTACCTGGTGTCCCAGGCCAAGGGGATTACCGCGCGGTCGCTGTTCCGGAAGACGAAGCAGCGACCGATGATCCTGCCGATGGTGATGGAACTCTGATCACCGGCCAACGGTATACTGAGGTCGTGCCCCGTAAACGACCCGCCACCGCGCTGACTCTTTCACCCGGTGAGTCAGCTCGCGAGAGAGGGGATGGGCATGCCTCCCGAAATTCTTGACACGGCAACGCGGACGCTGACAGCCGTCCGCTCGCGCCGGGTTGCTCTTGGCGTCCTTTTCACGACCGCGGCTGGCGCGGTCTCAGCCGGTGAGATCCTCTCCCGAAAGCGAACCAGGAACGATCGAGACAAAAACAAGAACAGGAAAAGGAACAGATCCAGGAGCAAGGACACCTCGGGTGGGGGATGCACCGTCCGCCACAGCGAGCAGGAGATCCTCGGCTTCATCAGCGACGCGGCCAAGAAATATGGTCAGTCAGAGCGCGTGATGGTGCGCGTGGCCCGCTGCGAATCGGCGCTCGATCCCTGCGCGGTGAATCGTAGCGGGCCGTACTACGGGCTCTTCCAATTCCTCAAATCGACGTGGAACACGACGCCCTACGGCGACCGTGACATCTACGATCCGGAAGCGCAGGCCCTGGCAACCGGGTGGATGTGGAAAGAGGGCCGCAAGAACGAGTGGGCCTGCCAGTAAGTCATGCGCCGCACGTGACGCTGCCCCGTCCTCAGCGGCCCGAGCCGTCTTGGACCCGTATGCGGGATAATCGCCGCGTTGGGCTTGAAGAATTCAAAGGGTTTAAAGGGTTTAAAGAGTTTGAACCTATGGGGAGCAGACTCTTTACCCGCGGGACCGCTGTGGCAAATCGGTTGTTGAGTAATGGCGTGACCTCAGCCAGGACCGGCTGACCGCTATCCCGCGACTTCGAGTCCCGAGCGGGCGAAACGGTCAGCCGGTGGCGTTTCCACCATCGATCACCTGTTATCCACATCAATCGTCGCGACGTGTCCGGAAGCGAGGCGGCCCGCTACGCTCCCGGCGGTCGGAGCGCTCGAAGCGGCGAGGGGGCCGGCCGTCACCGTCCCTTTGAACGCGAGCGCCACCGACGTACGGTGGCCGACCTCCTTGACCCGAGGGCCGCCCGCCTCGATCGCGGGGGCCGGGAACGCCATCCTGGCGTGCCACCTCGGCGTTGACCGGCCGTCCTTTGATCCTCGCGCCGCGCATGGCTTCCAGGACACGGTCGACGAACTCACGCGGGATATCCACGAAGGTGTATTCATCGAAAATATCGATCGCGCCGATCGCGCGTCCTGGGATTCCAGCCTCGTTGGCGATGGCGCCGACAAAGTCCTGCGGCCGGGCACCCTGATTGCGGCCAACATTGACGAACAACCGGACCATCCCCGCCTCACCCCTCGGGCCGCGCGCGGGCGGCGCCACGGCCGCGAAGGTCGCGATGTCATTCTCTTGCTGCTCGGGCGTGGTCGTGCGGCCGGTCTCCTCGGCGTAGAGTTTGAGGATGGCCGCGGCGATCTCGGCGGCGTCGTGCTCGTCGGCGAGGTCATTGATCGTGTCGAGATAGCCCGCGTAGCCGTCGTCCTGCGTATCGAGAACGGCGCGGATCTGTTGCTTCAGCGCGTCACGGCGCCGCTCGGCGACGTCGGCCAGCGTCGGCAGACGGCGGGGCTCGATGCGGGCGCGCGTGATGCGCTCGATCTGGCGCAGCCAGCGCACCTCGCGCGGCGTGATGAGCGTGATGGCCTCGCCGGCGCGCCCGGCACGACCGGTCCGTCCAATCCGGTGGACGTAGGCCTCGGCGCTCTCGGGAATGTCGTAATTGATGACGTGCGAGACATCGGGGATGTCGAGGCCGCGTGCGGCGACGTCGGTGGCGATCAGCACCTCGGCCTGGCCGCTCCGGAAGCGGCGCATGACCCGATCACGCTGCGCCTGGGAAAGGTCGCCGTGGATCGTCTCGACCCCGTAGCCGCGGGCCATGAGTGCCTCGCCCAGCTCGTCTACCCCTGCTTTAGTGCGGCAAAAGATCATCGCTGACTGGGGGGTTTCCGCGTCGAGAATGCGAGTCAGGGCGTCGACTCTGCGGGCACGAGGCACCTCGTACGACGACTGCCGGACCTGAGGCACCGTCATCTCTTTGCCGGCGACCGTGATCCGCTGCGCGTCGTGCATGTACCGCGATGCCAAGGCGGCGATCCGCGGCGGCATGGTGGCCGAGAAGAGCGCCATCTGCCGTTCCGACGGAGCCTGCTCGAGAATCCACTCGATATCCTCGATGAACCCCATATCGAGCATCTCATCCGCCTCGTCCAGAATGAAGAAGCGAATGTCGTCCAGTTTCAGCGTGCCCCGGCGCATGTGATCCATGACTCGCCCTGGCGTGCCGACGACGATCTGCACTCCGCGCTGGAGACCGCGGAATTGCCGCTCATAGGGCTGTCCGCCATAGATGGGTAACGTCTCGACGTCCTTGTGGCGACCGTACTTGTGGAGCGCCTCCGCAACCTGGATCGCCAGCTCACGCGTGGGCGCCAGGATCAACGCCTGCACGGAGCGCTGTTTGGGATCGATGGCCTCGATGATCGGCAAGCCAAAAGCGGCCGTCTTGCCGGAGCCGGTCTGCGCCTGGGCGATGACGTCCCGGCCGGCGAGGAGCGTCGGGAGAACTTCAATCTGGATGGGCGTGGGGGCTTCGTACCCGACGTCCTTGATCGACTTCAAGAGCGCAGAGCTGAGTCCTAGCTGTTCAAACGTGGGACCGTCATCACCGCCAACTTCTGGAGGGAGTGCACCGTCTGGGTTGTCCGCCGAATCGGCAGGGGAGTCGATCGCAGTTAGGTCAGTCACGTGGGGCTCCTGATTGCAAATGCGCGAGGTGTCCGGGACAACCACCCTGAAACCTCATGCGCCAAGGCGGTCTCAATTCCTAAACTCTACTCCGAATGGTTGTCCTGCCGCGTGCCGAAGATCGCTATCGGACTCGGGGTGATCCGGTACGATGCCATAGCGATGCTTAATGGAATGGTCTACCTCCCACTTGCGTCCAGCACGCGAGGGGAAAGGAATCGACTGATCATTGCTTCGGCTTCGACACCAGCATCGGCTACACAGGTCTCCGTGAAGCCGCCCCGCCCGCTGGAGTTGCAGAAAGCGGACCACGAGCGCTGGAGGTCAGCCGTTCGCGTGCGCCGCCGTTACCGCGCTCAACGGCCCTTATGTTCAGCTCGTGGCTTCCCGCAATATTACCGATTTTGGGACCAACTTCGAGTTCGTGCAGCATGTGCTCGCGATGGATACCTCCAATTTTCGGGCGGAGCCGGGAACAGTGCTTGACCCGGACGCGAGTGGCGGGCGATCACCGCAAGCGGAGTGCAAACTGCGACATAGATTGGCATCATCGGCTGGGAGTCGGCCGCGGCGCTGGTCCTGTTCTACGCCACGTTCCTCTGGATAACCTTCCTGGAGATCGCGGACGTTCGAAGCGCCGCGCCACATGGCGTCGTTTGGCCTCTTGATGCTCGTCATCCTCTTCATGGAAGGCTTCATCACCATCGGCGGCGAGTGGTTTCAGATGCGTCAAGGCCCTAACGGCCTCCTCCTCCGCTTCGCTCCGGCCGCCGCGGCGGTGACGCATGCACCCTGCTTGTACCGGTGGAGTGGGGGAGCAACAACAATGTTGCTCCATTCAGCCAGAATCGTCGGTATAGTCAGCGGAAGCTGGACATCAGGTCGGCGATAGTCACCGGGTGCTGGCAGCCTGGGCTTTCAACCGCTTCGATCCGGCTGAGGGACTTGAGGCGGCAGTGATGCTAAGGGGCTGACCGCCTCGCGCTCGCGCAGTTGAGCCACGACGCATTCCATCGGCCGAAGTGGCGTCACGTACACCCTCAGTCCCTCGTTGACCTGCAACTCAACTAACCGGTCGCCGACCACGGCCAGCACCGTATCGGTGTCAGGGGCATCGACTGTCGGTAGCAGGTAGACCCCTTCGGGATCGAAGCCTTCTTCGACAACGAAGGTCGCCGCTGAAAAGCGCGTGGTAATGAGTGCCTCTAGCTCGTGCACGGCTTCCTCGATACGCGGGATGATGGGTGGGCACTGGCTCATGGTGCCTCCGGTGCCGACGCGACCCGCGAGCCCCCCGGCAAAACGACAATGAACTGATCCAAGTGGTCGGCGTGGTCCATCAGGACTTCCCGCAGCAGCGCGATCCGGACGTCGATCGGCACGTAGCCGAGCCGGAACAAGATCACGCCCGCGTGGGGCAGCCGGTCGCGAAAGACGAGGTCGCCGAAGTCCTTATCGTTGGTTAGCACGATGCGCTGTTCGCCGTAGGCGATCGCCAGGATCTGGCGGTCTGTCAGCGCGTGGGGGTAGTCGGCTCCGCAGGCAACGACGTCGTGACTCTCACTCGTGAGGAACGCCGCCAAGCGGAAGGGAAGTCCTTCGTCAAGAAGAAACCTCACCAGGCCGGTGGCGCGGCGACGTCTTTCTGCTTCGGTGTCGCTTCGACCAATGTCTGCGCGTACTCAAAGCACGCCTTGACATCATCCATCGTCAACCGCGGGTAGTCGGCGAACAGCTCGTCAAAATCGGGATTGTGGGCTAGATACTCCAGGACCACTTCCACGGGGATGCGGGTCCCCTTGATCACGGGCTTTCCGACCAGGATCTCCGGGTCTTGAACGATACGATTGGCGTAGGTTGGCTGCTCTTTGGTCATGCTCATCTCACCTCATTTCGGTAGCCGCAGTATAGCAAGAATTGACATAAATGTACAGAGTAGGAGCTGTGCCAGTGAAGGGTACGAGGAGAAGTGGCTTGCCACCCCTCTGCGTCAAGGCCTGACGACCTCCTCCGCTTTGCTCCGGCCGCCGCGGCGGTGACGCATTCACCCCGCTGGTAAACGATAGAGTGGGGGAGCAACACAAATGTTGCTCTCTTTTTCTACGAGCGGAGACGGTGCATCTAGACGAACGCGCAGGGGGTCTTAAAATCAAAGTCGCTACACCCTCCGCGTGCTCGAGGTGGTGATCATGCCCGCACATACCCGCCCTGGCCGTTCACGATGGAGTCGAGCCCGTGACTGGGCCCAGACCTCGTTTCTCGATGGTGCCGGTGCAACAGAGGTGGGGAACGCGCCTCGCGAGCTCGAGGACGCCTTAGCGGTTGCCGATCACGCAGGAGACACCACCAGTCGACGCGATGCCCTCGATCGCCTCTATGGCTACCTCGCGCAGCGGGCAATGCGGCGCGGGCGAAAGCCCGTTCCGAAGCGCAGCGATTCGCAGGACGCTCATTAACGTGAGCAGGAACCGATCAGTATTCCTCCTGTCGTGGCGGCACCTGGCCGCAGGAGATGCTCGGTCCGGAAGCAAGCCTGGAAGAGGAAGCGTTCTCTGATTAGTCATTGCGTCAACTCAGCTGAAAGCGCTTGAAATCCGGGACCCCTATCAGCCAAAAGGTGGGTCGAGGTTGGAAAGATCAAGGCCCCAAGGCGGTGAGCATCCTTCGGCGTCGTGGCGGATGGATGCTCGCCATTCTCGTCCTCTGTGGCCTCATCATTCTGTTCGCTTCGTTGCTGCTTTGGATCTTCCCATTCGCACAGGGACCCCGTTTATGGAACCTCGCCCCTGGGGAAGCCGCGGCCGTTACTGGAGCGCAACTCCAAGCTCGGGCAATCATCATTCAGGTGATAGGGGGTGTGTTTCTGGCCGGGACTCTGGCCTTCACTGTCTGGAACCTACGGTTAGCGCAGGAAGACCTCCGCATCAGTCAAGAGGGGCAAATCACCGAACGCTTCACGCGGGCGATCGATCACCTTGCAAGCGACAACCTGATGACGCGCCTCGGAGGAATCTACGCGCTAGAACGCATCGCTCGCGATTCTGATCGCGACCACTGGCCGGTCATGGAAATCCTCACAGCCTACGTCCGCGAACATGCTCCGGCGCCCAAAGCTGAGGAAGAAGAGAGACCCGATCAAGATCTACCAGTGGGACGGGTTTCGTATCAGCGGGTAGAGAGTCGAGTGCCTCCTGTTGATATTCAAGCGGCGGTAACTGTCATCGGCCGGCGCGACCCGGTGAAGCTCCAGTATGAACTGGGGCAAGTCGACCTTCATTCAACAGACTTGCGAGGAGCTGATCTGCGGCGTGCGTTCCTTCAGAAGGCGAATTTGACCAAAGCGAAATTGCGCTCAGCTGACTTGAGGGAAGCTCAGCTTCAGGAGGCACTGCTTGACCAAGCGGATCTTCGAGGAGTCGATCTACGGCATGCGTTCCTGCAGAAGGCCAACTTGATAAGCTCCGACTTGCGGTCTGCAGACTTGAGAGAGGCCCAACTCCAGCACGCCCTCCTCGCTAGAGTGCTCCTTCAAGGAGCTTCCCTCAATAAGGCCCAACTCCAGCAGGTCCTGATCCCCGAAGCCGACCTGAGAGGAGCAAACTTCGAAGGCGCAAACTTGGATGGGGCGTACTTTGAAGGGACGGACCTAGATAGAGTGAATCTCAAAGGTGCGTCGCTCGTCGAGACGGACTTCGTGGATGCGATGTTCAGGTGGGTGGAGCTAGATGGAGCGAATCTAGATGGAGCGAATTTGGAAGGAATGGACCTTCGTAGGGCGCGCGGCCTGACCCAGGATCAGATCGACAAATCGCATATGGACGAAGGAACACGGCTCCCTGATACGCCGGAGCCTGGTGGGCAGCCGTATCGGCGCTCAACCCGCATAAGAACCTGGCGAAGCCCTTACGACCCTGAATAGTAGGGCGCGAAGCGGATGATCTGAATACATAATCCCTCACCCCGTCAGTACTCCTCCGGCAGCAACAGCGTCGTCACGCAGCGATCCCACTCCGTGATGACCCACAGCTTCTCATCGGTTCGGGTCTTATAGGAAGAGAAGAGACGCGCGCCGTTTTCGAGTGACCACTCATTTTCCCGGACATCTTCGTCTGGCAGCTCACCCCAATCACCGTTCTTGTGTCGCACGAGAAACTCTAGGGGCACCTGGCGTGCGGCACGAAGGGTCTCGTCCGCACCAGGGGTCATCACCGTCTGACCCAGGTCGAACTTGCCGGGCCGCAGGAGCTCCTGCACGAGGAACTGCAAACCGGTCTCCACCACAGCGGCGGTATGCGGCCCAGGATCGCGCTCCCACGTCTCGCGGGCACGGTCATAGGCGGCCAGGAGCTCCTGATAGCTGGTCCGCTGCGATTCGTATTCGGTTGTTGGCATAGAAGAGGATAATTATAGCAAAAAAGTGACATAAAATAATCTGGTGGAGGAGGAGAGCGTTTGCTCTAACTCAGGAAAGCTGCGGAAACGCAGCCCATGAGATCCAGGCGTTTGCCGAGATCTTTATGCCGAAACTAGGTTGCTCGCGTATCCCAGGGTATGCAGTGTCGTCTCGATCATCGCGTGCGATTCGTCGAACGTCTCATCCTCGATGGCCGTCACTTGGGCCTCGATCGATTTCGTGAGCGCGCTGAGGCGCACGTCTCCGGCCGCCTTCAGCGTCGCGTGAATCGTGCGGTTCGCCGGTGGCGTGGCGGCGGTGGCATACGCTCGCATAATCGCTGTCCCGTCCAGAATTGACTGGTTCCCACGCAAGAGCGCGACCAAGAGATCGGAATAGGCAAAAGCGCGCGGCATCGCCGCCGTGCAGAAGGCGTCCAGCAGAGCCTTCGCCCCGGTCAGCGCCAGCGCGTTGTCCCTCACCGTCTTCTCCTCACCAAAATCGTTGGTCGTCTCGACAAAATCTTTGGTCGTCTCGACGAAGACCTGCGTGAAGACTAGCTCCTCGACCGCGGCCGCAGCCTCCTGCTGAGCCGCGTCGGCGGTGCTTTGGAATGAGAACGAGGGAGGCTGCGATTTCCACCACTTTCCCTCGATCGCTCGTTCGAAGCTCGCCTTGTGGTAATTCGCCCAAGCGCTCTCCAGCCAGTTCTCCACCGGTCGCTCCGTCGTCTGAATACCTGTGGTGCCGAGGATCGCGATCTGCTGCTGCTCGTAGAAGACGGTCAGCGCCAGGCTCGGTGTGTAGACGGTTTCCGTGAACGTGTGTCCCACGTCGGGGGACCCCTCAGACTCGGTGAAAGTAACATCGTGTTCCTCCCAGGTCACCCGTAGGTCCGCGCTGAGCTTGGACGGCTGCAGCCCCTGGTTGAGATAGTCCTCCTGGAGGACCGCCATTGGCAGTAGGAGTGCCAGATTGCTTGGCGCCAGCAGGCCGTTCGTCAGCGTCTTGAGCGCGTCGGGGGCGTGGTCGAGCGCCTCGAGGCCTGTCATGATCGTCTCGCGGTGCGCCGTCTCCGCGACCGCGAGTGAGCTCATCAGCATATCCAGCTTGGTCGGGTCGTGGGCCAGTACTCCCTCAAGGATGTCCCGCTGCGCTCGTCTGCCTTCTGCGTTGTTGAGTACTGTGATCGATCGAAACGCGGCGCTCAACTCGGCGCCCACGGCCTTGACTGCCCGTGCCCGTTCGGGGAAATCTCCTCCCTTCGCGTACTCGGGCCACTCGATTTGCAGCATCGCGTAGGACCACGCCGCGGTTACCCACGTTCGCGGGTTCGGCAACGGGTCGTCAGACGGTTGGAATGAGCGCAGGCCGTGGTGACTTAGCCAGCCTGCCAGATAGCGGACGTTGCTCTCGAATGGCCGGCCCGCTAAGAACTCGATGACTCGCTCATCCGCAAAACTCGCAGTCGCGACGCCAATCTCCCCACCGTCGTCCGCGAAGTCGACCGCCCAGGAGTAGAACCGGTTCTCGAATTCTTCGAATAGATTCAGACTCATCTCGTGGCCGGTCGAGTTTGCGGTAGCCAATCGCCCGGTTGATGCTCTCCACTAGCGGACGGTGCTCGACCACCTGGATGAACGACTCGAATTGCATCCCCATGGCACTGACATCCGATTGCAGCTCGACCAGCCGTGCCTCGACGTCCTCCAGGCCCTCGGCGAACGCGTCGAGGCGGATCATGACGTCGATGATGCCGCCGTAAACGGCATTCAGCGTCTGATCGATGCGATCGAAGCGGTCGTGCATCTCTGCCCGTAGGCGCTCAACCTGGCGTCGCAGCTTGCTGATCTCCTCAAGAATCATTCGCTCTGGCGTAGGCTCGGACGAGCCAAAGAGGGACGCCACACTCAGTGCCGCCGCGACGACATTGCCGGTGAGCACTACCGACCCCAGCGATGCGCCCAGGGTGCCCAGGGTGGCGGCGGTCGTGGCGTACTTACTGATCGACTGGGCAATGGAGAACGCGGCGTTGCCCATCACTGAGATCGTTTTGCCCAGCTCGGCATTCTGAAATCCAACGAGGGTGGAGAGCAGATAGATCGCTGATCCCGTCGCCTCTAGCCGCAGTTGCCGCTCCATCTGCAACCGCTGTAGCGCTGCCTGCCTCTGCTGTTCCGCCGCCGCGTCTTCCTGCTCTCGCGCCTCCTTCTCCAGCAGGTACGCCATCAGATCGTCCTGCTGCTGATCGATCTCCTGGACTGCTCCTGGCACTCGTCGATCTCCGCATGGATCTTGTCAAGCTGCTCGGTCACATCCTGCTGCAGCTCGGCGATAGAGGCCAGAATCCGACCGTCACCGGCCACGATCGTGGCCTTCAGGTCTCCGGCGGCGTTCAGCCACGTGCCCAACCCTTCGAGGATCTGCCCTGGTCGCATCAACTCCGCAACCTTCTGGGTGTTGCCCAGCTCGCCAAGGGTGATCGGCAGGTCGTTGAAGAACGTGTCATGCGCCTGCCGGTAGACCTCGGACGCACCGAACGTCACCGAGTTGTCAAGATTTCCTCGTCGCGCCCCCGGACCGATTCCGCCTGATGAGACTGCGCCATGGTGGCGTTGTAGGGGTAATCTTCTGCCTTGTACTCGGAATAGGCATCGCCAATCTTGGCGCCGACTTCCCCACAGCGCCTATGATCGGCCCATACTTGGGGATGGCGCTGGCGCCTTCCAAGCCAACTACCACCCATTCGAACACATCGCGATAGGTCTCGTGGCTCTCGGGAATACCCTGATTTACCCGCCTGTCGTACTCATCGTGAAAGGCTTGGAGCTCTCGGACAAGCTGATCTGATGTGAGATTTGGCTCCTCAGCGTGCAACGACATGAGATATTCAAGCGCGATCAGCTTTTCCACCTGTTCGCGACCCTGGTACTTAGTTTTGAAACCTAGTTTGTATGCACCTGCGCCGAGAATGTGACTGTCTTCGGGCTCTTGCATGTTGAAGGCCGAGATCCGTTACGACGCCCGACGCTCCTACAGTTCCCACAATTCCTTTGAGTAACAGGCGCCGCGAGCCCCGAGGTGACGACAGAGCTGGTTGAACGAATCCCTGGCTCGTGACCAGTCTCGACGTCTTGTGCAACATCGCACCCTTTGCCGTCTCGCTCACATTGGCGATGTGGAGTTATGGAAATGATCCTACGGCCAGCCACGGGACGTGTCAATGGTGAACTCATGGCTGGGGGGGAAAGTGGGAGTTCGCAACACGTTACTTACAGCACGTCTCGTTGTGCTTCCACATTTACCACCCGCACGCGCTTCCCCTTCTCTCTGGGCCGTAACGCAACGGAGCGGGCGGCGCGCTGCTGCTTTGCCTGTGAGGGGAAGATGATCAGGATTTCGCTATGCTGAAGGCCGTTTGCGATGGCCTGCCATCAAGCCTTGAAAAAGAGCATGGAGCCGGGTCCCAGAGCAACGTTATACAGCTGCGCGTCGCGACGAGCGAGTGTTTGGAATCGCGTAACGAAGCGTGAGCTCATCACAAGCTTGTCGCCTCCATGACCTTCTTGGTGTTTTCCCGGGCCATGTGGACATAGATCTGGGTGGTGTTCAGGCGCGCGTGGCCCAGCCACTCCCGGAGGACGTCGGGACTGACTCCACGCTGGGCTGAGATAATGCACTCCTAGTGTGAGCAATTTTTCCACATACTGAAGCGAGCGGATGTTCTACTGCGAATGAACCCATACCATTCTGAGCATTATTGGCTTGGTAATCGACATGGTCGGCGCCTATTTCTTAGCGATCGAGGCCATTGGGGTTGACCGACTGCACGGCCTTCAGGAGGGGTGGCTTCGCCCGATCTACAAACTCGCGAATCCCAACGTGAGAGTGGAAGAAGACTCCGTCCAGATTGAGTTGCCGCCGGTTGTTGCCCGGAGTGGATGCCTTAGATGGATTGTCCTCGGTAATGGATGCCTCGTTGCCGCCGGCGTCATTGGTGCCGTTACCCTTGCGATGATCGTTCTCGTGATGCGTGCATTCGATGTCGACGTCCTCGCATGGTTTCGGCATCTTATCGCCCCAACCACACCATTAGAAATGGTTATTTACACTATTCTTCTGATTCCGATCCTGCTATTTTTGTTCGTGCTCACTGGCGGGACGGTGTATACGATATTCGTCGCGCTGCTCCACGCTCCGGTTTCGTTTCTCGAGTACAGCGAGCGGCAACATGCCCGGGGAACCGTAGGTCTGCTGGGTTTCCTTCTAATCACACTTGGCTTTCTCTTGCAGCTAATTTCAAATGTCCTGCAACAAAGGGCAAGTGTAGGCAGCTAATCAAGCTCCAGCGCTAAGCCTCAAGACGGTAACAGACCTGCCCCGCCGACGAAAGAAGCTAGCCACTCGAACAGCGATACGTCGCTGCCTCTCGTGTGTTGGTAGGCCAACGAGGACACTTCCTGGAGGAAGATCATTGGCAATCCGTTGCCAGTCCTGCTTGTACGGGAGGAGTGACGCCGGAACCAACGCAACGTTCTCCACCATCACGCGATGGCGAGAGCGCGCACGAGGTGGCCTGGTGAAACTCGACGGCATCACAAACTGGTCGCCTCCATCGCCTTCTTGGTGTTCTCCCTGACCATATGGACATAGATCTGGGTCGTGTCCAGTCGAGCATGACCTAACCATTCCCGGAGCACGTAGGGACTGACGCCCCGCTCGGCTTTATAGGTGGCGAACGTGTGCCGGAGCGAATGCGGACTGATCTTTTTGGTAATCCCTGAGGCCTTCAGATACTTGGCCAGCATCTTTCGGACCCCACGCTCTGAGAGTGGCTCACCCTGATAGTTGAGGAAGAGCTCGTCGTGCAGACTCTCCGGTCGCACGGCGAGGTAACTCTTGATCGCCTGAATACCCTTCTTCTCCAGCTCGATGGTGCGTGCCTTCTGCCCCTTGCCATTCCCGATGTGGACCCGCCGTTGCGTCAAAGTCGATGTCTTGCTCGGGTGAGGGCACACAGCTCGCTGACGCGGATGCCAGTCTGCAGGAACACCTGCAGGATGGCGTAGTCGCGGGGGTTGGCGCCGGCGAGCGACAGGAGTTTCGTGTACTCGTCTAACCGAAGGGCCGTGCGGCTGCCGCGTTCCTTCTTCGGGGTCGCGACCCCAAGGGTCGGATTCTTGTTGACCAGACCCTTGTTCCTCGAGGAACCGGAAGTACTCTCGGATCGAAGCGAGCTTGCGGGCGCGGGTGGTGCCACTCATGTCCTGCTCGGCTAGGTGGGCGAGGTACTCGGCGACGTCCGTGCGGGTGACGTCGGCCGGGGAAGACACCGTGCAGTTAGTCTCACTCAGGAAGCGCGCGAACTGCAGCAGATCGGTCCGGTAAGGCCGTGATCGTCGCAGCGCTCTTGTTGGCACTGGACAGCGTGCGCAGAAAGCCGCTCAGCGTCTCGTCGATCGTTGGTTGCATGTCGTTTGGCATAAGGTCTCCCGTCTCGTCTTCCACACTAGCAGCGTGAGACGGGCGCATGACAATCTCCGAGTCTCAGAAAAAGTGGTTCCGATAACCCGGGAATATTCGCATTATATGGAACCGGGTAACAACGCTGTCAAGCGGAAAAATGGGGAGCATGGTTCCCATAATGGGCCAGCCCGTTGAAAAATGGCTCAGTGACCGCGGACGACGTGTGTGGGGGCTCCGGTCTGATGATGGACCACCCCTGGGATTACTTCGTGCCCCGCACCGCCCAAGCGCGGGCAAGCAACCGAATCGACCCATCATCGGCCATCGGCAGGATGGACTGCAGGCGCTCACGCAGCGCTTCCCGCTGCACATTGCCCAGCGACGCGGCGTAGCGCTGGGCGACGGATGACCCTCCGGCCAGATACGGCTGCCAATAGTCGTCGAGGTCGCGGAACACCGCCGGCCGCTCGATCGCCTGCACCACGACGTCCTGCAGACCCGCCGAGCCGAGCAGGGCAGCCAGCGGCTCCGCGTGGCACAGCGCAAACTGCATGCTCTGCGCCAGCGGGATGGCGGCCGGATCAAGCGCCGTAGCTGCCTCCCAAAAGTAGCGTTGGAATTGCCGCTCGCCGGCAAAGTCCCAGACATAGGCGGCCACCGTCCCGCCGGACCGGGCGGCGCGCGCCATCTCCGTGACGGCCGCCTCCGGATCGGGCACAAAGTTCAAGACGAGGCCGGCGACCACCGCGTCATAGGCCTCGCCCGGCACCGGTAGCGCCCGGGCGTCGCCGGTCGCAAAGTGCACCCGAGGATCGATAATCTGGGCCTCGGCGACGGCGAGAAACTCGGCGGTCGGATCGACGCCGAGCACTTCCTCTGGGTCAGCGATGGCGAGGATGGTCTGGGTCAACGCCCCCGTGCCACATCCGACATCGAGCCATCGCCGCCCGGAGGGGAGCGCCAGCCAGAGGAGGAACGCCTCGGCCACCAGACGGCTCCAGCGCCCGATGTAGGCCTCGTACGCTGCGGTGTTGCCCCAGTCATGCACGCGGGTCGTCTCGGTCATCGCACCCATCCCGGTTCCAGACCCCGCCGTTCGTAGCGATGCCGGCGCTCTGCGGCAAAGGCGGGGCCAAAGCGAGGAGCGCCGATTCTATACGAGAGGAACGCACGTCTGGGAGTCCGCCATGCTCGGCCCGCCCAAGCCCCGTCGTCTCGGCGAGCCGATCGCTGTCTCGCTCGAGGAGTTGGTGCCTCCGCGCAACTTCTACCGCCATCTCGAGGCAAAGCTCAACCTGTCGTTTGTCCGCGAGTGGACGCGCGAACTTTACGCCGACCGGGGCCGGCCCGGTATCGATCCGGTGGTCTTTTTCAAGCTCCAACTGGTGATGTTCTTCGAGGGGATCCGCTCCGAGCGGCAACTCATCGAGACGGCCAGCCTCAACCTCGCCCACCGCTGGTACCTGGGCTACGCCCTCGACGAGGACGCTGCCCGACCACTCCAGCCTGACCCGCATCCGCCAGCGGCTCGGGCGTCGACGTCTTCCAGCGCTTCTTCGAGAAGATCGTCGACCTGTGCCAGGAGGCGGGCTTTGTCTGGGGGCGCGGGCTCTACTCGACGCGACTAAGGTTGCCGGCGACGCCGACGTCGACTCCCTCGTCCCGCGCTTCTACCACGAGGCCAAAACGCACGTCGCCGATCTGTTCGCCGCCGACCCGGCACCCGACGATCCGGACGACGACACTGCCAATCCGTTTTTCTCACCTCAGGGCGTAGTGCGGCTGCCTGCAGGTATGCTGCCCGCTGCGGTAGCAGCCGTGCCGGAGCAGGCACCGCGCTGGAAGCTGCTGGAGGAGCGGCGCTTGGCCCCGCACCGGCCAGCGACGGCAGCTACCGGCGCACGACCGACTTCCGGGTGAGCACGACCGATCCTGACGCCACCCCCATGCGCACCAAGT
>CAVVTE010000014.1:0-28345 GCA_963751075.1 uncultured Chloroflexia bacterium | reverse complement strand
GGTCTAAAAATAGGCCCGGGGGGTCAGCCGCTTGGTGCCGGCAGGGGGGCTATTTTCGTCCCCTGGTCGTGCCCGAGAGGGCATCAGCAACGGTTGATAAAGTCCCCGACCTCCCGTTCAGAGACCTTCAAGCGGCTTTAGCTGTCTGATTCGTGGGAAAATTTTTTTAACCCTGGGTGCCGAGGCTCGCGTCTGCCTTGATACGGCTCATCAACGGCTCCCTCCACACGTACGCATGATGCAGGTTGGTACCGCGGTATGCTGGGAAACGCTAAAGTGAACTCCCCGCACCGGACGGATCTCCAAAGAACGATGACAGGGGGCGTTATGGAAACCGGTTTTAATAGTCGAGCTCTGCAGAAGGGCCTTGTCCTTAAGATCCGTGGACAGCATGGACCGATGAACGAGGCCGCGGGCACGTGCGGTAGGATGTGCGCGAGGTCATGGCGAACAACGACCTGTTGCTGCTCTCTTCCTGAAGCGATCGGCATGGGCCGCGTCGACGGTCGCAGAGGAGGAAGACGTCGCGAGGGATCAATGGAAGATCGGAGCGTCTCGGGAAGGCGTCGACGCGCTGGGCGGCGGTCATGCATGGGGGCTGACTCTGGCCGTCGGCGGGAGAAGCGGCCCCGGGCTCGATCCGCCGGGCCTTGTGATGCGCGGGGCGTCAGGGGGTATGCTGTAGGTGAGACCCCAGGCTAATTCGGCGCGGAGGTGATCGTTGGGCCGACTCGCGACGTGACGGCAAGAAATGTACCTGAAAAGGTGCGACCCCGTCCGGGCGACGATCGATGGTCAGGAGGTGGTGACTGAGGCGCTGGGGTAGTCAATGATGGGGCTCCTGTGACAGTGGGAGACGCGCCCTCCGGGAAACGGGCCGGTCTACTGATCCTGACCTTGTGACGCCGCTGCCGCGCTGGTCCACCAGAAGGTGGGCCGTCGAGCTGAAATGATTGTTGCTCCAACTGGCTGCTTGAACTGCGAAAGACGATGTGTGACGCTCAGCATGTCGACGAAGATGACCGCGGTCTACCCGGACGACGTCCAGAACCGAAGTCAACGAACTAGCCATACGCCGACCCGTCCGGGACGGACGAACGAGGAGTTCGACCGAGCCCGGTCGTCGATGCCGCAGGCGTCCTTCCGAACCGGGGACCAACTGGGACGTGATCTGCACACCGAACTGGAGACTCCTCGGCGAGGCACTGGAGAAGATCGACGACAAACTGTTGGAAGTCCTCCTGCAGGAGCAAGTCCTGACCCGATGGGCTTGCCGTGCACCGTGGATTCGGACACGGCGTCGATCCCCGAGCCTGTCTTGGACGCCTTCAGCTCCGAGCGAAAACAGGCCCTCGGCATCCCTGCCGGCACGCCGTCGACGAAGATGTATCCTATTGGAACCCGTCCTGGTCACTCGCCGAGGGGCGGCGCAGACGACCGACATCGAGGATCTGGTCACGACGGCGGCGGCGGTCGGCGAAGACACCACCTGTCTCCGGCGTCCGACGAGGAGCAAATCGCCGGGATCATGGGATTCGGGACGCCGGTTCCGGTTGCGCCAACTGCCGCATGCTGAACGAGCAGTACGACTACGGACTCGGCGTAGCGCTGCATGGCAACTGGCTCTTGCAGAACCCGCTTTTCGCTGGGGATGGCGCGATTGGCGCTGATCTCTGAGTCAGGAGATTGTGTGGTGGTGGCGATGACCTGATGGGGAGATCAGTTCGACGGACGCAGGGAACGATGTGGATGATGCTCGGCAGGATCTCCTCGAGGCGATCTTCGGGTGACCTTGTTCTGTAGGACATGTCCTTCCAGCCATGTACTCCCGATTCGCGGTGAGAGGCCGGGATTGGCTCGGTCTGTCTGAAGAACACGACACGCCTCGAGCCCGGAGGTTCTGAATACCCGGACGGAATCGCTGCCTTCTGCCTGAGCGCCGGAGCGGTGCGACCGTGGATGAACTGCGAGGGGGGCGAAGGGGAGCCGCTCCGAGTTTGATGCGTCCGTCCGATGATGCACCGGAGCACGCTCGAGTTTTGAAATCGGTCCTACGCGGATTGACACACATTGGTCCTAGGCGAATGGGTCGTCGATCCGTGGAGTGGATGTGTGCCTGGGTCTAGTCGAGCAGGTGGATCCGGTGAGGGCGGCCGCCGTGAGATCGATGCGAGCATCGCGCGGCATCGTTATGACGGTACTGCTCGGTGCTGATGCTATTTCTGTTCCTGCGAATGCCGATCTTTGTTGTTCGATTCGGTCAGATTCCCTCTGATGGTTTTCGTCATAGAGTCGACGGAGGCGGCGAATCGCTCGCATGCGGGGCGTCGCCATCGAAGCTCGCAGAGGAGAAAGCACGGGATGGCACAGCGGTCCGCGAAAAGCACCACCGCGATCCAGGAGACGTCCGAAAGCTTCACGGCCGAGGAACGCGCCGCGATGAAGGAGCGCGCGAAAGAGCTGAAGGCAGAAGCGCGCGCACAGAAGGACAAGGCAGCCGGGGAACACGACGTGCTCGCGAAGATCGCCGAGATGCCGGAACCGGATCGTGCGATGGCCGAGCGGATTCATGCGGTCATCACTGAAGCCGCGCCAGCCTCTCGCCGAAGACCTGGTACGGGACGCCTGCGTACGCCAAGGACGGCAAGGTCGTCTGCTTCTTCACGCCTGTGTCGAAGTTCAACTCGCGGTACGCGACGTTCGGCTTCAACGACATCGCGAACCTCGACGAAGGCGCCATGTGGCCGACTCCTTCGCACTGGCGGAGTTGACTGCCACCGAAGAGGAGAGGATCGGCGCGCTCGTGAAGCAAGCGGTGAGCTGAGGCCGGAGCGCGCGACGCGGCCCCGCCCAAGGGATCGTCGGTTGGAACGAGGCGTTCCCGCATGACGAGAACGCGCACCATCGTGCGCCGAACGAGTCGTCAGCCGCACCCGAGAGGGCTCCGGCGATCGTCCTGACCGCCGGAGTGCCGTCATGGTCAGCAGGGATTCCTGGCTCCCAAAGCGCAACTCCGCGTCGTAGAAGAGAACAGGCCGTTAAAAAGCCTCGTGTCGCCGGTGTCGTCGTCACGGCCACCCAGAGCAGGCTCACCGTTGCCCCGGTCTCGACCTGATCAGTATCACCGATAGGCGGTTGAGAGCCGCCTTGGCTTCACCGGAAGGGCCACGGGCTCCCACAGGGCGCCTGCTGCCGTCCCCATCCCGTGCGGCCAGGAAGCGCTTCAGGTTCTGCCCGGCCGCGATCAGCAACCCCTGGATGTTGGCGTTGAGCAAGCCCCGCAGGCGGAGTCGGCGTAAGCCGTGCCACTCCTTGGCCTCGGCAAACAGGGGTTCGACCCAAACCTGCCGCTTGCGGATCGCTTTCTTGTACGCCCCGGTGGCGTGGTAGGCACGCACTGTGTCGAGGTACTCCTCGTAAAAGGACCGGTGCACGGTCCGACCGTGGTCACTGGCGGTACAGGCAGCCTTGACGAGACAGGTGTTGCAGGTCGTGGCCTTGGCCCGGTAGACCACCTCCTGCTCGGTGTACTTGCTCGTGCGGCGCCGTAGGGACTGTCCTTGTGGGCACTGGTAGACGTCAGCCGCGGCGTCGTAGGCGAACGCGTCCCGACCGAAGAACGGTGTCCGGCGGTCAAAATCGGGCAACGGGAAGAAGGCCCGGATGCCGGCGTTCTCCAGCGCGACGATGTTCTCGGTCGTGCCGTAGGTCGTGTCGCCGGTCACCTGGTGGGGGCGGAGCTTGCGCCGGAAGCGGACCCGCCACAGCAGGTCCCGCACGGGAACGTTCTCCATGACGTCGGCCGGGGTGACCAGCGCCGCCAAGATGATGCGGCGCTTGCCCCCGTCGACCACGTAATGGTCGTGGTAGCCGAGGACCACCCCGGTCTTGGTGCGCATCGGCGTGGCGTCGGGATCGGTCGGGCTGACCCGAAAATCGGTCGTGCGCCGGTAGCTGCCCACAGCCGGACGGTCGGGGGCCAACCGGCGCTCCTCTAGCAGTCGCCAGGGTGGCGGATCAATGCGACCTGCCTCGTCCCCAGCTGCGCTCGGCAGCCAGACAACCCCGACAGGGAGGGCGTCCGCAGTTGCCTCCGGCGTGGCTTCTGCCGTATCTGTGAGGGCGTCATCAGCGAACAAATCCGCCACGTGGTTCTTGGCTTCGTAATAGAAGCGAGGCGCCAACGAATCGAGGGCAGCAATGGCTTCGACCTTGGTGGCGTCGACGTAGAGCTCCCGACCCCAGACTAACCCCGCTTCCTGGCACAGGTCGACGACATTCTCGAAGAACCGCTGGAAGACGTCGATCCCGAGGCGCTGCCGGATGCTGGTCAGGCTGGAGTGGTCGGGCAGCTCCTCGTCGAGGGCGTAGCCCAGATACCAACGGTGGGCCAGGTTGAGACTTGCCATCTCGATCAGTTGGCGCTCGGAGCGGATCCCCTCGAAGAACATCACCAGTTGCAGCTTGAAAAAGACCACCGGATCGATACCGGGCCGGCCCCGGTCGGCATAAAGTTCGCGCGTCCACTCGCGGACAAACGACAGGTTGAGCTTCGCCTCGAGATGGCGGTAGAAGTTGCCCGGAGGCACCAACTCCTCGAGCGAGACAGCGATCGGCTCGCCGAGACGACGGGGCTTGGGCGGGCCGAGCATGGCGTCCTCCCAGACGTGAGTCCACTCGTATAGAATCGGCGCTCGTCGCTCTGGCCCCCGCCTTTGCCGCAGAGCGTCGGCATCGCTACCACCGGCGGGGTCTGGAACCGGGATGGGTGCGATGACCGACATGACCCGCGTGCATGACTGGGGTAACACCGCAGCGTACGAGGCCTACATCGGGCGCTGGAGCCGTCTGGTCGCCGAGGCGTTCCTCCTCTGGCTGGCGCTCCCCTCCGGGCGGCGATGGCTCGATGTCGGGTGTGGCACGGGGGCGTTGACCCAGACCATCCTCGCCATCGCTAACCCCGAGGACGTGCTCGGCGTCGATCCGACCGTGGAGTTTCTCGCCGTCGCCGAGGCCCAGATTATCGATCCTCGGGTGCACTTTGCGACCGGCGACGCTCGGGCGCTACCGGTGCCGAGCGAGGCCTATGACGCGGTGGTCGCCGGCCTCGTCTTGAACTTTGTGCCCGATCCGGAGGCAGCCGCCACGGAGATGGTGCGCGCCGCCCGGTTCGGCGGGATGGTGGCCGCCTATGTCTGGGACTTTGCCGGCGAGCGGCAATTCCAACGCTATTTTTGGGAGGCAGCTACGGCGCTTGATCCGGCCGCCATCCCGCTTGCGCAGAGCATGCAGTTTGCGCTGTGCCACGCGGAGCCGCTGGCTGCCCTGCTCGGCTCGGTGGGTCTGCAGGACGTCGCGGTGCAGGCGATCGAGCGGCCGGCGGTGTTCCGCGACCTTGACGACTATTGGCAGCCGTATCTGGCCGGAGGGTCATCCATCGCCCAGCGCTACGCCGCGTCGCTGGGCGATGTGCAGCGGGAAGCGCTGCGTGAGCGCCTGCAATCCATCCTGCCGATGGCCGATGATGGGTCGATTCGGTTGCTTGCCCGCGCTTGGGCGGTGCGGGGCACGAAGTAATCCCAGGGGTAGTCCATCATCAGACCGGGACCCCCACACGCGTCGTCCGCGGTCACTGAGCCATTTTTCAACGGGCTGGGGTGTTATGGGAACCGGTTTCATAAGACTCTCTCGGATCTCGGCGTGTCCCGTAAGATCGAGCATGGCGGGTTCCTCATGCGAGACGCGCAGAATTCCCTGGCCCATGATTTCTGTCAATCCGCTTAGGAGCCCAGTTCGGCTCAGAGTTTGGCAGCACCGCCGAAGTAGGGAAGTAGGCGAAGGAGGACACGTGGCAATGCCCCCGAGCGCAGATGCCGACACCATCCCCGTGTGGCCGGATCAGGTGCCAGATGCCGACCTCTGGCGCGACGCCGGCCCGGAGTTGGACCGGCCGCGACGCAACGGCGGCGCAACGGTCCGCAACGTCAGCCGGCCGATGCTGACGGTCTTCGTGCCCGACGCTTCGCTCGCGGTCGGCACCGGCGTCATCGTCTGTCCAGGCGGGGCGTTCCATTGGCTCAGTTTCGACAAGGAGGGCACCGAAGTAGCCCGCTGGCTGAACGCGCGGGGGGTGGCCGCCTTCGTGCTCAAGTACCGCGTGCTGCCCACCCCGGACGACGACGAGGCGTTTCTCCAGATCGCCGCCAACCCCACCCCGCACCGGCCCAAGATGGACCGGGTGCGTCCAATGGTCATCGCGGACGGGCTGCAAGCCATCCGCAGGCTGCGGATGCAGGTCGATCAGTGGGGGATCGCCCCCGATCAGTTGGGGATCCTGGGTTTCTCGGCCGGCGCCTACGCTGCCGTCGGTGCGGCGATGAAGTACGACGCGGAGAGTCGCCCGAGCTTTGCCGCGTCCGTCTACGGCGAGTGGTGGGAACGCTGGGTGCCGGCTGATGCGCCGCCGCTGTTCCTGGTGGCGGCGAGCAACGACCCCCTGTTCGACGTGCGCAGCAATTCTTCGCTCTACGAGGCCTGGTATACGGCCGGGCGCCGGGCCGAGTTGCACCTCTACGCGCACGGGGGGCATGGCTTTGGCGTGACGCCGCAGGGCCTTCCCGTCGATGGCTGGATCGACCGCTTCTGGGAGTGGCTGCAGGCCGAGGGGTTTGTCCCGGGCGCGGCGCCATAAGGGAGGCGGACACCAGGGCCGCAAGCACAGCATCAAGCGTGAAGAGGAGGCACGACCATCGATGAGCGACATCATTCCCATCAAGTACGCCGACCTGCTGGCGACGACCGCGATGGCCCACGTCGCCACGATTGGCCCGCACGGTGAACCACAAAGCAGCCCGGTCTGGTTCGACTGGGACGGCACGTACCTCCGGTTCGCCCAGGTCACGGGCTACCGACAGAAGGTCCGGAACCTGGAGCGCGAGCCGCGCGTCGCTCTCTCGATCGTCGACCCGGCGAATGCCTATCACTACTTGGAGGTGCGCGGCACCGTCGAGCGGATCGATCCCGACCCGGACTGGGTGTTCATCAACGCTATGGCCAAGAAGTACCTCGGCCAGGACCGCTACCCGTTCGGCAAGCCGGGCGACGAGTGGGTAGTCGTCGTCATCCGGCCGGAGCGCACGACGCAGATGGGGTAGCCGTCCCGATACCGGAGACGGCCGAGTAAGAAGCGTTATCGGAGGAGCCGTCAATGCAGATCACGCGCAGTTCGTTGCAAACCTCCAAAGGACCCAAGGAGTGGTTCACGGGTGACGTCTATATCGACACGGTTGCGGCAGCGACAGGGCCGTCCCGCTTCGGGGCGGCGCTGGTCCACTTCACGCCGGGTGCGCGCACCGCATGGCACACCCACCCGCTGGGTCAGACGATCTACGTCACGGAAGGCGTCGGCCGCTGCCAGCGCCGCGGCGGCCCGGTCGAGGAGATCCGTCCGGGCGACCGGGTTTACTTCGAGCCGGGCGAGGACCACTGGCACGGGGCGGCTCCCGACCGGTTCATGGTCCACCTCGCCATGCAAGAGGCGGACGACTCAGGCAGCCCGGTGACCTGGGGCGAGCATGTCACCGACGAGGAGTACCGCCAGTAACCCGAATGCCCCAATCGTTCTAGGCTGACGCTCGCGCCTCAGCAGCGTTCTGCTGGCACTCCTGGAAGTTGTCCCAGGTCTTTCTGCTTGATGGAGATCAAGGACGTCGCACAAGAGAAACAAGCCGACGTCGGCATCCTGCCATCCCATGCTCTGAACTTGGAAGGGGAGGGGGGCGAGTGAAGAGGAGCGGAGAACTTGTGGGCCGGATCGAAATAGGCGGTTCGAGCTTGCCCTTGGCCTGCGATATCCTGTGCTTTGTCGATTTGCATGAAGCTCAGGACGACGCCCCGCTGCGGCCGGAGACAACCGTGAACGCTGATACCGCACCTCGATGCCCTCAGTCGCTCTCTCGCGCTCGGTGCTTCGCGACGTGGACTGCTGGCTGGCCTTGTCGGCAGTGTGCTATCGGTGCCACGAAGCAGCAGCCCAAGCGAGCATGACTTTCGACCCGGCCACTGGCACCGGCTTTGTTGACAGCGGTGTCGTGCTATTCCAACTTGGCTGGGACGAAGAACGGATGCAAACCGAAGCCACTGCTCTCGGCTTCATCTTGGCCGAGACGGCTGCTTACAGTGGTCTCTGTTCAACCGGGGGCACCGTGTCAACCATCGCCCGGACTGACACCATCCTCGAGAGTGACATCCAGCACGATGGGCCGGCCGTCACTGGCTTCACGCTCACAGGGAAGGGGCAGGAAATCCAATGGCAATTCACCCCCTGGGTGGGCGCCAGCTGCGTTGAGGACAATGTGGGAGGGACGTGGCGCTCGGGTCGAACAGACTCTCGACCAAAGCCACCTCTACATCGGGTACAAGGGCTTCCAGTCCACCTTTGGCCGGGATCGGGACCCGGCATCTTACGGGACGACTGTCGGTGATCCGTCGTTATCTCTTGCCCTACTTCCAAATGATGTGCGCGACGAAGAATGGTTGCTCTACGACCCGGACGGCATTGGATCGCTTCGATTTTTCGATTTTCGACGGGTCACGACCCGAAAAGAAGGCAATCACCTTGATACGACATATCTGACACGATTTCTGGATCTGTGCCGCGTTCCGCGACCGGTGTAGGGCTTCTGATACCTTGTGCATCGATCTTCGATGCCTATCTTCGAAGGCTAAACGATGGCAGAACTCCCATCAGGACCCCAATTGATCGCCAGTGCGGCGAAGTACCTCATAGAAGGTGGCAATAATGATGCCGCCACGATCTTGCTCGCCTGTACCGTTGATTCTTTGTGGGCGGATACCCCAGATCCGATGAACGAGGCCTCATACAGCCCGGTTTTTCTCAATTTGACCGGCCACGATTGCGTGCGAATGTCTCTCGGACTGGCGGGATCCTATCTACAAAAAAGTGTGGAGCGCGGTGATGAAGGTTCTGCCGCGCCCCTTCGATCTTCGAGAGATCGACATTCGCGCTGAGCTCGTCACGTTAGAACCCGACTGGCACGCCGAAATGGTCGAGCTCGCGAGCGGCAAAAGTGTTGACAATCAAGCGCCTGACGCGGGAGCTGGGCGGATATGGAACCGATTGCGGTTCCGTTCGGCGACCGAAATCAAGATTGCCGAAGCACTCGATCGAGCTAAGGTGCTGTTCTTCCCACTGAGTCGGGCGCGGCTTAATGGCCCGCTCGGGCGAGTCAACCGCGAACCGGATTTCTTGATCTGCAAGGATGGGAAGTGGGGCATTCTCGAAGTTGACGGCGAGCCATACCACCCCCCGCAACGAACCGTTCATGATCATGAACGCGATCGGCTCTTCCAGCAGCATGGAATCCGAGTTGTTCAACATTACGATTCCACAGATTGCTACGTGACGCCGGACAAAGTCGTCGCCGAGTTCCTTGGGTTGCTTGACCGCGCCTATCCCTAGTCTCTGCCGAGGGCCCAGCTCGGACACTACCTGATGGCAGTTCAACCGAACTGCCCAAGAACGAACCAACCGGGGTCGTGGGTGTCACCGCAGGCCGGAGCGGAGCGAAGGAGGCCGAAGCCCTTGACACCCACCAGGGGCAGCGCCCCTGCCTTCCACGATCTCGCTGGAGGCGAGCCGCAGGCTTAGACTCGCCGATCCGCCGCAAGCGGGATGGTGGTTCGACGGTTCGATGAGGTTGAGGGCACCGAGCGGACGCTCCTGGCCGGAGGCGAGGAGCGGGAGCGGAACTTCGATCGTTGAAGCACCGACTCTCTAGCAGGAGCTTCAGCGTCCGCGTTCATTTGCGGGTTGGCTTCCATCCCTTGCGGATCGTGTCGCGGATGGTCTCGTATTTCTTGCCCTCTTCCCGGGCTGCGGTGATCGCCGGGACAAACACGGCATCGTAGAACTTGGCCCCCATCCGATCGATGATGTCGTGATCGAACGTCTCATCGGTTTGCAGCTCGTCCCCGACCGAGCGGAACTTGGGCTCTTCTTCGTGCTCGTCCTTCTTGCTCGGTTTCTTGGCGTCTGAGGAGGATTTCTGGCCGAATCTGCGGGCAGCCACGACCTTGGCCAGCCAGATGCCGTAGCCCTTGGCTTGGTCTTCCGGATAGCCCTTCTCCCGGCGTTCCTGGCGGGTGTATTCGGCAAATACGTCGAAGCGACGAATCGCCTGCTGCGGCTGGATGTCACTCGTCTCAGCGTTGGCCATCTCGGAGTCCCTTCACTAAGCAGTGGCCGGTCGACATGATGTTGACGATGCGCACGTCATGCCCTGATTGTCCTAGGCTGACGCTCCTGCCTGGGCGCTGTCAGTCGATCTCGTCCTCGGCGGTGAATCACCGCGCGGCGCGCACACTGTCTCTCCAGGAAAGCAGCTGCCGCACGGGAGCAAAGTCGAAGTCGGGAGCGCTGACTTCCGCGATCAAGTGGGTGATGCCGTTCCGAAGGTACTCGTCGCCGAGGGCGGCGCGACTGGTCTCACGGAACAGGATCGAGCGCTCGATGGACGCTGGGTCGCGCCCGACCCTGGCGCACCAATCGTCGAGCACGCGGCTCAGGCGGCCGGCTTCTTCAGGCAGTCCGAAGCCATTCCAGATGTCCGCGTGCTGTGCCACCAGCCGGAGGGTGACTTTCTCGCCGCTACCCCCGATCAGGAGTGGGAGATGACCGCCGACGGGATCGGGATTGAGCCGGCCCAACCGGTCTTCAATAATCGGTAATGCGGCGGCCAGGTCACGGAGGCGGGCGGGGGCGTCTTTGAAGTCGTACCCGTACTCGTCATAATCACGCTGATTCCAGCCGCTGCCGATCCCCAGGATGAAGCGCCCACCAGAGATATGATCGATCGTGCGTGCCATGTCCGCGGTCAGGTTCGGATTGCGATAGGAGTTGCAGGCGACCATCGGCCCAATCGTGGCCCGTTCAGTCGATTCCGCCATGGCGGCGAGCAGTGTCCATCCTTCGAAGTGCGAGCCGTTCGCATCGCCGTAGAGCGGAAAGAAATGATCCCAGGTCCAGAGCGAATCGACGCCGAGATCTTCGGCGCGGCGCCAGGCATCCCGCAGATGCGACATCGTCGCGTGCTGAGGAGGAATCTGAACTCCGACCTTTACGTCTGGCACTAAGTGATCCTTTCCTTAACGCTCGTCTCGTTCACGTTCGGCGGTCGAGCGATCCCGCACGGTCTGTCGCATTGCCGCCAGTATGGTGTCCGGAGGTTGCGCCCCAGAGAGCGCATAGCGATCGTCGAAGACGAAGAATGGCACCCCGGTAACCCCGACACGATACGCGTTCTCGATCGCTTCGGCTGTTTCGGTCGATCGTTCACCGCTTTGCAAACGCGCCAGCGTCTCCTCCCGGTCCAGTCCGGCTGCCGCGGCAACGTCGGCGAGGGTTTCCAGATCGCTGACGTTTCTTCCCTCGTTGAAATACGCGCGCTGCAAGCCATCGACGATCGCCGTCCTGGCCTCCTGCGGCGCCAGCAAGATCAGCCGGTGCGCATCTAGGGAGGGGGCACGGATAGCGTCCTCAAAGTCGAACTCCACCCCCGCGCGGTGGCCGGCGGCCCGCACCCGTTCGAACATCGGCTCGACATTCTCCGCGCCGAACTTATGCGGTAGAAATCGCGCAGTGGAGTACCTGCGGGCGGGACGTCCGGGTCGAGCAGGAACGGCCGCCAGGTCATGGATACTGGCTCACCGTCCCACTGCCGCAGAGCGGTCTCCAGGTTCGCTTTGCCGATACGGCACCAGGGGCAGGGGATGTCGTGATAGACGTCGATGTTCATAGGGAGCTCCAACGTCATGCAGTCAAGTAACGTGGGCGACAATCGAGTTCAGGTGAGCCTACCGCCGATTCTCACTGGCACAGCATTCGCGATCCATCGTGGGCTCTCAGGACCAGTCTCTCATGCATTGCGATACGCGTTGCTCGACTCAGGCGTTCCCGTTCATATGCTGTGGTACGCCCACAGGATTGCGGATGCAACACGGATGACAGGGATGGGGACAAGCGGAAAGAGTGGCATGCCCACAGGATTGCGGATGCAACACGGATGACAGGGATGGGGACAAGCGGAAAGACCGGAGGACGCGGCGTTCTCGCGATTCTCGCCTGCGTTTTGCTTTTTACAGGGATTCCGAGCGCATCAGTCTGGGCCCAGGCCGATCCGACGATCATCGGGCGCGCCATCGATGCGGTCGTCCAACTTTCGATCGTCGTGCGCGGTGTCGTCGACGGCGAGGAGCAGGTGATCTGGTATGCAGTAGGCACCGGGACCGTTGTCTCTCCGGACGGGCTGATTCTCACCAACCAGCATCTCATCACGCCGACCGGCGTTGACGAAAAACTGACCGAGCTCGAATCGCAGCTCGCGGCCGAAGGCAAGAGCGCCGACCTTCAGGTCGACGCCGATCGGTTCATGGTGGCCGTCTCGGACGGGCGGCAGTTGCCGGACCCGCGCTACGTCGCTCGAGTCGTGGCAGAGGATGCCGACCTCGACCTGGCCGTCTTGCGGGTCGAGGCAGACGTGCAAGGGGCCACGCTTGATAGGGAATCAATGAACCTTCCTGCTCTGCCACTTGGTAGTTCCGATGCCATGAATCTCGGCGAGCCAGTCCACGTCTTCGGGTTTCCCGCCATCGGCAGTGGCTCGCTGACGTACACGGTCGGCATCGTCAGCGGATTCCTGTTCGAGGAAGGTATCGATGGCACCGCCTGGATCAATACTGATGCCGTGACGTCGGGCGGAAACTCCGGCGGTGCGGCGGTCAACGACGCGGGCGAACTGATCGGCGTACCGACCTCGGGTTCGGCGCTCGACTGCCGGGTAGGGGACACGAACCGCGACGGCGTTGTCGGTCCGGAGGACGTCGGCTGCCTACCAACCGGCGGTTCACTGACGCAACTGCGGCCGATCGATCTTGCCCGGCCACTCCTGGCTTCGATTGACGCCGAGGTGGCGGCGGGCATCGGCGCGGGGGCGACGGTCAGTCTGACGCCAGCCCCGGATGACCTCGCGGCCAGCCTTGCCGCGGCGGAGGGCTGCGCCGCACGAGGCGACTGGCGTTGTGCGGCGAACTTTTACCTGGACGCCCTTAGCAACGCCCCCGAGGATCTGGCGATCGTCACGTCCCTCTATGACGCCTATCTCGCTCTCGGTAGACAGGAGGCGGCAGCGGGAAGGCTGGAATCCGCACGTTCGGCGTTCGCCGGGGCGGTCGCGGCCGATCCTTCCCGTCCCGACGCCACCTCGGCGCTGGCGCGAATCGCGCCCTATAGCCGGGCGATAGTCGTCGATGGTTTTGATGGACCCGAGCGTTTCGTGGCCACCAGTGAAGGCGATTCGACCAGCACCTACGACGATGGAGTCTTCAGGTTGGATATATCGCAACCGGGACTCGTCTCCGGTTTTCCGCTCTCTCCGGCCGATGATCCGCTAGACGGTCAAGACTTCGCTGCGGTCCTGCGCATCGATGAGGCCCGCGGGGACGGGATGGTGACGATCGAGACGCGGACCGATCCCGCCGGCGGGCAGTGGGTGTTCGCGGTCGATCCAACGCGGGGCACGTGGGAAGTGCTTCAGTTCGACCGGGAAAACGCAAGGTTCGTCACATCGATTGGGCCGTATCGATATGGGTCGGAAGGGAGCTCGCGCCCGCTCGAGACTGTCGAGCTCCGTGTCACCGACGGAATTCCGCTCTTGCTCGTCAACGGGATTGACGTCGCGGCCGCCGCCAGCGGGTCACTGCCGGAAATTGGGAACGAAGGCAGCATCAGCTTCGGCGCGTTGATGGCCTCGGAAGGCAGCGTTCCGTTTTCCGTTTCGTTCGACGAGATCGGGCTTTACGAGCTCGCCTAACTTCCGGCTCTGGAACCCCTCGTTAGCTTTCGTCGACGGCGCGGCGACGGCTGGAGAATGCCGGCCCAGCTGGCGTCCCGGCACTTCTCGCCTGCGGTTTCGTGCTGCGCGACCGAGTGAACGAGCGAACGACCCTTTTCACACGAGGGCGAGGCATCTCCAGCGAAACCCGCGATACTAACGAGGACGATTTCGCAGAATCTCTTATCAGGGAGAGTGCCTCGTGGCCAGGATCCGTATTTGCGCCTTCGCTGCCTCCCTCGTGCTCTCGATAATGCTGGCCGTGCCTATGCCACTGATCCAGGGCGCGGTGATTGCCCAGGAGGCGACACCGGTTGCGGGCGTTACGGGTGAAGGATCGGTTCTGCTCTTTGCCGCTCCCGGCATGCGCCCCGACCTGGTCGAGTCGTTTGCCGCCGAGGGCGCGTTGCCGGCCATGTCCGAGATGCTGACCTCTGGCGCCGGCGCCGATTTGCTCGCTCCCTTCCCAGCCACCACCGGATCCAGCCTGCCGACACTGCTCACCGGGACCTGGCCGGCCGAGCATGGCATCGTCGGCGACACCTTCTTCCGCACCGGATCCCCCGATTTCTCGGATGTGGCGCGCTGGACCGATGCCGGTCTGATTCAGGCTGACACGTTGCCACAAGCCGCCGAGCGCGCCGGAAAGCAGGTCGTTGCAGTCGGTTGGAATGGTGTCTCCGCGCTCGATCCGGCGCTCGCCGGCCCGGTCGTGGGCGAGCCGGTACCGTATTCGCAGGCCGGTGTGGTCACCAACAGAGACCTTTCGGATCAACCCGGCAACGCGGAACGACACGGCGTCGGTTACGACCACGTCGACCTGCGCCCAGCCGAGGGCTGGTCGGAGGCGCCGGAGTCGTTCAGCCCCGCTCAGGAGACTGACCTCACGATCCACTCTCTCGAATCCCGAGGGACCTAATCCGGATCGCGCCTTCGAGGTCTACATCTACGACTCGACTGACGACGCGGTCACGAATTACGACCGGGTGCTGGTGTCCCCTGAGAAGGACGCTGCCGCGTCAGTAGCGGATCTGGCCGCGGGTGCATGGGCTGGTATCCCGCTCGAATTGGCGGGTGAGCAGGATGGTCAGACGGCGGGGTTCTGGCTGAAGACGATCGATCTCGCACCGGATCTCAGCACCTTCCGCCTTTACTACACCGCGGTGAGCCGCATCCCTGCCTCATGGGGTGATTGTGGGGAGCGGCCCGAATGCGCAGGGCCGGGCGGCTTCGAGGAGTCGCTGAACATCGCCGTTGGCGCTCCTGTCGCCGCCGACCCCGCGCCACTTCAGGCCGGGATCATCGACGAAGCGACCTTTGTCGCTCAGGGGATCACCGCCTCCTGGCAGACCGTCGACGCGCTCCGGTTCATCGTCGAAGAGCTCGGGGTCCACCCCGATCTGCTGCTGCTGGGCACGTCATTCCCTGAGGCTGTCTCGCGCCAGTTTCTCGGTTTCCTCGCCGGACGCGATGTCAACGGCGCCGTTGCGACTCCGACAGAAGGCAGCACAGACAGTGAGGGAGTCGTCGCGGTCGACGCTGATGCAATCGAGGGGTTCGTCCGCGACAGCTACACGATGGCCGACGAGATCCTCGCCGTCGGTCGAGATCTGCTCGGTTCCAAGGCGACCACGCTGATGGTCTCACCATCGGGTCTCGAGCCCTCCTGGCTCGCCGTCAACGCCGGAACGGTGTTGGTCGAGGCTGGCATCGTCGAGGCCGATCAACCCGAAAACTGTGTACCCGGTCCGGTGAGTACGCCGCCTGGCACCCCGGATCCGGAGGGCTTGCCGGCCGGCCCTGCCGTCAAAGCCTGTTGGGCGGGTGGAACGGCCCACCTTTACATCAATCTCGAGGGCCGGGAACCGGCGGGATCGGTGGCGGAGGACGCCTACGAGCCCACCCGGGACGCGATCATCGCGGCCTTTGAGCAACTCCGTGACGAAGCCAACTCAGGTGCGCCGGTCGTTGCCGGGGTCTACCGCAAGGAAGATCTCCGCGACGTCGCCGGGGCGGATGCCCTGCATCCCAGTCGCACTGGCGACGTCGTGGTGACCCTGGCGCCACCGTACCGGTTCGACGATGCGATCGAGGGAGCCGTCGTCGCGAAGGCGATGCCGGTCGTCTCCGGAGGCTATCTCCCCGGCGACGGGTCGGAAAATGCCGGACTCTTCCTGGCTGCCGGACCCGACATCGCCTCTGGTGCGACGGTAGATGCCCGAAGCATCGACGTCGCCCCGACGGCCGCCTTTCTGCTTGGAGTGCCCGGGCCGTACAACGCGAGTGGCGGCATTCTCTTCGATCTCTTGACGAACGGTGAGACGCTTAGCGAGTTGACCCTGCTCGACATCAGTGATTTCCACGGTCAGCTTCCGCCCTTGAGCGCTGCCGCCGATGCCATCGATGCCGAGGGTGCGGAGAACGCCTCGTTCGACGTTGGCGGCGTTGCGTTTCTCGCTCCCTGGTTCGACCGTTTTCGCGCCGAGGCCGGGGGCGACGCGTTGCTGGTGACGGCGGGTGATGCGGTCGGAGCAACGCCGCCGATCTCGAGTGTCTTCGGCGATTTGCCAACCATCGAGGCGATGAACGCGCTGGGCTTTAGTGCCGATGCGCTCGGCAACCACAACTTCGACGTCGGAGCCGCCAATATGTTCGAGAATCTGGCTCCGGTGGCGGATTTTCCTTATCTCTCGGTCAATCTGGTGCCGGCGCGGGCCGACGCGACGCCTGTTGCCGGCGACCCGCCGTTCTTGCCGTCGCTGCTGCTCGATCTCAACGGTATCAGCGTCGGGCTGATCGGCTTCTCCAACCCGGACATTCCGCAGCTGACACGACCCGGTGCGCTTGACCCATACCGGGTCATCGATCCGGTCGAGCCAATCAATGCCGAAGCGGCGAGTCTGCGCGAACAAGGCGCCGACGTTGTCATCGCCATGGGACACATCGGCGCCACCGGTGGCACGATCACCGATCCGACGGGGCCGGTCGTAGAAGTAACCGACCGGCTCCAGGGCGTGGATCTGGTCGTCGGCGACCACACAGACGTCCAAGTTTCGGCGGTCCGTCCGAATGGCGCGCTGCTGGTCGAGAATCGCTCCAAGGGGGTGATGTTCACCCGGGTGCGCCTCGTCGTCGATAACGAGAGCGGGGAGTTGGTTTACCGCACCGCCGACCACCATCGCCCGTGGAATATTGGCGTTACCCCGGATCCAGAGCTCTCCGCAATGCTGGAGCAGTTGTCTGTTGACCTGGCGCCAACGCTGAGCCGGGTGATCGGGTCGGCGGTGCAACCGATCCTGCGCGCCGACGCCTGCGGCATGGAGACCGGGCGCACCTGCGAATCACTGATCGGCGATATCGTCGCCGACGCCCTGCGTGCCACGTACGGAACCGATTTCGCCATCACCAACTCGGGCGGAATCCGTGCCGACTTGACCTGTCCGCCTGAGGGCGGCGAGTTCTGTCCCACAGGCGACGGCGAGCTCCCAATAACCGAGGGCCAGGTCCTCACGGTGTTGCCCTTCGGCAATGTGGCGGTGACGGCGGAATTGAGCGGGGCAGAGGTGAAGGCAATGCTCGAGGCTGGCGTGGCGGCAATGCCGGAAGCGTCGGGGGCGTTCCCACAGGTCTCCGGGCTCTGCTTTACCTACGACATCGGCGCTCCGGCGGGCAACCGCGTCACCGGCGCCGTGCGGCAGGCGGCGGACGGGACCTGTTCCGATGAGGAGGTCGATCTGACGGAGGCAACGACCTACACCATTGCGACGAATGATTTCACCGCGTCAGGCGGTGACGACTACCCGGATATCCTGGCTCGCACCGATTCACGCGACATCCTGGCCTCGGTCGTTTCCTCGTACATCGCCGGGGAGTCGCCGTTGTCCTTGCCGGGCGAGCCGCTCGATCCCGTGATCCAGGGGCGAATCGTCTGTGAAGGAGAGGGATGTCCAGCGCCGGCGGGTGGGTAGCAGACATGACCGATGTGCTTGCGAGGAGCAGCGAGTTGTCCAGCGCCGGCGGGTGGGTAGCAGACATGACCATGTGCGCGCGAGGAGTAGCGAGTTGTCCAGCGCAGATGGTCTCGGAGCGGAGTTGACGCGCCGGCACGCCATCCTGCGAGCCGGTCTGGCGGATGCCGGCGGTGACGCGCTCGTCGCGACCCGCGAGGGTGTCGTCACCTACCTCACCGGCTACACAACCGCTACCTGGTCGAACCACTCCCGACCGATCGTCGCCGTCCTCACTGCCAGCACACTCGACGTGGTCTGTGCCGAAACGGAGGCCGACGCCGTTCGCTCGCGAGTGCCGGGCGTCATTGTGCACCCGTACGTCGAGCTGCGATCACCAGATGGTCTCAGCGGTCTTCCCGATGGGGAGATCCAATTCACGCCCCACGCGTGCGAGGTACTGGCCACCGTGCTGAGGGAGCGTGATGCGCAGACGATTGGCGTCGACGCGCTCGGTGCGGTCCACCCGCCGACATCCCGTATCGTGGACCTTTTGCCGTCTAGCATCGAGCAGTTCGACGCGTCGAGGCACGTCTGGGCGGCCCGCCTCCGCAAGAGCGCCTGGGAAATCGAGCGAATGCGCAGCGCCTGCGACATCCTCGATCGCGCTTTCGCGGACCTGCACGCCGCGCTCAGACCAGGGCTGAGCGAGCGCGACATCCACAACATCCTCGCCACCGCGAGCTTCAGCCACGGCGCGCACCGTCTCGGTTACATGATGGTCGTCGCCGATGTTGAGCGCGGACTGTTCGGCGACCCAACCGAGCGACGCTGGCAGAAAGGCGAGGTGCTCTTCGTCGACGGCGGCGTCGTGGTCGACGGGTACTGGGCTGACTTCTGTCGCATGTACACCGCCGGCGCTCCCACGCCGTCCCAGCAAGATGACTACGGTCGCGCCGTCGTTGCTCTCGATGCCGCACTGGCACTCGATTCTGCTCCCACCGCAAGCAGTCTTGGCCGCGCGATCGGTTCCGCGCTGGACCTGCCTCCCGGCCGCGTGGTCTTCGGCCGGTTTGGGCACGGTATCGGACTGTACATGCCGGAGCCGCCCTCGCTACACGCGGATGACCCCACACCTCTCGATGATGGCGTGGTGCTGTGCGTCGAGCCGGCGTATCTCGGCACCACCGGGAACTACGTCGTCGAGGAGGAGCACGTCGTCGACAACGGGCGCCTCAGCCGGATCTCGCCTAAGGCGCCACGCAAGCTGATCGAGATCTAATACGCCGCCGGGCGAACCAAGCGGCCTCGTGGTAACCAATCACCGATATTCCGCACCGAGGTGGCGCTCCAGGCCGCGTAACAGCATAAGCAGAGCCGCCTCGGTTGCCGCGTCCGTAACGACGGCGCGGCCGCCTGGGAAGTGAAACTCCTCGCAGGTGACGTCCTGCGGACCGGCGAGCCCGACGTAAACCAGACCGACCACCTTCCGCTCTGTTGCGCCGCCCGGTCCGGCAATACCGGTCGTTGCCACCGCCAGATCTGCGTTGAACGCCCGCCGGGCGCCCTCGGCCATCTCACGGGCGCACTCGGCGCTGACGGCGCCGCGGGTCTCCAGGGTTTCTCGGGAGACGCCGAGGAGCGAAGCTTTCGCTTCGTTGCTGTAGGCGACGATGCTCCCGAGGAAGTAGCTCGACGAGCCGGAGATGGAGGTAATGCGGGCGGCAACGTTGCCGCCGGTTAATGACTCCGCCGCGGCGACGGTGACGAGAGATTCACCCCCATCGGGTCGGGCGAGCAATCCGTGAATACGAGTCTCCGTCCGAGAAGGGACGTCGTTCGTTTCCACGTCGGTTGAGGGGGGTTCGGTCACGGTGCGCACTCCTATCGTCGTAGATCGATGACGAGGACCAATAGGATAGGAGATCGTGAAGAATGGCTCTGATCCCATGCGGTCCGACACGTGATGACCTCGACTGAGGAGATGCTGCAGTGGCTGAGCACTGATTCTATGGCTATCTCATGGCATCGTATCCGCAATGGTTGTGACCTGATTCTGTCGCTATTTCATGGCGTCGAGAACGGTCTCAATATCCGCAACGGTTGTGCGGGGGTTGACGATCACGATCCGAGCCGCCGGTTCGCCGTCGACTCGCGTCGGCATGACGAACGCGACTCCAGTGGCGAATAACCGCGCTGCCCAGGCGTCGTAGTCTGCCCCGGACCACCCTCGACGGCGGAACACCAGGACGGACAGCTCCGGCTCGATGAGCAGATCCAGGTATGGCCGGGAGCGGATCTGCTCCGCGGTCTGTCGGGTGACGTCCAGTGTCGTCTCGATCGCTTCGGCATACGCATCGGTTCCATGGACGGCGAGCGAGAACCAGAATGGGAGCCGCGAGCGCGACGGCTCAAATGCACCCCATAGTCGGACGGGTTCCACTCGTTTCTCACGGCGATGGCATCCAGGTAGGCCGCAGATTGGCTGTGCGCCGCTCGCGCCTGCTCTGGATCGCGGTAGAGCAACGCGCAGCAGTCATATGGAGCGAAGAGCCACTTGTGCGGATCGACGATGAAGCTATTCGCCAGTTCGATGCCGGCAAAGGCCGGCCGCATACTCGGCGCGGCCAGGGCCGCAAGTCCGTAGGCGCCATCGACGTGTAGCCATACCCCGCGCCTGCGGCACTCTGCCGCCACAGCCGGGAGGTCGTCTATCACCCCCAGGTTCGTCGCGCCAGCGGAGGCGACCACGGCGAAGAGCCCGTCATGAGTATTGGCGTCGAGGGCCGCTCGGAGATGCGGTCCTGACAAACGATGACCGGCATCGACCGGCACGTCGATCAGATCTACGTCCAGCACCAGGGCTGCCTGCGCAACCGATGAATGGGCCTCGGCCGAGCAGGCCATCTGCCAGCGTGCCGGTCGCACTCCCCCGCGTTGGGTCAGTGCTGTTTGACGAGCAGCGTGCAGGGCCGAGAGATTGCCCAGGGTCCCGCCCGGTAGAAAGGTCCCTCCGGCCTCCGGAGGAAAGCCGGCAAGATTCGCCAGCCAGCGCAGTGCTTCGTTCTCGGCGTATACGGCCCCGGCCGCTTCCAGCCAGCTGCCGGCGTAGATCCCGGAGGCCCCCACCAGTAAATCGAAGAGGACTGCGGTCTCTGTCGGTGCGTGAGGGATGAATGCGAGGTAGCGTGGATGATCGGCCGCGACCGTCGCCGGCGCCAGTTCCTCGACCCAACGACGGAGTGCCTCCGGTCCACCCAGACCTGAGGGGGTGATGGTCGGGCCCACCCGGCCCCCGAGTTCTTCGGCGGTTGCCATCCCTCCCAGCGCCCATGGATCCTGCCTCTGGCGCGCCAACACGAGCTCGAGCAGGTGGCGGCCCAAGAGTTCAGTGTCATTTGTCAAGCCGTGCATTGGTTCCTTGCACCGTGTTGCGGATCCTGCAGGTCAGCCTGAACGTGACAACGTCGCCACCCGCTTCTCTCGGGGGGACGCCCTGCCCCGGTGCCATACGAGGCAGGAAGAGCAGACGGCCGACAAGTAGCAGTGAGTCGATCCCGAGCCTGAGGCACTGCGTCATGCCAAGCTGGGTTGCTCTCACGTCACCTTCGCTGCAGAGCCGAGAGTCCGGCATCATCGCGCATAACGCTGCCAGGACATAATGCTACTGTGTTTCCGTGGCGTCCCCGAACTCAGCCGTGAATCGGCGGCTGACCACTTCCTGGATCCCGCTAGAGACGCGTCGAAAACGTCGACACAGATCGCGCGCCTCAGCCGTGAGTCGACTCCCGCCACCGTCCACGCCCCCGCTCTCGCTATCAAGGAGCCGGAAGCCAACTTCGCCCTCGGTGGCCTTCACGCGTTCCCAGGCGGTGCGATATGGGATGTCCAGTGCCTCGGCGGCGCGACTGAGCGAGCCATTGGCTTCGATAGCTTCCAGCAACTCGACGCGCCACTCCGAGAGAACCACCTCGCCGCGGCGCTCGATCCAGATCTTGGAGCGGATCTCCAGCGGCGCGCCTGTTCGTTCGGATCCGTCAGGCATAACGGTGATCCTTGCCGCCATGTACTCATTCTTCGGAAAAGGACGGTATCACAGCGATTTTCGTGGCACAAGAGCGCAACTGATACCGAAAGTCTCTTGACCGGCGGTGTGATCCCTCCACGATGCCGCCACACGACAACTCAGGTGTTCCTGGAGAGCGGCCGGGGAGGTCGGCACGGCGTCCAGGAGGGTTGGATAAGGAGATGCGCCATGGCCTACGGCTACACCGGCAAGATCCTCGTCGCGGACCTCACCAGAGGCACCGTCACCGTCGACGAGCACGACGACGCCTGGTATCGCAAGTACATGGGTGGCGCCGCGATGGCCATGGATTACGTCCTGCGCGGTGTTCCACCGAAGGCACACCCTCTGGACCGGAGAATGTCCTCGTCTTCGCCGGCGGCCCCCTTACGGGGACGGCGATCTCCGGGTAGAGCCGGATGAGCGTCAACTGCAAGAGCCCGCTTTCCGGACTGATCGGCGATGCCCAGGTCGGCGGATTCTTTCCGGCCGAGTTGAAGATGGCCGGATTCGACACGGTAGTGGTCAAGGGGAAGTCCCCGTTTCCCGTCTACCTCTGGATCAAGGACGGGCAATACGAGTTGCGCGATGCCTCCCGATACTAGGGCTTGGGCACCGGCACGTTCGAGGACACCATCCAGGCTGAGCTTGGAGACAGCAAGATGCAAACGATGACCATCGGTCGTGCCGGCGAGAACATGGTGAAATTCGCCTGCCCGATCACCTTTACCTCCCGGGCGCCGGGGCGCACCGGCACTGGGGCAGTGATGGGGAGCAAGAATCTCAAATCGATCGCGGTGCGCGGCACTGGCAGGATGGCGGTCAAGGACCCAGACGGGCTCAAGAAGCTGACGCAATGGGGCGCCAAGAACGTCCGGGTCAACGTTGCCATGGCTGGCTTGCAGAAGTACGGCACCGCGGAGACGGTTCTCGCTCAGCAGGCGGTCGGTGGGCTGCCGACCCATAACAGGGACAGCGGCGTCTTCGACCAAGCAGAAGAGATTTGGGTGAGCGGATGTACGACACCATCCTCTTGGGGTACACAGGTACGACCCCGAATCCCTTGTCCTTCGCTTAATCAGTGACGATGTGGCTAGGGAGCGTTGGCAGGACAGAGCCTGATCGTTAGGCTCCGCTCCCCTAGTCCAATTCGCTTCGAAGAGAGCCATCGCGGTCTGGACGGTGTCGAGGTGATTCGTGACCACCCCGATTTCGCGGTTCGTCGTCAAGCCCAATGTTGTGACGTCCTGGTTCATGATGATGGCCACCGTGTCGTCGACGACCATCGCCTTGATGTGGATCAAGCTGAACAGGTAGACCCCGTCGATCTGCGGTTCACGGCAGTCGATGCAGCGCGAGAAGTGGCGGCCTAAGCGGGTAGCAGCGTTCCGAGTCCAGCCGTTCCATGCCCCCTTGGGAAAAGCGGTTCCGATAACCTGCCAACATCAGCGTCATCTGGTACCGGGGTGAGACATTGTCAAGCGAATGAATTGGGGGAGGGTCCGGTAGTGGGTGAGCGCGTTGTAAGACCCCGGCCCGATGCGACCGAGCTTGAGCCTCCCGATTGACTTGCGGGCGGACGGGTGTATGCTGGGCCTTCAGCACGGAGGGACAACAGCCATGAGCGCACGCGCAGAGGCACTGGCCCAGCGGGTGGAGCGAGGAGCGGCGGAGCTGATCGCCGCCGTCGAGGGATTCAGCGCTGCCGAGTGGTCCACGATGTGTCCGGATGAGCAGCGCAGCGTTGGTGTCCTCGTCCACCATGTCGGCGCGGCCTACCCGAACGAGGCCGTGAACATCACCGCGCTGGCGAGCGAGGGCGGGATGCCGGACCTGACCTGGGACGTCGTGAAACAGTACAACCGCGAGGAGGCGAACCACCACGCTGGGGTGGACAAAGCGGCGGCCATCGCGCTCGTCCGGGAGAACGTGGCCACTGCGGCGACGATGGTCCGCGGGCTGTCGGACGAGCAGCTGGACCGAGTGGCCTCCACCGACCTGCACTGGGGGGCACCGGTCACCGTCCAGTTCTTAGTGGAGCACCACCCGATCGCCCATCCCTATATCCACCTGGAGAGCATCCGAGCAGCGCTGAGGTCTGGCGAGTAGGAGCGCCGCCAGCTGGCTAATCGGGCCACGCGTATCTCGTATCAAACCAGTTCTAGAACTGAAGCTCGCTTACGAGGAGGTGTCCTTCAAGACATCCGCCTCAACTTGGTCGGGCATGTCCTGCAACGGATTGAGCCAGCCGCTCCACCCATACTGTGGGTCTCCCAACAGCGTCCAGGCGCGAGCGATCCCCAGCGCATAGATGCCGATGATGATCACGGCCAGCCACCCGAACGCGGACTCATCTGACGGTTCCACGATGAGGCGCAGACCCAGCAGGCTCTCGATCACATAGACCACGGTCGCCACGAGACTCAGACTCGCGACGCGTAGCAGGTGCCGCCACGGCGCCACGCGCCTTGCGCCGTGGCGGTGGAATTGAGCGAAGCGCCAGGCAAGGTAGGCCGCGGCCACGGCCCCCCACATTCCACCGCCGAAGGCGACCCATCCGACATTGATGGTAGGGATCAAGGCGAGGCTGGAGACAACGAAGCCATTGGCCAGCGCCAGGAAGGTGGCCTCGGCGAGGTGCTGCCGCGGCGCGGCCATCGCCGGGTTGCCAAAGGTGCGCTGCGGACCAATCGAGATGGCCACGAAGAGCAATCCGACGAAGGCGCCGCCGGTGCCGGCGCTGGCCAGGAAGAACTCGCCGAACCCCTCAGGTGCCACAGTCCCTGCCCTTTCCACCAACGACGGGAACTGGAGGGCCTCCGCCCCGGCACGTCACTCTCCCTCAACCAGGCCAGGACATCGTCCCTCTTGAGACTGATGATGTCGTGCTCGATGATCTGGGCGGGTAGCTCTCCCGTGAAGGCAGCGTGACGCACGACGTCGATGCTGACCCACAGCACCTCCGCCACCTCTTCCGGCGTGTAGCCATCCTGCTGAAGCAACTTGTACGGTGCTTGGTGCAACTGTCGTTTCATCGTACGTCTTCTCCCGCGCATTCCACCGTCGCACGGTGAGTGGCAATGGCGTGATCCGTGCTCGCTCCAACGAGCGCAGCACTCTCCGCATCGCGTCGCGCCCCGCCGGGCTCCAGTCCGGGGCTCCGGACTCAGAGCTCCCCGCCACCGAAGTCGCCGCCACCAACGTCACCACCGGCGTCGAATCCCGCGTCGCCGCTGTCATGCCCCGCAGCAGCCGCGTCGGTCCCCGGGCCGTCCTCAGCCGCGGAGCCGTCGGCGTATCCCTGCTCGTCCCCACCTTCGTTGAAGATCGCGTCGGCGATGGTGCTGCCGATTACGACGCCGGCGATGGTGCTGAGGAAGTCGGCGGCCAAGAATCCGCCGAGACCGATCCCTGTCCCGCTGGCATTCATGCCGCCAAAGGTGCGCTCCAGCGTCCCGGGTTGGCGTAACTCGGCGCGTGTCGCCATCCGGGCGAGCGATTGCGGGTCGTCGCGGTTCGTCCGCTCCTGAGGAGGCAGATCGCTGCTCAACCCCGCCAGCACCAGACGGCGCTGCTCGGTGGTGAGCTGCGCGAAGGCCTCAGCGTGCGCCACTTCGATTGCTTCCGGAGGAGCGGTGCGCAACAAGTACCGGTAGCGTTCGACGGCCTGTTCATCAGTCAGCTGCCCCGCTGACGGAGGAGCCTCAGCAACGCCAGTTAGATGAGGTGTGGCTCGTCGCTGCGAGTCGGTGCGCGGTTCGGGTCGGCGTCCAAGCAGATGGTCGAAGATGCTCATTGTCGATGCTCCCCTGTCTCGAGTCGATTATGGTGCCGGACGTGACGTCACCACCGAATACCGTCTAGAACGGGCCCTGTTCCATCGCCGTCTGCCCCCCAGCTCCGCTGGTCCCCACCTGCGACCGTGGCGCGAGGAGCCGGAACGCTTCGCCAATGTCGGCGGCGGTGAGCAGGCCTGCCAGCCGGCCGTTGGCCTGCACGACGGGCAGCGCGCGGACGCGCCCCTCGTCGAGCTGCCCCTGAGCGGCGGCGACCGACTCCTCCGGCCGCGCCACCGGGAACTGGCGACGCATCGCCTCGCCTACCGTGGCTGCCGGGTGGTCACGCAGCCCCCGCAGCAGATCGTCGAGCGTCAGCAACCCGACGACGCGGCCGCCGGATTCAACCACGGGGAAGTCCGCCTGGGTAGTGCTCAGCGTCAGCTCGACAGCGTGCGTCAGCGGGTCGGTGGCCGCCAGGACCTGCGGCCGCTGGCTCATCGCCTGGCCGACCGTCGCGCCCCCGGGCGCCCGCCGCAGCGCGACCTGCTCCCCTTCCTGCGAAGCCCCGAACCAGACGAAGATGGCGATCAGGATCAGGAAATAGTTGCCGCTAGCGAACCCGAGCAGCCCCAGGAGGAGGGCGAGTCCCTGCCCGATCGCCACCGCGATCGCGGTCGCCCGCACGTAGTCGAGCCGCAGTGCCAGCAGCGCCCGCAGGACCCGCCCCCGTCCAGCGGAAAGGCCGGGATCGCGTTGAAGAGGACCAGCCCGATATTGGCCGCCGTGAGGTACGGCAGGAGCGCGCTCCAGTCCGCCGTGCCCATCGCGCGGGAGACCGCGGTCGGGTCGTCAATGACGGTCGTCCCGGTGAGGGCCCCGATCGCGATCAGGACGGAGGCAATCGCGACGTTGACTGCTGGCCCGGCGACGGCGATCGCGAGCTCCTGCCGGGCGTTCTCGGGGACCCGCACGCGGGCTACCCCGCCGATCGGGAGGAGGGTGATGTCCTCGACCGCGATCCCGTACTTGAGGGCCTGGAAGGCGTGGCCCAGTTCGTGGAGGGTGACGCAGACGAACAGGAGCACCGTCGCGACGACGCCGAAGAGCGCCCCTTGCAGCCCGGCCCCCGTGGCGATGCCCCAGGAGTAGACCGCCCAGACGAGGATGAGGACGAAGGTGACGTGGACCTTGATCGCAATGCCTCGTACGCGCACCAGCGGAAGTGACCAGCTCATTCGAGACTCCTTTCGTGGGGTATTTGCGATGTTGATGACCGCTTCGGCACCTGCGTTTGACGATTCTCGGTAAACGTTGCGTCTGGTGCCGCAAGTGGCGTTCTTGATGCATCGCCACGGCCACCGATCAGCCGAAGGTGAAGCAGAAGAGCTCGACGCCCGGGTCGAGGAACTCAATCTCGACGACGCGCTCGGCAATCGGAGCCGGTTGACGGATCAGTTGGTAGGTCCGCTGCTCAGCGACGGTACCAGTGCCGTCGGCATCGACGTCCGTTCCATGCGCGCCGGTTGCTGGCTGGCCATCTACGTACACCCGGAAGGGATCGTGGTGCCGCGTTCTGCCGGTCCCATCACGAGGTTCACATCGCGGGCCTGGAAGCGGATGGCAAGCCGAGCGTTCGGCGCTGTCGCCGTGGCGGCGCGCCGCGAGATCGACCAGGGGTCCGCCGGCGCCCACTGATTGAGACGCAAGGCCGTTGCCGAGGTGTAGTCATGTGGTTCATCGGCCTGGAGGCCGTCCGGCGAGGCCATCGCGGTCGCCTGGCCGTAGCCCAGATAGGTCTCCGGGGAGCGCAAGGTCTGGTAGTCGGCCGCCACTTCGAGTCCCACCGGGTCGACGGAGACCAGCTCCGGTGCCACGTTCTCCGCTCCGGCCCTGAGAAGAGCTGCTGGATGACCATCTCCTGCATCGCGTACTCGCCCTCGCCGAAGTGGTGGTAGCGGATCCGGCCCTGGGCATCGGCGATGTAGACAGCCGGCCAGTAGTGGTTGTCGAAGGTCCGCCAGACGCCATAGTCGCTGTCGACGGCGATCGGGTACGGCACGTCGAGGGCGTGGGCCTGGGCGATGATGTTGGCGACGTCGTGCTCGAAGTCGAACTCCGGCGTATGGACGCCGATGGTGTCAGCCCCTGGGCCGCGTACTTCTTGTTCCAGGCGCGGACGTAAGGCAGGGTGCGCAGCCAGTTGACGCAGGTGTAGGTCCAGAAGTCGACGAGGACGACCCGGCCCCGCAGCCCCTCGGGAGTCAGGGGGTTGGTGTTCAGCCAGCCGGTGGCCCCTGCGAATGAGGGCAGGTGCCCCTCACCGGTAGCTCACCGGCGTCACCAGGCAGATGGTGAACGATCGATCGGACGAGCGTGCGCAGACGGGACGGGGTTTCTTCGAGCACACGGTCTGACATCGGATGGACTCCTTCTACGGGCGTGCTGGACCGGAGCTCGGCTGCACCGGCTAGAGCGAGCCGCCGGCCGCCAACGTCGCGGCCGCAGCGCCAAGGACACGCCTGCAGTTGTGCGTGATCGGTGTGACCATGTGTCTTGCTCCCATTGGTGGTAGGTCTGGTCTGACGGGGTGATCACGACACCGATGCGGCCGCGGAAGTAACGGGACGGCGGGCGGCACCCGCG